>NZ_JBFNXH010000009.1:0-223362 GCF_040812395.1 Paenibacillus tabacirhizosphaerae | reverse complement strand
CCAAGCGGTAAGGCAACGGACTTTGACTCCGTCATGCCAAGGTTCAAATCCTTGATCCCCAGTACTCCTATGAGTCATTAGCTCAGTTGGTAGAGCACCTGACTTTTAATCAGGGTGTCGTAGGTTCGAATCCTACATGACTCACCATTTGCCTTAATTATAGTATGCGCGTATGGCGGAATTGGCAGACGCACTAGACTTAGGATCTAGCGGGCGACCGTGGGGGTTCAAGTCCCTCTACGCGCATCACAAAACTCAAGAGGTGTTCAATCATCACCACTTGAGTACCCCATGCGGAAGTGGCTCAGGGGTAGAGCATCGCCTTGCCAAGGCGAGGGTCGCGGGTTCGAATCCCGTCTTCCGCTCCATATTTTAAGCGCCCTTAGCTCAGCTGGATAGAGTGTTTGACTACGAATCAAAAGGTCGGGAGTTCGAATCTCTCAGGGCGCGTGATAGGCCGGCATGGCGGAATGGCAGACGCGCTCGACTCAAAATCGAGTCCGAAAGGGTGGAGGTTCGAGTCCTCTTGCCGGTATTCTCGGGACGTAGCTCAGCTTGGTAGAGCACCTGCTTTGGGAGCAGGGGGTCGCATGTTCAAATCGTGTCGTCCCGATACAGAGATCGATGAAAATAAGCATGATCAGTAAAGCGAATTTGGCTTTGGGATTATGCTTATTTTTTTATATACTTAAAGAAATCTTGCTTCGATAGAGAGGAGATAAATTTAAATGTTTGAGCATATCGTATCTTTTAGATTTAATGAGAACTACACAACGCAGCAGGAAGAGAAGCTAATTGCGACGCTCAGGACCTTTAAAGAGCAAATTCCTGGGATAGTTGAGCTAACGGCTGGTGTGAACGTAACTGAAGAGACGGAGAATGTGCATGGCTACACGTTGGGTTTGCGTGTGACGTTCCGTGATCAAGAAGCACTGCGACAATACGGCCCTCATCCCGTGCACCAGCAATTCGTGAAGTTATTGGATGGTATCCTAGATAATGTTGTAGTTATCGATTACCCCATTACCCAGTAAAAGTCTGAGGAAATTGTCGGTTTTTATCGTGATTTCGAGCGGAAATTGTATTTTTTCAAGACATGTTGTTCCTAATTACAAATTTCCTAATGTTTACAAAAAAATATCACTTCCTCCTAGTAATCCATGATAGAATTGGGGCGATAGTCTACTAGTCTTTCATGAAAAAGGAGGAAGTTCATGAGTAAGATGTCAGGATGGAAAGCGAAATTGTTGAAGTCAGCACTTGCTTTAACAGTAGCATTGCCTTTACAAGTTTTGGTGACTAGCAGTTGGCAGGCTGCTATGGCGGAAGGTCCGAGTGACCCGGCTCCATTCATCGAAGCGAAAGTAGTCAATGAGAATGCTGGCAAGAAGGTGCTTTTCGACAATACACATGAGCAGACAGCTGGAGCGGCTGACTGGGTTATTGATGGCGGATTTTCGGATTTTGCCAATGCATTAGCGAATAATGGCTATTATGTAAAAGAACTTCGCAAAACAACGCCAATCACGTTAAGTGATTTGAGTGGATATGATGTGTTCGTTGTAGCGGAGTCGAATGTTCCATATAAAACAAGCGAGCAAGCCGCACTGGAACAATATGTTCAAGGTGGAGGCAGTATCTTCTTCATCGGAGATCATTACAATGCGGATCGGAACAAGAATCGTTGGGATGGTTCTGAAGTGTTCAATGGCTATCGTCGCGGTGCCTGGGAAAATCCGGCTAAAGGGATGAGCGCCGAAGAAAGCGCTTCTTCGGCTATGCAGGATGTAGCAAGCTCGGACTGGTTGGCGACACAATTCGGTCTGCGTTTCCGTTATAATGCCCTGGGTGATATTAACGCTAACAATGTTGTAGCCCCGAATCAAGCCTTGAACATTACGGCAGGTGTTTCGAGCGTAGCTATGCATGCAGGATCAACGCTCGCGATTATTGATCCAACGAAAGCGAAGGGAATTGTGTATCTTCCGCAAACAAGCGAAGCATGGGCGAGTGCGGTCGATCAAGGCGTGTACAATGGGGGTGGCGTTGCCGAGGGCCCTTTTGTAGCCATCGCCAAAGCAGGAGCAGGGAAAGCCGGTTTCATCGGTGATTCCTCACCGGTTGAAGATGCGACTCCGAAATATTTGCGTGAAGACACAGGCGCGAAGAAAACGACATACGACGGCTTTAAAGAAGTAGACGACGGTGTCTTACTCGTGAATATGGTGAACTGGCTTTCCAAAAAAGAAAGCTATACAAGCTTGTCGCAAGTAAGCGGGTTGCAGCTTGATCAGCCAACGTCATTGTTGGCGTTCGAAGCCCCTGCAGCTTCTACTGAACCGCAAGCCGAACCATGGGCGGCGCCGAATGCCGGTTACAAATGGTACGACCGCAGCACGTTCAAAGCGGGTTCCTACGGTGGTCCGGGTGCAACGGCAAGTGTCACCTACGGTTTCGTGCACCAGGCAGTATTGCCGAATGCCCAGGATTTTCAGGTTCGTGTTGTGATTGATAATCTTCCGGCGAATACGACGGTATCCGGTTATCAAGCAGGCATTTATTTAGTCAGCGGTGGCGCCCAAATTGCCAAGATACAGAACGCCGACGGTACATGGCCTACGACAGAAGCTTATAGTGCTAATTTCAGCTTAACTTCGGACTCGCGGGGTCATGCCTACAAAGACTTGACGGTCCGCATTAAGCCGGGGACATCGGCTGCGGCAAATCTTCGTTTGCGTCAAAATGGCACAAACCTTAAAACAGAATCCGTCACACTGGGGAACGTTCCAGCAGAGCCGTTACCGGAAGAGCAAAATCCAATTCCTGCGAAGATCACCGTATCCGAAGCTCGCAGCAAAGCAGTTGGAACGCTTGTAACTCTTGAAGGCGTTGTGACGACTGAGCCGGGTACTTACGGCGGTCAAGCTTTCTATTTGCAGGATGCAACGGGTGGAATTTATGTCTTCCAAAGCTTAAGTGGGTTTCATCAGGGCGACACTGTGAAAATCACGGCGTCGACAGCGCTGTATAACTCAGAGCTGGAGCTTACAGATCCAGTGGAGATTACGAAGACAGGCACTTCGGCACTGCCGGCGCCTACTCCAATAACAGCGGTAACGAATGCTAATCAAGGCCAGCTCGTTGAGCTTAGCCATGTGACGATTACGAATATCGTTAGTGCTACGCCTACCGGTTCTTTTGAATTCGATGCGGTGGACGGTACTGCAAGCAATCATATTCGTGTGGATGCACGCACTGGCATCACGCAAAGCACATTTCCTTATCAAGTGGGACAGACTGTTACCATTAAGGGGATTGCTGCCATTTTCAAAGATGTGTTTCAATTGAAACCAAGGGGTTTAAGCGATTTTACAGCTCAGGCTGATACGGCGTCTCCTGTCACTACAGCTGCGTTATCCGGCACGCCTAACAGCGAAGGCTGGTTTAACCAAGATGTAACCGTGACATTGTCAGCAACTGACGATCAAGCGGGAGCTGTCACAACGCAATATGCAACCAATGGCGGAAGTAATGCTGTTTACACAGCGCCGGTTGTGATTTCGGAAGAAGGAACGAATACGATCCAATACTTCTCATCAGACGCCGCTGGCAATACGGAAGCTGCTAAGTCCTTGCTAGTGAAATTGGATAAAACAGCGCCTTTCGTCACATTGACGCAATCGGGTCATGGCGTGGCGGATGTGACGTATGCGGAAACGCTAAAGTTCGAGCTTGTAAGCTCGGATGCGGTATCCGGAGTAGCTGCTCAAACGTTGACCCTGGATGGGAATGCGATCAGCAGTGGACAAATATTGCATGCATCCGATTTGGGATTAGGCGCGCACGCTGTGGCATATAGCGTATTTGACGCTGCGGGCAACAAATCGGAGCAAAGCTTCACATTTGCAGTAACAACAAGCGTAATATTCAATCAAGCAGCTCTAAGCGCAGAAAAAACAACTTTGAAAATTAGCGAGACAACAGCTACTCACGTGAGCGGTTCTCTAAGTAATGGCGCGCCTGCTGACTTGAGTCAGGCCGCTATCGTGTATAGCTCGAGCAGTAATGCGGTAGCCACAGTGGATGCACAAGGTAAAGTAACTGCTGTCGCCGAAGGCACTGCACAAATCACAGCGAGCGTGACGTTGAATGGAATAACAGTCCAAACCAATGCTGTGAGCATTTCGGTTGTTAAGCCATTGTCGAGTGGAGCTCCTGGAAAACCTGTATTGTCTAGCAACAATGGGCAGATCGGGCTTAAGGACGGAAACTACACAGTAACGATGAATATGTGGTGGGGTAACAATGGCAATGTGTTCAAATTGTATGAGAATGGCACTCTGATCAGCACGCAAACGCTAGCAGATGCATCTCCTGCTGCTCAGGTTGCTAAATTTGACCTGAAAGGTAAAGCGAACGGGACCTACACCTATACTGCAGAGCTTGTCAATGTGTTCGGTACGACAACAAGCGATCCGCTTGTCGTGCAAGTAACCGATGCTGCGCCAGGCAAGCCGGTATTGTCCCAAGATAATTGGGATGGCGACGGCAACTTCAATGTGACGACGAATATGTGGTGGGGAACGAACGCTACAGAATATCGCCTTTATGAGAATGGACAGTTGGTCGATACGAAGAGCCTAACAGCCGCCACGCCTAGTGCCCAGAGCGCCGTGACAACAATATCCGGCAGAGCGGTCGGTGTATATGAATACCGCAGCGAATTGGTCAATGCCGGCGGTGTTACTTCTAGTGAGAAGATAACTGTAACAGTTAGCAAGTGATAGATCGCTTTGCCAAGCCTTTTCGTTCTCACAACGTAATCGTTGGAGACGGAAAGGCTTTTTTCGCAGGAGGAAAAAGGTATCGGCAGCGAGCCAATCAGGATTATAATAAATGATATATATAGAGTGATTTGCTCTAATTTGAGATGATTGGAATCAAGGGGGCATAGGGAACGATGAATGCCATTGAAAATCGGCTGCGTACTCTGCATCAGTATAATCCGGATGTATCTCCGCCGGCCGATCTTACAGATTTCTGGGATCGTGCTTGTAGGGAAGCTGCGGAGTCGGTGCGTTACACACAAGAACGGGTTGAATCCCCATTATTGCAGGTAGAGGCGTACAAAATTGTCATAGAGGGTGCGGCAAACACAGCGCTGCACGCCTGGTATTTGCTGCCTCCCGTTCAGCTGCGTCGCCCCATTCCTTGTATCGTGACATTTCACGGCTATACCGGATCCAAGGGCAGGCCTGAAGATCACGCGGCATGGTTGCTCATGGGGTACGCCGTATTGGCCATAGATGTGCGCGGTCAAGGGGGTGAGACCGGTAATGGGCTTTCACAGGAATATGGCATGACCAAAGGGTGGATAACGCAGGGGATACGCGACCCAGAGACTGCCTATTATCGAGCTATTGCTATCGATGGCATGCGTGCTGTTCAGTGTGCAATGACATTGCCGAAGATTGATCCGGAGAGGATATTCGTGTTCGGAGTGAGTCAAGGCGGTGGGCTGGCATTGCTTGTCTCTGCTATGGAGCCGCGTGTGCGGGCGGTAAGCGCTCATGTACCGAACATGTGTCATATGGATCTCGGACTGCTTCAATCGGTCGGTTCGCTTACGGAGGCGGCGGAGTTCGTGACGCGTTATCCGGAGCATCTTAACGAGGTACTGGGGACACTAGGGTATTTTGACATTATGAATCTGGCTAACCGAATTACGCTGCCAGTTCATGTTACGGTTGGGCTAAAGGATACAATCTGCTTGCCTGAGACGATCTTCGCAGCCTATAACCGCATCATTTCCCCGAACAAGTCTATTGAGGTTCACCCATTTATGGGCCATTCGGTGCCTCCGGGACACCACGCTGCAGCACATGCTTTTTTCTCCAAGTGGCTTTGATGAAATAGTATAAATAAGGGGCTGTTCCTGTAGGGTTGACCTAGGGGGACAGCCCCTTTGTGATTTTTTGGTAAATAAGAGCGGTAATCCATTGACAAATTGCACCAGTACTCAATATAATAATTACGAAACGGTATAGTAATTTAATTAAAAGGAGCGATGAAATGATTATCCAGAAGCTTCCATGGGCGGGCATACACGTCCAGTTCGACGGCACCAGCATTGCTATTGATCCTTTATTCCATTTTCCAACTAAATTTGGTCAAAGTAATGAGCCATTGTATCCTTTGGATGAATTTGGTCCGGTAGATGCTGTTTTCATTACCCACCACCATGGGGATCATTTCGATCCAGAAGCTATTGCGCTGTTTTATGGTTCCGACATCCCGGTGTATATGCCTGCCGAATCTTTGGGCATTGTCAGCTTAGGGCGTCTGGAGAGAGTGAATGGCGTAACGATCGGGGACACGATTCAAGTAGGTTCGTTGACAGGCAGACCCTCATACTCGGTGGATGGATTAGGGGATCCGCAGGTTTCCTGGGTTATACAAGGGGGAGATAAGAAGCTGATTCATTGCGGAGATACCCTTTGGCATGGATATTGGTGGAAAATCAAAGAAACTCACGGTCCTATTGATGTTGCATGCTTGCCAGTGAATGCCGCTGTTGTGGAGTTCCCTGGGTTAACGCCCAGCGGTCAACCGATTGTTCTATCCCCTGAGCAAGCAGTTGCCGCTGCTACGGTTCTTGGTGTGAAAACGCT
The DNA here is from genome assembly GCF_040812395.1 of Paenibacillus tabacirhizosphaerae. Lineage (GTDB taxonomy): Bacteria > Bacillota > Bacilli > Paenibacillales > NBRC-103111 > Paenibacillus_E. Next base: position 216,691 of record NZ_JBFNXH010000009.1, on the reverse strand, counting down.
GGTGCCGATTCATTACAAGGCTATTCATCAACCGCCTATCTATCGTCAGACACCTGATCTTCTGGAGAGATTAGAGGCAAACGCTGCTGGGAAAGTGGATTTGGCGATTCTTCAATCAAAAGAGATATTGAAACTAAATTAGAGTGTAAAATTCAGGAGGCATGCAAAATGGTGAAAGTAGGAATTAACGGATTCGGCCGAATTGGCCGTAATGTATTCAGGGCTGCATTACACAACCCGAATGTAGACATCGTAGCAATTAATGATTTGACAGATGTGAAAACGCTGGCGCATCTTTTGAAATATGACACCACACATGGCCGATTGGCAGACGAGATTCATGCAGGAGAAAGCAGTTTAATCATTAATGGGAAAGAAATTAAAGTATTCTCAGAGCGCGATCCCGGCAATCTCCCATGGGAACAATATGGCGTTGAAGTTGTTGTCGAGTCGACGGGATTTTTTACTGCGAAAGATAAGGCTGCCCTGCATTTGAAAGGAGGAGCCAAGAAAGTCATCATCTCTGCGCCAGCAAGCGGTGAAGATATCACGCTCGTGCTTGGTGTGAATGAGGATAAATATGATGCATCCCAACATACCATCATTTCGAACGGTTCTTGTACAACGAATTGTTTGGCTCCTATAGCCAAAGTATTGAACGATCGCTTTGGTATCGTAACCGGCATGATGACAACGGTTCATTCCTATACAAATGATCAAAATCTGCTCGATCTCCCGCATAAGGATATTCGTCGGGCACGGGCCGCAGCGGAGAACATCGTACTCACATCGACCGGTGCTGCGAAAGCGATATCCTTAGTGCTTCCTGAGCTTAAGGGGAAAATGAACGGTATGGCTATGCGGGTGCCAACTCCGAATGTATCTGTAACGGATCTTGTGGTCACAGTGAATACGAACGTTACTGTCGAACAAGTCAATGATGCTTTTAGAGAAGCATCGCAAAGTACGCTGAAGGGCATTCTGAACTACTCGGAGGAACCACTCGTTTCCAGTGACTATAACGGCGATCCTGCGTCCTCTACCGTAGATGCGTTGTCTACCATGGTGGTTGGAGAAAATTTAGTGAAAGTCATTTCTTGGTATGACAATGAGTGGGGATATTCGAACCGCGTTGTAGATTTGATTGCATTTGTGGCGGAAAAAGGACTGTAAATCACAACAATTTCAAACATGCGGAGGAAGAGAAGATGAAAATCGGAGTTATTGGGGCTAGCGGTAAAGCCGGAAGCTGCATTATAAATGAAGCCATTGAACGTGGGCATGAAGTCACGGCTATCGTACGAGATGCGGCGAAAATCTCTGATCGTGGCGTTTCCATTCTAGAGAGGGCTATTTTAGAGCTTACATCTGAAGATTTAAAATCGTTTGATATTGTTGTGAATGCTTTCGGCGCACCACTCGGCCAAGAGCACCTTCATGTCGAAGCAGGAAATGTATTAATTCAAGCTCTTCAGAAGCAGCCGAATACGAGACTGATCGTTGTGGGTGGCGCTGGCAGCCTATATGCAGATGAGACCAAGCAGGCACGCGTCGTCGAATCGCCTCATTTTCCAAAAGAATATTTAGCGACTGCTCAGAACCAAGCGGAAAATCTGAGAATCTTGGAGCAAACGAAAGAGCTTCAATGGACGTTCATCAGCCCTTCGGCACATTTTGAAATGGGAAAACGGACGGGTTCTTATCGAACTGGGAAGGATCAGCTGCTTGTCAACGCGAAAGGTGAGAGCTATGTAAGTTATCAGGACTATGCTGCGGCACTGGTAGACGAAATTGAGCATCCCCAACATGTGAACGAACGATTTACCGTCGTTTCCGAATCGGAATAACGCTGCGTCCACTCGTTGCATGGAAGTGGGAGGGTGTTTTTAAATGACCGACGGTTGAATTTAGGGGGTAAATCCCTTATATTAGATTACGATATAGTATCGTATCAATCTATCAATCGAGAGGAATTATCTTATGGACTCAGCGACTCCTCACCCAAGAAAGCCGGGGCGACCACGCAGTGAACAAACCGACCAAGCCATCCTTCAAGCGGCACGCGAGCTCATGTTGGAATGCGGTGTTCAGAGTTTTAGTATGGATACTTTGGCTGCCAGGGCTGGGGTTAGTAAACCGACGATCTATCGCAGGTGGTCGAACAAAGAAGACCTTCTTTCCGATACCATTGGTCAGGCTTCCGATCAAACCGTTATTCCCGACACGGGCAACGTCATTGAGGACTTGCGCATACTATTGGGAAATATGCTAGAGTCGATTAACTTGAATTTCGGACTGCCGTCACAATCCATCAATAAGATGTTGGCTTCTTTCATTGATTCGCCGCAATTAACTGAACAGTATAGAAATAAATTCATCCTGCCCCGACGAAAAATTTTTGAAGCTATTATCAACAAAGGCATTCAAAGAGGGGAAATCCGTGGAGATGTAAACACGGAAACCCTCGTTGATTTGGTAAGCGGGGCTTACTTTTATTGCATGCTGTTTAAGCCGAAGGACGTGGTTTCCAGTGTCTGGCTCGAAAATGTGTGCGATGTGTTGGCTCTTGGGGTTATAAACGCGCCGGAGTAGTTTGCAAGAAATAGGGTGTGCCAGAAGTGCTTCGGCATGTTGGGCGCACCCTGTTTGTATGTCGTTGTTGCGCTTATCTGCAGAAATAAGAGGTGGCAACTTTGGCAGCCATGTTCCATTACATCAACAGAAAGCTTGTGATACTCATGAAAAGCAGCAATAGCACCGCGCTTGAAGCTGGCGGCGCATCATTAAGTCGTTCAAGTCGACTATGGATTATTTTGGTTCTTGGATCGTTGGCATCCTTCGGCCCCCTCTCCCTGGATATGTACTTGCCGGCGCTTCCTGTCTTAGCGAGTGATTTACACACGAACACTTCCTTGGCTCAAATGAGCCTAACCGCTTGTATGCTTGGATTATCGCTGGGACAGCTCGTAGCAGGCGCTGTTAGCGATGTGCGAGGGCGCAGGATTCCACTGCTAATTGGACTTGTTATTTATGCGATTTCATCGATTCTCTGTATGTACGCATCCTCCATTTGGATGTTCCTTGGTTTGCGTTTTATTCAAGGCCTTGCCGGCGCAGCCGGTATCGTGATTTCGCGGGCGATTGTCCGCGATCTGTATGCCGGAGTCGAGCTGACGAAGTTCTTCGCACTCTTGATGCTCGTGAACGGTGCCGCGCCTATTCTTGCCCCCATTGTAGGCGGACAGATTTTGCAGGTGACCACATGGCGGGGCGTATTCCTTGTATTGAGTTTGATTGGCGTTGTCATGCTCATCGCCGTAGTGCTTGGTCTCAAAGAAACGCTGCCTAGCGAGCGCCGACTAAAGGGCGGGCTCACGAATACGCTGCGCACCTTCCGAGGACTGCTCGCCGACCGCATGTTCATGGGCTATGCATTGACGCAGGGACTCGTGTTTGCCGGTATGTTCGCTTATATTTCGGGGTCGCCATTCGTGCTCCAGGAAATCTTCGGCGTATCCCCGCAAATGTTCAGTGTTTGCTTCGCGGTAAACGGACTTGGCGTCATTATTGCAGGCCAAATCGCAGGCAAGCTGGCAGGCAAAGTAAGTGAGCGCCGCATCCTTGCTTGGGGACTGGGCATAGCTGCTTTCGGGGGCTTGCTTCTGCTCATCGCAACGCTGGTTGGTGCAGGCCTCTATGTCATTTTACTAGCCTTCTTCTTCATCGTCTCCAGCGTGGGGCTGGTCTCCACGGCGACTTCTTCGATGGCTTTGCAAAACCAAGGGAATTCGGCGGGCAGTGCAGCGGCTTTGCTTGGTTTGCTTTCTTTTATCGTAGGGGGGATTATCGCCCCGCTTGTCGGACTCGGCGGTAGCCAAACTGCCGTGCCGTTAGGCATTATCATTGCCTTGGCGGTGGTTGGAGCCATTATATCCTTCATATGGGCTGCGCGTGTCCGCAAGGATAATTAAGGAAAGATTTATCCAACATTAAGCTGGCCTTCAAAGTTTTTTCACATTTGCCAACTATACTTGGCATTGTAGAGAAAATTGATATAAAAAAGGTGGAATTACATGATGAAGGCCATGCATAAAAAGGTTTTAACAGGGACACTTGCAGCAGGGCTGCTGATCGGTGGCGGTCTGGTCTTGCAGCATAATCAAGTTTTTGCCGATGAGACTAGCGCAGCAACCTCGACGCCTGCATCCGGCATCCATAAAGATAAAGAACATAAAGGTTTTAACGGGCATGACAAACGCCCTAGCTTTGCAACTTCAAAGGAATTCGGTAAAGGCGGCCTGGATTTCGCCGCAATTCTTGGCATTGACCAGAGCGTGCTGAAGGATGAAATCAAACAAGGCAAAACATGGGTTCAAATCGCTCAAGATAAGGCCAGCCTGACCGAGGAAGCACTTCTTGCCAAGCTGACCGAAGCCGAAACAAAAAAAATTGACGACGCACTTAGCGCCGGAAAAATTACGCAGGAGCAAGCGGACAAGCAAAAGTCTGGGCTCGCAGATTATTTGAAAAAAATAGTTGAGGCTAAGCCGAGAGTGGGCGAGTTCCCGGGTAAACAGCCACGTGCAGGCGTTCCAGCACATGGAGCATGGGGGAACAAACAGGAAGATATCGCGAAACTACTTGGCATCACCAAAGACGAGCTGATTGCTCAGCAAAAAGCTGGCAAATCTCTCGCGGAAATCGCTCAAGATAAAGGCATCACTGAAGATCAATTGATCACCAAGCTGAAAGACAGCATGACAGATGAACTGAAGAAATTCGTGGAACGCAAAGATGGCCCGCGCGAGGGCGGACCTGAGCTAAGAACGAAGTCGGACGCTAATTCCGGATCGACAGCGACACCAGCGCCGACTGCAGCTCAATAATACATTCAAGAGGTTATTCCTAATCCGTCCGAATAGACGAGGGGAATAACCTCTTTGTTTATTTACTAAGCGAGCGCTTTTTCGTATAAAAGGACGTTAAAGCCATCAATTACGGCAGGCCCTTGCTGTTGGTAACCATTATTCTCAAATAGCTTTTGAGCACCATGTTGATTCTCAAGCGTATCCAGTATGAGGTGTTTGATATTTAGTTCTCTAGCTCTTTGCTCCAATTGGGATAGGAGCATTTGGCCGTAACCCTTCTTCTGAAAGCTGGGGTGTACCCGGAGACGTTTAATTTCGGCTTTGCCATTCTCCAGAACCTTCAATCCACCCATTGCAAATACGACGTCGTTCTCTCCGATTCCAACGAGGAATTCCCCGCCAGTTTTCAAATATTGTTCGTTAATATGCAGGATATCGTGATAGTGTTGGTGAGTAGGCTCTACGTTAGCTTCAGCGATTACCAGCAAATGGATTCTCCATACATCATCATGATCAAGAGCGGAATAGCGTCGGATTTGTATCATAGGAAGGCCCCTCTCTTTGTCCATCGAGTAGTTTGATTGCTATATATGTAATATAAACTAACGTGAAAAACAAGGCAAATAACATTTTCTTATGGAAAACTATATAAAAATTAATAAATACATTGTTAAATATAACAAATATATGACATATGACTTGTAATTCAGTAATTTTTGTGATCATATATGTGGTCCGTGTCAGGTTTTTTGTTAGATTCCAAGCTTTAACCAGGCGTCATACAAAAAAAGTACGACTAGACAGAAAGTTTGTCTGACCATCCAGAAAAGTAGTCAACACATTCTAATTCCCAAATATTATATGTATACTCATCATAAAATACAGCATTCAAGAAAAAGGATGTGTCCATGTATGGGGAAAAGTGAAATTGAAGCGAATGTCTTTAGCATTATCAAACAGAAAGTTCAGTTTAAAGATGAGGAGATTGTTCGCGAAGGCGATTTAAGAAACGATTACGGGGTTGATTCCTTAATGCTAGTGACAATGTTGATGGAGATTGAATCCGAGTTTAATATCGTTTTTGATAGCGCTAACCTCACTTTTGAGAAATTTTCCACGCCTGGTTCCATTTCAGACAGCATTTATCAAATCCTGCATGGTTAATACAATGAGGAAACATTTGATTCGTCATGTGCCGAGATATTTTGAGCCTTTGGTGAGTGATTGTTTTACAAATGCGTATGGTTCTGAGCTCACCTATAGAGGGTTAGACCCGAAAATACTTCTGACGGAATACATGTCCTTCATGTATAACGAGGAAACCAAGCTCCTTGGCGTCAATTTTCTTTTCGGACTTAATGTCTCGATTGAATTTTCGGAAGAAGAATTGAATGCCTCTCTAGCTTTTGTCTATTTTCCGGAAACGACTTATTATCAGGCGCCTTCCGCTGTAAAAAATGAGATTAAGCATAAAGACAAGATTAATATACGGATGTATGTACAGGAAGACAATGAAATTGCGAAATTGCGTTTGAAAGAAAGGCTGGATGCCGGCCATCCTACGGTTGTCATAGTCGGTGTATATGAGATTAGCTATCACAGAGCTTACCAAAGGGATCATGGGATGCATGCCGTAGTTGTTACTGGATATGACGATGACCGAGGGTACTACCAGCTGTTTGATCTTTACCCGATAGCGAGCAGCGACTTCGAGGGCGAACTGCCTATGGAAGAGCTGGAGAGGGCTAGATGTGCAAACGTTCCCACACATGTGCCGATGGTTGGCATGCGAACCAGACAGTTAAAAAATCTCTGGGCGGAAATCGATATCGATCCCGCATTCGAAGTGTCGGATGCTATCATTCAGTCGATTCTCAGTGAAAGTCTGGCAAGAATGCGGGGAGACAAGCAGGTGCTTGGGTTCCCGTGCGGATTGGAACGAATTGAGGCATTTATGAATGATTTGCAGCGAATGAAGCCGGAAGACTTTACTCAAGAAACCGTATTTCTATTCAGAAATTACTATAATTTGAATTTAAAGACGATCTCCAGGAACAGAAGGCGTTTCAAGATGTTTATTGAGGAGATACATACAGGGTTGCCGCAAGAAATTGTAGCGGAGGTTGCCGGATATTTGGAGCAATCTGCGAAGCATTGGGACATTGGCGCGAATATTTCGTTGAAATTGGGGCTTTCGAAGAAAATGGCGCTAGTCGACGACCTGGTCAGGCAATTGGAGATGGTGAAAGAACTGGAGACAAAAGTTGTCGAGAGACTCACAGCATCACTTTAGTCAGGGGGGGACGGATGAATAATCATAAGCTTTCGCCGTGGAGCTTGTTTCAAGAAAGCTATGACAAGTATCGTGACCGTACGATGCTGATTTACAATGATATCGAATTTACGTATGCGGATATGTTTCACGAGGTACAGGCTTTTGCTCAGCTGATTGAGAAATGGAGCTTCACGATGGGAGGCGTCTTCCTTCCGAATTGCAATCAATGGATTGCCAGTATGCTGGCGATGAACAAGCAAAAGAAGGCATTCGTATCTTTATCGTATCAGTTCAAGGGAGAAGCGCTGATTGAATTGATCAATTATACGGATATCGAATTGCTGGTTACCGACGCCAAAGGCTTTGAAGCTATGCATGCAAGCCTGGACAGCTTGAATATTAGAGTTGTGCTTGTTTTGCAGCCTTCGGGTTCGTATGAGATTCATGAATTTCAAGATAAAGCACCTAGAGAAATTAATGGGATTACAGAGGACACTTTTGGCATTTGTTTTACTTCGGGTTCCACCTCCAGACCGAAAGGGATCGTGCTTTCCAATCGGGCGATCACCGGCAATGCGTTAGCCATTGCGGAGCATTTGAATTTTACGAGCGAAGACAGGACGATTATTCCAAGATCACTTGCGCAAGCCAGCCCTCTGGCTGGGGATGTGCTCATGGCGATCAGCCGGGGCGGCAGCATCATTCTGCTTAATAATTTGTTTCATCCAGCCATATTTTTAAGGGCTATTCATGATTATAAAGCGACGCAATTCTATATCGTTAGAACGATGCTGCTGCAGGTGCTTGAATACCCGCAAAGACATAACTATGACATCAGCTCCTTAAAAAGGGTTCTCATTGGCGGCATGGTGAATTCTCTGGCTATTTACCGCGATGCTGCTGCAACCATGCCAAGCGCTAAGATTTATAACGCATATGGCACGTCTGAGGCTGTAGCCAGAGTTTCTTTCGGAGAACACGATGAAGTAACGAAACTGTCTTGCGTCATTGGAAAACCGATCAAGGGATGCCAAATTACCGTATATCGGGAAGACGGAACGGAAGCGGCGATTGGCGAAACGGGCGAATTGTATATTCAAAGCGATTACGTCATGGATGGTTATTATAAATCTGAACACTTAACGGGTGAAGTGCTGACGTCTCGGGGCATAAGAGTCAGAGATACAGGCTACCAGGATAAGAATGGTTTGTTCTATGTGCTAAGCCGCAACGACGATATGATTATGCAGGGCGGCAGCCGGGTTTATCCGATTGATATTGAAGAAGTGCTGCTCAAACACGATGGTGTAAAAGAGGTCGTTGCACTAGGCATAGATGACGATAAATTGGGGCAAAAAGTTATTGCTTTCGTATGTCTTAAAGATGGCGTTCAGTTGCAGGTGAAGGAGTTATACAGGTGGTGTATTTCGCAACTGGAGGATAGAAAAGTGCCTAAGGAAATTTATATAGTCGACATGATTCCTAGAAATGTGATCGGGAAAATCAATAAAAATGAAGTGAAAGCGCTCTATCATCATTTAGTATCTGTATAGGAGGCTAATATGAAAAGGGATCAATTATCGATAGAAAGACAGCTTGTCTTGTTGACTTCGATTGAGATGGAGGATTCGCAGGGCGAACTGCTGAAGACTATCCTGGAATCCCGATTGGACTGGTCCGAAGTCATTTACCAGATGGTTACTCACCGGACACTGAATATGTTTGGTTACAACCTGAAGAAATTCAACCTTTTCAACTCGTTGGAGGCAGAACTGAAGCGGTTAATCAATACGCAGTGGGCAGTGTATCGCGAGCGAAACCATCATTACTCGCAGCAATTGGCCCAAGTGCTTGAAGTGTTTGCGCAATCAAACTTAGTTTTACCCGTTCTCAAAGGCAATATGCTCGCCAATATCGTCTACCCGGTTATGGAAACGAGAATATTTAATGATTTGGATTTCCTTATGAAGCTGGAGGATGTCAATCAGGTCACAAGCGCCTTGGAAGGCTTAGGCTATATTCAGGGTCAATATGATGAAGAAAAACATGCCATTGTAGAGGCCACGAGAAGACAGAAGGTGTTGCACCAGATGTCAAGCCACGAGATCCAAGAGTTCTTGAAATTAAGCGATAACCCTTTCGCGCCTCTCATCGAGTTGGATGTGAACCATGATATTTTGTGGAAAGGCAAATGCCCGTATCGCGTGGATACCAGGGAACTGATCGCAAGAGCGATACCTGTTGAGATTAATGGAGCAAAAGGGTACATGCTCGATTATATCGACAATATCATTCAGCTAAGCTGCCATCTATACAAAGAAGCAACTTTGATGCTGTGGATCGTATCGCTTAGGGATTTGAAAATTTATAAATTTGCCGATCTGCATATGTATATCAGGAAATTTAAAGATCAAATTGATTGGGATTTACTTATCGAACGAGTCAAAGCGTATCAGTTGGAGGCTATTGTTTATTACAATTTCCACTATATTGAGGAGATGTTTGGCGGCATCGTTCCACGTCATGTTGTGGATAGCTTGCGTCCGGAAAATCTGGATTATCTGGATGAGTACGCGATTGAGAATGAGCAGCCATCTACATGGGAGTACAATTTCTTCACAAGGCTATTCGATGTTAATCGGATTATTAATCTCCAAGGAAGCCAACTGACGGGGATGACAAGATTCCTGGAGGCTAAGTTTAACAACTGAGGCGGAGAGTGTGCAGGTGTTGTTGAAATAGGAAGCGCAAAAGGAATTGTTTGCGGATTTGGTAGCGGCGCTGGGTAGCGAGCGGAGCTATGGAGGGCAAATGGTAATAGAGGAAAACACAACGAAAACCACCCTGCGAGGGTCCGTCGCGAGGTGGTTTTCGTTGTGTGTGAATAGGTTAATACAGCACCCGCCATAAATAAAAAGTGGCGTAAGCCTCCCAACCTGACCAGGGGGCTGCAAGCCCGCGGATGTCGGAGAGCGAAGGCTTTTCCGTCAAGCCCATAACATGCTTAAGCGCGTTATGCAGGCCGACATCGGCAATTGGGAAAGCGGATGCTTCCCGCAGGCAGCGCATCAGGACATAGTTGGCCGTCCATGGGCCGATTCCGCGTATGCTCAGCAGCTCTTTTTCCATCGCTTGAAGATTAGGCAGTGCGAGCAATTTCGCTTTCGAGAGCGTACCCTCAGCCATCAATGTGGCTACGCCGATCAAGTATTCTGCTTTTTTGCCTGTGAATTGCAAAGCAGTCAAAGCTTCCGGGCTTAGCGCTGCTATTACGTCCGGTGCAGGAAATGCCCAGTAGCTGCGGCCATCCCAATCGAGTCGGGTGCCGAAGGCTTCGACAAGACGTCTTTTGAGCGTATACGCAAAAGTAAGATTGATTTGCTGACCAATAATCCCCCAGCTCATCGCTTCGAATAGATCCGGGATGCCCAAGAGGCGAAGCCCGTAGAAATCCTGCGCAACCTGGCGCAGCAGAGGATCTCCATCAGCCATTTCGTAAAAAGGAGCGAGATCTCGCTCCAGATCGAACCACTCCCACACATAGCGGGCTACAGCTTCGAGTGTAGAAGTGTCTGGCGGGCTAGCTTGACTCCCATCAGCGATAAAACGCACGCTCAGTTGCCGATCACTTTCGCTGTGGATAGCGATAAGTACGTGTTTATCCCCAACGGGCAGCAACTTGTAAATATTCAAGTTATCCACATGGAATAAGATTTCATTTGTGGAGCGGGACAGGTATCCGAGATTTTGTCCGTAACTGAACGGTTTGGGAAGCGGCAGGAGCAAGCAGCCGGAAGAGGCGTCCCATTGCATGTTCGAAGGGTGGAAGGGTTGCGGATTAGGCATGAAAATTCTCCTTTAATTATCTATATGTCATAGTCGGTCAGATCGCTGTTCTTCCTCTTATTATCGCTGATAGGAGCTTTCGTAATCTTGCTTTCTCATTCCAGATCTCTTACAAGTGCAAGGCAGTTTGGGTATACTGAGCTTGTAGGATGACAGAGCGATGAGGGGAGCAGCCATGAACGGAGAGTACTGGAAAGCAATTGTTGAAAATAATACGGCGTATGATGGCAGGTTTCTGTATGCGGTAAAGACAACAGGTATTTTTTGCAGGCCTTCGTGCAAATCCAGGCTGCCGAACAGAGAGCATGTCCGCATTTTTTCTACCATGCAGGAGGCTTTAGCGGAAAGCTATCGTCCATGCAAACGATGCCGACCCGACGGTTTAAGATTGCCTGATGAAGAGTGGGTGGAGCACATTGCACAACACATGGAAGAAAGATTTGCAGAGCCGCAGACGCTGGCTGTTCTTGCGGAGCAGTTTTATGCTAGCGCCTATCATCTCCAGCGAACGTTCAAACGAGTGAAAGGCATAACGCCTTTACTGTATCTTCAGCAAGTGCGAATCGATGCTGCGAAGCGGCTTTTGATAGAGACAGACTTGGCGATGCATGTGATCGCCGTGCAGGTGGGGATTCCTAGTGCAGCGCATTTTGCAACGCTATTCCAAAAGAAAACCGGTTTGACGCCGACGGAATTCCGTCAGGCCCATCATTTTTCGGGTCAGACACTATAACCATAACCTAAGGGGGACTTATCATGCAAAAAAAGCCCGTATATTGGACAATTGCTCATGTGGATAGATGGGATGTGCTCATTGCGGCAACCGAACGGGGATTGTGTTACTTGCAGTTTATGACGAAGTCGCCATCTTCTTATGAAGAGGATGAGGCTTGGTCAGGTCTGCTGAACTGGGTGAGAAAACAGGCGCCTGAACTTGAAGTTTTGCAGGATCTGAGCGCCCTTCAGCCCTATATTGTGCAGATTGAAGCGTATTTGAGCGGGCGGCGCACCTCATTTACGCTTCCTTTGGATTTGCGCGGCACGCCATTTCAAATGGCTGTCTGGCAGGAGCTGCAGGGAATCCCGCATGGAGGTATCAGCAGTTATTCGCAGATTGCCGGCAAGCTGGAGAAAGCCAAAGCTGTACGCGCGGTAGGAACCGCGATTGGCGCAAACCCTGTTCTCGTCGTTGTGCCTTGCCATCGCGTTCTGGGGAAGGATGGTTCGCTAACGGGTTACAGAGGCGGAATCCAGACTAAAGAGAGCTTGTTGTTGTTGGAAAAAAGCAAATCTGGTCAGCGCGCTGCTTCAAAGCTTGCGAGTGTTTAGCTGGTCAAGTGGGTAAGGTTAGGAGTGAGGCACATGGTGCAGCCCAAATTGGCGAGAAAGTCACCCAAGCACCTACTGAATAAGGCAAGCGGCTATCTGGAGGGATACACGCACACGCTAAATCCCTACACGGGCTGCGCGTTCGCTTGCTCCTACTGCTATGTGCGGCAAATGCCAGTCGCCTTGTTTCGAGAAGGGGAGTGGGGCGGCTGGGTCGATGTGAAAGAAAATGCGGCGGCACTTCTGGAACGCGAGCTGGCCAAGGCCAAGCGTCAAGGCTCCGTGACCATTTTCATGTCATCCAGCACGGACCCGTATCAACCGGTCGAGTATCGCGAGCGATTGACACGGTCGCTGCTGGGCGTCATGGCGGACAATCCGCCTGACTTCTTGTTCGTGCAGACGCGCAGTCCGCTGGTGACGCGCGATATGGACTTGCTGGCGCAGCTCGGCGAGCGTGTGCGCGTCAGCATGACGGTCGAGACGGACCGCGAGGAGGTCCGCCGAGCGTTCACGCCCTCCGCGCCGCCGATTCCGGCGCGGCTCAATGCTCTGCGCGAGCTTACCGCTCGCGGCATCCCGGTGCAGGCCACGATAGCGCCAGTGCTGCCCTGCTCGGAGGGATTCGCCGAGCAGCTTGCAGGCATCGTGGACCGGGTGTGCATCGACGATTATTTCATGGGCGATGGCAGTAAGGGCAGGCGCACGGAACGCATCGGCGTGCGCACGATCTATGCCGCGCTCGGGCTGGACGACTGGTACAGTCGGGAAGCGTACGCGCGCGTACAGGAACAGCTCCTGCGGCATTTTCCGCAGGAGCGTGTGTTGGTGAGCCATCAAGGCTTTCTGCCTTGATGGGCATTAGTTCGTGCGGCTTTGCATGGCGCTGCGTTTTCGCTCTTGAATGGCTCTGGGCGGCGAGCCAGCCAGCAAAAAGATCTGTCACGAACGCTAATAGGCTTTGCGAGCTTAGTGAAGATGACTAGCAACTGGAAAAAGTCCAGTTAACTACGTGGCTATTTGCGCGAACAACTAGATAACAGGAATTTCTACCGCTAATTGGATCTATTTCCGTTGAAACGCACGGAATTGCTGCTTTTAGCAGGAGAAATTCCATGTAAATGCGCAAATCAGATGGGAAACGGCCAGATTAACTGGAGGAATTCCATGTAAACAGCAGACCTGAACGAAGCTCATCGTTCAGCTAGTCCGTCAATGCGAGCGCTTGCGTCAGACTTGTCTTACTGCGCATGCGCTGTTTGAATTCTTTGGGCGAGCATTGATTATGGCGCTTGAACAGCTTATAGAACTGCGCCATGTTCAGAATGCCCACCTCAAAGCTGACGTCCATCATGCTGAGGTCTCCGGTCAGAAGGAGGCGCTCGGCTTTTTTGATGCGTTTATAATTGACGTAATCGACGAAGGAAAGGCCCATGATTTTTTTGAAATATTTAATAAAGTAGTGATAGCTTAGGTTGAGTAAGCCGCATACTTCTTCAACAGTTATTTTCTCGCCAAGATTCTGGTCGATATAATCGAGCGCTGGGCGCAAACGGGACAGCCCATTTTCCTCGGTAAGACTGGAGAAATCCCGGCTATCATTGCGCAGCATCAGGAGCAGCAGACTCTTGATCGCAGCGGAGATGGCAAGCTCGTATCCAAGCTTGCGCGATTGAGATTCCTTATAGATGTCCATAATGAGGGTGTAAGCCGCACGCTTGACGGCTTCATTCGCCCGGAATACATCATTAAATTGCTCGAGCGGATGCGTAAGCTCGGAGAAGCAGTGCAGATAGGACATCGTCCCCAGATCAAAATGCTGGGTTAAATCAATTTGAAACACGATCTGCCGCAGCGGAGTGGTCGACTGCTTATGGGTCCTGTGCAGCTGAGAGGAACCTAGCACGATGACATCGCCAGGTCCCATGACGGTAAAGTCGTGTTTGGTTTGAATGCCAAGATGGCCCTCGGTTACGACAAGGAATTCGACCTGTTTGTGATAGTGCCAATGCCACGGATCTGGCACCACAGAATTCGGCGTGTCGATGCTAATTTCCCATATTTTCAGGAATAGGAGAGGATTCTGATAAATGACTTCTTCATTCATAATTTCAGCGGAAGAATGGTTTAGATGATCCATAGCAACGTATACCTCGCTAATTGAAAGGACATTTTTGAATAATACTTGAGTAAATTTGAGTATGATAGATCAGTATTAAGTATAGCATGTCCGAGAAACGATGGACACTTTTGAATAAGAAGTGAGCAGGATCATGCATTTATTTCAGTGGGGTAAATGAATATACTTGAACTATGAATGAATACGTTGTCTTGGAGGGAAATAACCAATGAGTCAGAAGCTAAAAGTTACCGTATGGAATGAATACCGTCATGAAAAAGAAAGCGAAATCGTGCGCGCTGCCTATCCGCAAGGCATTCATACCGCAATCGGCGAAGGATTGGGCGAGGCTGTTGATGTTACTTATGCAACACTGGATGACGCTGAGCACGGCCTGTCGGAAGAAGTACTGAATAACACCGATGTACTCATCTGGTGGGGACATAAAGCGCATGACGAAGTGCAAGATGCGATTGTAAACCGCGTTCAAGAGCGTGTGTTGAAAGGCATGGGGCTTATCGTGCTTCACTCCGGCCACTTCTCCAAAGTGTTTAAGAAGCTGATGGGCACTTCCTGTGATCTCAAATGGCGTGAAGCCGACGAGAAAGAGCGCCTGTGGGTCGTTGCTCCAGGGCATCCGATCGTTGAAGGCATCGGCGAATACATCGAGCTCGAGGCTGAGGAAATGTACGGGGAGCATTTCGACATTCCGCAGCCGGATGAGCTGATTATGGTGAGCTGGTTCGAAGGCGGCGAGGTGTTCCGCAGCGGCTGCACGTTCAACCGCGGCAACGGGAAGATTTTCTACTTCCGTCCGGGTCATGAGACGTACCGCACGTACTACAACGAGCAAATCCGCCGAGTCATTAGCAACGCTGTGAACTGGGCGGCTCCATCGACTCGCGAGTATCCGAAGTATGGCAACCACAAGCCGCTTGAGGAAATTAAAGGAAAAGCGTAAGCGTAAGGCGCAAGGTAGCCTCGATTGATCAAAAGCCCGCATGACCATGACGCATAAGTATGCGGACTTGGTGGTGCGGGCTTTTCATGTGGTTTGGCAAGCTTTACAAGGGCGTTTCCCTTCGTTTCCCTTCGCTTCGCTTCGCGCTTTGGAGACGAAGGATAGTGCCGGAATCCAAACATGCCGATCGGTTAGCGGAACGTGTGTGCCTTATTTTTGGTTGTAAGCGTTATTCTGTTGCTTTCGCGGAACATAGGTGCCTTATTTCTGTGCAAAAGCCGGTATTTCAAGCAAAAGAGCGGGAATAAGGGAACTACGTTCCGTTCAGAACGCAGGACGGAGAAAATGATGCAAATAGAGTACTGACGTTCCGTTCATGCTATGTGTTTCAGGTGGACTTCCTCGACGGAATCATCGAGGGTTAGGCGATCTCATTCTTCGGGTCTGCTTTCGAGAATTTGCCTTTGCCTTTCCCTTTCTCCTTCTCTTTCTCTTTCTCTTTTTCTCTTTCTTTCACTCGCTCATTCACTTTGGGCTCGATATAGAACGCGACACCGTCGTCTTCATTAACGGCGCGGACGGCCATGCCATGGTGCTCAGTGATTTGCTTCACGATGGCGAGACCGAGGCCGAATTGACCGTCCCCCCCAGAGCGGAATGGCTCGAAGAGATTGTCCGCAATGGCCTGATCGAGAGGGGGACCGTCGTTGCCAATTCGAAGTATTGGCTGGTTAAACGAGCTGCTTCCAGCTTCATGTTGTTGTTGTTGTTGTTGTTTTCGCTTTTGTTGCTTCTGTTCATATCGTAGCAGTTCATGATCAAGCTGCTGCTGTGTATGTTGTTGCTGAGTTTGATGATGATCTTGCTGCTCTTGATCTTGCTGCTGTTGATCTCGCTGCTCTTCATCTTGCTGCATTTCATGTTTCTGTTGCCGCTGCTTTCGCGGTTGGCTGACGGCTGTGACCGGCTTAACTGTGATGCGAATGCAGGTACTGGCATAGCGCAGTTGGTTGTCGAGAATATTTTCCAAGGCTACTTTCCATTGTTCGGCATCACCGTTCATTTGGAGACGAGGCGAGGTGCTTATATCCCACCGAATTTCGGGCCGTCTATATCGAAGCCGTTCTACAACATCGTCGAGAACCTTTTGGAGGTCAAAGGGCTGGAACGGTTTCTCTCTGGCGGTCAAATAATTCAGCTTATTCAGCAGCAGCAAGTCGCGAATCCGCTTTTCCAGCCGCTCGCTCTCTGTAAGAATGACGTTTACGCTATCATTCAGCGTGCCTTTGGGAAAGACACCGTCTTGGATGGATTGCGCGTAGCTGAGGATGACCATTACGGGTGTTTTCAGTTCGTGAGAGGTGTGCTGCAGGAAAAATTGCTGCGCGCGGTCCTGCCTGATCAGCCGTTGCCGCATGGAATCAATCGCGTTCGCCAGTCGGCCGATTTCATCTTTCCGTCCAGTCTCCAACGGCTCATGCCAGTCACGCTCAGCCAGCCGTCCCACATGACGTTCCATCTGCACGAGAGGCCTTGTAAAATAACGGGCCAATGCCAAGCATGGCAGCCAGCTAATAACAATGAGGCCGACCATGAGCAACATAAGCCTCCCGAACATCGTCATGACGAGGTCGTTCCGATAGTTGCCCCAAGCGTAAGAGACGATGAAGTTCGGCTTGCCTTGAAAAATTTCTTTGCGAATGACATAGAAAATGCTCTTGTTATCAATGCTCCGTGTATATTTCTCAACGGGCACGATCTGCGTGAAGGCATCCTTTTCCATCGCTTGTATAAAGGGTTCGCCGATCTCGGCCGATGGAATTGTCGCTGCTGGCAGCCCGTTTTCGCTGATCATGAAGTGTCGGATCGCAGGTCCCTCCAGTGGCGCCATGATCTGGGCAGTGAACGCTGCATCAGGCATAGTCATCGTATCTGAGGGTTCTGTTTCGCTGCCTTTAAAGCCTACGATAAACTGTTTTGAAGGTACGCTCTCTTGGATTATGCTAGAGGAGGTAATTCTAATCGGTGTCGAGAGTCGAAGCGCAGGGGACGCCATTTGTCCTTGCTCGACTTGTAGACCGCTCTGTGTATCCAACAAAATATCATAAAGTTGTTCTGTAAAAAAACCTTTTAGTGTCCAAGGCAGCAGGACAGCGAGCAAGGTGAAAATGAATAAGGTCAAGGCGGCAAAAGCACCCCACAGCTTGATGGATAGCGGCCAATGGCCAATTCTTGCTATCATGCTTTCACCATCCTATACCCGTATCCGTATACCGTCTCAAGCCGGAGCTCAGGCAGCTTCCGGCGAAGCCGGCGCACTAAATCGTCGACGACGCGGTCGGATCCGTAGTAATCGATTCCCCACACGGCGGTGAGAAGCTGTTCGCGTTCGAGCAATTGGCCTTGGTGATGGATCAGGAAAAGCAGCAAATCCAGCTCTTTCGAGGTCAGGTCTATCGCCATGCTGTCGCTGTCGGTCACGACTCGCGCTCGTTCATCAATGAAATAAGGCGCTGCAGCAAGCTTGGAGCGCCGTTCAGGAAGAGCGCCCGCCGCCACTCCGCCTGCATAAACACGTTCAAGCAGTTTGCGCGTCCGGATCACCAGTTCACGCGGGAGGAACGGCTTGGCCAAGTAATCGTCGCTGCCTAGCTCAAGACCTATAATTCGGTCGATGTCGGCGTCGCGTGCGGAGATGAAAATAACCGGCTGCGACGGATTGTCAGCTTTGATTTCACGCATCAACTGATAGCCATCTACACCGGGCAGCATAATATCAAGGACCCACAAGTCCGGTCGCTCCCCGATTGCCGACTGAGCCGAAGTTCCGTCTGGGAACGCACGCACTTGCCACCCCTCTTTCGCTAAATATGCGGCGAGAACCCCGCTTAAATGTTCTTCATCTTCTACTAGAATGATCTGATACATGAAGCTTTCCTCCTGTTTGGTTGCTGCGATGGGGAAGAGGCGGGGCCATTGCGATTAACGTAACGGCTCCGCCTGTATTATTTATGGTTGAGGTACTTCGGCCTTGGGTAGATCTTGGATCAGCTTGCGCAGCGATTCCGTCTCGTTCCGATAGTCGGTCAGCAACTCTGGAAGCAAGCTGCGGATTGTTGCAGCGTCATCGGCTTCGACAGCATCGGCAAGCTTCTGCTGACGCTTGAAGGATTCTGGCAGCTCCATTTTAATTATATCATCCTCATCAATACCCTCAACTGAGAGTCTTTGGCCAGGTTCTTTGTTCAGGTCGCCGTCCTTGTGTGTGAGAATATGAATTCGTTTGCTTGGTTTGGACGTTTCAGAATCCAAATCATTTTTGGATGTACCTTCTTCGATCACATCCTCAGGTTTGCCTGCCTTAACGGCACTACTCACTACAGTAACTTTCGGCTGCGGCAATTGACGCTCAAGCTGTTTCCGTTCATCAAGCGCTTGCTGCCAATCAGAGCTTGCTTCTGGTGCGTATGCAGCGACCAATAACTTCAAATAACTCCGCTGGAAGGCTGGCTGCATGATCAGAGCTGGGCCTACAGCTTGAAAGCTGCTATCGCTGCCGGCAGGCTGGGCAAGCTTTACTTTGATGAGCGGCTGAGTAGGTTGAGCCGTAACATCCGCCTCGGCGGCATTTGCGCTTCCGAAGGCTCCGAATACCATTGCAGCTGTTAATACGGCCAAACCTGTTTGACTTGCGCGACGTTTCCATTGTGTTTTCATGATTGAAAACTCCTCTCGATATAGGGTAGTGGTGAGGGAATGTTTCCCTTGCCTCCTTAATGTAACGAAAGATTATGGACTTCCTATCGTAACATTATGGGAAATTGTGTGTAGAGATGAGCGAATTGCAGTACACTGGTAGATGATGAATGATGACAGATGGAGGCATATGATGAAAGAAATCATAATCGGATCCACGCAAGATTTGAAAGATTTGCCTGCAGAGATCCAGATTGAGAACCGCAGCTACTGGATTCTTAAGGATGGAGACAGCTTTCGCCTGGTCTCGGGCAGATGCCCGCATGCCGGAGCGACGGTTGAATGCGAGGATGGGGAGTTGGTGTGTCCGATGCACGGCTGGACGTTCGATCTGCACACAGGCGCATGCCTGAATATACCTGGGAAAGGGCTTCAACCCATTCCGGTTGTCGTTAGAGAGGGAACCCTGATTGCTCAGCTGTAATGGAGTAATGAAAGGATAATGTTGCCTTTCGGCAAAAAAATAAGCCTAAATGAAGCCGCTCATTTTATAATGAAGGGCTCATCTAGGCTTATTTTGCATCATTCAAGACGTGATCTGTTTCTTTTTCTTCGCATAGAACTCAGCGGCTTTATGCCGGTTGCCGCATACTTCCATACGGCACCATCGCCTTTTCCCGCTTTTGGATATATCGACAAAATGAAGGATGCATTCTTCATGCTCGCATTTCCGAACTCGATCGGCGGTATACGTGGCTAAGGTATCCACGATCGACCGAATGATCTCATACAGCGCATGATCAAGCGGATGTTTCCCATCATGTCTCAGGGCAAGCTTATCTTCTGTCTGCGTTAGCGAAGTCATAAGGCTTAAGCGCTCTATCCGCTCATTGAACTTCGTAAGCAAAGCGTCGGACAGCTTGCTTCGCTGCCCCAAATCAGAGATTGCCTCGGCACAAAGCTCGCGCAGGGAGGCAAGTGCATGGCGGGCTTCCTCAAGGAATGCCGCATCATCAGACGTATCATCCGGAGGGATCAGCTGATTATCCAGCAACCACTGACGGGTGCCAGCGATATCTGCTAACACATCTTGAACTTCCCTATTGTGCATATAACGGGTGTTCACCAAGTTCAACCATGCGCTTCCGCCTAATAAGTAAGGGGGATTTTCCACAGGTGTTCATCTCCTGGAAGTAAGAATTAAGATGCTCATAGTGTAATGAATTCTTTGGGTTTTAACAAGGTCAGGTTCACTTCAGCTTTGGCAGCGGCAGCTTCCAGACGGTTGTAGAGATCCGGTGTTTGGTTGTATATGGGCGGGTGATGCACGGCTCCGTAGTGAATAGGCACGAGGTTCGCAGCTCCTAGGATAACAGCGGCGGATACGGCTTGTTCAGGTGTCAATGAGATCGGCTGCCCGCTGGGTGTAACACCGGGTAATTGAAGGACAGCGCCGTTGACCGGTAAGCATACTGCATCGAAAGGACCGTAGGTTTTGGCGATTTTCCACCAGTAACCGTGCCATAGCGTATCTCCGCAGTGAATCATTTTCTTGCCGCCGCCTTGCACGGTCCAAGCCACTTGCGGATCGCCCATGCCATCCACAGAGTAAGTAGGTGCTGCGGTGAGTGTGCCGATTTGAATGGAATCCCCCAGGGCCACGCCGTGAACGTTTGTCAATTTAGTGTCTCTAGCCAGTTCTAATGACTCTGCTGGAAGATAGACCGGGATATTTTCTCCATAGAATGCAACGATCGCTTCCGGATCAAAGTGGTCGCCATGGTGGTGGGTGATGAGAACAGCATCTACAGGACCAAACTCATGAAGTGCATGCATAGGTTCATGCGGCTGGCCGAATTTGCTCGGGAAGTTGTAAAGCGGATCGATGACGATGCTGGTTGTTTCGAATTGTACACGGATACCTGCCCACGGAAGTCTTTGGATGTTCATAGAATCAGTCCTTTTCGATTTAGAGTTTGTGTAACCTTTAAAAAATTTTTTAGTGGTTATAAAATAACTATAACCCATTATTTATAACTTGTAAACATATTTTTAGTGGTTATATAAAAATAATACAAAGAGACCCACAGCAACGGGCTGCGGGTCTTAAGGAATATATATTTTAAAGGGGGGTCGACTTTTATTATAGGCGGGCTACATTAAAACAAGATGAAAATCATATTTCATTCTGGTTACAAATGTTGAACCTGTTCCGGGATGATTTCAAGTTCGGCCAGGAATTCATTATAATAGGGGTTAGATCAGCACTGAAACTAGATCAATGGAGGCATCTGTGTCCGTGACCAATTCTACCATGAGGTCTCATTTGACCGTAACCTTTGCCATCATGGCGATGATTCCGATCCTTATTCTTGGCGGCTTTCAAGTGTCGCAAATAACGAACATAACGAAGGAAGCGGGAGAGAACCAGAAACAGACAACCTATCGGCTTGCGGATACGGTTCAAGATTATATGTTTTATCACCGCAATGCGGTTGAAACATTAGCAGCGACAATTAGCGCTTCTGATCCCTCCTTTCGCACCAGAGAAAGCTTGACGCTAAAGCTGCAGTCGCTTCAGGAAAATTTAGCCGGGTTCAGCGGCATTTATGTCATTGACGATACAAACCGGATTAAGGCAATGGATTTCGCTGCCGATTCCTCCTTGATAGGCGCAGTCTTAAGCGGACGTGATTACACGAAACGTGTAGAAGCCTCGCATAAGACGATCGTGTCGTCCCTGTTCCGCGGCCCGGAAGGGATGAACCAGCCGGCAGTCGCCATCGCGGCTCCGATTTATGACGGAGACAAGCAATTCGACGGATTCGTGCTCGCTGTGCTTGATTTGGCGCCGATTAAGACACTTGTTACGAAATATGATTACGGTACGAAGACGTATCCGGTGGTGTTGGATCATACAAGAAAGCCCGTATATCATCCGAGTGGCGATCTGACGGATTCCATGGCCGATTTATCAGAGGAGCAGGTTGTCGCTGACGCAAATAAGCAGGATAAAGGAGAAGGCACCTACCAGCTCAGCCGTTCGCCGCAGAAAGAGTTCATTACCTATACATCTATACCGGACATCGATTGGATCGTGTGGGTTAGCAGATCGAATGAAGCTGTGAACGCCGCATTCATCAGCTCACTAAGAATTACGCTTCTTCTCCTCATCGTTACGCTTATCTTAACGGTCATTCTAGGGAGCTATCTAGCCAAGCGTTTGAATGGCACGATTCATGCCCTGGTTGGCTACACACAGCGGCTTGCCGGCGGGAATTTTGTGAAGCCTGATACTGCCGCGGTGCCTAGAGGAGCTCCGCTGGAGCTCCAAATGCTGGCTGACCATTTCTTCCTAATGGCAGGGCAGGTGAAAGAGAACCAGCAAGCTCTGATGCAGCTGAATGCTGAATTAGAGAGCCGGGTCGAAGAACGCACGCAGCGGCTCCTGCGCAAAAATCAAGAGCTGGAGCTGGTCAATACGCTGCTGATTCCGCCCATAGCAGAACGCGCGGCTGATCAGCATATCGAGCAAGGGATCGAGCAACTAGGCCAGTTGATTCATGCGAGAGTCAGTTTACAGTTGAACCCTCTGACGGACGTCTCCTCTTTGGGCAGTTTTACTGGGCGGGAGGCTTCCGTAGTTCCAAGCGAGACTACTATAGATAAAGCGGCTGTGAATCTGCATATTCCTGTACATGCCGGAAGCCTGCTGCTTGGTGAAATGACCGTGCTTCACGAGACGGGGAAGTCAGTCGATGTCGAGGCTAATCGAGCCTTTTTGCGCACTTTTGCCAATACGATCGCTATCATTTTGCAAAATGACCTGTTGTTGCGCAGCACGCAGCATGAGCATGCTACTTTGAACGCGGTTCTGGAAAGTATGTCTGACGCAGTGGTCCTCATTGATGTGGAGCATCGGGTGGTGTATGCGAATCATCGGATGTCCGATATCTTCGATATTCCCATGCCTGAATTGATACGGATGAGCGAAGATGCTTTGTTCCATCGGATATCCACTCTTTTGACGGAGCAGCATGAGGATTTGCAGAAGCTGACCGTGGAGCCGAGCACGCAAGGAGCTTTCACAGTGAAGCTGGGGAACGGCAGGGAACGGTTTATGATGGTATCTGCTTTTCAAGTGGCACGAGAGGAGCGGGTGTTTGGACGGGGGTATGTCTGGCGGGACATGACGAAGGAGCATGAAATTGATGCTCTGAAGAATGATCTGATTTCGCTGGCGTCCCATGAGTTCAAAACCCCGATTACGAGCATCAAAGGCGGTGTAGAGACACTGCTGCGAATCGATGCCAATTGGGAGGAGAGCTTTAAACAGGAGCTCTTGGAAGGCATGCATGAGGATATCGGGCGGATTCAGGATTTGATTGATGAGTGGCTGGATATTTCGAAAATCGAGGCAGGCGCAATGCGTATCAATCCGCAGCCGCTGCGAATGGAAGCTGTTGTAGAGAGTGCGCGCAAAAGGTTGCCCCAGCAGGCGATATATGAGCAGACGCAATATGAGGTGGAGCTTGAGGGCGTGCCGCTCATTTATGCCGACAAGCTCCGGATGGAGCAGGTGCTCGTTAATTTGTTTACGAACGCAGTACGATATAACGATACCCAGCCTGTCATTAAAATTACCGCTTATGCGGATGAACGCTTCGTGCATCTCGAAGTGCGAGATAATGGGATTGGCATAGCGGAGGAGCATGCAGATCACATATTTGACCGCTTCTATCGTGTGGACGTGTCGTCCTCTCGCCAAACGGGTGGAACAGGCTTGGGGCTGGCCATATGCAAAGGCATTATGGAAGCTCATGGCGGAGATATTCGGGTTGAAAGCATACTTGGCGCGGGGAGCGCATTCATCATCTCCATACCTAGGTTTCAAGGGAAGGACAACGGCTAACTATGAAAAAACAGAAAATTATGATCGTCGATGACGAGCCGAAAATCGTGCGTTTTGTCGCGGCGAATCTTAAATCACTGGATTTTGAAACGCTGACCTGTCAGAGCGGCGCGGAGGCGCTGGATGAAGTGGAGGGCTTTGATCCCGATTTGATCCTGCTCGATCTGATGATGCCAGGCATGGATGGGTTTGAAGTCCTTAAGCGGCTGCGAACGTACTCCAGCGTTCCCGTCATTATGTTGACGGCGCGCAGCAACTCCAGCGATAAAGTTCAGGGGTTGAATCTGGGCGCGGACGATTATTTGACGAAGCCATTTTCGTTAGAGGAGCTGTTCGCCAGGGTGAACGCGGTGCTTCGCCGGATGGATGGGCGCATGTCAGCTCATGCGACGATAAGCGAAATTACGCTTGGTCCGGTCACGGTCAATCTGGCACAGCGCAGAACGTGGCTGAACGATACGGAGATCAAGTTCACCGAGACGGAGTATAACTTGTTTGCCCTGTTGCTGCAGCATGCCGACAAGGTCATGACGCATGAGCAACTGCTCAGCGAGGTGTGGGGAAGCGAATACCGCGATGAGGTGGAATATTTGCGGGTAACCATCGCGCGGATTCGTCAAAAGGTGAAGGCCGCCGCAGAGGGGCTTGATCTGATCGTGACCTACCCTGGCGTAGGCTATATGGCCAAGCATGAATAAAAACATCCCTCCTGCCTGATGATTCAAGCCGGAGGGATGTTTTATGCCATAGCTGTAAAGCTTGGTTTATGGAAATTAGGCAAAAAGTTCTTCAACAACAGCGCCTTGCGCAAATCCGTCCCCAAGAAATAACGAAAGGATCTTCTCAGCCGTTGAAGCCGGGGAAGCGAGCATGCCCTGATCCTTGACGTTGCCGAAAATTTCAGCGGCTGGGAAAGTGCGTTTATCTGCATGTCGGGCTTCTTCTTGCAGAGAAGTGTCGATCATGCCTGGCCATACAGAGACTACCTTTACAGCATGTGCATCAACCCCTTGCTCTACGCCAACACATTTCGTAAAAATATCCAACCCGGCTTTAGCTGCTGAATAAGCACTCATGCCAGGGAGCAGATGTCGGGCCGATGCCGAGGAAATGTTCAACACGCGCTTGTCGACCTGAAGCCGTTTAGAAAAACGGATGAAAGATGAGGTCAAGATAATAGGCGAGAGTAGATTAACATGCAGGTTTTTGCTTAATTCGTTCCCGTCTGCCTCTTCAATGCGCGATAAGGGAGTAAGGATAGCGGCGTTATTAATCAGATATACACCTTCTGCATCTTTGTCATCTATGCTGCTGAATATTTGTTCCATCATCTCTTCAATTTGGGAGGTCTGATCTAAATCGAATTCGATTTGATCGATGTTATCGTTATTTGAGGATAAGGCTTCATTCTTGTTTCGGGATATGCAAAACAGATGATGCTGGGAAGAAATGAGGCTTTTTGCCATCGCTTCGCCAAGCCCGCGAGAGGTGCCAGTAAGGATAAAATATTTCAATTCGAACTCACTCCTAAAGATTAGTATCTGGTACTAGTACTAGATATAATATAATCCAATTTATGGGAGTGGTCAAACTTTGTGATTCCTACATGGGACGCTTGCGCCGGACGGCAGCAGCAAGAGAGGAGATCTCGCCCGACTCTAGAATTTCGTGAGCGGGACCTTCGTTGCGGGCTGCCGCGATCATCGAACAGGCGACATCCCGACTATCGATTGCCCTATATTTGGCAAAGGGCCCGATCATTAGTGCGCCGAGTGGCCGGGACAACACAATAGCCAATCTCTCCCCGGGCCGGCTTTCGGTGCGGTCTCCGAGTAGCAAAGATGGCCGCAACACGACAAGGCGTCGCAGACCGAGAGCTGCCAAGTCTCGCTCCACCTCTCCCTTTACGCGACTATAGAACATCATTGACCGCTCCGACGAGCTCATCGCCGAAACGATGACGAAACATGCTGCGCCATATCGACGGGCTGCACGCCCCAGCGCCAGCGGGTACGCATAGTCAACCCGGCGGAACGCTTCCTTGCTGCCTGCCTGCTTGATTGTCGTGCCGAGCGCGCAGAAGACGTCAGTGTCCCGCAGCAGTTGCTCGTCCATCTCCTCCTCCAGACGGTCGAAGGAGACGCGTCGCTCCACCAGCTTCGGATGAGATAAGCCGATTTCTCGGCGCACAAGTGCGATAACGCGGCTGTACGACGGATGCTCCAGAAGCATACGGACCAGCTCCTGTCCGACTAGCCCCGTCGCCCCTGCAACAACGGCTGTTACTCCGTGGGGTTGTTCCATATTTCCAGCCTCTTTTCAAAAATTTCATCTTCTATTTCTAATATAACCATTTAAATAATGGTTCATTGTAGTAAGAACATCATTCTTGAAATCACGTTTGAGTCCATCAAGTCCGTGCTTTTCGATGATGTCTATAACTTCCGCAGGCAAGGTGGCAGATAATTTGCAACCGGTTATAATCGATGCTTCCGCTTGAAGGATATCCATGACATCCTCTTGCGTTAATGCATGATGTTCACAAATAAGGGTCACCAAATCCGTCATCAACTTGTATAAATTCATTTTCTGATTTAACATGGTTTCCGCGTCTACATTTTTTTCGAATATCGCCGTACGCATGGATTCCAGTCTTATATAAAGGGGATTATGGTCAACCAATTCTGTAAGCTCATTCATGACAAGATTCTTGAAGTCATCGATATCCTTGATTGGCGATTCTTTCGCCATTTCTGTCAGACACGCAACCCTTTTCTCATACTCCCGACACAGCAGGCTAAAAAACAAGGCCTCTTTAGTTTTAAAGTAAACAAATAGAATGCCGTTAGACATGCCCATCTGATTGGCTATATCGGACATTTTAATTTTTTCATACTCGGATGAAAGGAACATTTCTGCCGCTTTATCTAGAATGGCCTGAGCTTTTAAAGCCTTTGCTTCAGGTGTCATCGCACGTTTTGCCATAACTTCATCACTCCATTTCGATTAATTTTAATCCCTTATCGATTTGGAGTCAAAAATTAAGACCACAATTAACGATGTCTTAGCTGAACATTTTGATAATTTTATCGTAGGCACGATCTCCAAAAACATTTTTCATGAATACCATAGGTTTTGCCATAAAACCTACAAGATAACGTGTTTTTGGTCTTCTAACGGTTACTGCTTTAGCAATGGTTCGCGCGATTAGCTCCGGCTTCGATAATTGATTGCCAGTATAATTCTTGATCATACCATCGGCTGCCTTGCTGGCTGCCTGGGCATACGGCCCCTTGGCGGATACCTTTTTAAGGTTTTCTGCGGCAATAATACCCCAGTCGGTCTTGATTCCGCCCGGCTCCACCACGATGACATCAATTCCGAACGGTTCCAATTCCAGGCGAAGGCAATCCGAAAGACCTTCGACCGCAAATTTGGTCGCATGATACCAGCCACCAAACATGGTCCAAATTTTACCTCCCATTGAAGAAACGTTAACTATTTTCCCGAATTGATTTTTTCTCATGCTAGGCACCACAAGCTGGATCATTCTCGCAAGCCCAAACACATTTACTTCCATTTGACGCCGGGCTTCTTCCAGAGATACATCCTCAACCGCCCCATAAGAACCATATCCTGCGTTATTAATCAGAATGTCAATTCTGTGTTCTTTCTTAAGAATCGTATTGACGCAATGAACCATGGATTCATCATCGGTTACATCCAATGCAATAGGATGAATCCCTTTTGCAGCAAGATCCTGCATTTTATCTATGCGCCGGGCAGCTGCATAAACTGTAAAACCCTTGTTCTTTAGCTCGATTGCTGCTTCTTTACCTATGCCGGAAGATGCCCCTGTAATCAATGCGACTTTTTGACTCATAAATGAAACCCCCATATAATTTAATAATTGATCTTGAGTCAATTATAATTGACTTAAAGTCAGTTGTCAATGATCATCGTATATGTATAAAGAAATTTAGGCATGAGCTTAGTCGTTTGAGCCAATCTGTGTCCTCAAGGAAAGGATTTGAGCTGTTCAAAGAAAATACCTTATTTCCCCAAGACATCATGGTTTTTTCTGATTAAGTTGCTAAACTTCTAATTTAGTGGGATATATAGTAAAATATGCTTTTATAAGGGGTGAGAGGTATAACCGTATAAATATTGGGAGGGAAGTAATGTGTCTGAAAAACTTGACTACCAAAAAAAATTCAAAGATATTATCCAAAATAAATTCGCGGTTCTTACACCAAGAGAAGTAGAGATAACATCCTACTGGGTGATGGATTTTGATACAAAAAAGATCGCAGAGGAATTAATGATCTCAGAACATACAGTTCGAACCTATATAAAGAAAATAAACTATAAATTAGGTGTTAATTCTAAAGCATCATTAATATTAAGTATACTGATTTCGTATATTTCATTAATAGATATATAAAAAGAATGATGATAAAAATACCTCATGTGAGGTATTTTTATTTTTTTGTTATTATTGGATAATAATTGGTATATAAACCAAATAAAGGTGGATTCCACTGAAGGAGGATAGACTGCAAATAGTATTATAGTTAGTCTTATAGTATTTATTCGAATGGAAGTATCCCAAAGTTGAGTTTTATACTCTACTAATAATGAATAAAAGAGGAGTTGTAACTTTAGATGAAACCTTTTCGTCGTTTACTTGTATCTTTGACGGTATCTTCATTAATATTATCTGCATCAGTTGTTCCGGCTTTTGCTGCTGAAAAACCAGAGTCAACAATCTCTCATCCTGCTCCTATAGTACACATAGGCGATGGTATTATCGAAGCTTCGCAAAAGAGTTTTATACACCTAAACAAGCAGGTAATGAGAATAAAAAATGAGCAAGTAATTTCTATAACTCCATTATCTGATAAGGATATGCATCAAGATCTTGTAAATAAGATATCGAATTCGGATAAATCCAAAGTAAACACTATAAAGGATACAACGATAGATAAATCTCAATCCAATACTTCACCTTTACAAACTCCAGCCACCGAAAGTACACAACCTTACTCGGAGATTACGTTTCAACCTCTCATCTCCATGAGTGGGGATGGATATATTGATCTCGGTTTTCAAATTACTAACATCTTAGGTACTCCACCTGCATCTGTTCATTACGATCTAGTACTAGCTAATTCAACAAGTCAAAATGGAGCATATTCAGAATATGATAATTCCGCTAGTACATTATCCCAGATATATGTTGGAAAACAAATTTATACAGAGTTTCCGGTTTTCTCTTCTTATTATTGGGATTTCGCTATTGGATTAGTTAGTTTTGATAGTGAAGGAGCTCCATACTTGCCCGCACCAATTGAGGGAGAGTATAATCTTGGACTCGCAAATGGTAAGGGGCTTTCGTATCCTGTATACACGGACAGTCTCCAAGGGAAGGTTATGTCCAAACCACAATACTCTAACTATCTTCCGGTAGGTAATAAAGTATCTTGGACATCAACTGATCGACAAAATTATATTAATTGGTATACTCAATGGTATGGTACTCCGAGTGGCGGCTGGACTCAATACGATATTCATCACATACTACCACGCCAATTCGGTGGGACTAATGATTATAGCAACTTAATGCCACTCCCGAAATGGTACCATCAACAAACAGTGACTCCTTGGTGGAGTAATTATTCTCCATATAGTTATTCAGATTTAACTACTTGGGGAGATGATTAATAATTGATAATTGCCTCTATGAGACATCATAGAGGCTTAAAAATTATTTACAGGGAAGAAGGATAAAAATGGATAAACAGCGATTAATAGGAGTTAATAGGTTAGGAAATAAAATCAATAAAGACAAACTGTCCTGGGCACAATCCTTGCAATCAGGAGATGTAGTAGCAGTTGATGTAACCGGAAAAGGCTCTCTTTTTGAAGTCGCAGAAATTAAGAATGTATCGCCAACAGGAATAGAACTTACAAATGGTATTGGCTTGTATTCCGATGGTAGTATTATTGGTTCCAATGGTGGGGCTATTGTACCATTAACAGAAGAAATAAAAGTAATAATTGAAGGGAAGACCCCAAAAAAATCACGCTCATTAAATATGGTTGCTAATCAAGAATTGCAAGAAACACTGATTTATAAAACAATTGTAGCTCTACAAAAAAGAATAGGCAGCGGTGGAGTCGTATTCCAGAGAGAAGGAGGCATTTTGGTCAAGGAAACTTTCTCTTTTGCGCCTAGAACCACAGTTGAAAAACTAGTTGAATTTACAAAACGCACTGGATGGAATTTACCAATTGATCTCCATAATTTTTTTCTAATTCATAACGGAGCAAAGCTATTTGGGAGTGATTTTGGAATAGGTGTACAAATTTATGGTATAGATGAAATTGAACAGTGGCATAATCACAATATGCCAACAGGTTGGTATCCGATTGCCCATATTCTTGGTGACACGCTATTTATTGACGGAACAAAAGCACACAACTTAAATGGTTATTTAAAATGGTTTAGGTCCGGAGATAGATATGATCAGGCGAGCTCACTTTCTATGAACTTTGAAACATGGTTAGATTTTCTAATTGTATCTCAGGGAGCAAAGTATTGGGAATGGCGTTATTGAAGCAACATAGATCGACTATGGGATCGTAGATCCGAAATGACTCGAGTATGTAACTCATCGTATTGAAGAACGACTAAACGGTAGATTGGGAGAAAGTAGAAGTCCAGAAATTGGAGTCGAGTTCTTCGGAGAGTAATATTGTTGTAAGTGATGTTAAGACGGAGCGTTCGTTTCTTCTTAAATCATTACTTGCATTTTTCGGTATTATCGTAACGCTGGAGCTTTGTGTGCTCTTATATCAATTACTGACCAATGCTACGAACACCGATAAGACGATTGAAGTCCTGAAGTTAGTATTTACGGCGATTAGTCCAATTTTGTGTACATTGATCGGTTATTACTTTGGAAAAAGCTGAAGTAATAAATGAGAAATGAATGATAAAGCAAAAGCTCGCCACGAGAAGGTGACAAGCTTTTTTTATTAGGTTTTGGATTTTATGGTGGAAACGGAGATTATAATTGTCAAAAGAAAATAAAGTTGTCGATTGAGTTGCCAACTTCACCAGTAGCTAGCAGTTGAAATACTTCCCTGCCCAGTACGAGCGTTTACATCAATTGCACTCAAGCGGTTGAACCGCCGTATACCGAACGGTACGTACGGTGGTGTGGAAGGTCGGCTACCCAACTAATGGGTAGCTCCTATCCGATGAGGTAGAACATCCGTAGAGATATTAATTTTCCCAGTGGAATCTGGTTTAGAAATGTAATAAATTTTATTTTGATTTGAAATAAATAACCATAGGTCTCCATTGGGCGTTGAAGCACTAGAGAGTCACCTTTCGGATAACCTAGCGTAACCATACTTTATTCCAGCATTTTTGAGTCGCTGTACACTTTGTGAGCAGAGCTGGATAGTTGGAATGGAAAGAAGGAGAGCACCCATTAGATGGGTAACTCTCCTTTTCTCCCTCGCAATAGCTTATTTCGTTGTTACAGTTACACCGGCTGCTGTCGCCCAATTACCGACTGGAGCAACTGTGTAAGAGGTGCCTGGCGTTAATTTGCCGTTATTCATGATGGCGAAAGTAGCGGCAGTCCCCTTGCGGGAAGACTGCGCATATTCGGCAGTCAGAACAGTGCCGTCCGGTGCTGTTAGCGTTAGGCGGCGGAGTACGAAAAGCTCATCTTTCGGATCCTGCGTCATTGTAATCGTAACCGACTTTTCATCGACTGCCGCGGCGGATTGAATAGCGAGCGGCGCAATGTCCTTCGCTGTAAATGTCGCACTTGCAAAAGTTGCCCAGTCCGCCGATACGGTATAAGTCACTCCTGGACGGAAAGTTTCACCGTTAGGAAGAATGAACTTAGGTGCCTGTCTGCCATCCGTAGCTTGTGTGAAAGGCGAGTAAGTAGCCGTCATTGGTACGCCGCCTTCAGGCGTAATTTGCACTTGGCGCATACGCATGGAGGATAAAATTTGGTACGTCTTTCCGTTATACCTATTGTTCTCATCGACGATGAAAGCGCCTGGACGCGCTTTGCTGTAAGCTGCAATCACATAACCGTAATCGGCAATTCCGTCAGCGAGAGTAGACTCGATTTCAAACATATCGTTGGCAACCTGCTGCGTGGATTTTAATGCGATTTTCTCCCCACTGCCTGTGAAGGTTACCGCGGGTTGATCTTTATATGACAACGTATAGGTCATTCCGGCCTTTTGAGTTGGCGTTGGAATAATGTAAGTCGATTTGGAGCCTGTTTTTAAACGAGGCTGGTTGGAAATCGCAAGACCGTTGTCAAAGACAAAGTTTTTGGACGCTTGAGCCAGCTCCAGATCCGCATTCGAAATCGGTGCCGAGAACGTTAACTGCAAGGTGATGCCATTCAACGCACGGATGCTCGTAATTTGAACAGGCGCCAGTTGCTGCGCTTCATAGATGAGCAGAGCGGCTTCTCCGCGAGTCACTTGGCCGTTTGAGAGGGATGCGGCGCTGGGCAGCTTTTTAACCTCAGCTTTATCCAATTTTAATACGTTGGCTATGATATCGATCAACTGATCGGAAGTAAGCGACTGATTCGGTCCGAATTGACCGTCTTCACCTTTCACCGCGCCTACAGCGGCAAGTGCAGTTACATAGGATTGAAACCAATCTGCCGATGTAACATCGCTAAAGCTGTTGGAAGTGGAACCGTTCAGATCCAGATGAAGCGCCAATACGACCATTTTCGCTATTTCCGCGCGGGTTGCCGTTTGTTCGGATTTGAACGCATGATTCTCATAGCCGGATACGACATTTTGCTGAGCTAATTGTTCGATGGCTGCTTGAATCTGTGGCGCTTTGGCCGTATCTGAGAATGGGTTGGCCGCCATGGCATTGAAGGGAAGAATGGCCGATAAACCTACCGCTGCTGTGATCGTTAATGCTGCCAATGTTTTTTTGTTATTTTTCATGTATACCACTCCTGTTCGTAGTTGATTCGTAGGATGAACAATGCGCTGTGTCTTTGCTGTTTACAAGATCTAGCTTACACGGCAGGGCATTACAATCGAATAAAAAATCGGCGGCTCACATTACAAAATCGTAAAAATCGGCCAGACCAGCATGACATGAAAAAGGCAGCTTAGAACTTGGATCAGGTTCTAAACTGCCTTTTTACGGTCTTGGGAAAATAAGCTATTAGACTGAACATTATCACGACCTAAACTTAAAGAAATTTTTTTCGATGAGTATATCGTTATTCGCTTTCACACCCGCTTTTTATACACCCTCATTGCAAAGAAGTAGGCTACGAACAAAATCCCGACGCACCACGCAAGAGCGATCCATATCTCATTGCCCGCCGGTTGACCTGACAGTAACGCACGAATAGCTTCCACGATCGAGGTCACCGGCTGGTTTTCGGCAAAGGCTCGAACGACCGCCGGCATCGACGTGGTCGGCACAAACGCCGAGCTGATAAACGGCAGGAAGATAATCGGGTAGGAAAAGGCGCTTGCGCCATCCACCGATTTTGCGGTCAGTCCGGCAATTGCTGCGACCCAAGTTAATGCCAGCGTAAACAGCGCGAGTATGCCGGCTACTGCAAGCCATGACAATATCCCCGCTGGCGAACGAAAGCCCATAATCAACGCTACGAGAATGATGACGACAACCGATATGGCGTTGGATACCAGAGAGGTCAGCACATGCCCCCACAGTAAGGTGGAACGTGAAATTGGCATGGAGTGAAACCGCTCGAATATGCCCCGTTGCACATCGGTAAACAGGCGGAAAGCCGTGTAGGATATGCCGCTAGCAATAGCAATCAGTAGTATACCGGGCAACAGGTAATTCACATAGTTATCCGTTCCGGTTTGAATGGCGCCTCCGAACACATAGACGAACAGCAGCATCATCGCGATCGGCATGATGGTGACCGTGACGATGGTGTCCATACTGCGGAAAATATGGCGCATGGAGCGTCCAAGCATAACGCCCATATCGCTGAAGAAGTGTTTCTTTACTACCATCTCCATTTACTTTCCCTCCTTTTTGCCGACGATGGCGAGGAATATCTCCTCTAATGTCGGCTGTTTTTCAACATACTCCACCTTTGCGGAGGGGAACAGCTTTTTTAGCTCCGAGAGTGTGCCGCTGGCGATAATCCTGCCCTCATGCAGAATGGCAATTCGGTCAGCAAGCTGCTCAGCCTCCTCCAAATACTGTGTGGTTAGGAGTACCGTCGTGCCGCCGTCGGCAAGCTCCTTGACAATCTTCCAAACCTCGATGCGCGCCTCGGGGTCAAGCCCAGTGGTCGGCTCGTCGAGGAAAATGATCTGCGGTTTTCCCACAAGGCTCAAGGCGATGTCGAGCCTGCGGCGCATACCACCCGAATAAGTAGACGCCCTGCGGTCGGCGGCGTCTGTCAAGCCGAAGCGTTTAAGCAAGTCGTCCGCAACCTGACGCGGATTCTCGAGGTATCGCAGCTTGGCAATCATGATCAGATTTTCCCGTCCGGTCAAAATTTCGTCCACGGCGGCAAATTGCCCGGTCAGACTGATCGCCTGCCGCACATTCTCGGGTTTTGACGCCACATCGAATCCGTTCACGGTCGCGGTTCCGCTGTCTTGTTTGAGCAACGTGGTGAGGATTTTGACAACCGTTGTCTTGCCCGCCCCGTTGGAGCCGAGCAGGGCGAAAATACTGCCCTTTTCCACCTCGAAATCAACGCCCTTTAGGACTTGATGCTGTTTGTAGGATTTCTGCAGCCCAACCACTTTAATTGAATTGTTTTGCATAAACTTCCTCCTCCTTATCGAACAGTAACCTTAGACAAATCGGCTCCCATGCCCTTAAGTGAGGCATAAGTCAACTTATCCATCATCGCTCCGTCAAAGCAGATGGTTTTGATGCCACGGTAATACTTATTGGTCAATGAAAAGAAAGCCTGAAAAGACACATTCTTGAGTGTAGCACCCCTAAACGAAACTTCGTTTAATGCCGACTTGTCAAACTTAACGCCGATAAAGGTTTGCCCGTCTAGACGCAGCCCGCTCAAATCGGAATATTTGAAGTCCACACCGTCAAAGATACAACCTTCAAAGATTGTTTTTCTAAGGTCGATTTTGGTTAGCGTGACGTCGGTCAGTTTTGCGCCTGTGAATGTGGCTCCATCCAGTCCCGAAATACTGAAGTTGGTACGTACAAGGATCGATTTATTGAAGCTCGCATTCGAAAGGTCTAAAGTGGATAGGCTGCAGTCCGTCAGATTCGCGCCATCAAAATTGGCTTCGCGTAAATCACTGCTCTTAAATGAACTTCCGGTCAAGTCTGCGCCCGCAAAGTCGGCACCGCGCAACGCGCTAGCATTAAATTGACCTTTATGCGCAGTCACGCCTGCAAAGTCGCTTTTCGTCAGGTTGCTTGCGCTAAAGTTTGTCACTACTTGCCGCTCCAGCGAGCGGGAGAGGTTGGCGACCTCCAGTATCGTTTGCTCGATGTCGCCGATGCTCTCTATAGTTATATTAAACGCTGTTTCATCGTCTTTGCCCTCGGCTTTTAGTTCGAGGTATCGTTCTTGCAAATCGGAGTGCAGGTCCGCCTTTAATTCGGTAACGCTTTTTACCCCATCGTATGGTGTGAAAACGCCGTTCAAATAGTTCGTCAATTTTGGATTCATCTCATCAAATCTCCTTTATAATAAATTTTCTAGTACACGCTTCGAATACTCCCAATTGCTTTTATTGCGGGCGTAAGTATCCTTGCCTTTTTCGGTAATCCTAAAATACTTTCGCCGTCCGCCCTGAGATTCATCGCCCCAATACCACTCGATATCGCCGTCTGTTTCAAGCCGCCGGACGCTGGAGTACATCGTGGCTTCCTTTAATTCATACTCGCCGCCCGAGCGCTCGGCAATCAGTTTGACAATCTCGTACCCGTAGCGGTCAGCTTCGGATAAGAGCCGTAAAATCATCGTATCGGTATGTCCGCGCAGCAGGTCGGATGTAAGTTTGCTCTCGCTCATGTAATCACCTCGCATTTTTATAATACGACACACTACTATGACTGTCAATGTAGTATTTCAAATAAAATACTTTGTTTGAAAAGCGCAGAATAAAGAACATAAATATACCGATGCCACTCCGACTTATACATCGGTGTAGGCATCGGTATGAAAGTAGTAATTTGCGCGATATAACTCTCAACTTCCGAACAGACATTGGACCTGAATACCATCTTGCTGTCCTACATGACTTTGGCTGTATCAACCGCCACCGCGCACAGAAGCTCGTCGAACTCTTCAATGATCAGTGGGCGGGATTTAACCTAACGGAAAACGTTAGTTCAATGAAAACAGCGACAGTCTAGGACTTTATTTTCTCGTCCATGACTGTCGCTGTTTCAATTTCTGGGGTCAGTCTACATTTACGTTTCGTACGGATCAGGTGTACCTTTACAGCAACTTCGCATCTTGAGGCTGCTGCACAACGTTGCGCGAGTTCGAACCTGTGAGCCGATGAGGCGGGAAAACCTGGCGCACTGGCGCAATAATAAGCGCCGCGACGACTGCTTTAACAGCATCCCCAGGAAGGAAGGGGTAGCAGGCGTTGAACATTGCTTTTGAGAAAGTGAGCGTAGGTACCTTGTGCATTAACCATGGCACGCCAGCAACATATAGAAACAGGGAACCGAATAGTTCAAGTACGACAAATGCAGCAACGTAACCCATAGCGCCTTGCAAGCGAATCCGCGGCATCACAAGTCCGATAAGTCCTGCGGCAAAGGGCCAGATTAGAATGAATCCGCCTGTAGGTCCGAGGATTACGCTTAATCCGCCTGTACCGTGTAGCAGCGGGAAGCCGATCGCCGTCAGCACGACAACAAGCGCCATGCTGAGAAATCCATAACGGGCTCCGAGCAGACCGCCTGCAAGCATTACTGCTAGCGTTTGGAGTGTAATAGGGACAGGGGTAAAGCCAAGTGGTATACTGACAAAACTGAATAAAACTAGAATGGCCGCAAATAATGCGCTAAATACAATGCCTCGAAGAGTTAACTTCATATTGTTCATCGCTCCTGCTTCTGCTATTGTTAGTGTATTGCATTGTCAACTATATATAGAAGACAGTGGTTGACAATTGAGATCATAGCATATCTTTTGAGAAAGTGAAAGGAACAATTTTCATATGTCAAATAAAGTGATAGTGGCGTCGCTCCAGCAGGCTTCCGTCATTTATGGAACTGAAACCAATCGGGGCCGGCAGGTGTGGTCCAACATTTCGATTGATATACATAGAGGAGAATGGATTGTCGTCACCGGGGCTAACGGCAGCGGCAAAAGCACGCTGGCGAGCGTGCTGCTTGGCTTATGTCCGCTCTCCAGCGGGCGGTTTGAACATAAGGCGGAGGAAGGCAAAACGCCGGTTCGCGGCGTTTTGCAAATTCCCGATGCCCAGTTCGTCGGGGATACCGTGGAAGAAGAGATGCAGTATATACCAGGTACGCAGCATATGTCACCAGAAGAACGCGCTGCATTTTACCGTGAAGCGCTGAGGGTTGTTGGTTTATCAGTGCCGCTGAACCGCGCGCTCCATCGGTTATCTGGCGGCCAAAAACAATTGGTCAATATCGCAGCGGCCCTCGCGGCCAAACCTTCCTTGCTCGTACTCGACGAGCCTACTGCAATGCTGGATCCAGCGGCAAGGCAGGACGTCTTGCAGGCTGTGCGTCGAGCGCATAAGGGAGGCACGGCAATCGTGTGGATCACACATCGTTTGGAAGAGGCGGCGGAAGCGGGAAGGATGGTCGCATTCGGCGGTGGAGAAGTTGCTTTTGACGGAGCGCCGAGAGCGTTCTTTTACGGGGAAAAGGGTGAAGATGGGCCGACCCCGTGCACAAGGTTAGGGCTTGAGCCCCCTTTCGTCGTACAGACTGCGTTGGCTTTACTGGAACGCGGTTGCAGGCTTCAAAGCTACCCGCTGCATGCAGATGAACTGGCCGAGGCGGTGTCAGAGCGATGACACTGACCATGAAACACGTGAGCGTTTGCGCTCCTGATGATAGCAATCATTTTTTATTGAAGGGACTTGATCTTACTTTTGAGGCAGGTACGGTAACGCTGCTGATAGGGCACACGGGCTCCGGGAAATCTACGCTGCTGCAAATGCTAGCAGGTATTTTGGAGCCTTCGTCAGGGGAGATCAGGCTGGACGATCAACCGCTATGGCAAAAAGGGAAGGTCGATCCTAAACATTTGCTGCGCCTGGGGCTAACGTTCCAGTTCCCCGAACAGCAATTATTCGCCGGCAGCATTCGCCGCGAATTTGCCTATTCGCTGCGCCCCTACCGACTCGGGACGCAAGAGAACGAGCGGCGAATCCGCGCCGCTTGCGAGGACTTCGATCCATGTGGCGTCTTCGCCATGGATCGGTCGCCCTTTGCGCTAAGCGGCGGCGAGCAGCGCCGGCTTGCGCTGGCTACAACCTTCGCCACCGCGCCGGACTGGCTCCTCATGGATGAGCCGACCGCCGGTCTGGAGGCGGCGGCTGTCCGCGAATTGCTGCGCCTTATTCGCGAGCGGGACATGCCGTGCGGCGGCTTCGTCATCGCCACGCACGATCTGGACACGTTTTTTCCGCTCGCGGATCGTGTCCTCGTGATGGAGAGCGGCGCGATCGTCGCCGACGGCTCGCCTGCTGCGCTCTGCCGCGAGCCGGAGCTGCTCGTTCGCGCGGGTGTCGGCCTCCCGAGCTGCGTGGAGGCCGCGCAGTCGCTCGCGCGCAGCGGCATCGCCATCGCGCCCGACCGGCTCACGCCGGAGCTCGCCGCGGAGGCGATCGCAGCGGCGCTGCTTGTGCGCGCGGCCAGCACGCACCGCGGAGCCGCCCAGCCGGCGAGGCCTGCGGAGGGCGCCGCAGTGCCGCCCGAGGCATCCGCAGCCAGAGCGGCGGTGCAGCCGGCTGCGGATGCCGCTGAGCTGCCGGCCAAACAGCCGGCTTGGCTCCGGCTGGATCCGCGGGCGAAGTGGCTGCTCTACCTGCTGCTCGTCATCGGATCGATGCTGCAGCAGCAGTGGATTGGACTCGCAGCGGCAGCGCTGCCTGTCGCGCTCGCCTTTATCGGGCTCCCGCGCACCGCCCTGCGCGGCGGCCTCAAGATCGCGTGGCCTTTCCTGATGTTCATGGCCTTCTCCGTTGGGCTTGCAGGCCTGCAAATTGCTGCGGCAAATAGCTATTTCCCAATAGGCTTCTCGGTGGACAGGGCATGGATCACACTGTTAAACGTGACTCGCCTGTTCATAGTCGTTATTGCCGGCTACTGGCTGGCGGCTACCACGCCTTACGGCCAATTGGTGCAGGGGCTTAACTGGGCGCTGCACTATTTAAAAAAGGTCAAATTGCCAGTGGAATCCTTCGCTTTGGCGGTTTCCCTTATTTTCCGTTTTATTCCGCTCATTTTGCGGGAGTGGCAGCGCTTCTCCGCCATTGTGCGGGCAAGAGGCAAAGCAGCTTTACGCCCAGGCGCGGTGCGCGCCAGAGATATTCCGGCGCTCGTTGTACCGCTGCTGCTTTCGATGTTTTATAAAGCAGAAGAGATGACGGTTGCGATGGAGATGAAGAAGATCGATGGGAAGCAGATCGCCCTCAAAAGCGATTTATTACAATGGCGAGGGGCGGATTCACTGCTCGTGGCCTGCGGTATTATATGTTTTGGCCTACTGGTAGTTATACGAAATTAACAAAAGTCTGCGAGTTTCCGGCCTATTCACGGCCGGAAACTCGCAGACTTTTAACTAGCTTGTGCGATCCGTCAACCGGCGGCCTTGTTAAGGGCTTCTTTCGTTATTTCACCTGCCCAATTGACAAGCTTAGCCTGTAATTCCCAAACTGCAGCAATTTATCCAAAAGGCTGCTCAGCTCCTGAGATGAGCCGACGCGCAGACGCAGCCAATAGCAGCCCTCGCCGCTGACTCGATGCACCTCAACGATCTGGCTATTTTGCTGAGCGAAGGCTTGGAAAGATTGGTGCATCGTGCCCGAGATCATAAAAACAGACACAAAAGCATGCACCGTTAACCCGATTTTATCGGGATTCCAGCGCAAGGTGTAGCCTTCAATGAGACCGGTATCCTGCATCTTCCGCACGCGCGCGCCTACGGCTTGACCCGTCAGGTGGACGAGTTCGCCAATCACTTTGTTGGATCGTGTCGCATCTTCCACTAAACATTGCAATATCCGCAGATCGATCTCATCGATCGTGGAGTTGTTCATCGTCGCTTATTTCCTTTCATGATGAAAATGAAAACTTGTATTCCTTTTCATAGAGTTGTATGCGTGTCGGTCCGTTTTTTTTATAATTGTAACAGATTCACTATTTTCCGATAAGAGGTGCATTTGATATGAAATTACAGCTCATCCGGCACGCAACGCTTTGGCTTGAATATGCAGGCTCGACATTCCTGATTGATCCGATGTTTAGCGAAGCGGGAGCCAATCCGGCAATTCCGGGAACCGCGAACGAACGGCGCAATCCGCTGGTTGCTCTGCCCGCCACTTTAGACGCATGGCTTCAGCCAGATGCCGTGATCGTGACGCACTTGCACCGCGATCACTGGGATGATGCGGCGGCTGCATCATTGTCTAAATCGATACCGATTTTCTGCCAGCCAGGTGATGAAGAGACATTCACATCTCGTGAGTTTACGGCAGTAACCTCTATCGAATCGGCCATCACGACCCATGGCATTCGGATCAGCCGTACAGGCGGACAGCATGGAACAGGCGAAATCGGCCTCAGAATGGGCCGTGTCTCCGGATTCGTGTTCCAAGCAGACGGTGAACCGACGCTGTATGTGGCAGGCGATACCATTTGGTGCAGCGAAGTGGAGCTGGCGCTCGCAGCTTTTCGCCCGGATGTGACCGTTGTTAACGCCGGCGGTGCGCGGTTCACAGTCGGTGATGCGATCACCATGGAAGCGGAAGATATTGTACAGGTATGCAAGCACGCGCCCTATACGAAGGTCGTTGCCGTCCATATGGATGCGATCAATCATTGCCTCGTAACAAGAGCGGATCTGAGCCTTCAGCTCGCCGCGGAAGATCTCCAGCATCAAGTTGCTATCCCGCAGGATGGCGGTTGGGTGTAAGGTCGAGTAAGGTCGTCCACAGCTGCAACATTTTGAGAACAGGAGCCACGTATACTATACTGTCATTAAGAAATATGGACGGTGGTGAAGCGGGTGGACCCTGAGTTGACGCTGTACGAGCAGCAGATCAGCAGGCAATTGAAACGCTGGACGATCAAGCTGCACAAGACGCCGGGCAGGATAGAAAAAGTCTCGAAATCCGTGCAAACCAAGATGAACAGCCTCATTCCGGACAAAGTGCATAAGACAATAACCGGGGTGGTAAAAGGCATGGTCCAGACGACTTTGGTCGGTATGGATTATATGCCCAAGAACGAGCCCTTGCGAGGCGCATCCTTAGCGGACAGCGATATCAGAGCTGAGGAGCTGCTCTCACTTTATAAAAAAATAGCCGCAGCAGAAGGTGCCGGAACCGGAGCGGGCGGCATTCTGCTGGGTTTGGCGGATTTCCCGATTCTAATCGGCATTAAGCTGAAATTTCTGTTTGAGTTGGCGCACGCTTACGGCTACTCGACGAAGGATTACCGCGAGCGCTTGTTCATCCTGTATGTCTTCCAACTGGCCTTTTCCAGTACAGAAAAAAAGCCCGCGCTTTATGCTACGATTCACAATTGGCACGCAATTTCCAGCTCCTTCCCGCCCGCAGCTGCCTATATGGATCAGGTGGACTGGCAACAGCTGCAGCAGGAATACCGCGATACAATCGATTTCCGTAAAATGCTTCAGCTTATTCCCGGCATAGGAGCGGCTGTTGGCGCTTGGGCGAACTACGGTCTGTTGGAGGAGCTGGGGGTAACAGGAATGAACTGCTTTCGCATGCGCAGACTCCAAGATAGAAGAGAGGGTAGATCCATGGACGCTTGATGGACTGCCTTTTTTTATTGGCTGCCTTTTTGTACGGGCAGGCTCTTATGCCCCGCGAGCGGAACGTGGGTGCGTTATGGCTGGCTTTTTGAGCATGTGGCTGATTTCGCGGAACGTGAGTATGCTATTCGCAACAAAAGACAGGAAAAAAGCTTGTATTTGCTTAATTAGCGTACTACAGTTCCGTCAATCGGCTAAAAAGGGGATGAATCACACGAATAGGGCACTGTAGTTCCGCGGCGAATTGGAGATAACGGGATCGCTCGATTATTTCCAGTTACCGGGTTGTGATGATGACACTTCAAACTAATTTTTGATGTAATGGTTTTCAAAGAGATTTATGGAAAATTTTATGGTGATTTCTGGAGAAAGATAGAATATGATAGAAATGAACCAAGTTAGGGTTCGCTTTACGAATCTACGTGATTTTTTTCACAATAAAAAAGATAAAGAAAAATCGGAGGAGCGGATGTCATGAGTAAACCGAAAGCAGTCATACTTGGCGCGGGTTACGGCGGGATTGTCACCACGATCAGTCTGCAGAAGCGGCTCAGAAACGGGGAACTGGATGTGACCCTGGTCAACAAGCATGACTATCATTACATCACGACGCATTTGCATATGCCGGCAGCGGGAACGGATCACCACGATAATGCTCGTGTGGCGATTGCGGAGCTGATTGATGAGCGTAAGGTGCGCTTCGTGAAGTCGACGGTGAGGCAGATTGTGCCCCTTGAAAAGAAGGTAGTGCT
This sequence comes from Paenibacillus tabacirhizosphaerae, assembly GCF_040812395.1. Lineage (GTDB taxonomy): Bacteria > Bacillota > Bacilli > Paenibacillales > NBRC-103111 > Paenibacillus_E. The sequence continues at coordinate 173,883 of NZ_JBFNXH010000009.1, read as the reverse complement.
GGATGATGAAGTCCTCTCCTACGATTATCTGGTTATCGGATTAGGGAGTGAGACCGAGACATTCGGCATTCCCGGGATGAAAGAATATGCGATGTCGATCAAGAGCATCAATAGCGTACGGTTCATTCGCCAGCACATTGAATATATGTTTGCCAAATATAAAATGGAGCCTCACCGCAAAGATTACCTGACCTTTGTTGTTGGCGGCGCAGGCTTCACCGGCACAGAGTTTGTCGGTGAATTGGCGGACCGCATACCCATCCTTAGCAGGATGTACGACGTCGATCCGGCCCTTGTCAAAATTTACAATGTCGAGGCTTCTCACTCGGCGCTCCCTCCCGGATTGCCGAACGACCTCGTTGCTTATGGGATGGATGTGATGCGCCGCAAAGGCGTACAGTACAAATTAGCGACTCCGATCAAGGCGTGCACGCCGGAGGGGGTTATTCTGGGCAATGGAGAGTTCATTCGATCGGCGACCGTTGTTTGGTCGGGAGGGATTCGCGGCCATGCACTGTTAGAGGAGGCAGGCTTCGATGTCCAGCGGGGGCGCGTGCAGGTCGACAGCTATTTACGCTCACTGCAGCATGCCGAAATTTGGATTACGGGGGATTGTTCGATCGTCATGAGTCCGCAGGGCACACCGTATCCGGCGAACGCGCAAATAGCGGTGCAGCAAGGGTACAATGCGGCAAGGAACTTGATCGCAGCTGTACGCGGAAAATCGCTCAAACCCTTCGCGTATGATTACAAAGGAACGGTAGCTTCCTTAGGCAGAGGTGAAGCGGTTGGGCTGCTGAAAGTGAAAAAGGTCAAAGGCAAGCTCGCGGCCGTGTTGAAGAAAGTGATCGATGCCCGTTATCTGTTTCTGATCGGCGGCATTCCGCTGGTTTGGAAAAAAATGATTTTTAAACAGAAAGCGGTGACTCGTAAATATCGTGCAAATCGCCGATCGTCAAGAGGGAATAGCGAAATAGCTAGATAACGGAAGAAAAGAAGCGAATCATAGGGTTGTAAGCGAATTATTGACCTAATGCGATAGTGGGATAACCATTTTTTGCTGATTTCCACCCTTTACTATGGATCAATAAGAGAGTAAGATTCAACACGTACCACATATAATTGAATATTTCGCTTAATTTTCTAGAAGAAAAGCGGGGGAACCAAAGGTTCCATGGGGTGAATAGAGGTACGTGCTTTTCGTACCGACTTAGGGCAGATTTCTCGCAGCCCGAATCCGACAGCTAACCTCGTAAGCGATTGTGAGAAGGAGAACGCGTGTCAAACACAAGGTCTAACCTTGTGTTTTTTTGCGCCTAAAATGGGCAAATTAACTCTATCATTAAGTTTAATTGGAGGAACTACCGAGAATGACCAGTGATTCGATCAAAAAAATTGTATTCGGCAAGCCGCTGAAATCCAGCGAAATGGAATCGGAGAAAATGCAAGTTTGGAAGGCGCTGCCCATCCTGTCGTCAGATGCTTTGTCTTCTGTGGCATACGGCACGGAGCAGATTCTGTTAGAGCTTGCGACAGTGGGTGTGGCCGCATTTGCGTTCTCGCTGCCGATTGCGATCTCTATCATCGCTTTAATCGTGCTGTTAGTTATCAGCTATCGGCAGGTGATTGAGGCTTATCCGCAGGGCGGCGGCGCCTACATGGTTTCCAAAGAGAATTTGGGAATGGTGTGGGGACGGCTTACAGGGGTTTCGCTGTTGATCGATTATACGCTAACCGTCGCCGTATCCATTTCTGCCGGGGTGCAGGCGATTACGTCTGCCTTCCCGATCACAGTGCCTTACATTGTTCCAATGGCGTTGCTGCTTGTTTGGTTGATGGTCTGGTTGAATCTGCGAGGGACTTCAGAATCAGGTACAATTTTCGCGATTCCCACGTACTTCTTCATACTTTGTATTCTTTTGTTAGTGGGTAAAGGACTTTTCGATTTGCTTACTGGTGCCGCACATACACAGCCCGTACATCTCGTGCCAAGCTCGATGACGAATTCCTTGACGCTATTCGTTCTGCTCAAGGCATTCTCATCTGGATGTTCGGCTGTGACGGGGATTGAAGCTATTTCGGATGCTGTTCCGCATTTCCGCACGCCTTCGGTGAAAAATGCCAAGAGAACGCTGGCTTCCCTGGGTACGCTGCTTGCGATTATTTTCGGCGGCGTCACGCTGCTCGCTTTGGCGTACGGGATCACACCTGATCACAATGGGCACACTTCCGTCTTATCCATGGTCACCGAGCAGGCATTTGGCCGCGGCACGATGTATTATGCGACGCAAATAGCGACAATGCTGATTTTGACATTAGCTGCGAATACAAGCTTTAACGGGTTCCCGATTCTGGCTTCCATTATGGCCCAGGACAAAAATTTCCCGCGCATGTTTTCTTTCCGGGGGGATCGGCTTTCTTTTAACTACGGGATTATCACGTTGGGCGTACTCGCCAGCATTCTGTTGATGGTCTTTAAAGGAAAGACCGATGGACTCATTCCACTGTATGCGATAGGCGTATTCTTGTCCTTCACACTGGCTCAAAGCGGTTTGGTGCGCAAATGGGTTCGGGAACGCATCGCTGGCTGGTTTCGAAAGTCGCTAATAAATGGATTGGGAGCTTTAGTTTCCTTTATTGTTTTGCTCATCTTCTGCTTTACTAAATTTACCGAAGGCGCCTGGATTGTTATCATCGTAACGCCTCTGCTGCTCTGGGTGATAACAAAGATCAGCCATCACTATGACGATGTTGCCAAGCAACTGCGCATTGATATCGAACAGGAACGCGTATGCACCAAGGAGCCTCTCATTATTGTGCCAATAGCGGGGATTCACCGGGCTGTGGCGCACTCCTTGAATTATGCCAAATCTTTATCCCCGGATGTGATTGCGTTCTATGTTTCGTTCTCCGATGAGGATGAAGCGGCGATTGAAGAAAAATGGAAAAAGTGGGATCCCGGCGTCCGTCTGGTTGTCTTCAAATCACGCTATCGAACGATCGTGAAGCCGTTAGCCGAATTTATTGAACGCATTGATACGCATGTGTCCGAGAATAAGTCCATTATGGTCATTTTACCGCAGTTCATTCCGAAAAAATGGTGGCATCGCCTGCTTCATAACCAATCTGCTTCGCGCATTCGCTCAAAGCTGCAATCTGATAAGGATATTGTCGTAGCGACAGTGCCGTATCACTTGCACGAGTAGACATTGACTTTTCCAATAACCTCTTGAATAATGTGGGTAGAAACTGAGGTGATCATATGGGTAAGAAAAAATGGTCGGCAGCTGCTTCGGAAACAAGTGTTCAGGATAAACCGGCAACGCTCAAGGATCTGCTGCGGCCTGACATTGTCGATAAGCTGAAATCGCAGTCAGATGCGATGAAAGCCGAAGAACAGGCGCGTAAGGAAGTCGCTAGAGAGCAGGCGGAAGCCGCGCGCAAGGCCGAGGAGAAAAGGCTTGAGAACGATTTTGGACATCTGCTTAGCAAGAGTAATCTAGATTGGCGAAAGCACAAGTGAGAGAAAGAACAGGACGCTCTATCCTGTTCTTTCTGTTAGGTTTGCTGGTTGTTTCCGGCTGTGACTCCGCAGGCGGGTATCGGTTAGTTAATGGGCCCGCTGAATCTATTGGCCCTGGCGGCACACCCGCCGCGGCCGTTGCGGCAAGCAACTCATCGGAGCCTATATTAGGATCGTCGACGCAAGCTCCTATGCCAACGGATGCAGCCGCTCCAACTGCTCCAGAAGCAGTTGGTAGCGCTTCCGTTGAGCGAAGCAAGGCAAATGAAACTAGCTTGATTGCGCTGCTCACTCGCTATAGCGCGGTTAAGCCGCAGAAATGGGGGGAGCGCTTGCCGGGCGTAGGCACGCACCTGCAAACCAAAGAAAACGTCATTGCCCTTACGTTCGACGCATGCGGCGGCAAGGAAGGCAGCGGCTATGACGAGAAGCTGATCAATTATCTCGTCAAAGAGCAGATTCCGGCTACGTTGTTCATGAATGCCAGATGGATCGACGCGAACCCCGAGACTTTCGCGAAGCTCGCGGCCAATCCGCTGTTCGAGATTGAGAATCACGGCACGGAGCACCGGCCTTTGTCGGTTACAGGCAGAGCGGCGTATGGCCTTGCAGGGACCCGCGATGTGAGCGGCGCGATAGAGGAAGTCACGGGGAACGCCGACAAAATCGAGAAGCTGACAGGTCGGCGTCCGTTGTTTTTCCGATCGGGCACCGCTTTCTATGATGACGTCGCTTTGCAAATCGTTCATGATCTGGGTTTCCAAGCGGCGGGCTATAATATTCTTGGCGATGCAGGCGCCACGTACAACAAGGAGCAGGTGTTCAAGGCACTAACGAAAGCGCAAAGCGGCGCCATCGTCCTGGCGCATATGAACCACCCGGAGAAAGATACGGCGGAAGGCGTGATGAAGGCGATTCCCGTCTTGCAAAAAGCTGGATTCCGCTTTGTTCAACTCTCGTCCTACCCGCTGGATGGTTCATCCTAAGTGAAAGCAGCCTGGCAGCGCAACGATGGGGTTAGGTTCGGAAGGCCTGCGAACAGGTGTTCATTCGTTCAATTCTTGCTGGCTCCAATAGCGTAGTCAGTTGCTAAAAAAATAGTAGGCTGCCGGTGAACAATCGGCGGTCTATTCTGCTTGGAGCTGCACATTGAAAAAGTGGGCTTGACTCTAAAGAAGATCTTTGTTATTGTATTTACATACCCATACGGGTATAAGTATTATACGAAAGCGAGGTAGTGGACTTACAGGTAAATGGGTAAGATAATAAAAAAATTTTTTTTGCAATTTTATATACCCCCATGGGTATTGATTGAGATTTAACCTTGCGTTTAATGAAAAAAGAAAGGCAGTGCCTTATGGATTTAACATGGATCATAACTATTTTCACTATTGGGTTCGTTGGCTCGTTTATTTCGGGAATGGTGGGAATCGGTGGCTCCATTATTAACTATCCAATGTTGTTGTTTATACCAGCGGCCCTGGGATTTACGGCTTTCACCTCACAGGAAGTATCTGCAATAAGTGCGGTTCAGGTATTCTTCGCAAGTTTAATGGGGATGCTTGTATTTCGAAATGGAGGACTTCTTAATAAATCCTTAGTCCTTTACATGGGAATTCCCATTATTGCAGGCAGCTTTTTTGGAAGCTTTGTATCGAATGCCTTACCAAGTACATGGATCAATCTGGTTTATGCTGTTTTGGCGCTGATTGCCGCTGTCATGATGTTTTTGCCTAAACGAGGAACGGATGTCCAAGATTTGAGTCAGGTGTCATTTAATAAAACGCTAGCTATTAGTTTTGCGCTTATCATCGGGGCAGTTTCCGGTATCGTAGGCGCCGCGGGTGCATTTATAACCGTTCCAGTCATGTTGGTCATTCTCAAGATTCCTACCAGAGTTGCGATTGCTTCATCTTTAGCAATAACTTTTATATCCTCTATCGGCGCTACTACAGGGAAGTTGCTTGGAGGGCACATGCTTTTGATTCCTTCTATAGTACTCATCCTTGCAAGTACAATTGCAGCCCCGATTGGAGCCAAGCTAAGCAAAAAAATCAACACGAAAGTCCTTCAGTGGATTTTGGCTGCTTTAATCACAGCGACAGTCATTAAAATATGGATTTCTATTTTATTTTAGAATTAGATGACCCTATAAATTGGAGGAAACTATCAATGAATGAGAATCAATTACATGGAATGAACGCAGCTCAGTTAGCTAAAAAAGTTTTAGGCGATACGCCCATTTTTATTCTGGATGTTCGGAATGAAAGTGACTTCAACGATTGGAAAATCGAAGGTGCAAATGTTCATATCATGAACGTTCCTTATTTTGAACTTCTTGAAGGTGTTGAGGACATTCTTGATCGCATTCCGGATAACCAGGAGGTGCTGGTTGTTTGCGCCAAAGAAGGTTCATCTAAGTTCGTAGCCGAACAGCTCATTGAAAACGGGATACACAATGTTTCTTATTTGACAGGTGGCATGAAAGCTTGGAGCGAACATCTCGAACCTGTAAAGATTGCTGACTTAAGGGACGGAGGCATGCTTTACCAATTTGTCCGCTTAGGCAAAGGGTGTTTGTCTTATATGGTCATCTCAAATGGTGAGGCTGCTGTTATCGATGCTGTCCGAATGACGGACGTGTTCGAGGATTTCGCCAAAGAACATCATGCAGTGATTAAGCATACCATCGATACGCATCTCCATGCCGATCATATTTCCGGTGGCAGACTGCTAGCTGAAAAGTCGAAGGGATCCTACTGGCTTCCGCCAAAAGATGCGACAGAGGTAGTTTTCCATTATGAAAAGCTTGAGGAAGGTATCCCGCTTGTAGTCGGCCATACAGAAATCAGCATCCAGCCGATTTATTCTCCGGGTCATACGATTGGAAGCACATCATTGATTATTGATCAAACCTATTTGCTATCGGGTGATATTTTATTCGTTAAGTCAATCGGTCGCCCTGATCTGGCTGGAAAAGCGGAAGACTGGGTTGCTGACCTAAGAACGACATTGTATGAACGCTATAAGCAGCTTTCCGACGATTTAATCGTACTTCCTGCTCATTTCGGCAAGATTACGGAGTTAGGTGCCGGAGGGGCAGTGGCTGCACGTCTTGGCGACTTATATAAAGAGAATCCCGGGTTAAACATTCAGGATGAATCGGTCTTCAGACGCACTGTTTCTGAGAACCTGCCGCCACAACCGAATGCTTATCAGGACATACGGCAAGTGAACATCGGCAGAATATCTCCTGCGATTGAAGAACAACGGGAAATGGAAATTGGTCCGAACCGTTGCGCGGTTCATGATGAATAAAATCCAACAAATTAGGAGGAAACCATAATGACTAACAAGCCCTTTAGTGAAATATTGCCAAGTGACGTATTGGATCGAATGAAGCAGATGCCGAATGTAGCTATCCTCGATGTCCGGGAGCAGGATGAATGGGAATCAGGGCATATTGAAGGCGCCAAACATATCCCTCTGGGGCAAATCGCTCGAGCGCTTAATGAATTGGACCCTAAACAAGAAACGATTATTGTTTGCCGAAGCGGCAATCGAAGCAGCACGGCTTGCGACTATTTATTTTCCATGGGCTATTCGGTTGTAAATATGAGCGGCGGCATGTCCCATTGGACTGGAGAAGTCAAATCCGGGAAATAAGGAAATAAATATGAATTTTATGATGGAGGTAATCATTTATGACGGCATTGCACGTTGATCGAACACTTGAGTGTGAAGGCCTTGCTTGTCCGCTGCCGGTGGTTCGTACGAAAAAAACGATGGATGATATGGTTCCAGGCGAAGTATTAGAAATTCGTGCTACGGATAAAGGATCAGTAGCGGACTTGAAAGGATGGGCAAGCCGTACTGGGCACCATTACGTTGGATTAAGAGAGGAGAATGGTGTGTACCGCCATTTCATCCGAAAGGCTGAAGCCACTGAAACAAAGGCGGAGATGAAGTTTCCGCATACGGTTTCCAATAACGAACTCCACGCTAAAGGGGCCGCGGGAGAAAAATTGAATATTCTTGATGTGCGCGAACCGGCCGAATATGCTTTCGGACGTATCCCCGGGTCTATCTCTGTTCCCTTGGGCGAACTTGAAGAAAGAATGGCGCAGCTTGATCCGGACAGTGCATATTACGTTGTATGCCGAGCCGGCAATCGTAGTGACATGGCCTGCCAAATGCTAGCCGAACGAGGGTTCAAAAAAATAACGAATGTAATGCCAGGTATGTCTGAGTGGGTTCACGATATCGAAGCAGACTAAAAACTTATAGAGGATGGGATTATGATGTCAAACAAGAAGGTAGCGATTATCGCATCGACGGGTGGACTCGAAACAGCTTACAAAGTCTTGAATATCGCCACAGCGGCGGCGGCATTGGATGCCGAGGTTGCAATTTTCTTCACATTCGAAGGTCTATCTATCATTCATAAACAGTCGGAACAAATGCTGCAACTGAAACCAGGCAATGAAGGGTTGGCCAAAGGGTTCAAACGGGCAAATGTCCCTTCAATTGGAGAGCTAATGGAAATTGCCAAAGAATCAGGCGTCCGTCTTATTGGATGCCAGATGACAATCGATGTAATGGGATGGGAAAAAGAACATTTTATCGATGGTGTTGAGCTTGGAGGCGCCGCGGCCTTTTTAGATTTTGCTTTTGACGCTCAAGTCAGCCTGAATTTCTAAATCATAAGGAGGAATTACAATGACAAATTTAGTAGTTGATGCGAAAGGATTGGCATGTCCAATGCCGATTGTTAAAGCCAAAAAAGGAATTGATTCTTTGAATCCTGGACAGATCATGGAGCTGCACACGACGGATAAAGGTTCGATGAAGGATTTCCAAGCTTGGGTGAATCAAACGAAACACGAGCTTCTTGACGCGAAAGAAGAGAATGGTGTTTTCACGTTTATTGTAAAGAAAGGATCCTGACACGATGGGGCTACCGCTGAGCATTCAGTGGTAGCTTTCCAATCATTAATCATGGAGTATATGGAGAGGTGCGGAACATGGGAGATCAAGAAAAAACAACGATTGTTCTTTTTAGTGGAGAACTGGATAAAGCGATTGCTGCGTTTATTATTGCAAATGGGGCTGCGGCTTATGACCACGAGGTGACGATTTTCTTTACCTTTTGGGGGCTGAACGCACTCCGTAAAGATCAAAAAGTTCCTGTAAAAAAAGGGCTGCTTGAAAAAATGTTCGGTAAAATGATGCCTCGGGGAGCAGAAAAACTCGGACTTTCAAAAATGAATTTTGGCGGTATGGGCCCGAAGATGATCAAACATGTAATGAAAAAGCATAATGCGTTGTCGCTGCCTCAACTCATTGAATTAGCGCAGGAACAAGGCGTTAAACTGATTGCTTGTACAATGACAATGGACTTGCTTGGATTACAGCAGGAAGAGCTATTGGATGGAATTCAGTATGCAGGTGTTGCCGCTTATTTGGGCGATGCCGCTGATGCTAAAGTGAATTTATTCATATAACATTCCATTCGCCCCCTTCTTATTGTTTCCGGTAGAGATATCAGCAATAATATACCTATACAGGTATTTATGGAAGGAAGGCAGAAGATGAAATACGATGATGATGTTAAAAAGAGATTAAAGCGGGTGGAAGGCCAAATCCGCGGTGTCTTAAACATGATGGAGGAAGAACAAGATTGCAAGAATGTTATTAGCCAAATTTCTGCTGTCAGAAGCGCCGCGGATAAAGCGATTGCTTACATTGTTGCGGTCAATTTGGAGCAGTGTATTCTTGAGGAAAAGGAAACAGGGCGGGATTCAAGCGCATTAGTTAAACAGGCCGTTGAATTGTTAGTTAAAAGCCGCTAAGAATCAGAAATGAGGTTAGGTTATGGGTTATCAATCCATTGTTAATATTGTAGCAATCGTGTTGTTATTCTGGTTTATTTATTCCCGATTCGCTTCTGTAAAAGGGTTGAAAAACCTATCGCCGGATCAGTTTCAAGAAGAATTGAAAGGAAATCGCAATCATATCCTGATTGATGTACGTGAACCCAGCGAAGTCAAGCAAGGTTACATTCCTGGAGCGATCAACATCCCTTTGTCCCAAATGAAACGAAGAGTTGGAGAAATTCAAAATAATAAGCGCCTATATCTATATTGCCGTAGTGGAATGAGAAGTAAACAAGCGTCAAAAATTTTAAAAAAGAATGGTTTCAATGAATTATCTCATTTGCAGGGCGGGATCATGTCCTGGAAAGGAAAGTTAACCAAATAAACGAAAGATCATTAACCCCGAATGGTTAGTGATCTTTTCGTTTATCCGAAAGTGACCGCAGTGCGGATCTTCGGAAAACCACTTCGATCTGCGATAGATCCTGCTACACTTGACACAAAATATACCGTACGGTATGATTTTGGTATGAATACAAACAAAGCAGAAAAAACAAAAGCTTATATAATTGAAAAAACATCACCTATTTTTAATAAGAAGGGTTATTGGGGAACATTTTTATCAGACTTAACCAGTGCAACGAAACTTACTAAAGGTAGCATATACGGTAATTTTAAAAATAAAGATGACGTTGCGGCGAACTGTTTTTTATTCAATGTTAACAAAATTACAGATGAGATTTATAGCAATTTACAAGGAGCTAAAAATTCAATAGAAAAATTGCTTGTTTTTCCTAAAGTGTATAGGGAAATTTATAAAGATATTATTGATAATGGTGGTTGTCCGATTGCAAACACTCTGATTGAATCTGATGACACCCATCCTGCTTTGTATAAGCTTGCATTGGACGTCATTCATCGTCTGGAGCATAACCTGATCTCAATCATTGAAGAAGGGAAATCATGCGGGGAAATTATTCATACGGCTGAATCACAAAAGACCGCTCAAATGATGATAACTTTATTTGAGGGAGGAATTATTTTGTCAAAGTCAACGGATAAACCCAGTTACTTATTAAATGCCCTAGAAATAGTTGAAGAAATGATTAACTCACTGGTTTTATATGACGGAAGGGAGAAAAAATATGCCATATGCAGAAATATCAATGAATAAGAATTTCATTACAGATGAGGAAAAGTCTGCTTTGTCAATGAAGTTGACAAAAATCCTTATTGAATCAGAAGGTTTGAAAGACAATCCTATTTCACGTTCAATAGCGCTACTGGATATTAAGGAATTCGACACTTTATACGTCGGGGGTGAAAAAAGCAATGAGGATAAAGTTGTAATAAAGATTTACGGATTTGCAAATGCTTTCAATGAAGAAATAAAAAAGAAATTATTTTCTGAAATTACTGATGCTTTCATTGCTGTTAGTGATAAAACACGATTAAAGAATGGAAGAAATATATGGTGTATGATAATACCTCTGGGTGACTTTGATTTTGGTGTCGGAGGAATACCTGTAACATTGGAATTGACAAGGCAGCTTGTCTCATCACATTTGGAATAAAACATCAAAAGCCAGAATAAGCCCATATCTGTTAATTGAAAGCTTCTTCAGTTCAACTTAACAGGGAAATGGGCTATTTTATGTTCTAATTAAAAATTAGCGTGTAATTTCTTTTGTCATAAATACACTGTGGGGATCCTCAAGGTAATCCGCAAACGGACTGCAATATTCAAAACCGAATTGTTCGTATAATTTTCTGGCGGCTGTGAAACCTTCAGTAGAACCTGTTTCTAAGCTCAGACGGCGATAGCCTTGCTGTCTTGTTTCCTCAATGATATGAGCGAGCAATTTAGATGCGACGCCCTTTCTGAGATGCTTTGTAGAAGTACGCATTGATTTGAGTTCACCGTGATGGTCACCCAGGTCTTTAAGAGCACCACAACCTAAGAGCTCTCCCTGTTCCCAAGCACTCCACAAGGTAATGTCCGGCGCCTTTAATTCATCCAAATCTAACGCGTGCACACTCTCTTCCGGGGATTGTTCGAGCATGCTCTGTAAGTGCTCACTGACCAATGCAATTATTTCAGTACCGGTCAAATCATCGACTTTGATTTCCATAAATTCCACTCTCCAATTTATATTTAGTTCGATAACCGAGTTTTTTGTAAAACCCTTCTGCTTGAAGTTGGCCCATTGTAAATAGGCCAGGAAATGTTCACATTGACCATCCAGTTTTTATGGGATTAATCTTTCTCACTCCTTTCTGCATTTATTTTTTTAGCATAAATCGTCATAATGAAACCAACGACAATAACAAGTATATTAAAAAAATATTATGTTGTAAATGCAACTTGTATTTGCATGTTGATAATGCAATAATAATGACGGGAAGGTGATCGAATGAGAGAGATACTTCGTGAAGTTGGAATGATCGCGAGAGCATTGGATTCAGTAAGTAATATTGAGTTCAAGGAAATAAATCTTACAAAAGGGCAGTATTTATATTTGGTTCGCATCTACGAAAATCCAGGAATTATTCAAGAAAAGCTGGCGGAGATGATTAAGGTGGATCGTACAACGGTAGCTCGTGCGATTCAAAAACTTGAAATCCAAGGCTTTATTGAAAAAAAAGATGATGAAATGAACAAAAAATTGAATAGGCTGTATTCGACTGAAAAAGGGAATCAAGTCTACTCTTTTCTGAAGAGAGAAGCGGATCACACCGATTTGGTTGCTTTGAAGGGGTTCTCCAAAAAAGAAATAGAAGCACTGTTTCATCTGCTGCACAGAGTTAGAAAGAATATCGAAGTGGATTGGGAATTCGTAAAGAAAGGCAATAAAAGAGAATACTGACTTCAGAAATGTAATAAAAAGGACGCTCCCACGTTTCACTTGGGCTACGTCCTCCTCCTATTCCCGTTAGTGAACAAGGCTGCCGATTGCGGCGGCAGTTGCTCTTTCGGGCTAGCGCTTTTTCATTTCAAAAAATTCGCACGCATCGCGATCGTAGTACGTCAATTCGCTAACGCGCGTTTGGATGACAACCATTGTATCGCTGAATCTTACGATAAGCGCATCGGAGTCCACGATATGGTCGTCTTTGAAAACACGCACGTTGGCCTGCCGCTCAACCGCCTCCTGAAAATCAATATCCGTTACTAATCGGTGGTTTCTTGCCATCGTTAATATCTCCTTTGGTTTTACCAGCTCTCCTTATTGTACCACAGGTTACACCTTCTTTTGTGACAAGGGCTGGTCAGGATTGAACTGTCAGAATATTCACGCGAACCCACGCCCAGATCTCCGCATACAATGTAGCACTAGTCGTTGTGTGTAAAGAGAGGATGGGTGATTTCCGATGGACATTCAATTATCGCCGATTCATTGGGTGTATCTGGTTTTTATTGGCTTTATTCTTGCAATGCTCATCAAGAGAAGAGATACGACGATGATTTGTGTTGTCGGTATCTTCGCCCTTGGGCTGCTTGCCACAGAGACGCTAAGCGGCTCGGTATCAGGGGTTTTCAACAGCTTTATTTATGCCACCAAAGAGCTGATGGGCACCATAATGATTATTTCCATCATCGTCGCCATGAGCCGCGTTCTTATTCGAACCGGCATCAATGAAACGATGGTTGCGCCGTTGACCCGGTTTTTGCGAACGCCTTCATTGGCGTTCTGGGGGATCGGCATCATCATGATGGTGACGTCGTTCTTTTTCTGGCCGTCGCCTGCTGTGGCTTTGATCGGCGCTGTGCTGCTGCCAGTAGCTGTGCGAGTCGGTTTGCCGGCGCTTGGAGCGGCTATGGCCATGAACCTGTTCGGCCATGGTATCGCGCTTTCCGGCGACTACATCATTCAAGGCGCGCCGAAGCTGACGGCGGATGCCGCCGGCCTGCCGGTGACGGCGGTCATGGAAGCGAGCATCCCGCTCGTTATTGTGATGGGTCTCGTCACGACCATTACGGCGTTCTGGATGATGCGAAGAGATATCAAAAACGGGACGTGGAAGGACGGTCTGGTTGCGAGCGCTTCTGGCGGAGGCCCTTTGGGGGCGGGAAGCGATAAGGCGGATGCCAAGGTCTCGATTGCGCCCAAGGTTAGGAAATGGCTCGCTATCCTGATTCCGCTGCTCTTCGCCACAGACGTAATAGCGATGTTCGTTCTTAATCTGCAAGGTGGCGATGCGACTGCGCTGGTCGGCGGTACAGCCGTGTTCATTCTCATTGCTGTGACGCTGCTTGCGCATCGTAATGATGGATTAGAACAAACGACTTCCTATCTAATCGATGGTTTCGTATTCGGGTTCAAAGTCTTCGGCCCTGTCATTCCGATTGCCGCTTTCTTCTACCTGGGCGACTCCGCTTTCGTGGAACTTTTCGGCAAAGTGCTTCCGCAAGGCTCGCACGGAATCGTGAACGATCTCGGCGTCGCGCTTGCCCAGCATGTGCCGCTGAACGGTGCGGTTGGCGCTGTGACGTTAACGGCCACTGGCGCCATTACCGGCCTTGACGGTTCCGGCTTCTCTGGTATCTCCCTCGCAGGATCGGTTGCCCAATTGTTCGCAACCGCCCTTGGCTCCGGAGCGGCTACGCTAACGGCGCTCGGGCAAGTCGCCGCCATCTGGGTTGGTGGCGGCACTTTGATTCCGTGGGCGCTGATCCCTGCGGCAGCTATTTGCGGGGTGAGTCCGTTCGAGCTGGCGAGACGGAATTTGAAGCCAGTGCTCCTCGGTCTTGCTGTCACAACGGTTGTGGCGATGTTCTTGGTGTGAGGATGGGTAAACCCGTTGCTGCCTTGGCTTTCAAAGCAGCGCCGGGTTTATTTGTGTTTTATGAGCTCGCGGGGCGGAGAGATTCCGCACGTATCGTGTGGTACGAGCATTTGGCAGGATGGACGTAGAAGATCCGGAAGTGCTACAGCGGTTTGGAGTATTGAAACGTCGCCTCGATCTGCGATAGATCGTCTATTTGCACGGGTGAGGGGAACGCAGGTGCGATCTGGAAGTGCCGTAGCGGTTTGGAGTATTGGAATACTGCTTCGACTGGGATAGATCGTCTTTTTGCGCAGGTGAGCGGAACGTGGGTGCGTTAATAGGGGGATTTTCGGTTGTAGGGACAGTTTCGCGGAACGACCGTGCGTTATGAGCAGGAAATGCTGGGTTGTAGGTACGATTTTCGCTGATTTAACGCACCACAGTTCCGCTTCAGGGGGAGAAAAGGGATATTACCGTGGAATAAGGCATCGTAGTTCCGCCGATATCGTTGTGCATGGTGAATAGGCGGTCCGACAGTACCTTCTCGGTTTCCTTGCGAAGCTTGTTGTAGGCGGAATGTACCCGGAGTCTTACAGGGGTGTTTATGGATAGGAATACCGGATGGAAGACAGGTTAGGGGAAAGAGAAGTGGAAGGCAGCTCAAAGTAGAACAGAGGGAATGGTTGCGGGGTGGAAAACCCATAGCGGCCGCCTTTAAAGTCGTGTTCGCACCACCTTGTCCAGTCAAGGAACACGACTTTAAAGGCGGTCGGAACCCCATCTCCAATTCATATCCGGCTCCCTCCCCATGCTCAAACGTATGAGTTTAGATGAGGACCTGAGGCAAAGAGATGGCACTGTAAGCGGTTCACCGAACCATTGGATTTTTTGAAAGACGTGATCATGAGCGGGCTAGCGGAACTACGGTGCGTTATGGCTAGTCATAACGGCTTGAATGGGCATTTCGCGGAACTACAGTACGCTATGCAAAAGAAATGAGGAGTTTCACGCTAGCAATTACCTGTTTAACGCATCACAGTTCCTTGTCACTATTAAAATACAGGAAGTTTAAAGAAATAGCGCACCCTAGTTCCGTCGTTACAGTTGGGCGATAACCCGTGATGGAAAAGAGAAGTAGAAGGCAGCTCAAAGTAGAACAGAGGGGATGGTCTGGGGTGGAAATGCCATAGCGGCCGCTTTAAAGTCGTGTTCGCATCGCCTTGTCCAGTCAAGGAGCACGACTTTAACAGCGGTCGGAATCCCATACCCAACCCACTCCTCATGCGCGAACATATGGTTTATACCAAGGACGCCGCGAGGCGTTTTCCTTGTTTGTAAAACTTTTACAATGCTATTACGTCTATGATTTGTAGGACATATCAAAAACCCAATTATGCGACAGGAGGCACCATGCATGCGATTCAAGCGTCTTATTTTGACGCTGTCTGTTGCGTTAGCGACATTCGTTGTTCCACGAGCTGCGCTTGCAGCGGCAGATCCTTTCGTCGACCCTGCTAATCCTAACGGGGATCTGGTTTTCAATCAGAACGTGACCGCATCTGTCTATCAGGCAGACCAAGGCTCTCAATTTCGCACAGCCTATACATTCAGCGACGGTTCCGTCGGCGTATTCGCAACAACCACACTCGAAAGACCTTATTCACCCTTGGGAAGTGAAACTGTTGAGCCAGAAAAATTGTGGAAAACACCCCCCACCGATACATTGTATCGCTTGGATGCAGAGGGAAACCTGCTCGAAAAAATAAATATTCCAACCTTAATCGAGCATCCCTTCTCGCTCAAAGGTCCCAGAAATATCGTTAGAAGCAATAGCGGTACGTACTGGGCTATACTGCAAGGAACAATGCGCGATACGATCGGCACACCCCGAGGTATTGTAACGACCGATTTGCGTTCTCACGAAATCGTCAGCTTTGATGCAGCTGGAGCGGCGAAAACTGTGGATATTCAGCCTCTTTTGCCTGAAGTGACGAGCCCTGCCATCTCCTATATCGCGTTGAGCGAGGATAAGCTTTTTGTTTTTGTTGATGCGTACATGCTTGTTCTTGATGCCCAAAACGCTTCGCTCCTCAGCAAAGTGAAAAATGATTTGCTGTTGGCCGCCCCCATTGCCCTGAAGCATGGCGATATTGGATTTTTCAAAGGGGATGAAGGCAAGCTTTATGCCTATGCGGCTCCTTTTCCCGGCACATTGACACCTGAAAACGCAAGCGGCATACTTAACTTTGCTGATTTTTCTCCAGCTTTAAAACCGGTTGTTCAAGCATCGCTTACCCAGGTCAGAACGGACGAATTTGCCTATGACAACTATGGGATTACGACGGTCATTAACCCGACTGCTGAACAGCCTGTGCTCATTCAAGCTTTACAATCTTCATTGTTTACCAGTGTTTGTGTGAACTGCCCGAAACAGTTGTTCTTGTACGTCATTAGTCCAACGAAGCAGGCTATCATTACTGAATCCGTGATTGAGGTGCAGGAAATGCATCCGATCCGTGTTACAATGAATGGAAGGCCGATTGTCTTAAATTCGCCGGTCTATTATGATGAGGAGAATGGTCATGTGTGGCTTCCGCTCAGAGAAACCTCTGAAGCGTTGGGGGCTAAGGTGGGATACGACTCGGAGAATCGCATCATCAGCCTGCAGCTCCGCGGTCAACAGACCCTTATTCATCAGGATTCGCCGGAAATTGAAATGAAGACCATGATCACTTACGGCAAAGCTTACGTTAGTATCCGAGCGTTAGCCGAGCTTCTCGGTATTGAAATTTCATGGAATCAACAGACCTATACGGCGGAGCTAGGGCAGAAATAGAAGGGTTGGAGTGCGATGGAAGCCAAATTCTGCATGTCCTGCGGGGCAGCATTAGAAACTAGAGATGTTGACGGAACCTCACGAAGAGCATGCACCGTGTGCAGTTATGTCCATTGGGGAAATTACAGTGTTGCCGCTGGTGCGCTGGTCATGAGAGAAGGGAAAATGCTGCTTGTGCGCAGAGCTCAGGAGCCTGGTAAAGGCAGATGGACGAATCCTGGCGGCTACATTGAGCAAATGGAGTTGATCCATGATACGATTCAGCGCGAAGTGCTTGAAGAAACAGGCGTGGAAGCGGTTGTCTCTAGATTAATAGCTGTACGCGATTTGCCAAGAAGCATACATAATCTATACATTGCTTTTGAGATGGAATATGTGAGCGGAGATCCCGAACCGGATGGCGTCGAGGTGGATGCGGCAGGATTTTATAGTCTGGAAGAAATGGAAACGATGAATGTCGCTGATTTCACGCGCTGGCTCGTTGATGTTGCCATGCATGCTGAATCCGCGGGCTTGGTTATCGACGAGAACCCTATTGTTCCTCTGCAAGGATATGGCCTGTATCGTGTGCCGGACGCCCGTGCCGACCGGAAATAAAAGAAAAAGCTGCCTGTTGCCTGAGGACGGGCGGCTTTTTCTGCCTTTAGAAAAACGTGAAAGTACATAGAACAAAGGAGCGATAGCTTAATGACGATATACATAGGTTTTCTGCGTGGCATTAATGTTGGCGGCAAGAACATGCTCAAGATGGCTGATTTAAAACGAACGCTGGAGACGATGGGCTTTTCCAGTGTGCAGACGTATTTGCAAAGCGGCAACTTTCTATTGGTCTCTGAGGAGGCAGCGGAGCCGCTTCACAAGCGCATTGAGCAGAAAATAAGCAGCGTGTTTAACATTTCACCTACAGTCGTGCTGCGTACAGCCGAGGAACTGGATCGTATTATTACAGCTTGTCCGTATGCCGCAGACGCTTTGGTGGAAGGAGAGAGCATACAACTTTCCTTGCTAACGGAAGTGCCTCCGCTGCAAACGACCGACATTTTGAATAAAAACAAAAGTGAAATCGACGAATTCCAAATACTGGAGCGGGAGATTTACTTCCTGTTCCGCCAAAGTGTGCTGGATTCCAAGCTCGCAAGCAATGTCCAAAAGCTCGGCGATATAGCGACGACGCGTAACTGGAATACGATCGTCAAATTAGCTTCGTTGGCTAAAGCGATACAGGCGTGATTGTTGAATGTCTAATGGCAATGATGACCAGGTTATGAACTGACGAAAGAGGTGTAGATATGAACGGAATCATGAACTACGAGGTATTTCTGTTGACAGGCATTCTTTTAAATCTGATTCCTGGCGCTGACACCATGTATATCGTCGGAAGAAGTGTCTCTCAGGGGCGAAATGCCGGTGTGTATTCGGTTTTTGGCATCGTTAGCGGTTCAATCATCCACACGTTGCTTGTTGCTTTCGGTTTATCCATCATTCTTACAAAATCCCTTATCCTGTTCAATATCATTAAAATAATCGGTGTTGTTTATTTAATTTACCTAGGGATTCGAATGCTTTTGGATAAATCCAATGCCAACTTTCATGCTTCTGATTCCAGTAAACAAAGCATATTAAACATATATATACAAGGGCTTTTGACCAGTCTTACGAATCCGAAAGTTTCTTTGTTCTTTATTGCCTTTCTCCCGCAATTTGTTGATACGAGGGCTTCTGGCCCGATTCCTTTTATGATTCTAGGGTTCACCTTTACGCTTACTGGCTTGTTGTGGTGTTTATTTATTGCTTGTTTTTCATCGTTTATGACCAAAAAAATAAGAAGCAGCCAGCGAATAGGCAACTATTTAAACAAAATTACAGGCATTATTTTTATTGGGATGGGATTAAAGTTGCTTCAAACGAAGGCTCCTCAATAAACATGACCTGAATGAATATATGGCGGAAGGAGGGCATGGCATTGGCAATAGGGCTCCGTGGTCATCATCTGCTTTGCTTGCTGGGCTATAGGGGAATGGGATATTCGGCACAGTTTTGCGAAAATATGACCGCAATTTATGAGACGCTTCGCAGTCAGCCTGAGACCCTCATACGGATCGTTCTAGGACCCGACGATCTATGTGCGGCCTATCCGAAGGATCAGGAATCGCATTGCGAAGGAAGAACGGTTTACCAAAGAGATGCCGAGATTGTGGAAAAGCTTGGTTTGCAGGTAGGTATGGAGCGAAGCTGGTCCAGTATCTGCACGCAGGTTGCCAAGCATGTTGCGCCGAGCGACATAGGCCACTTGTGCGCCACCTGCAGGTGGCAGTCTTATGGGGTTTGCGCGGAAGGGGTGCGCATTATTGCCGAGGGCGGGGAGCTGCCTGCAGTCCCTGATAAACAGGCGCAGTAAGATCGGAACACGAAAGGGCCGCCAATGTCATGGAAGTCGACAGAGGAGACCCTTTTTCTTTTTAAATAAGCACGCTCACGTCTCCGCTGGTTTCCATCTTCTCCGCAGGAGATGACAGCACATTTGCTGCCATGAGCAAATCGTCCGCAGGACGAAGCAGAGATCTGAGCTCGTATGGATCTTTCAGTTCCGGCTGCAGCCACATCGCCGTTTGTTCTTGATCCAGAATGGCAGGCATGCTGACGTGAAAAGGCGAGACGAGTGGATTCGCCTCCGTCATTAGCATCATGCACGTGCGCAGCTCCTCCTCGCTGGAGGGAGCTTTCCACACATCATACAAGCCTGCGATGCCGAATGTGCCGCTGCGCATTTTAAACCTGATCCACTGGGTTTCCTTCCCCTCGGTACGGCTTACATAAAAGCTGGTGCAAGGAATGACGCAGCGCTGTTTGCTTACAATACGTTTGAAGACGTCATTGGTGAAAACGGAATCGCGATCCCCGCATACAGCCTCTCTTGCCCAGAAAGGCATGAGACCCCAGCGAAACTCATCGAGCAGCCGCTCTCCCTTCCGATTGGTCATAATAGCCGAAATGGATTCGGTAGGACGAATCTCATAGCGGTTGGAATTGTAAGACAACAGACGATCGATGTGGAACTTTCTGACGAGTTCAGACACGTCGGCAAGTATAGATATTGATGTGCACATGGCTACTACCACCTCATTTGATTTTGGCTATTATTTGCCTATTCAGCCAAATTCATGTATGAGGCGAAGAAGTAAAAGTCCTCACTCAAAAAAACCAAGCTTGGAAATGTTCATTTCCAAGCTTGGTTGCTATTTCTTCATTTGCGCAAAAATCTGATTTTTGCCGCTTCTCTTGGCCAAATACAAGCATTCGTCAACGAGTTGAAACCACGCTTTTTTCTTGGTACTGCGATTGTATGAAGCAAGTCCGATACTCATGGTCAACTGCTGCTCTGGCATTTCAGGGATAGCCAAATCTCGTATGGTTTGCAGCAAATGCTCACATAAAGCTAACACATCCTCGTGCTTTTTGCCGACGAAAATAACGGCGAATTCCTCGCCTCCATATCGAAAGGCCATATCATCTGTACCCATGACCTCTTTTAGCGTACAGCCTATTGTTTTGAGGACGACGTCGCCAACCCAGTGACCATAGGTATCATTGATATGTTTGAAATTATCGATATCCATGAGGGCTAATTCCAATGGGGTATCATAAGGCATATGCGAGATGAGATGATCCGTGTGCTCTTGGAAAGAACGGTGATTGAACAGTTCGGTGAGCGCATCAACCTTGGATAACCGCTCGATCATCACATTGCGTATAAGCAGCTCCTGTTCTCTGCGGGTAGAAATTTGAAGCTGGGTAATGAGATCGAGCCCTTTATTCATAATAGCGAAGCATACGAAAGTTGACGCGGAGATAACGGTAGCCGACACAATGACTTGATAAGGAGTAATTGCCATTCCGCGATACGTATTCCAAGTAATTATGCACGTAAAACATAAGAGACCTAAAATATAAGAAAAGATAATATGTTTTCTTTGGAAATATACGGAGGATAAAATAATAGGAATGCATAATATTCCGTACTTGTTCGCCAATTCCGGTATGGTGACGAGATAGATACAAACCATAGTCATTGTCCATATAATCATGATAAAATCACTATAATTGGGCAGATATCGCTTCGCCGTATAACCAAAGGCCATGAGTATGAGCTGCAAGGAAGTTGGCAGCACTTGAAAACGAAGCAGACTATAGGACCAGTGATCCGGGTTATCGTAGTAATCGAAGAAAAACCCAAGCATGGCAGCGACTTCATATATCAACAAGATCCACCATAACATGTGAATCAGCTTGCGGTTCCAAACGTTGTCATTGAGCTGGAGCTGTTCCATCTTTGATGAGGCCCCTTCCTGTGTGGTAGCAATCGGTAGTCGAGCACCGAAGGAACATGGGTAGAAACTAGTACAAGTATTGTAAAGAAAAATACCTCATTTAGGCAAGAACATTTACATGGCCAAATCGGGCACCAAAAAATAAGAATGGTTGGATATCAGGAGGATTATGTCAGTTCAGGGCTACAAACATGCGTGGGAGCATTACACGGAAGAGCTTACTTTGATCGATCAAAAGCTTCAGCTTCTATATAAACGTCGTCAAATGCAGACGCCAGACCCGCAAACGGATGCGTTTCGCGGGATGTTTGTTTCTGAGGACGAGTTCATGCGGTTACTTGGCGGGCTTCCTGCGGAACCATTGGCTGGCGGTGATGAAGATGAACTGCTGAGCGTCATTGACCATTGGGAAAATCGCATACAGGAGCGTCTGCAAGCGAGTAAACAGGCAGGAGTCTTCCTTCCGCTAGCGTATGTATCTGCAGTCTTTGGCTTGTCTCTCATCGAGGAACGCATTGTTATGCTTGGACTGGCTATAGAACTTGATCGTAAATATGAACGGATTTTCGGCTTTCTGCAGGATGATCTGACGTGCAAAACGCCGAACATCGGCCTTGCTCTGCAAATCGCCGGCGCCAGCCCGGAGGAGGCAAGGTCGGCGCGAACGACCTTCACGGCGCCAGCGGGCAGGTTGGCGCGATATTTCCTAAGCTCTAATGAGCAGGAAACGGGGAGCAGAACACTCTTGTCCAGGCCGCTGCTTCTGGATAAGCGAATCATCGCGTTCCTGCTCGATTCGGGCGAGCTGGATCCGAAGCTGAAGCCCTCTGTGGACATTGTGTACCCAGACGGTGAACTGGAGCCGCTGCTCGTTCAAGCGGATTTCCAAGATCGGCTTCAAGCTTTCATTCGTGAAGCCTATGAAGCACCGGCAGCCATGCGCAAGCGGCTGGCCTTCCATGTTTGGGGGCCTGCCGGCGCAGGCAAGCAGCTGCAGATCAAGCACTGCAGCCGTCACTTCGGCAAGCCGCTGCTTGTTGTGAATCTCGCGGAAGTGCTTCTGGCAGCGACGAGATTCGAGGACCGGCTGAGCGCGATGATCCGCGAAGCGATTCTGCATCAAGCCATGCTGTGTTTCACACGGCTGGAATCGCTCTATCCGGAGGAGCCGGATCACGCTGCGCAGCAGCGGCTGCATCAGTTCCACGAGCAGCTGGATGGTTACGGCGGAATTGTCTTCTTGCTCGCCGGCCGGGCAATCAGGCTGGCGTGGAAGCCCAAGGAGCGGCTGCTCCTTGAACATGAATTGAAGGTGCCGGCTGAAGGGGAGCGCGAGCGGCTATGGAAGACGTTCGCGCAGGAGCTTGGCGTCAGCGCTGACGTGGATTGGCGGGTGATGAGCGGCAAGTTCCGCTTCACCCCCGGGCAAATCCGCAGAGCGCTAACGCTGGCGCGAGGCTACTCGGCCTGGCAGCGGGAGCCGGATGAGCGCTCCCGAGAAGCCGCTGCGCCTTTGCAGACGGCGGCGCTCTATAAGGCGTGCTTCCAGCAGGCGCTGCACAAGCTGGAGCGCAAAGCGTCGCGCATCGAGCCGCGCTACGGCTGGGCGGATGTGATTCTCCCGCCGGAGCAGAAGGATCAGCTGCGTAATGCTTGCAATCAAGTGAAATACCGCAGCGTCGTCTATGGCGACTGGGGCTTTGAGAAGAAGTTGGCCTACGGCAAAGGCCTGAGCATGCTGTTCGCCGGCCCGCCGGGCACGGGGAAGACGATGTCGGCGCAGGTTGTAGCGGGTGAGCTTCAACTGGAGCTGTACAAAATCGATCTTTCGCAGGTTATCAGCAAGTACATTGGCGAGACCGAGAAGAACCTGCATGAGATTTTCGAGGAGGCGCAGCTCAGCAATGCGGTGCTTTTCTTCGACGAGACGGATGCGCTTTTCGGCAAACGGTCCGAAGTGAAGGATTCGCATGATAAATATGCGAATATCGAAACGGCTTACCTTCTCCAAAAAATGGAGGAGTATTCGGGCATTACTGTGCTTGCGACGAACTTGTTAAACAATATCGACGAAGCCTTTTTGCGGCGAATTAATTATGTCATTAAATTTCCTTTTCCAGACAGTGAGTACCGTGAAATGATTTGGCGATCCATGTTTCCGGCAGCTGCCCCGATCCATGACGACGTCGACTTCAAATACTTGGCGCATAACTACGAAATCGCTGGAGGCAACATCAAGAATGTAGTTATTTCGTCCGCATTCCTGGCAGCCGATGCAGGGGAGCCGATTCGAATGCGTCACATTATCAAATCTATTCGTCACGAGCTCCAGAAATCGGGGAAAATCCTTGCTCGTCAAGAGTGGGAATCCTATTAATATACGGGTTATCGCTAAAATCTATAATTTTCTGAGTTCGAGGAACTGCCGTGCGCTATTTGCCCAATAAATGTTAGATTCCATGAGTCAGGGGAACTAGAGTGCGTTATTTTAATGTTTCCGACAGCCAAGACCCTCATTTTCGAACAATAGCGCACTCATGATCCGCTACGTTAAATACATAGGACGTTTTTCACAGAATAGCGAACTGTAGATCCCTTCCTCCGACATAGATAGTGCGATAGTTAGTGCGATTAAAAGTTCAATAGATGAACTTGGTAAGTAACAAAAAGAATCTTATAGTCATCCTAATGAATTACAATTATAATATAAAAAGGTACACGATTTGACACAATCTCTACGTTTAAATTGTGAAGCAGGTCATAGATTCGGAACGTACCAGGCAGGAGTGAAACCCCATAGGCGACTATTCGGTAATTGCTGATGTCAGCGCTTCATTAATTAAGCTGCTTAGAGAAAATATGACTCCAGACCCTATCCCGCAACCGGAGATGATCGGCCTTGCATCGCCAGTTGATAAAGGGGACTTCTATCTTTCTCTCTTTCTTTATAATATTAAAGAAAGCGGGGACAATCGGCGTACGCAAATGATTGCCAGAGGCACAAATGAGATTCAATATCCGCCGATGGCTGTAGAGCTTTGCTACCTGTTAACGGCACAGTCTCCCGCCGAATTGCAGTCCAGAGCGCTGGATGAACATAGAATTCTTGGAAGAGCTATGCAGGTTCTCTATGATAACTCTGTATTGAGAGGTTCCATGACGCTGGGCACATTGGCAGAGAAGGACGAAGAAGTACGCATCGTTATGGATCCTATTACAGGCGGCAGCATGCTTAACATGTGGAATTTTGCCGACACGCCCTATAGACTTTCAGTCAGTTACTCAGTTGGTCCTGTAAATATCGACTCTACGCGTATTAAGACGACAAAACGGGTTTTGGAACGCGATTTTCGTATAGAAGGTTAGGAGGCTTCCGCGTTGGAGCACATTCGCGTCGCTCATTTGAAAACTCGCGTATCCTTGGTCGCGTGCATATCCGATTCACTTACCTCAGAAGCTCCACTAGGCACAGCAACCACAGTTTATCTTGATGGTATCCGCTCGAAAGCAATCAGCAAATCGAACGGCTCCTATATATTTAGTGATTTGCCGCAGGGCGATTATACGCTCTGTGTCAACACAGAGCATTATTTTCCCGAACAACGCAGCATCTCGATTGGGACAGCGAATTCTTTTCAATTTGTGCAGCTTATGCCGCTGCCCTCTTATCCGTTTTCTCCTGGCACAGGCCTCATTAGAGTTGTCCTGCAGGATGAGAAGGGGGCTCCGATGAAGGATGCGTCGTTGACAGCGACCATGCTTACGGAAGAATGCGCCGCTGCTCGGTTGATGTTGGATCAAATTGACAAAGGAGATACCGAACTGATCTTGGGTTCCTTAACGGGAATAATCAGCGTAGGCGATTGTTTTTTGCTGCGCGGACGAAGTTCCAAGGAAACGCAGGAGGTCATCCGAATCGCGGAGGTGCTGGAGAGCCAGAAACGGTTCAGGCTGGAGAATCCGGTGAAGCACGCGTTCAATCGAGGCGCGCTGCTGCTTCCCGTTCAGCAAACCCGCTCAACGGAGCGGGGGGAGGCGGTACTGGCTTTTCGCGGAGGGCGAATTCCGGAGTTTCAGGTTCAGCTTGAAATTGCCCGAGGAGCCAGCCGGAAGCCGAATGTCTTGAAGGAGGTGAGGGTGGCAGAAGGAACAACCACCAACCTCGGCAAGATTCAACTTACATAAAGCTGGGCTCAATTAGCAGAATGGACACGTCCATCTTCTATACTAAATCACAAGCAGAAAGGAGAGAACTGGTTACATGTCTGCAGCCGTAACGATTGGCAAGAAGCGCAGCAGACAGAGACCGGGGAACAATGGCTGATTATTTATCACCTGGAGTCTATGTAGAAGAGTTTGACAGCGGGGCACAACCGCTGGAGGGTGCAAGCACAAGCACGGCAGGGTTCATAGGGCTTGCGCAAAGAGGGGAAATTCAAGGTATTCCTCAATTGGTTACAAGTGTAGCGGATTTCCATCGTTTGTTCGGCAGTTATTTGTCGGAGAACGAATTCGGCGATTATCGCTTCCTTTCTTATGCCGTGGAACATTTCTATTTGAATGGAGGCTCGCGTTGTTACGTCATGCGCGTTGCTCCATCCGATGCGAAGCCAGCAACGAACCAAGGAGAGGGCAATAAGGAATCAGCGATCCTGAGCATCTCTTCCAAAAACCCTGGTACTTGGGGCAATCAAGTTCGCATTGTGATCGTTCCTTCCAGTAAAGCAAAAACACAAATCTATGAGGTGCTGAGCGAGAAACAGTACCGCGTAAAAAATAATGCCGGCTTTAACGTTGGCGATGTGGTTGCTTTTGAAATTGCGGGCGCTAAACAATATAACAAAGTTGTCACTTCACAGGATAACGTTATTGAACTGGCTGAAGCTCTTGAAGGCGATGTCGTAGATGCAAACTTGCTGCCTGCCAAAGTGTTAACTACAAGCGAATTCACGGTGCATGTATTCTACGGCGATGAAGCAGAGACCTATGAAAAAGTGTCCTTGAACATCTCCGCAGCGAATCATATCGAGAAAATTTTGTCTCGTTCTAATATCATTACCGTGAAGGATTTGACAGACGGCAAAGACCTTGGCGCTGTGGCTCCTTTCGAGGTGCTTTCCGGCGAAGACGAATCCACTGGCAAATTTCAGATCGCTCTGTCTGGCGGAAGCAACGGCTCCATTGCCAAAGTAACGGCTGACATTTTCATGGGGACTGACAATGGACCTGGCAAACGCACGGGCATCCAGTCCTTCATCGACAACGACGTGGTCAGCATTATGGCGATCCCGGGCGTAACCGATCCGAACGTACAGTTGTCCCTCGTGGCGCACTGTGAAAATCTTGGCAGCCGTTTTGCTGTGCTCGACATCCCGCGCGAGAAAACAAAAGTAGCGGACGTCATGACGCACCGCAACATTTTTGACAGCAGCTACGCCGCAATGTATAATCCGTGGCTGCAAGTGTTCGATCCATTAGACAAGCGCAACATCTACATACCGCCATCTGGCTCTGTCATCGGTATTTACTCCCGCTCCGACCAAACGCGCGGTGTGCAAAAAGCGCCTGCCAACGAGGTCGTTCGTGGCGCAGTAGGTCTTGATTGCCAGTATAACAAGGGCGAGCAGGATATTTTGAACCCGCAGGGCGTTAACCTGATCCGTCACTTTGCCGGACAAGGCATCCGCGTTTGGGGCGCTCGCACAACTTCATCGAATGGCTTATGGAAATATGTAAACGTGAGACGCTTGTTCATCTTTATCGAGGAATCGATCAAGAACGGCACGAACTGGGTCGTTTTCGAACCGAATGACGAGCAGCTTTGGGCCCGTGTACAGCGTACGATCGATGCGTTCCTGACACGCGTATGGAGAGACGGAGCTTTGATGGGCGGAAGTCCTTCCGAAGCGTTCTATATCAACATTGGTCGCAGCACGATGACGCAAGATGATATTGATAACGGTCGTCTGATCTGTGTGATCGGCGTGGCGCCGGTGAAACCTGCCGAGTTCGTGATCTTCCGCATCACGCAGAAAACAAGAGAAGAATAGGCGAAGCATAGGCTCGCGTGAACGTAGCTATTTTGCATATTAGGAAAGGGGTAAATATATGGCTGGCGAACGTAAGGATCCATACCGCAATTTTAGATTCCGTATTGAAGTGGAAGGTATTCAACAAGCTGGTTTCAGTGAAATATCCGGCTTTGACGCGTCTTTATCGGTAATTGAATACCGTGAAGGCAATGAAACAATTACACCTCGCAAGCTCCCTGGCTTGGCGAAGTACGGCAATATTACCCTGAAATGGGGCGTTACGGATTCCTTGGATATGTACAATTGGATGTCCGAATCCATTCAAGGTAAAATTTCTCGCAAAACGGTAACGATTATCGCTATCAATGAAGAAGGCGCTGACGTGGCTACATGGCAAGTTATCGAAGCATGGCCGTCCAAATATACGGCTCCTAACTTCAATGGTTCCGGTAACGAAGTAGCGATCGAGAACCTTGAGCTTGCTCACGAAGGTATGACACGCACGAAGTAATGGTACGTTAGAGCAGGTGCTGGGGCTGGTAGCCCTGGCTCCTGACTCTTCTTTTTTTCAAAGCTGATGAAGTCAGTTTTCTAACTCTAAGGAGGCAATCAACCCATGGCTTTCAAAACGGAATATGAATTCGAGCTGCCTAGAGGATATGTCGACGATAACGGAACGCTGCACAAAAAAGGCGTGATGCGATTAGCGACGGCTGCAGATGAAATTTTGCCCATGCGCGATCAACGCGTTCAGCAAAACCCAGGCTATCTGACGATTATCCTGCTGACACGTGTAATAACGACGCTTGGCGATTTGCGGGCTATAGATACACGGGTGGTTGAGAAGTTTTTTACAGCAGATCTGGCTTTTCTGCAAAACTTTTATCGCCAAATCAATGAGATGGAAGTGCCAAGGGTACATACAGCCTGCCCGAAATGTGAGCATGAATTCGATGTGGACGTGTCTTTTTTGGACGAGATGGCGGGGGCATAACGGGTTACCCCATTGACAAGATCTATGAGGAAGCGGGTTTCATCGCTTACTATTTTCATTGGAATCATGATGAAATCATGTCAATGGAGCATCGGGAGCGCCGCAAATGGTGCGAGGAGATTTCCCGCATCAACCGCAATTTGAACGACGATGGCAGCAAAAGACCAGACAATCCGTTCGATGTGTTTGGTAAGAGGTGAGTAACTGATGGATGCGAATGAAATAAAAAGGCTAAGAAGGCTGCGCAATAAGGAAAAAAGGCTGAATAGATCACATGAAGTGGGTGGAGCTTTCCGCTTCGTCGTAGAGCTGGATGGGCTGATTGTCGGAGGCTTCTCCGAGGTAACGGGCATGCAGTCCGAGACGGAAGTCAAGCCATTCTGGGAAGGCGGCGTAAACTCGCATCCCCATTATATGATCGAGCATACGAAGTATCCGAATATTGTGCTCAAAAGAGGCATTACAGACTCCAGTGAGCTATGGGAATGGTACGATAGCGTAACTAGAGGCAAGATCAGGCGCAAGAACGGCTCGGTTATTTTAAATAATACGGCTGGGAATGAAGTGTGCCGATGGAATTTTTTTAGTGCTTTTCCAGTGAAATGGAAAGGTCCCGATTTGAACGCAACGGGTGGAACTGTGGCGATTGAGTCTATCGAGCTGGTGCACGAAGGATTAAAGACCATTTTCAAAAAATAAGGAGCTGGGGGGTTGTTCATGGCATCCCGACAATCGCATATCCCCCTCGTGAAACAGAGGAAGAGCTCCGCTCAAGCCGTATCGTCTGTCAACAGCGCTGCAGGGCGCACAGGCAGGCAATCGAACCAGTTTGCTTCCGGCATTATGGGCAAATATGGTTTCTGGCGAAACAACTATTTAGGCTTATTGGCGTTAATTTTTCGGCAAAATGGACTGCTGTCTGATGACGAATTGTCATCACTGGCAGGATCTAATGAGAAAGAATGGGTAATCCAGCTTCAATTGCAACTGCAAAGCCTGCAGCATCCGGATTCGGCGCCTCTCGCTTCGAAGCGGGAGACGATTCATAGGTTGGAGCAATGGATAAAGCGTTATGGGCAAATGCTTCCGCAGACAGGTCCGATAGGCCCTATTTCATCTACGGTGCAATTGAAAGAAAGACCGGCAGCTGTGCAGGTGAAGGAATCTTCGGAACAGGAACAGGAACAGGAACAGCCCGTCAAAAAGAAAGGCCGCAAAAGTAAGAAGAACAGCAAGACAGCAAAACCTGAAGAAACTACAACCCTCATGCATAGCGGGCATGCGTCACGACTGGAGTGGCGAGTGCAGCAACTGAATGAAGGGCAACGCGAGCATCAAGAACTGCAACCGGAGCGAAAGCGGCAAAAGCTGCGTGATCGCCATCAAGATCAGCAAGGGTTGACTAACGGTCTTGGTGTTTTGAAATGGTCTTCAACTCCTAACGAAAACAAAGCAAGCTCACCGTTGATTCAGCGTGCATTAGGGCAGCTCTCCGCTGCCGTGAGAATGATCTCTCGGCAAAATAGCGATAAAGAGCAAGCAGCACGTCTGCCTCTGGTGAGCCCGATTAATCATAGAAGGTTAACATCATTAATTAGTAAGCATACTCATGTTATCCGGCATGTTGAATCGATTCGCAGTACGTCTAAGCGGCTGGAACAGTTTCAAGATGGCAAGGAGGGCATGAACGATTTAAGCGTGTCGATGGCAAGCGTTAATGCTTTGCCTTCGCTTACTGATGCAGTGGAGACGATTCTTGCTGGGAAGCGGGAATTGAAGCTATTCGCTGATCGCGGACGTAGAGCGGAGGTTCGGGCTTCAACACAGGCTTCGGTCTTTAAGCTGGGAGAAGGTCCGTTCACAACGACTTCTGTTCCGGCAGCGGTTCGTTTTATCGAGAGCTTGTTGATGCGCAGCGCTAAGAATAATGAGTTGGCTTCAGTCACTTCTGAAGCAGGTGTGCAGGATTTCCCGCGAATGGAGCTTGCGCATCGTAGAAATAATGAGGACACAAGCGATGCTGGCGTGAAGGCTGCTTTACCAAATAGCAAGCCTAACGAGAATAGCTCATCTGTGGCAAAAGGATATTTAACGGCTGCAACAATACCTAACGCCATTCAGGCTTCAAGTCTGACCTCGAGCATTCCATTTGCGATGCGTAGCGTGGCTGGAACAAACCGCAGATTAGCACATCGCAACCCAGCGCAAGATCGCTTTCTCCCGCAAAAGGAAAGTGACCGTTTGCAATTTGTGAGTAAGATGGATAGCGCTGAGCATTCCATAGGGAGTTCTCGCGAAATTGTACAGTCCAGCCGTCTACAGCAAGTGGCTTTTGGCGTGAGAATCGCCCGACAAGCAGCTCAACAAACGGCCGAGCAGGGATTTTCCTCACTTTTTGCACAAAAAAATGCAGGGCATAACAAAGAGAATGATCCTAGACAAGCAAGTATGAATACAATGGTAAGTTCAATGGCTGAGGCGCAGCATCCGATGGATAGCCTCCGTGCAGTAGCGGAGCTGGCTCCTAAGAATACGTTATTTCGGAGAGTAAGTAGAATTCATAGCAATGAAGGCGCTTTGGACCAGCTATTTAATGGTCGAAGGCCTCAAAAGAAGTCTGCTGAATCAATCGCTACGACTCCAATGACGATAACTTTATGGAAATCGATCAGCACTCGGAAATCGGAAAGTTTGAATTCCGATAGGTCATTTCCTGGGAGAAGAAAAGCCTCCGCTTTTGATGTAAGCAATGACAGGAAGGAACAGGTTGAGGGAAGCATAGCTCCTTTCACAAAAGTTCTGACTAGCGCAGATGCGACATCGGAAGGAAGCGTAAGACGAAGTCTGGGAGCAAACGGTACTTCAGGACTGCACGCTCGTGCAAGATCGATTACAAGTGTGGGTTCAGATACTTTTGGAAGTGCGCGAATGATAGCGGTTAGAAGTGATCGCACGAATGCGGGGAACAATGGTAATGTTGGTGCAAGTACAGGTGCAAGTGGAAGTGGAAGTGGAAGTGCTAGCGCTAAAACAAGTGCAGATACAAATTCAAATATTAATGCAAGAATACATGCTAGTTTAAAGGCAACAGCAGGTTTAGGTGGAATTAATAGTAGTGCAAGTTCAAGCGCCGTTGCACGTTTAAGTGCAAGCAGTAGAGGAAATGTAGATGCAACTAATGCAAATGTAAGTAGTGGTTCCAATGTATTTACAAGAAATAGTGCAAGTTCAAGTGTTGTTGCACGTTTAAGTACAAACGCTAGAACAAATGCAGGTAGAAGTTCAGATGCAATTGCAAGTAATTATTTAAATGCAAGTACAATTGATCATCCAAGTGCTTATGTAGGCAATAGTGGAATAGCTGGAGAAAATGATGATGCAAGCATAAATTCACATGCAAAAATAAATGCAAGAGCAAGTACAAATGCAAGTACAAGTGCAAGTGCAAGTACAAGTACAAGTACAAGTACAAGTACAAGTGCTAACGCAAATGTAAACGCCGATGTAAATGTAAGTAAAGCAAGTTCTATTTCAAGTAATAGCTCGGATGCACCTACAAGTCCCAATGTAAGTTCAAGCAGCAGTTCACATGCAAATGGTAGCGCCAGTGATAGCGCAATACTAAGTCATACAGCGAATGAGTTTACAAAGACGAAACTAACGGGGCAGCCAGGTTCCAACGTAATTGAACAACAAGGTGTGCAGCGCAGCGTTCAATCAGCTTCACGTGTCTATCCGAACTTAACTCCACAAGGATTTGTGTGGGCTGCAGCTAGAAAATTACTTACGTTGAAAGATCCTACTGTTCTTTGGGGAAATCGCCATTCCGAGTCATATGCAGACAGAGGGGCGAGCTCAGGGCTTGTTAATCGAAGTGTTTCATTGAACGTCAATTTCATTACGAATAAAACGTTGCCGTCCGCTACGAAAGCGGGTATAAAGGCAAGTTTAGATATGCAGGGCCATCGTATTTTGCGAAAACCCTTTACAACAGCAAATGGTAAAAGGTTCGAACATCGGCTTCTTTCTGATGAAGGTTCAGTGTCCAGCTCCAGGAGTTTTCTGGAGCAAACGAATTTGGCGTCTGAGCTTGCTGCAAAAATTACAAGGAACAGCTTGCAGCGCGTAGGTACCAGCTTGGCTTCGGGAGCAGGAGAATTGCAACTGCAGCAGGCGCCGGAAGGGCCTGCAGTATCGGGGACATCCCCAACTGATACGGTTTGGAGAGAGCCTGCGAGGAATCACGGTGTTGAAGCGGAGGGAGAAAGCAGTTCTCGTGCTCCACTCTCAGATGTGGTTCAAAGGCGGGCTCAAGCAACCGAGCAGGTGCAGCAGCCGGTTAGCTTGCAGGCGACGGCAAATGTTTCAGCTCCTGGACCTGATAGAACGGGCAGGTCTGGAACGCGCGCGCTGGAACACCAACGCGCGCGGGAAGTACGGCCTGCTGCCGCTTCATCGGCAGCAAGGGCAGGGACTGGCGCTGCGGCTTCGCGCGCGCCGATGGCTCGCCAGCCCGTACGCATGACACCGCGTGTCATGCCGCTGCTGGCGAGCGGCGCAGGAGCGCTTCGCGCCGCTCCTGCAGGCCCCGCTGCGGCTTCGCCGGCCGCAGCGGCAAAGATACTGCCCGCTCGTGAGCCGGGCAGTCGGATATTGGCGGCGGCCTTCGGCAGCGCCGCCGGCCTGGCCAGCAGCCTCAACTGGGCTGCTGCTGTAACGGCAAAGCCGCTGCCCACGCAGGTGCAGCGGCAAGTGACTTCCGGCGTGCCGAGTATGGGCACGCCACGACACAGCGCGCCGATGCTAGGCGCGCAAGCGACACGACTGCTGCCGAAGGATGGCAGCAGTATCGCGAGTAGCGCTGCGCAGCAGGCGCTACTGCTGATGGACGCAGCGAGACCATCGGCGCAGCCGGTCTCGCATATGATGCTGGAGCACAAGCAGGCTCCAGCTCCGGAAGCCAGCGCGCTCGCTGAGACGCCGCTGGATATGGACTGGCTGCGCACGCTGAGGAGCGATGACAGTGCCCAGCCCGTCGCAGCGCCTGCCGAGCAGGCAGCGCCGCAGCTGGACATGGAGCAGCTGCAGGAGCTTGTGAAGAAGCTTCCGCAACTGGACGTTGGCAAAATCGCGGACAAGGTTTACCGCGAAATCGAGAAAAAAATGAAGTTCGAACGGCAACGTCGCGGACTATAACGCTATAGCAAGCCAACAAGCTTAGAAAGGAATGGACGCCAATGGCCCTCAAGAAAGCCATGATTATCGTAGACAAGGGAAATAGCAAAGAGAGAGTGGACGTGCTGTTCAACCCGAGCGAGTATTCCCTCGACACGAGCAACAGCTATTCTTGGGAAACAGTGCCGGGCATGTCCATGCCAGTCGGACAGTTCGTCAGTGGCGGCACGACTTCGCTGACGATGGATTTCTTTTTTGATACCTACGAAAAAGGGACCGATGTGCGCAAATATACGAAGAAAATTTCTGGGCTTCTGGACGTAGAAAAGGAGCTGCACGCACCGCCCATATGCAGGTTTGTCTGGGGATCGCTGGATTTTAAAGGCGTCGTGCAGAAGGTGGCGCAGAGCTTCACGATGTTTTTGGAATCTGGCATTCCGGTGCGCGCCAAACTTAAAGTGACGTTCGTCTCCTGGCACAGCAAGAAGGAGCAGTTGCAAACCATCCCGCGCCATTCCGCGGACCGAACGAAGCAGAAAATGCTGAAACAAGGGGAGCAGCTCTGGATGATCGCCGCCAAGGAATACGAGGATCCCGGTTTATGGCGTGAGATTGCGAAGGCCAACCAAATCGATAATCCGCTGAAAATTCAAACGGGACGCCGCATTTCAGTCCCAAGGCTGGATTAATCCGATGGGCATCCAACTGGAATCGAGCTCCTTTACCTATGATGAACTGGGTAAGAAATATAGAGATTTTTTTGCGCCGGGCTATAAAATTACCGTAGACGGCAGTGAAATTTCAGATAATATAGCCATTTCCACCATTCGTGTGGAGACGTCAATTGATGGTACAGCGGATTCGTTTTCTTTCCGGATAACGAATGCTTACGACATCATGTCAAGCGACTTTCAGTGGCTTTCGATTTTTACGCTAGGCAAGGCGATTGAGATTAGCTTAGGGTATGTGGATAAGCTAGCGCCGGTTTTTTCCGGTTATATCACCTCGGTAGTTATCGATTTCCCTGAAGAAGGGACGCCAGGTTTGATCGTGCGCGGGATGGATTTCTCCTACCTCATGATGAAGGGCACGAAATCGCGCTCGTGGAATAACAAAAAATACAGTGATGTTGTCAACGAAATTGCCAAAACCTATGGAGCTAAAGTCCATATTGATGCGACAACGACGCTTTTTCCAACCATTTCTCAAAGTCGTATTAATGACTATCATTTTATCCAAAACTTGGCCAATCTGGTCAACTACGATTTTTTCGTCGTTGGGAAAAATTTATATTTTCGCAAACCGCTTACCAATATGACACCGGTGTTAACGTTAGAACTGGGTAAAACCATTCGCAATTTATCGATTGATATGAATTTGGCCGAGCAGTTAACTGGTGTAACTGTGCGCGCATGGGATAACAAGGAGCTCAAAATTATCGAAGGTGTGTCCGGCACGATCCAAAAGCTGGGTTCCAACGCGAAGACAGGGAAGGATTTACTAGCCTCAAGCGGGGATTTCATAGAAAACATATACACGAACGTAACCTCTCAGGAAGAGGCCAAGAGCTATGCGGAGGCGCTGCTCAACCGGCGTTCAATGAAGCTGATCAGTGGATCGGGCGAGTGTATTGGCATTCCGGAAATTCGCGCAGGACGCTACATCAAGCTTGATGGGGTAGGCAAAAAATTAAGTCAGACCTACTATTTGACGAGCGTTACACACGTACTTGACGATGGTGGTTATATGACACGGTTTCAGATAGGGGGGAACGCGGTATAATGTTCGAACTTCCGGATATTACGCTAGGCAGCGCAGCAGACTTCGCCAGTCAGAAAGTTGGCGGCGTAATGGTCGCCATGGTTACGAACAATAACGATCCCGACAAGCTGGGACGTGTGAAACTCAAGCTTCCCCTGCAGGAGACAGAAACGGAAACGGACTGGGTTCGCATCGCCACATTAATGGGCGGCAAAGACATGGGCAGCCTGTTTCTTCCCGAGGTGGGAGATGAAGTGCTGGTTGCTTTTCACCTTGGCGAGCTTCGCCAGCCGTTCGTGATTGGCATGTTGTGGAATCCGAAAAATAAACCTCCGGCCCCCACGGATAAAAACGATCTCCGCAAAATCAAGTCGCGCTCAGGGCATGAGCTGACGTTTAATGATAAAAGCGGTGAAGAAAGCATTACGATCAAAACTAAAAAAGGCCAAATCATTGAACTCGTCGACAAGGATGACAGCATTGAAATCGCGGATCAAAGCGGCAACAATCAGATTCTGATCAAAGGCGGCTCTGCCAATGAAATTACCGTCAAAAGCAGCGCGACCAAAATTACTTTGAACGCCAAAGGCGATGTGTCGATCGAAAGCGCGAAGGAAATCAAAATCAAGTCGACGCAAGTGAACATAGAGGCTTCTGCGACGATGGCGCTTAAAGCGGCAGCTTCTCTGGATATTAAATCGGACGGGATTATCAATATCAAAGGCAGTTTGGTGAAAATCAATTAAGTGCAATGACCACGTATGAAAGGATGTGCCCTCATGTCGGAAGCATTTTTGGGACGAGGCTGGAAGTTCCCGATTCAGGTAGATCCTGCGACGGGACGGATCCGTATGTCCGAATATGAAGAGGACATTGCCGAGGCGATCCGTGTCATTCTCGGTACGACACAGGGCGAGCGAGTGATGCGTCCTGGCTTCGGCTGCGGCGTACAGGAATTTGTTTTCGGGCTGACCGATGAAACAACCTTGCATTTGCTGGAGAGCAGCATCAAGGAAGGCATTCGTAATTGGGAACCCAGGGTGGAAGAAGTCGAGGTAGAAGCTGTCCCCGATCAGGATGAACACGGGAAAGTGATGATTCGAATTTCTTATCTGGTTCGCACGACAAACAATTTATTCAACCAGGTGTATCCGTTTTATTTACACGAGGGCTCGAATTAAAGAAAGAGGTTGCGGAAGCGATGATGATGCGAACAGAAAGGAGGTGGAACGGTGCAGCCTCCTAAAATCGATGCTAGAGAAATTCCTGATCTTATTGCTCAAATGAAGGAAATGGCTCCGTACTATACGCCGGAGTGGCGGTTTACACCTGAGAATCCGGATCCGGGATCGGCGTTGTTTCTGATGTTCGCGGAAATGTTCCATGAGAACATCAAACGTTTGAACCGAGTGCCGACGAAGAATTTGATTTCATTCTTGAATATGTTCGATGTGACGCTGCTTCCAGCGCGTCCGGCCCGATCTTATTTGACCTTTGCGCTGAATGAGGGGACGAAGGAAGCTGTCTTCATTTCTGCCGGCACACAGGTTGCAGCAAGCGGCGAAGAAAGCAATATTTTATATGAGACATCGCGCAGCGTGCTGTTGACTCCGGCGAATCTGACCCATATGTTCGCGACCAGCCGCAAGCAGGATACGATCATCCGAATTGCCGAAGAGTTTGTCACGGCATCGCGATTAGGGCAAGCGGCGCCTACGGCGCTCTTCCGTTTGAAGGACGGAGATAATTTGCAGGAGCATGCGATCTTTTTTGAGCATAGCCACCTTTTCACCCTATTCAGTTCCGCACGCATCGAACTCGAGATTCGCAACTCTAAGAAACGATATGAGGAGCTTGCCGTGTGCGGCCAACTGGCCGATCCGCAGCTTGTCGAGTGGCTTTATGCGAGCGAAGATGGCTGGCATCCTTTTGACCAAGTGGAAGCGAAAGGCAATCGAATCGTGCTGAGCAAAACGCAATCTGGCGAAATCGCCGAACGTGAGGTGGACGGCATTTCAGGCCGCTGGATTCAATGCAGGCTGAAGACGCTGACAGCAGGCGGCCAAACGCTTGCGGAAAGCCGGCTCGCGATGGACAACATTTCGGTCAAAACCGATTACGAAGAGGTGAGGCAGGCAGGAGGCATTCGGCCTGATCAAATGTTTTACAACGATATAGAGGCGGACCCGGCGGGCTTTTATCCGTTTGGGGATCAATTTGCTTTGTATGGCTCTTTCTACATCGGAAGTCGGGAAGTCTTTACGAAAAGGGATGGGGACATTACGCTGAGCTTCGGTTTGAGGGCTATCCAAAATCGCTTCCAACCGGAAGTTAACGAGCCTATCGATTGGAAGCTTGTCATGAAAAAATCCAAATTCGACAAAGCGCCTGTCGTGCATGTGACGGTTATGCAGGTCGTTTGGGAGTATTGGAACGGAGCAAGCTGGGTGCGGCTTGAGGTAGGGAAGGATGCCGAGAAGCTGTTCTACTATCCGCAGGAGGAGCAGATCCGTAAACAAATTCAGTTCCGCTGTCCGGTCGATTTAGAGGCGACGTATGTGAACGGGAATGAAAGCTGCTGGATACGGGCGCGTATTTTGCAAATTGAGAATGCTTATGTAGCGCAAGCCATCTATCTCTCGCCTTGGATGGAGGATGTCGCGCTGACATACAATTATGATGACCGGTTATATGCCATGCAGCATTGTTTGACGCTGAACAACACGGTTTATGAGGATCGGACGAGGCACATCCGCCAGCTTGAGGGTGCTTTCGAGCCATTTCAGCCGCTCGAAGGCAGCCACCCTGCGCTCCACCTTTCCTTTGACACGCCTCCTGTCAAAGGACCGATTTCGCTGTACGTATCGGTGAAACAACAACGGTTTGCCGAACAGGATATTCCGCTGCTGGAGTGGGAATATTTGCGGTCGGGTTTATTGCCTGGAAGCCCCCCGGAATGGGCGGCGCTCAAGGTTATCGACGCCACGCACGGTTTTACGCAGAGTGGTACGCTGCAATTCGTGGGACCGGCTGATTTTGCTCTGGCGCAGCAATTTGGCGTTGAAGGATATTGGCTTCGAGTGAATAACCGAGATGATAAATACGATGATCCGCTTGGACGCATTCCGCTGCCTACGATTAACGGCCTTTACTTGAACACCGTTGAGATTCTTCAGCAAGAAACAATCGTTGGAGAAGTTCCTGATGCCAGGGGATTGGATGAAACCGACTTCCAGCTGAGCCGTAGCGGCATCGTGTCCGAGGAAGTATGGGTCGATGAGACGGACTTTGTAACCGAAGAGGAAATTGCTGAGTATGAGCGGATTGGCGAACCGCCACTAGATGTGACAAGGGACAGCGAAGGCCATGTGCACCGACTCTGGGTTCGCTGGACGGAAGTGCGACACTTGGCTGATTCAGGAGGACGCGACCGTCATTATATGATCGACCGGACGTTTGGCCGGATTCGTGTTGGCGACGGTATTCATGGGATGAGGCCGCCAAAAGGCGGGTTAGAACAGATCAAGGTTACTTACCAAGTTACATCCGGTCAAGTAGGGAATGTCGCCGCCCGAGAAATTAATCAGATGCAAGATTCGATAGCTTATGTCGGTGCGGTGTACAATCCGGAGGGGGCATCAGGCGGCTGCCAAGCGGAAAAGATGGAATCCGCCCTTGAGCGCGGCCCCGAATGGCTGAAGCATCGGGATCGAGCCGTAACAGCAAAGGATTACGAATGGCTGGCGCGCGAGGCCTACCCGAATATCGCCAAGGTAACTTGCGTCCCTAATCACAACGCCTATATGCAAAAGGAAATCGGCGCGATGACCCTGGTCATCCTGCCGAAAGAAGGCCAGCAGGGAAGCTCCGCGTTTCCTGAACTGAAGAAGCAAGTAGAGAAATATATGTTGCAGCGAGCTTCGAGTCTCGTTGCTTTCCCGGAACGGATACAAGTCATCGAGCCTGTTTACATGGAAATTTCCGTCTCTGCCATTGTCGCAGTGGAAGGCATGGATGCCGTCGTTGCCACCGAGCTGCAGGCTCTGGACAAACTGCATCGTTTCCTTGATCCGCTGACGGGTAACTTCGATGGAACGGGCTGGGCGATCGGCCAGCAAATTCATCCTTCGGTGTTCTATGCTTTACTGAAGTCCATACGCGCGATTAACCATGTTGAGAAACTTTACATGACGGTGTACAAGCTGGAAGATGGCGAGCCTGTTGAGCTCGACGTGAATCGACTGCCTGTGCTGCCGCACGGCATTATTGTGAGTGGCAAGCACAAGGTTGTTGTTAAGGCTTTGTAGGGCCTTAAGGCAGTGAACAGCTCCGTAAGTGGAGCAGCCGTGCGTTTAAGCATGTTTATCAGCGTTAAAGTGTGGCGAGTGCGGAGAAAGTGGGAGTTACTCCCTTAATCAAATAACAACAAGGAGGTGAGCACAAGTGCTGCCAACGCCAAATTTGGATGATCGCATGTTTGAACAGATGATGATGGAAGCGCGGAAGTCGATTCCAAAGCTGTTCCCGGAGTGGACGGATGAGAATGCGCACGACCCTGGCATTACGCTGCTGGAGTTGATGTCATGGATGACGGAGATGCAGCAGTATTATTTAAACCGGGTGACGGAGCGCAGCGAGCGCAAGTTTTTGAAGCTGCTCGGGATACGTCCACGGGAAGCTGTGTCCGCTGTTTGTGATGTAACATTTGACGGCATGGAGCAGCAGCTTGTGCTGCCTAAAGGGACACCGCTGCTGGCGATGGACCAACGTTTTGAAACAGTGGAGACTGCGGAACTTGTGCCATCTGTGTTAGAGAAAGTGCTGGTTCGCACGGAAACGGCAGCGGCGGATTTTACGTCGAACAATCGTGCAGGCATTCCCTATTACGCCTTTGGCCCTGCTGCGCGTAAAGGGACGCATCTGTATCTTGGATTCGGCAGTCCGCTCCCGGAGCAAGCGGATGTTTCGGTATCTTTCAAGCTGTATGAACTTTATCCTGTGACGGTGGGCAAACGGGAAGACGGTACGACGCCGCTTATATCCTCGGCGCAAGTGGCTTGGACGTTTGCGGGAGCCGGGCAGCAGATGGGACAAAGCGAAAGCTGGCTGCCCCTGACGACCGTTCAGGACACGTCGGTGCATTTGTCTCAGAGCGGAGAGCTTGTTTTCCGCGTCACATCGGAAATGAAGCCGATTACGGTTTATCCAGCGGATGATAAACCCCGCTATTGGATTTGCTGTACGCTGGAGGAGGACGGTTATGAGCTGCCTCCGAAGATTGAGAAAGTCATTCTGAATGCCGCGAAGGCAGCAGAGCAGGAAACTTTCAGCGAGGTCGCTGCCTTCGATAGCAGCGGAGAGGCGAACCAGAACTTCATCGCCAGCTCGTATCTGGCATACTATGGCCTGCACACGGTGCAGGTGCAGGACGAGCAAGGGCACTGGCGCGACTGGCACACCGTCGCGGACCTGAAGGCCTGCGGCCCGGACGACCTCGCCTGCGAGATCCGGCAGGACTCGGCTCGTCGCACCACCCGTCTGCACTTCGGCGACGGGGTGCACGGGAGCATCCCGCCGCAAGGCGCGCAGCGGGTGCGGCTCATTGCCTATACGGCCGAGTTCGACTACGGCCGTTTCGTGGGAGCCAGCAATGGCCTGCCCGGGCAGGCCATTGAGATCGGCAGAGGCCGGTCGTACAAGCCCAGCAGCATGCTGCTGCAGGTCGGCCGCCGGCCCCGAGGTTCGGACAGCGTCGTCTGGGACGACTGGCAGTCCGTGGATGACTTCGATAACTCGAAGTCCACGGACCGGCATTACGTCTACGACGCTGCGGCTCATATGATCCGCTTCGGCAACAACGAAGCGGGGTGGATCCCGCCCAAGTCTACAGAACCGAATATTCGGTTCTTGTCCTTGCAAGCGGGCGGCGGTGTGCGAGGCAACGTCAAGGACGGCCTCGTGACCGGTTTACCGTCTGAGCCGGGCGTGACGGTGAGCAATCCTTTCCCTGCGCAAGGCGGACTGGAAGCCGAAACGCTGCATGAAGCGAAGCTGCGCGTGCAGCGGGAGCTGGAGACGCCGTCTCGGGCCGTTACCGGCGAGGACTATGAGGCTATCGCCAAGGCGACACCTGGGCTGCGCGTCGCGCGCGTGAAGGCGATTCCGCTGTATAAGCCGGGCATGCGAGATTATCCGAAGGCCAAAGCGCCCGCACAGATGACTATCGCGGTTGTTCCTTATAGTGAAAGCGATAAGCCGAAAGCAAGCAAGGGCTTTCTCGAAACCATTCGCCAGCATCTGGATGTGTATCGCCTTTTAACGACGGAGCTGCATGTGATCCAGGCAGCATATATGAAAATTACCGTGCATGCCGTAGTGGTCATGGAACCGAAGTATATCGGCGAGCAGCGCCGGATCGTTCAAGAGCTGAGGAAGCTGCTGCAACCAATGGACTATGGACAAGGTTCGGAAGGATGGCGTTTTGGACGGTCGGTGTATAAGGGCGATATTTATGGCGTGATTTCTCGCATCAAGGGCGTCGTGTATGTGCAGGATATTTGGCTGGATGCGGAAGGTACGGGGTTCCACAAAGATGCTGCCGGAGACATTCATATCCCGCCATATGCGTTGGTTTACTCAGGCGATCATGAGGTGGAAGTCATGAGCCAAACGGATGTATAACGAAAAGAGGTGACGAACGATGCAAAATGGTCAGACGTTTTTTTCACTCAACAAACCGCTCGATTGGGAGCAGGGCTATGCGGCGAATATTGACATGCAGGAGCAAGGACTTGCGATTAAGATGACGGAGAGGTATGCCATTCATCGCATCGTTCGCACAGAAGAGTTGGAAGCGGAAGGCGTCGAGATGATTCGCGATTTAACGGTTGGCCCTGGCAGGAAGCTTTTTCTCCTGGATATTGCTTCCAACATATGGGTGTACGATGTTGAGAATCACCATAGGGAAGCCTTGTTCCGGCAAGGGCATCAGCTGTTCAGCAGCCACGCTATGCTGGCTTCGATGTCTGATCATCTTATCGTTGCCGATGCGAATAGTCAGCGGAGACTAGGCGTGTATTCAGCCTCAAACGGACAAACGATGTGGTCTGTAAGCGAATGGAACGGGCAAGAGCTTTTCCCGCTTACCGTGAATACAAAAGTAGGCGGAAATCGTGAGATTTACACCACAGTTCCTTTGGACATTAAGATTGGTATGAATGGAAGTCCAGAAGTCCCGGAGGGCGGAAGGATTGGGATTTTACAGTGGAATGCAGCCGGAGAAGTGGTGCAAGTGTACGAGCATTCAGCGCTTCGTTTAGAAAGCAGCACTGAGGTTGTTTCACTCCTTGGACGATTTTATACCGCTGCTGCGGCAGGAAGGGTAGCCTTGCTGGATACAGTACGCAGAACCGTTATGGTGTTCTATGAAGACGGCCGGGATCCGAAACATTTTGCGATCGAGCAGGCAGGACAATTCGCCGGCATTTCCATTGATACGAATCATAATCTCTATATAGGGGACAGTGGCTATGCGCAGCAAGAGGGTGGAAATGAACGATTTATATTGAAGTTTCGCGAAGACGGACAACCGCTGGATAAAGTAACCAGCTTCCGCGGGCGAACGGATAAGCTGCAGCACGATGGGCGCAATCGGATGTACGTATTTGACCGGGAGATCGGGCAGATTGGCCTGCTTGATTTGCAAGCCAGAACGATGCAGATGGAACAGGGGGGCTTGCCGGAGGCCGTGTATTTCTCCGCGGAGCTGGACACGACAGAGTCGGAAACCGAATGGCACAAAATTCGCCTGGATGCGGACATTCCTGAGGAGACACAGATACGTATTTCGTATTTTGCATCGGATGAAAAGGAAGGATTCGTTGATGGCCAGTTTGTCGATTACAGCGAGTATCTGGGCGACCCGAGCCTATCGATTCGGGAGAAGCTGAATGCGACGCGAGGGCTGTGGTCCGAGCCGATTCTTAATCCGAAGGATGCGCTGCTCATGCAGGCCAAAGGCCGTTATTTATGGCTGAAAATCAGGCTGGTCGGCAGTGAAATGAGAACGCCCTTCATCCGAAAGCTTCGAGTCTACTTCCCGCGGACGTCGCTGATCGCTTATTTGCCGCCCATATACCAGCAGGATGAGGAGCATAGCCCGTTTTTGGAGCGGTTTCTGGCCATGTTCAGTACCTTCTTCGATGATATGGAGGATAAGATCGATCATATTTCCTCTCATTTTGACCCGGATGCGGTGTCCGGCACCTATCTGGAATGGTTGGGGCGCTGGCTTGCCATCACGGATCACGAGGCTTGGGGCGAAACGAAGCTGAGGGAACTGATCAAGCAAGCACCCGTTCTCTACAAGCTGCGAGGCACGCGGGAAGGCTTGATCCGCATGCTGCATATTTACACAGGCTCGGAACCGTTTTTACTGGAGTATTTTCAGTTCAAACAGATGCAAGAGACCTCCGAGCTGCGCCAGCTTTTTGCCAATCTGTACGGGGATAATCCTTATTGCTTCTGCATCATGCTGCTGCCGGAGTACGTGCGGACGGACGCCCAGCGGCTTGTGATCGAGCAAATTATTGAGGATCAGAAGCCAGCATATACAGAGGGCAAGTTAATTGTTTTGCAGCCTTGGATGTATGCGGATATGCACACGTATTTGGGGATTAATACTTATTTATCTGAGCCTACACTGTTGACACTCGACCAGCGTTCTTCAATGCCATATAACACGGTGCTGATCGATGTCGATCGCGATAAACGCATGGACGTACATACCCGTTTGGAACTGGATTCCGAATTAGAATAAATGAACTTAAGTCTAAGAAGGCGAGGGGATTTCCTGTGAAAAAAACACGCTATTATCCGTTCGAGCGGAATCGGTATTTCTATGGCAAGCTGTTGACGGTGCGCGATTTCGAGTCCGAGCAAAAGTATTTCAACGACAAGCGCAGAATGATGAATCGTCTGCTTCATGGTTCGGGCGTTTTGACGGGTCTTCAAGTCATCGCTGTGGATGACAAATCGGTTTCCGTTGAAATGGGGGCCGCCATCGATACGCTCGGCAGGGAAATTATCGTGCCCTCGCCTGTGACGTTAAAACTGTCGATGATGGACGGCTTCAGCAACAACGAGTATGCCAAAAACGTTTATCTCTGCATCGCTTATG
Organism: Paenibacillus tabacirhizosphaerae; assembly: GCF_040812395.1. Taxonomy (GTDB): domain Bacteria; phylum Bacillota; class Bacilli; order Paenibacillales; family NBRC-103111; genus Paenibacillus_E. The sequence continues at coordinate 129,410 of NZ_JBFNXH010000009.1, read as the reverse complement.
ACGAGAAAGGCAAAGAGCCCGTACATGCTGTTGCGAATTCCTCTGTTCGTTCGGATGAAATCAGCGAATACAATCGGGTGCTGGAGAGCTATCGTTTGTTTATCCGGGAGGAAGCTCCCGACCCTGCATCGCTGCCGATGGCTGAACTTGCCGATCATACGGTAGTCCTCTATCAGGACAGTCAAGTGCGCGTTCTGCAAACGATGCCTCGCTATGTGAATCCGGGCCAACTGTTCGAAATGAAGCTGCGCTTCGAGAAGACGCTGCAAGCTGGCAAGTTGTTCTTTCAATACGAGGCGGCAACTGATCGCTTGGAAGTGTTGGACGGCTCGACAATCGTTTTCCAAGAGCCTCAGGATCTGCAAGAAACCGAGTATGAAATCAAGGTGCTGCTGCGCGCAGACAGTACGGTTTCTGTGAAAGGCACCATCGGGCTGCTGCCTGAAAGCTCCGTCTTGAAGCTGGACGACAGGCAGCTGGAGCTTCATTCGCAGGATGTTGGCGAGGTTCAAGTGATTAGCGGACCTGTTCAGGAGCGTCTAATGAACGACTTCGTGAAACAATCCCTTGAAGCTTCTCTGGATGCGCCGTCGGAGCCATGCATTTATTTGGCCCGTATCGGGCTGCTCCAAATGGGACCTACATACGTCATTGAGCGTGTAGAGCAAGTTCCGTTTGGCGAATATGTCTACAATTCGTCCGTGATGTATCGGCTTAGCCAAGCCGGTGAGGATCGGGAAGAAGCGGCAAGCGGACAGTTTATTACGAAATCCAAAATTAGAAGCTTGGCGCCGGGGCAAAAGCCGGAGCTTAAAGTGAACTTCGATAAAGCAAGCAGCGAGCTCTCTTTCGATTTGAGCATACCAACCGGCGGAGGAGGCGGGCCTGCAGGCATTCAGAGCGGTGTCGTCGATATTCCGATCGAACCATTTACGAAAATATCCGTTTCTCCATTCGGGAAAGCGACGAAGAGCTTCTTCTCCGGTGAGATCGCGCACGGCCTCGGTGAAGGCAATGTACTGATCGTGACCAGTCTGGAAGAGAGCAGCGCCGATGCGTTCTCAGACATGTTATCCAGCGGGGAGAGAGTATATGGCGGCTCCTCCGATGTATTTAAAGGCAGCGAATTCGAGCCGGATTTGCCAGAGCTGAAGATTGGCACAATCGCTTACCCGCAAAAGGGCACCTTCCGAATTGGCGTGAAAACGCAGATGAGTTCTGAACCGGCGACAGTTCGCATTCGTTGGTGGGCGTATACGGCGGAAACGGTCGGAGGATCTCAAGGGGGAAGCGGCGATGCTATTGACGCAGCCTTTTCCGCAATGATGGAAGCCGCTTCAGCAGGCACTGGAGGGGATGAGTCATGATTATGGATTGTGCGATAATCGGCGGCGGTCCTGCTGGCCTCAATGCTGCTCTAGTCTTGGGGAGATCCAGACGCCAAGTCGTTTTATTTGACGATAATAAGCCTAGAAATGCAGTCACCCACGAGTCGCACGGATTTATTACGAGGGATGGCGTGAAGCCTGCCGAATTCAGGGAAATCGCGCATCGTGATGTCGCGAAATATCCTTCGGTTCAGGTGAAGCGTGAGCGGGTTACAGGGGTTACTCAGGATGGTGGGAACGGCGGTTTGTTCGAGTTGCAAACAGAGTCAGGGGAGACGATCCAGGCACGGAACGTTATTTTAGCCGCTGGACTGAAAGAAACTTATCCGGCTATCTCCGGTTTCCGCGATTATTACGGCAAAAGCTTGTTCAGCTGCCCGTATTGCGATGGTTGGGAGCTTCAGGATAAGCAGCTGGTTGTGATCTCTGAGAACGATCACGCCTTCCACATGACAAAGCTCGTAACGAATTGGAGCCAGGATGTCGTCTTATGCACGAATGGCAGCGACAGCTTGACCCCTGAGCAAAGAGATAAGCTCGCGTCGAAGGGCATTCCTGTCTATGATCAGAAGATTGCCTCCCTTGCAGGCGATAATGGGCTTTTAACCAAAGTCGTGTTCGAGGATGGCACCGAGGTGATGAGAGCAGGCGGATTCGTGACGCCGGGATGGTCCAACGCATCTGCTTCCTTCGCCGAAGCTTTAGGTTGTGAACTAAATTCGCTTCAAGGCATCGTAACCGATGTGCTTGGGAGAACGAATATTAAGGGCGTGTACGCAGCGGGAGATACGACGTTCAGCGGGCCGGCACAGTTGGTACTTGCGGCGGCGGAAGGAAGCCGGGCTGCGATTGGCGTCAATTCGGATTTGATCGATCTCGATTTTAATTAATTCTTTGAAAGGGCTGGAATCAAGCGTAGGCTTGATTTCAGTCCTTTTTTGACAAATGTTTAATCCTTTACAGAACTAAAGCGTAAGGGATAACCATTCTAGCACGCCAGGAAGCATATGTCGTTAGGTTTGTGCGTGTGACGCTCTCAGAGCGAAGAGACTCCGGACGCATCGTGCGATACGGGAATTTTGGCATGATGGAGGTAGGAGATCCGGAAGTGCCACAGCGGTTTGGAGTATTCAAATAGAGTATTGAAATACCGTCTCTATCTGCGATAGATCGCCTTTTTGCATGGGTGAGCGGAACGTAGGTGCGTTAAGAGGCGGTATTTTCGGTTGTATGGGCATTTTGCGGAACTACAGTACTTTATAAGCAGGAAATGCTCGGGTTTAAACACAGTTTCGCTGATTTAACGCACCACAGTTCCTCTTCAGGGGGAGAAAGGGGACGTTTCCACGGAATAAGGCATCGTAGTTCCGCCAATAACGCTGTGCTCGCCACATTTATCAAAATCATTACATTCCCTTAATCTTCCAATAAAGGTTGTCTGCTATCTTAGTGAGAAGAAGGGGAACTTACCCCTATGGGAGGATGAGAGTGTATGAAAACATGGCGATCGATGTCCATTGCCGCTTTGGGAACGTTGACGATGAGTCTGCTTGCAGGAGCTGCACATGCAGAGGCAGTGAAACCGGAGTTACATACAGGATGGATGCAAAAGAACGGCTTGCTGGAAGGCGACGCTAACGGCAGTTTGGCCGTAGAGCGCGATTTGACTGCGGCGGAGGCCGTTACGTTGATAGCTCGGCTGAAGGGCCAGCAGAAGCTGTCGCCTGTACCGGGTGCCGCCCACTGGGGCGCGGCGCAGTTGTCTTGGGCCGTTCAGCAGGGTTTCCTGACTGCTGATGAAGCGAAGCAGCCGGATCGGAAGCTGTCTGCTGCCGATTTCACCCAGCTGTTCAAAAAGGCTGGATATTCCGTGGCTTTGCCTGCGGGAGACACGGTGAAACGCGGTCAAGTCTTTGATGCGGTGGCCGCCGCTATAACGACGCATGTTACCATCGCCCATATGAACGATTCGCATGGACACATTACGGAAAATAAATCAGGCGGCGAATTCGGCTATGCCAAAATCGCGACGATTTTGAAGCAATGGCGCGCGGAAAACCCCAACTTCCAGTTGGTGGATGCTGGGGATACGTTTCAAGGCACGGTATTTGTCAATCAGTCCAAAGGGGAATCCTTGCTGCCGCTTCTGAAAGCGTTAGGCATTAATGCGATGGAAGCTGGCAATCATGAATTTGACTACGGATCCGAGCAGACCCTGAAGCTTCGCAGTATGCTGCCTTATCCTATGCTCGGGGCCAATGTCGTTAAAGCAGATGGCAAAACGCTGCTGGATCCGGTGTACCGCTTTGAAGCAGGCGGACAGAAATTCGCGATTATTGGCCTTGTCACATCGGAAACGGCGATTCTGACGCACCCCGATAATGTTAAGGGGCTAACGTTCCGCGATCCTGTCCAGACGGCGAAAGATCAAGTTGCAGAATTAAAAGGCAAGGGTGAGCACATCATTGTCCTCTCGCATAATGGGGTTGAGATCGACCGCGAGATCGCCAAGCAGGTTCCGGGAATCGAACTGATTATCGGCGGTCATTCGCATACGAAGCTGTCCAAGCCGGAGCTCGTGAACGGCACCTACATTGTGCAGGACTGGGAGTATTTCAAGTCGCTCGGCCGGGCCGACTTGTATTATTTGAACGGTAAGCTGGTGGCTTTGTCTGACAGCCTTAAGGAATATGACGAGAAGGTTGCCGAAGATGCCGACATGGCCAAGCTCGTCAAGCAGGTGACGGACACCATCGATAAATCGCTGAACGTGACGATTGCGCATACTGACGTGCTGCTTGAAGGCGATCGCAACATCGTACGCAAGAAGGAGTCGAATATCGGAAATTATATGACGGATGCGATGGTTGCTCGCTCCAAGACGATTAAAGGCTATGAAGCGGATGTTGCGATCACCAACGGCGGGGGAATACGGACGGAAATCAAACCAGGAGATATCACGAAAAAGGCGTTGTACGACGTATTGCCGTTCCCGAACACCGTGGTTGTGCTGGAAGCTAAGGGAAGCGAACTGAAAGCGGCGCTGGAAAACGGCGTATCGCAGGTGGAGAACGGTGCCGGACGGTTCCCGCAAGTTAGCGGACTGACCTTTGTATGGAATCCTTCGAGTCCAGCAGGCTCGCGGATTGTGGAGGTGAAGATCGGCGGACAACCGCTCGATGTGAACAAGACGTATCGCATTGCGACGAATGACTTTATGGCTGCGGGCGGCGACGGGTACGAGATGTTTAAGGGCAAAAAGGCGTACAACACCGGAATTACGCTGTACGAGCTGATTGAGGAGACGCTGATCAAGCAGAAGACAGTCTCACCGAAAACGGAAGGCCGTATCGTGGAGAAGAAATAGTTATATTTTCAGAGGCATGCAAAACGAAAGTATCTCGAATCGTCGGGATACTTTTTTTATTTTCGAATGTCGGATTGCATAAGATTTCATAGTTATTCGGCAATATTTAAATACATCATATGTTAGTTTATATAACAAATAATTCACACTATTAATGATGGATGATCCAGTGAAGGGGGGGTTCCATTGATCTCATTTCAGCAAGTGGAGAAGCATTATGGCGATTTTCACGTCCTTAAGCGTATCAATCTTCAAGTCAAGCAGGGTGAAGTGGTCGTGGTTGTAGGTCCCTCGGGCTCCGGTAAAAGCACCATGCTACGGTGCATCAACCGATTGGAAACCATCACAAGCGGTGAGCTTATCGTGAATGCATGCCGCGTAAGTGATAAGAAGACGGATATGAACCAGGTGCGGCGGGATATCGGGATGGTGTTTCAGCATTTTAACTTGTATCCCCACAAGAAGGTCATTGACAATATTACGCTGGCGCCGATCAAAGTACGGGGCATGGCGAAGAAAGAAGCCGAAGAGGTTGCGATGTACTACCTGGAGAAGGTTGGCATTCAGGATAAGGCGCAGAGCTTTCCCTCTCAGCTTTCCGGCGGTCAGCAGCAGCGCGTAGCGATTGCAAGGGGGCTGGCGATGAAGCCGAAAATTATGTTATTTGATGAACCAACCTCGGCGTTAGATCCGGAGATGGTCGGCGAGGTGCTCGATGTGATGAAGGCGCTGGCGCACGAGGGGATGACAATGGTTGTAGTTACGCACGAAATGGGCTTCGCCAGGGACGTGGCGGATCGCGTCGTTTTTATGGACAAAGGGCAGATCGTCGAGGAGTCGCCTCCGGGCGAATTCTTCTCTAACCCTCGCGAGGAGAGAGCACGATTGTTTCTGAATCGGGTGTTACATCATTAAACAAATAGAGGGGAGCAAGGAGAAGATGATGAAAAGAAAATGGATGGCAAGCGGGTTTGCGTTTATGATGGCTTCGGTATTCGTATTAGCAGGGTGTGGAACTGCAGCAAAAACGACGGGCGGGGCGACAAGCACCCCTGCGGCCAGTCCTGCAAGCAGCAGTGCTCCAAGCGGCGCGAAGCCGGCAGGCGGCGCAACGGTGCTGGATGAAATCAAGAGCAGAGGCAAGCTGGTGGTTGGCGTGAAGTATGATACGAAGCTGTTCGGCTTGAAGAACCCGACTGGCGGCGAGGTAGAAGGCTTCGACGTGGATATCTCCAAAGCGCTCGCCAAAGAAATTCTCGGGGATGAGAAGAAAATCGAGTTGAAGGAAGTTACCTCCAAAACGCGGATCCCTATGCTCGACAACAAGGAAATTGATTTGATTGTAGCGACAATGACGATTACCGAAGAACGTAAGAAACAGGTAGAGTTCTCTGATGTGTATTTCAAAGCGGGCCAGTCCCTGCTCGTGAAAAAGGGCAGCCCGATCAAGAGTATCGCGGATATTAAAAAAGCAACCAAAGTGCTGGCTGTAAAGGGTTCTACATCCGTTGCGAATATCAAAGCCAAAGTGCCTGATGTCAACGTACTTGAGTTCGATAACTATCAAGACGCTTTCAGTGCGCTGAAGGCGGGTCAAGGCGAGACCTTGACGACAGATAACGCGATTCTGTACGGCATGATGGCTCAGGATAAGAACTTCGAAGTGGTTGGCGAGCCGTTCACAGATGAGCCTTACGGTATTGCCATGAAAAAAGGCGAATCCTCTCTCCAAACAGCCGTGAATGAAGCGTTGAAGAAGTTGCAAGGAAGCGGCGAGTACAACAAAATTTATGAAAAGTGGATCGGTACAGTGCCATCCAAATAAGGTTGATGAAGCAAGAGATGGGTGGCAGCGGCCACCCATCTTCTGTATAGAGGGGGGAGCGTATGCCGGATTTCTCGATCTTCACCACTTATTTTGACATCTATATGAAGGGCTTTGGCAATACGATTATTGCCAGCGTGATTGCGTTGATTGGCAGCTTCATTCTTGGGACGCTTATTGCGATCTTCCGCATTTCGAACGTAAAGCCGCTTGTGTGGATCGGAACTGCTTATGTGGAATTTATCCGCAACATTCCGCTGCTGCTTGTTGTCTTTGTTTTTTTCTACGGCTTGCCTTCGATAGGCATTACGCTAAGCGGTTTCATTTGCGGAACCGTGGGGCTTACGGTGTACACGGCCTCTTTCATCGCTGAAGCCATTCGGGCTGGCATCATGTCGGTGCCCAAGGGACAGTCAGAGGCTGCGCACGCATCAGGTTTGACCTACATCCAAACGATGTGGCACGTTGTTTTGCCGCAAGCTGTAAAAATCGTTATTCCGCCGCTGAGCAACCAATTTATTAATCTGGTTAAGAACTCGTCTGTGCTTGGCGTGTTTGCCGGTTTCGATTTAATGTATTTCGGCGATCAGGTTGCAAGCGAAACCTATGCGACGTTCGATACTTATATTTTTGTGGCCGTGCTGTATTTGGTGCTGACGCTTCCTCTCAGCTATGCTGCGCTGCATGTGGAGCGGAAGCTGGCCCGCACAGATTGAAACGGAGTTTGGTACCCTACTTGGGAGGTGGACAAATGGATGTTATACATGCTTTTTCGTTTGATAACATAAGATTTATTTTGGAAGGCTTTTATATGACCTTGAAGGTAGCTTTAATCTCGATGGTGTTAAGCTTTGCAGTAGGGTGCATAGTGGGAACGATTCGTTATACGAAGCTGCCTGTTTTGGCGCCTATTTTAGGTATATTCGTTGAGATTATTCGCAATTTGCCGTTATTATTGATCATATTTTTTGCTCGTTTCGCTTTGCCGGACATCGGGATTAAGCTTGGTGTCATGAATTCGGCGATTGTTGCGCTTACCTTGTTCGAAGGTGCCATGATTGCAGAAATTGTGCGAAGCGGCCTGAATTCCATTGATAAAGGGCAGATTGAAGCTGCACGTTCATCGGGCCTGAGCTTTGTACAAACGCTATGGCATATTGTGCTTCCGCAAGGCTTGCGCCGCATGGTGCCGCCGCTTGTGAGTCAATTCATTTCGTTGCTGAAGGATACATCTTTAGCGGTTGTGATTTCGCTTCCGGATCTCATGCATCATGCGAAAATTGTGATTGGCCAAAGCTATAGCTACACAATTCCGATTTTATTGCTGGTAGCGATTCTTTACTTCGCCGTCAATTATGCGCTGTCACTTGCGGCCCGCCGGTGGGAGACGAAACTGGTGTAGCATCCGAACAGATTCGAGAGCTCCTCTAGTACCTAGGAATGATATCCCTTCTTGATTTACAATAGGTTTATAGAAGGGGGATGAGGTGCTGGGACGCATGAAAAACGAAATCTTGCAAATGATTCTCGTCGCGATTGTTACGTCCATAGCCGGGGAGTTCAAAATAACTCCCTTCAGCGGTGAGGTATTCCGAATCGGGCTGGGCAGCAGCGCCTTTGTCCTGTGTCTGCTTCTCATGCGACATCTGCCTTATGCCTACACGGGTACCATAACCGGGATTACGGTGCTGCTCTTCCGGACCATAGAGGATGGCATTTCCTCGGCTGGATGGTCTTCGTTTGACGGAAGTGTGCAGACGCATTTGTCAGCCACGTTGTATTATGTTGCCTATGGCGTTGCCATGAGCCAGATTCAAAGAAAATGGCAGGGACTTCACCCCTTTGTGCTGGGCGGATGTTTATCGGCAATTGATTTGGTATCGAACGAGTTGGAATTGTTGGCAAGAAGTTTGATTTTCCATACACCCTACATGTACACGGAGCAGTGGATGCTCATCGCGATCACGGCTGTCGTACGCAGTTATTTTGTCGTTGGGATCTACAGCAGCATTACGATTACTCAAATGAGAGTGCTGCACAGCGAACAACAGAAGCGCATTGAACAGATGCTGAACACGAATAGCGGCTTGTATGGGGAAGTATTTTACTTACAGAAGTCCATGAACACGATTGAGCAAATAACGGCAAAAAGCCACAATCTGTATGAAAGAGTAAACGGTTCGGGGCTTAAAAGCTATTCGCGGTCTATTTTGGAAATTACGCAGCAAATTCATGAAGTGAAAAAAGATTCTCAGCGCATTCTAGCAGGTTTATTGAAGCTATTCGACCGGGGTATCGCTTCGGAAATGAAGCTGTCTGACATTGTAGATTTTTCTATCAAATCAAATCGCGGCTACAGTGGCATGCTGGGCAAAGCGATCGAGTTTCACAGCGAAATGCGCACGGATTTTTTGACGGATCACTTTATACCGATCTTAACGGTTCTGAATAATCTTGTATCCAATGCCGTAGAAGCGATAGGGACACAAGGGACTATTCTGATTCGTGCTTATGCACAGGGCACAGAGACAGTCCTTATCGTTTCGGATACGGGTCAGGGTATCTCCACACAAGATAAGGATATGATCTTCGAGCCTGGCTTTACGACGAAATTCAACCAGGATGGCTTCGCCGCTACGGGAATAGGCCTCTCCCATGTTCGGGACATCGTCCACGCGTGGGGTGGAGACATTCATCTGCAGTCAGGCGAACAGACTTCACAGACGACCTTTGTCATTACGTTGTTGACCGATACGTTGAAAAAAGGAGCGTAGAGATCATGCTGTCATTCGGAATTGTCGATGATGATGCGGTAAGCAGGCTGATGCTGCAAACGATCATTGAAAAAGGCGGGCTTGGCGAGGTTGTAGGAACGGCTGGAAGCGGCAGTGAAGGGGAAAGGGTGCTGTTGGAAACAACCCCGGACGTCGTCGTTATCGATTTGCTCATGCCAGATCAAGATGGCATTGAGACGATTGTTCGATTGAAAGAACGCGGATTCCTAGGGAAATATGTGATGATATCGCAGATCGAGAATAAAGAAATGATTGGCAAGGCTTATCAAGCCGGGGTTGAGTTTTACATTCAGAAGCCGATTAATAAAATCGAAGTGGAAGCTGTACTGTCCAAAGTGAATGAGCAGTGGAAAATTAGCCGTTCTCTCCATGAAATCCAGGAGTCGTTAACGAAGCTAAGCATGCTGAGCTCTGGTCTGGAAACCACTCGCAAAAAGCGCAGCGCACGCGAAATCATGCAGCCCATTCTCATGGATATGGGCATCATCGGCGATAGCGGCAGCAGGGATTTGATGGACATTATCGAGCATCTGACGCGCCATCATAAAGCGGACGGCCTTCCGCCGCTTAAAGAGCTCTATGAAACAGCGGCCCGGAGCCATAAAGTGGGTGAAGCGGATGTAGAGAAGGAAGGCAAAGCAGTGGAACAGCGCATTCGCCGTACGGTTATGGCAGCTTTAACGAACATAGCGAGCATAGGGCTGACCGATTACAGCAACCCGAAGTTCGAGCACTATGCGCCGCTTTATTTTGAATTTCAGGATATACGCTTGAAAATGAAAGAAATCGATGAAAACGAGAAGCCAGAGAAGTGCAAAGTTAACATCAAAAAATTTCTTCAAGTATTTTACTTGGAAGTGCAGGATAGATTGCGCAGTGAGCAGTAGGATGGCTGCTATGCAGCAAGCCCATATCGCGGTGGGAGTTCAGGCTAGAACGAGCCCGCAGAGCGGAGAGATTCCGCACGCATTATGTGGTACGCGTATTTGACAGGATGGAGGTAGAAGATCCGGAAGTGCCACAGTGGTTTGGAGTATTGAAATACCGCCTTGCGGCCTCGATCTGCGATAGATCGTGTTTTTGCACGGGTGAGCGGAACGTAGGTGCGTTATGCGGCGATATTTTCGGTTGTTGGGACATTTCGCGGAACTACAGCACTTTATGAGCAGGAAATGCTGGGGTTTAGACACAGTTTCGCTGATTTAACGAACCATAGTTCCTCTTCAGGGGGAGAAAGGGAACGTTTTCGCGGAATAAGGCATCGTAGTTCCGTCTATACCGTTGTGCATGGGGAATTGGCGATCCGGAGTACCTCCTCGGCTTTCTTGCGAAGCTTATTGATGCGAAAAGCACCCGGAATCGTACTCTTACAGGGGTGTTCATAGACAGGAATACCGGATGGAAGACAGGTCAGTTAAAAGAGAAGTAGAAGGCCATGCAGAGTAGAATAGAAGAGGGAATGGATATGGGGTGGAAAAGCGATAGCGGCCGCCTTTAAAGTCGTGTTCGCACCACCTTGAATATTCAAAGAACACGACTTTAACAGCGGTTGGAAGCCCATATCCAATCATATTTAATTCCCTTCCCATGCTCAAATGTATGGGTTTAGACCAATTGGTTTCTCAGTGGCTAATCTGAAGGCTAAAAGCGCCATGCCAACCGTGATTGGCGTAAATATGAAGGTTTCAGCCGTAACAGTTGAAGCCAAGTTTCCGATGGTGTTCAGCACTAAATATCCAAACATGATCCAAATGCCAATAGCGGCGGTTCTTTTGAATTTCCCGGCGAATAGATAACCGATTTTCAAGGAGACAATGAAAATAAATGCCATTGTTAAGCATATGGCTGTAATCTCGAAGATGATTAGTGATGAAGAATCCTTTATTTGTCCGCCCCAGATGAATTCGTATGGAACAATTCGCAGTAGTATTAAAATATGTAAGAGCAGCAAGAGTACGTTGGCAATGATTAGTAATTGAGCTGATAGTCTTGCACTAATTAGTTTTCTCATTTGGCTCCCTCCCTTCTGCCAATAATATCATAATATGTATCGGGCAAATATGGGAGGGGAGTCGGGTTGCAGGGAATTTTATGTGGAACGATCAGCTCGAGGAAATGAGGTACCTTATATTTGTTTGCAATCGGTTACATGTTGACTTCGCGGAACGTGAGTACCCTATTCCCTATAAATAGCTTGTTTTTCAAGCCAAAGAAAGCAAATAGAGGATCTACGATCCCTTTCCTGGGGAGAAGGGGTTATATTTTGCAATAAGGAATCACTGTTCCGGCATGGATACGAATCAAGAGAGCCATCGATGCGCTTGAATTTTTTTGTTCCATAGGCCTTATTAAGGCGTAGAATTTTTGGTACAATTTAGGAGAAAAATTAGATGAAGGAAGGTGAGTAACATGGGTATTATTTTGAGAAAAGGGGTATACGCCTGTCTGTTTCTATTTGCCTGTTTAGGGATCGTGGGCTGCTCCAGCCAAGAAGTGAGCTTGAAAGAGGTGAGAGCGTCTGAGACATCTGCTCCGAGTGCTTCACCAAAGGAAGTTGTGAAAACGCTCTCGCAATCTCCGCGGCTAGATGCGATCCAATTTTATAGTGAAGCTTTAGATAAAGACATGCCGCTCCATGTGTATCTGCCACCCGATTATAGCGCAAACAAAAAGTACCCTGTTTTGTATCTTTTGCATGGATACGGGGGAGATGAAAGTGCTTGGTTGCCGGGATTGGGAACAGATAAAGCGGCAGATCGATTGATTAAAGAAGGCAGCATCAATCCGCTCATTATCGTCTCAATGAAATATGATAATAGTTATGGACTAAATACTTCCGAGGTCACGAGGAAATCTTGTCCTGAATGTATGGCAGAAGGACGATATCAAGATTTTCTTGTAAAGGACACGATAGCCTATATCGATAGCCATTATGCAACAATTACATCGAAAGACGGACGTTACATTGGAGGCTTGTCCATGGGTGGATGGGCCAGTTTATATACGGCTTTTCAACATGCAGATCTGTTTAGCAAAGTTGGCGGACATAGCCCGGCTGTCTGGCTCTCTACATGGAATGGCGCGGAAGGCTTAAAAGGGTGGCTGTATCCAGATGAAACCGTGCGCGCAGAACGAGACCCGATTGAATTGGCTAAAGCCAAAAATCTTAGTGAGTTAAAGGTGTATCTCGACTGTGGCAGCGAGGACGGTTTTCAATTCTATGAAGGGGCTGAGGTTCTATATAAAGAACTGCAGAAGAAGGGTGTCTCTTCTGAATATCATTTGAATGCCGGCAAGCATGATGGTGTGTATTGGTCTGGTCAAGTGGAGAACTACTTGAAGTTTTATGCTGGACGTTAGAGTCGGATCTGGATGTGTGTAAGTTGCCGGCTGAGATCACAGACATCGTTCCGACATAGTACTGGGCAGCTCGTATATGTTAAGCTTAAAGAAAGATAAGGAGGCGGTGTGAGTGATTCAAATTTTTCCGGCAGCAACGCGCAGTACGACGGATCTGGGCTGGTTGACGAGCCATCGAAGCTTCTCGTTCGGCGATTATTTCGACGAAGCGAACACAAGCTTCGGTGTGATGCGTGTGTGCAACGACGATGACATTGCGGCGGGAAGAGGCTTCGGGCCGCATCCGCACAGCGATATGGAGATCGTCAGCATCGTGCTCAGCGGGGCCATTAAACATGAAGATAGCCTCGGCCATGTAGCGGTCACGGGGTCAAACGGCGTTCAGCGGATGTCGGCGGGAAGCGGTGTGATTCATGCCGAGTATAACGCGTCGGAAACGGAACCGCTAAGCTTGCTGCAACTATGGTTTATGCCAGCCAAGCGGGGACAGGAGCCTTCGTTCGAGAACGTGAGCTACCAGCCGGAAGCTATGCGAAATGAGCTGCTGCCTGTGGTAACGCCGGAAGGTTCTGAATATGCGGCCAAAATCCATCAGGATATGAGCATTTTCTTGAGCAAGCTGGAGGCAGGCAAGCAGTTGGACTTCCAGCAGGGCGACAACCGGCGGTTATTTCTTTTCGTTGTGGCAGGAAAACTGTCCGCTAACAATACCCTGCTTGAAACGAAAGATAGCGCGCGAATGGAAAATGAAGCGAAGGTGGCTTTTACGGCCATAGAAGATACGCATTTTATGTTGATTGACTTGCCGTAATTGCCGTGAGGAAAACGGAGTAACGCTTACACAGGGGGAAAATTGACTATGAGCAATCGCGGCATATGACCTGGCGAATTTTCCTAAAAGATAGGTCTGAGGAAGGTGACGAAATGCAAGAAACCTTTTTGGTCAAGCATGCAGTGGGGGGCCGATCCTTCATTGATACAGGGAAACAACCGCTCCCCTATTCATGGAAACAGGATGGAGACAGCTGGATTTTCGTTGTGCAGACGGCGAAGAGTGAAGGCATAGAGGAGTTGCTGAAATGGAAGGATGAACTTAATGTTTTCGTCTTTCAAGAGTTTGAGAATGAGCCTACACGGAAATTATGGTTCTATGTCCAGGAAGGTCCTGTCACGTATTCCGACGAGAACAGGCAGTTGACCATTGTGGCGCAATCCCGAATTGAGTACTTACCGGATCGTTTCGGCGCCTAGTATGAAGTCCGTCATAGAAAGAGAAGTAGCTACAACGGCAACCTAGATCGCCAAAAATATTGGGCGCGGGCAACGTGATTGGCACTGTAGAAATGCGAACAAAAGCGGCTGCTGCGCGCAAAGCAGGCGGAGCACGGGCAAGGTGCTTCTGCAGGTCCGATCTTAACAACGATAGGAGTTGTATATATGAAGGACCAACTGCGCAAAGAAAAGCACCAGCTTCAAAGTCTTGAAGCAGCTCAAGCTTTTATTGTTGAATGCTACGGCGAGTTAGGTAAAGCTTCCGATGAAACGGAGGCTCGTCTTCTTGCGGTGAAGCAGCGAATTCGAGATCAAAGTCACTACGAGCATACAAGTGAAGAACTGCTGCACGGAGCCAAAATGGCGTGGAGAAACAGCAATCGCTGCATAGGCAGATTGTTCTGGGAAACGCTGCGGGTTCATGATGCCAGGCATATTGAAACGGAAGCTCAAATGGCAGAGGCGTTATTCCAGCATATTGAGACAGCGACGAATGGCGGCAAAATTCGCCCGGTCATCACTATTTTCCCTCCGGAACAAGGGATCGAGACCAGGTTTCACATTTATAATGACCAATTAATCCGTTATGCAGGCTATGAGACGGATCATGGCCTACTCGGCGACCCGGCGTCGCTCGAAATCACGAAGATTTGCCAATCGCTTGGGTGGAACGGGGCAGGAACGCGCTTCGATATCCTGCCGCTCCTCGTGCAGATTGGGCAGCAAACGCCGCGATGGTTCGAAATTCCGAAACAATTGGTGATGGAAGTGAATATTGCCCATCCGGAGATACCGGCGTTTGAGGAGCTTCAGCTGAAGTGGTATGCTGTGCCGATTGTGTCCAATATGCGGCTAGAAATCGGAGGCATCTCTTATCCGGCAGCGCCATTCAATGGTTGGTATATGGGTACGGAAATTGGAGCGAGAAACTTCGCTGATCAAAATCGCTATAATATGCTGCCCCGTGTAGCTGAAATCATGGGTCTTAACACGCAGAGAGAGGCATCGCTTTGGAAAGATAAGGCGCTCGTTGAGCTGAATGTGGCTGTACTTCATTCCTATCAGTCACAAGGCGTTGCGATTGTCGATCACCACACGGCGGCGCAGCAGTTTAAGCGTTTTGAGGAAAAAGAGGATAAGCAAGGCCGCGCGGTGACTGGCGACTGGACTTGGCTCATCCCGCCGCTCTCGCCGGCGACGACGCATATCTTCCACAGCTCCTATCGGAATGAAGTGAAACGGCCGAATTTCTTTTATCGGTAAAAGGAGCAACCCCGCCTTTCAATGGAAAAGGCGGGGTTGTTTTTATTTGGTGGAGCTCACCTGGAGCAGGTGGGCAGTTTTGGCTTTATTGAAGTGCGTGAGCGTAAACACGAAATCATCCTTGTAGTAGCTGTTTGTAAAGGCGTCTGTTCCAGCCTGTACGTTCAGGTCCAGCACGCGGTAGCCTTCGTCGTTCGGCTCGTTGCGCTTCTTGGTCGTCTCGATTGCCGGTTGGAGCAGAGCCAGCGGCTTCGTGCCCCAGACGCTGAGGGAGGTGACAACGGCCTCCTTCGGGTTGTCCTTGGACGGCTCTACCAGCAGCGATAGCTGGTAGGCGGGGTAGCTCAGCAGCAGCTTTACGCTTGCTGCTGCAGGCACAGCCGCCGCGGCGGGACTCGCGGCCGGCAGTGCGCCGTCGGCGGCTTCGCCCGCGCCGCCGGCGCTTGCCGCGGAGGCGTCCAGTGCCGCCTCCTGGCCCGCGAGCGTGACGCTGGCATCCTGCAGCGTCACCTCGTCCGGCTTGCCCAGCAAGTCTTCGACTTTCTTGCTGGACAAGCCAATGAAGCTCTGCAGGCTGGCATGGCCGCCTGCAAAAAAGCTCCGCAGCAGCGGCGCGCCGTCTGCGTCCATCAGGGTCCCAATGCCGTCGTAGAGGCCGGCTTTGAAATCGCCCTTGTAGACGAGTTTGCCCGCCTCGTCGTAAGCTTCTCCAGCGCCGCTGAGAACGCCGCTCTGGAAAGCGCCTTTGAGATGCGGCACGCCTTTCTCATCGAAAGAAGTACCTTCCCCGTTATAGGCGCCTGCGAGGAACTGGCCTTTATATTTCACGAAACCGTTGGCGTAATACTCGGTGCCATCACCGGAATAGTCGCCATTTTTGAATCCGCCCTCATAAAGGAGCTGTCCTTTAGGGGTGAATAGCTTACCTGCGCCGTTGTACAAACCGCTAGCAAATTCGCCCTCATACTGCGCGATGCCGCCGGAGGAAAACAGCTTCCCTGGGCCATTGTAGTAGCCTCCGTTAAAAGTTCCCTCATACAGCAGATCCCCGCTCGGCAAAAAGAGTTTGCCCGCACCGCCGAGCTTGCCGTTCTGAAATTCCCCGATATAGACGACTCGTTGTTTCTCGTCGTACAGCGTGCCTGCGCCGTTATAAGCGTCTCCGGCAAAAGCCCCTTTGTAAAGCAAGACGCCGCTATCGTTATACAGCGATCCGCTGCCCGCCTTCTGCCCTTTATCGAAATCGCCCTCGTAGATCAGCACACCGTCCGCATTATAAAGCTTGCCTTTACCTGCGTAGAGTCCATCGACGAGATCGCCGATGTAACGGGCGTTTTTTTGCTCGCTAACGACTTTGCCCGTACCGGAAAAGGCAGTCAGTTTCGGCGTGTTTTCCTTCAGAATGGGAACGCGGTGAAGCCATTTATTCACGATCGCAGGAGGCTGAATGAAGATGAAATATACGAGAACGAGAATCAGTAGCGCCGAGAAAAGGAGCAGCCGCTTGGAGATGTAGTAGGAACCGATCAAAACGTAGTTTTGCAAGGAGGCTTCGCGGGTTGACAGTATTCTTTTCAGAAACTGCTGAGCCTTGGTAATGGCGATTTTGGGCAATCTGCCCACAAGGGACAGCATTTTCATAACGTGCCCGAACATGGGGGCAACGACAGGTTTCAGCACTCTTTCCACGGCCTTGACCGGCTGGATTTCCAAGCGTTCTCACTCCTATTCGAGACTTAAGGGATCTGGATTGTCATTTGGCCAGGTTGTTGAATTTGTATGACCCCTCCCCAATTGCACATGCATTTGGAGGTATTGTTGAGAGCGGGCATATTCGCGATGAGCACCGTTGGCGACCCTGGCATCCAGGGTGCTGCGGTTACTGGTATGCATGGCATCGGAGTCATGACGCCCAGCTTCGCTGCTGTCGCGGCGGCAACGGTCGGGTTCGCCATGGAGCTGCACGTACCGAAGGGCAAAATGTTCACCATCGGCTTGTTATCCATAATGTTGGCGATGGGCATGGAGGTCATCACACGATTGGCCGGCAGCACCATCAGCGAGCTGGGCGCAGCCCCGAATGAACATTGAAGCATCGCTCCGCCGCATACGAGATTACCCATACGGAACACTCCCATTTATATAGTCGAGTTGAAATTCGAAGAAACATGTAAGGTGGCTTGAGCCGCATCACACGGCTGATTACTTTAATACTACTAGAAAAGTAAATAACCGGCAATCTAATACTAGATTCGATTAGATCCGATAGGATTCCCAAAAATTTGGGTGCGGGAGTGAAGGAGATATTGTACTATGAAAGTAGAGAGTTCGAGCGGAGGGATTCATGGTGGTAGCTGGCAAATGTGTCAGGCTGGGGCTTGCGCTGATGATTGTTGCGTCGACGTTTGGCGGGGCAGGTTCACAGCCGGTGGAAGCGGCGTCAGTCAAAGCGTTGACGATGCGTGAGGCGGTCGATCAAGGGCTGAAGATTTCCCCGCAGCTTCGCGATGTGAAGATGGATATATTGAAGAAAAAAATGGAGCTTGAACAGGCACAGCATGCGGTGAAGTCCGAGGAAGCCAAAGCATCGGGGCTTTTTGCCAAACCGCGCAATTTGAGTCAGGATTTGACGACGAGAATGAAGGTGCCAGAGGCGCGCAAGCAGCTGTACATGGCTCAAGAAACGCTGAGGCAAACGATGACGACGGTCAAATTTGATGTCGAAAAAGCCTATCTTCAAGCTTTTCAAGACGCGGCGAGCGAAGAGATCGCTAGGAAGAAATGGGAAGCTGCCAAAAAGGGTGTTGATACAGCGAAGCTAAAGCGCAGCTATGGGCTCGCTGATCCGGCTGAGCAGGAAGATGCGGCTAAAGCGCTGGAAAAGACAGTGTCAGAATACAAGCAAGCTCAGCTTACAGCCAAAGGGAGCAGGCTTGCACTCGGGCAAACGCTGAAACTGGAGATGGAAAATAAATTGCAATTGTCTTTTGAACCGGATTATGGCGATCTGAATCAGAAGCAGTTGCCATCCTACATCGTAAGTGCGCTGAAGACGACGCCCAGCCTCTTGCAGGATACGGAAGATCGGCGTTTAGCGGATCAGAAGCTGAATGCGGCACGGGATTTGTATAGTTCGAAGTTCGGCGCAGCTCGGATGAAGGTTATGGATGGCATGTATAAAGCTCAAGACATCGATATGGAGCTTTTTACGGCTAATTATGAAACGACGCTTTCCCGTGTTAAACAGGATTGGGAAGGCTATTTCATGCTGCTTGGCATCATCCCCATTCCGAAATCGCTGCTCCAGGGCGAATATGACGGGTTGCGCTATCTGGACGACCTGAGAGATGCGCTTCCGATCACGACCATGGAACAAAACAAGGCAGTTTTGAAGGAAAAAGAAAGCCGCAATGGCGTAATCGCCGCCGTCAGGCAGTCTTATTTGGAAGCGAAAGGCACGGAGGAGGGCTACGCGCAGGCATTGAGAAACAAAGAGAATGCTGTAACGGACCTGGATAAGGCAACCATGAAACAGAAGCTTGGTCTCATGAAAACGGATGAGCTTCAAGCCTTCAAGGAGGCCGTCGCGAAGGCGGATCAGCAAATTTTGATGGCGCAAATGACTTACAAAACGGCGCTGGGCAAGCTTAATGTGGATACGGGAGGCGCTGTAGAAAAGACGTTAAAGCCTGGCATTCTACCTCTTAGTCAAATTGATGACGGGTTGGCGGCAGTAAAGCCGCAGAAGCCTAAAGCATCTATAGGGACATGGAACTTAAAGCCCGCGGTAGGGCCGCTGCTAAGCGATTTTACGATTAAAGTGGGTAAAAAGCTGGGAGCGACGGATTACGCGGTTTTTACAAAAGAGGGCAAGCCTGTCGGGAAACGTGCAAAATTGAACAAGCCGGTTCGATACTTAACTCTATTGTTCAGCAAATCGGATGACTTGAAGGTTGTTCTTTATAAAAAAGATACATCCATTGGCGAGCTGGTTTTGGAAGGGGCAGGAAACTCCGGCCAACTGGCAGCGGGAACGGCGGATGGCAGCGGACCGTCGACGGACGGTAAAGGAAATAACGCCAACAGCAGCGGCGAGGGCGCTAGCGCCAGCAGTGGAGGAGGGACCGTTATTATAGGTTCCTATAAAATTCAATTGGACGCGCTAACGCCAGCGGCCTACAATGCGGCGGCTGCGACGATGGCGAAGTCGGGGCAGGGGATTTTCATGCAAGCGGGTGAGCCGGGGGCAGTATGGTTCGGCATGGATAATGCCGTAGACCCTAGCACGATAACCGATGCGAGCAGCCCGGCAGCGTTGTCGAAGGCCGCCGCTGCCGCTTTGAAAGTGACCGTGGAGATTGCGAAGCCAGGCGCGATCGCTTCCTTGGAGACACCTGCACAGCTTCAGCAGGATATCGATACGCTGAAGAAAGATATCGCCAAGCTGGAGGCGGCCAAAGACGCAGCCGTCTCTGGGGCGAAGCTGGCGGAGGTCGCGGACCTTGTCGTGCAGCTCAAAGATGCGCAGGCGCAGCTCGGCATGGCCGAGGCGCTGCTGAAAGGCGACAGCGCTGCTGCTCTTGAGCAGATGGCGCTGGTGAACAACCCGGACGCGATCATCGCATCGCTGTCCGAAGAGAGCGGCTCGCCGCCCGCAGGCTCCGGCGGCGGGGGAACCAACGGCGGCTCCAGCGAGCCTGCCGCCGGGGCCAAGGCCAGCGAGGATCAGCTGGCCGAAGGGGCCGAGCTCCAGCGCCAGAAGCTGGAGCAGGCTATCGCCGCCGGCGACGCCACGGCGGCGGCAGCGCAGCTGCAGTCGCTTCTGGCGACGCAGGCGCAGCTTGCGGATGTGCAAAACGGCACATCCGAAGGGCTGGCTTCGCTCGGCGAGGCGAAGCGGAAGCTCCAGGCTGCGCTGGAACAGGCGCAGCAAGACCCTGAGCGGGTCGAGACGCTGACCCGCTCGATCGCCGCCGTCGACGAAGCGAAGCTGGAGACGGCGAAGGCTGGGCTGTTTGCGCAGCTGGACGCAGCTCGAGAGCTGCTGGCGACCCTGCCGCCGGGTGCTGGCGTGCACGAGAAGGTTCAGCAGCAAGTCAGCAAGCTGCTGGAGCAGCTTGGGCAGCAGGAGAAGGCGAAGTATACGCCTGAGGAGCTTCAGGCGTTGGCCGATCAAGCGGCAGCATTGGATTTGCCGCCCATTTTGGCGGAAAATGTGCTCTCGCCCGATTTTTTCATCAAATTTGACGCGCCTCCTGTTATAATAAATGGAAATGCATATTTACCAATCAGACCTGTGTCCGAATCATTCGGGGCGGCTGTTGATTGGGAGGAAGACAACGCCACGGTAACAGTAAGCACGGACGTGGCGACAGTGATGTGCAGCATTGATAATCCGACAGCTTACGTCGATGGAGAGCCTATGCAGATTGAAACTCCGCCTTTGCTTCTTGGCGGACGAACTTATGTGCCGCTTCGTTTTATTTCGGAGTCGTTAGGCTTGCAAGTCGATTGGAATGCGCCTACACAAACTATTCAGATTTCGAATTAAGAGGGGAATAAAGAGCAATGAAGAAATCGATTGCGGCTCTACTGCTCGTTCTGCTGCTTGTGGGGGGAGCGGGAACCTATCTGGGTGTGCAGCGGGATAGTTTATCGCTATGGCCTTTTAATAAAAGCTTGCCTTTCGATGGATTATCGAAGGCGATCTCTGATCGTCAGAACAATCTATTTGTCATCGACAATGCCAAGAAAACGATGCATAAACTAGACAGCAAGGGAACCCTTCAATACTCGATTACCAGTGAAGTCGGCAAAAACGGCGAGGTGTACCGCTTTAATGACATGGCTGCAGATGACGAGGGTTATTTGTACGCCATTCGAACGCTGCTTGATCCTTATGGCATTCATGTAAAATCGGAGCAGATTGTCAGATACAAGCCAGACGGGCAGTTAGATCGCATTATGTTTACGCAAGAGTATAGTGAAGAGGGCACCAAACGCTACAGATTGGGCAGCCTGCGCAATATTCAAGTAAAAGAAGGCATGCTTTATTTCTTCAATGACGGCGTAGATCAACTGACACTTTACAAAATAGCTGCCGGCGATATCGCTGGCGGCCCTCTGCCGGCCTATTCGGTTAAACTGCCAGAGAATAAATATGTGTCAGAGGCAGATGGCTACAAGCCTGACGACATTTACTATTCGACCCGCAGCGGTGAAATTTATCGCGCCTATGCCGATGGGCATTCGGAGCTGGTGTATCCTCTGCCGGGTCTTGACCGGACACGACGCAATTTCCCAGAGAGCTTGCATCTTGATAATCAAGGGCGGCTAGTTTTTATTGATTTCAATGAAAAAACGATCTCAAGGTATGATCCCAAGCAGCCTTATGTGGTTGAAGGGCTTGTAACGGAAGAGAAAGTGAAAACGAGCGGAGCCGGGCTTTCCTTTGATGCGACGACGAGCAGTATCGCGCCGGATGACAGCTTGATTATCGTCGAAGCTGCACAGATTAACCGCCGTCTTCCGGATGGAACCATTACGCCTCCCATGGTGAATGGAACTTACAGCAAGGCTGAAATCACGCATGGCATCCTTGTTTGGTGCGCAGCTGTGGTGGCTGTTCTCCTTGTGCTTTATGCGATTAAATTGCTTTTCTTTAATATTCTACAGCGTCGCTTGCCGCTGATGATGAAGCAGATTCTTATTCTGGTTCCCGTCATCGCCGGTTCGATGATTCTGCTTTCAACCGTCATCTATACTAGTTTTTCCGATAAAATGGAAGAAGAGACATTCAGCGAGCTCGCGCTGCTGGCCAAAAACGGGCAGAATCTGATCGACGGAGACAAGCTGGAAAGTCTCTCTTCCCCGCTTGATTATAGAGGACCGGTCTATCAATCTTTCCGCAAGAAGATTAATGCGGTTTTCGATGATAATACCCAGGATGATAATGGGGGCTTCTACAAAGCCGTGTACAAGTATGAGGATGGCATCATTTATCGTATCCTGGAAGACGATGACGGCATGCATATGTTCAATCCGTTCCAACAGACACCTGAGAATCAGCAGGTCGTATTGGAGGGTAAGCCCGCCAAAGGCCAGTGGGAGGACTTCTCTGGTCAATGGAGATATGCCATCGCGCCTATTTTCAATTCATCGGGCAAAGTGGTTGGCGTTTTTGAAACTAGCAAAAATTTGGACGGCATTCTCAAGCATCGCCAAGTTGTCTTGCAATCGATTATTCGCAATATTGCTTTGATTTCTATAGGATTGCTGCTCGTTCTGATGTTGATGACGTATGTGATGCTCTCTTCGATCCGCAAGCTGCGCAATAGTGTCGGCGAGATTGCCAAGGGCAACTGGGATACAGTTGTGACCATTAACACGCGGGATGAAGTGTCGGATCTGGGTGACAGCGTCAATACGATGGCTGCACGCATTCGCGACTATATTACAAAAGTGGAGGACTACAGCCAGTCTTACTATCGCTTCGTGCCGCAGCAGTTTTTGCGCTTTCTGAACAAAGAGAGCATTCTCGATGTAGAGCTGGGCGATCAAGTGGAGCAGAACATGTCTATTTTGATATTTAACATCCGAGGCTTCTATCAAATCTCCAAACGGCTGATGCCTGAAGAAAACTTTAACTTTGTGAACTCGTTTCTGAAACGTTTCGGACCTTATGTGCGCAACCATCAGGGACTGGTCAACAAATATCTCGG
Organism: Paenibacillus tabacirhizosphaerae; assembly: GCF_040812395.1. GTDB lineage: Bacteria > Bacillota > Bacilli > Paenibacillales > NBRC-103111 > Paenibacillus_E. The sequence goes on along the minus strand of NZ_JBFNXH010000009.1, from coordinate 106,419 downwards.
CGCAGGCTTTATGGCGCTGTTTCCGAATAAGGCGGATGATGCGCTGTTGGCGGCTATTGAGATGCGCAGGGAGCTGGACATCTACAACTCGCATCGGGCGAAAGTAGGCTACCAGCCTCTCGACCTCGGCATTGGCCTGCACAAAGGCGCGCTTCGTCTCGGCATTATCGGCGAGGAGCAGCGTTTGGAAGGCAGTGTGATTTCGGACGGCGTTAACCTGGCGACGCTGCTGGAAAAAATGACTGAGCCCCTCGGAGCGTCCATCCTCATCACGGAATTCGTGGTTCAAGCGCTGGAGCAGCCTGGTCAATTCCATTATCGGAATCTTGGTTTAATCCAGATGGAGGGCATGAAAGAGCCGCTTCATTTGTTCGATTGTTACCATGGCGACCCGGATACGGTGCGCGTTCTGAAAGACAGAACCAAAGCGTTATTCGAGCAGGCCGTAACGTATTATCAAGTAGGGCGATTCTACGATGCCAGAGAAGCGTTCCTGATGGTGATTAAGCAAAACCGCCAGGATAAGGCGGCTCAGCTTTATTTCTACCAATGTGACGAATACTTCCAAAAGGGGACGACCCAGGATTGGAACGGAACGTTATCTGTTTCATGAAGAAAGGGGAGACCTGGACATGAACGTTCAAGAATTAACGACGGAAGAAGATGCGCTGAGAATTACAAATTTTTACTTGTCGCCAGACTCTTTCGATGACCAGCGGCATACACCGGGCGAGGTGGAGCATTTCCGGAATGCTCCGCTCCAAAGCCTGATGCAGCGCAACCACCGTCACTGGTTTATCGAGAATGAGGCCGGCGAAGTGGTTGCTGTAACCAGCTGCAAGGAGAACGAGCACCAATCGGGAGGATTTTTGTGGGATTACCTGGTTGTGCATCGCGACTACCGCCGACACGGTTTTGCGAAGATATTGTTTCAGGCTTTGGAAACCTTTATTCGAACTGCGCAAGGGCGGTACATTTTGACGTATACGTGCGATTTGCCGGAATATGAGCCGATTCAGCGTATGTTCCGAGCGAACGGCTTTGAACTGATCGGTACGTATCCGAACTATTACTACGATGGCGAAGCTAGGCTTGCCTTTTACAAACCGCTGTCCGGTGAAGCGGGCAAATGAAATGATAGATTGGACCTGATGGTATGCAAGGAAGTTTAATCAAGTGGATGGGTTTGCGCGGAGAAGATATGAGGAAGCTCTGGATGATGCTCCCGATTTTCTATTTCAGCGGCATTGCGGAGTCCTTGAACTATACGGCGTTTATGGCACTGTTTAACCAACGGTTTGGCGTTCAGTATTTGCCGTATGTATATATTGTGGAAGCGGCGATTATGCCGGCAGAGGGCTGGCTGCTCGCGAAGCTGACGAATTGGCTGCCCAAGGCCAAAATGATGACCACGCTCTATCTGATCATGATCGGGCTGCTGCTATTCAACGGTGTTGTGCTGCTTGGCTTTAAGCTGGGCGGGATTGATTTTCGTTACTATTATCCGATTCTGTTCTTATCTTCGAACTTCGTCGTGAGGCAGTTGACACTGCTGCTGTGGAGCACAGCCTTTGACTTGTGCCCGACACAGCAGGCGAAGCGGTTAATGCCGGCATTCATCGCTTCGACGACGATAGGAGGCATTACAGCGGGTTTGCTCGCCCATGAGATTGGAAAGCTGTTCGGAACGGAAGCGGTATATGCGCTGGCTCCGGTACTCATGGTGTGCGGCTACGTCTTTTTCCGCAAAGCATTAGCGCGTTATTTGGCGCCGTTAACGATTAAGGAAGATAAACGCCTGCAAGCGCAAGGAACTGCTAATGCGGAAGAAGAGATTCAGCCGTCCGGCTATTATGTGAAGCAAATTTTGCGCAGTCCGTTTCTCCTTTGTGCGGTTGCGTTGATGACGCTCATGCCCGCGGTCTATTTTATGATCGAGTATCAATACTTTACCGCAGCGGAGGCGCATTTCCCGCAGGAGCGTGACCTGACATCCTTTTATGGGATGATTACAGCCATTCAGTTCACTTTTTGCTTGATCCTGCAAACGGTGTCCACGCGGTTGATGAACTGGCTCGGCGCCAGCAATATGCTGCTGGTCATTACGGTTATCTTCTTCGGCGGCTTCGGATTGACGGCGCTGCTCCTGGATCAGCCGGTTGGACTCATGATGGTGTCGGGTTCCTACGCCGTCTTCTATATTTTGCTCTATTACATTGCGGAGCCTTGTTACCAGCTTTTCTTCAAAATGATGCCGATCTCCCAGCGGGACGGTTACCGGTATTTTGCTCAAGGATTGGCCGCCTCGGGCGGCATTTTGATCGGATCGCTGCTGTCGATCCTGCATTCGTTCGGTTGGCTTGCGCTGTCGCCGCTTGCATGGATTGGCGTTATTTTATCAGCTGTTCTGGTCGGCGTAGCCTGGTATGGAAGGCATTTATACATTCGTGAGCTGGTTAAAAGCGTTCAATCCCTGCATACCGACCTTTCGGACATCGCAGCCTCTTTTATCGGGGGGATTCGCAGCTCCAAAGCTTTGTCGGCTATGCTTGGGTACTTGAAGCACCCGAACGATTACATTCGGGAGCTTGCTTTGGAGGTCATCGGCAAAGCGAAGGACTCCGCCTTTTTGCCTCATCTGATCGGCATGATCGGCGAAGAAAGCTCGCGAATCCGCATCGCGGTGCTGCGGGCGATGAATTTGCAAGGCGCAACCGTTCAGGATCTCGTGCAGGTTGCCTCGTTTCTTGAAGATGAAGACCCGGAGGTGCGGGCTGAGAGTGTGAAGCTCATTTCCAAAGCGACGCATCTCAAAAGCCAATCCTACTTTTTCATACGAGTGAAGCTGCTCGACACGCACCCCAGAGTGGTGCACGAAGGGGTAAAAGCGCTTTACGCGCTTAAAAGCGAAGAGAGTTATCAGGCCTGTGATGAGGCTATCATCAAAATGCTCGATAACGGCGGAGAGTGGGCCGTCTATGGCTGCCAAACGGTAGCGGATCTTAAGCTCGATTCGTATACAGCCTGGGTGATGTCCTTGCTTGATGATCACCGTCCTGCTGTCAAAGTAGCAGCAGCGCACTGTCTCGGCAAGCTTCGGTATGTAGAAGCGATTCCACTGCTGCTCTCAATGGTTCCTTTGGCGGATCAGGAGTTAAGGAAGGCTATTCTTCAAGCTTTGATCGATATCGGGTATAAGGGACTAGCGGCGCTCTTTGAAGGCGTAAACCATGTGAATCCTTTTATCTGGAATGCGTCGGTAACCGCGCTTGCTGCCTTGCTGGATGAAAATAAACTGCGAACGGAGCTTGTCGAACGCTGTGTGAGCCGGATGCTGGCTTCCACGCAAGAAAAGGCTTTGCCCGTCGCTTTGGCTAAGCTGGGGATGAACGGGCTCGCCGAATTAGCCAATCAGCGTTGCGGGGAGCTGCACAAGGCGCTGGTCGGCGGCGCGTGGGCCGTTATGATCCATTTGGCTGACGAGCGTGTCGTAACGACACTGCGCGAAGTGATCCAGGATGAAGACGAAGAAGTCCGTGAAAATGGTCTGGAAGTGCTTGCCGAAGGCTTGGGCGACCGAAGATTAGCATCAGCGCTGCTTGCATTATTGAAACAAGGTGAGAACAGCAGTGGTATAGATCAAGCCGAACCATTGGATATTTTGCATGAAGCTCAGCTTTGGTCGGACAAATGGCTTAAAGATGTCGCTGTCTATGCACTAAGCACATTGGAGCGTGATGAGATGAAAGAGGATCGCAAGTTTTTAACGATGCTGGATAAAGTAATTTTCTTGAAGCAGGTATCGCTTTTTGCGGATTTGTCTGTGGATGAGTTGGGACTCATCGCGGGTATCGCAACCGAAGAGGTGCATGCGGATTTGACCTATTTATTGCGCCGGGGAGAAAGTAATGCCGCCATGTACCTGATTATCGAGGGGAATGTCGAGCTGAGTAATGAGACCGGTGTTGGCGAAGCCGTGACGATAGGCGTTCTAGGGCCTAAACAGGCCTTGGGTGAAACCACGGCGCTCGACGGGACGCCTTCATCGATTACGGCCCAGGTTATTTTTGACGAGGTGAGGGTGCTGTCGCTGCAGGGTGAAAGCTTGTCGCGCTTAGTGAGATTATACCCGGAAATCGGAATCGGTTTGCTGCATGCCTCGAGCGCAAGGGTGAGATTGCTGGAGAATATGCTTTTGAAAATGGCATAGAGGAGAGCGGTAAGGATGGCTTCGTCATCGATTGTAATCATGAATGATCTCAAGGAGCTTCAGCGGCTGAACGCCTTTATAGGTTCTCTTGCAGAAGCGCTTAGCCTCGACGAATACACCTTGTTTCAGATCAATTTAGCCTGTGATGAGCTGGTGACGAACACAATTTCATACGGCTACCCGCAGGAAGAAGCAGGCATGCACACGATTCGTATCGATGTGGGGCTCGTTCCTGATGGCTGGGAGCTGAGGATTACGGATCGGGGCGTGCCTTTTAATCCGCTTTTGAACCCAAGCCCTTCTGTCGATTGCTCGCTTGACGAACGGGGGATTGGCGGTTTCGGTATTCACTTTGTGCGGCAAGTGATGGATGAAATTCGCTATGAACGCTTGTATGATGAAAATATAGTGATGATGAAAAAACGCCGGGCCCAGGAGGAAGAAATGGCATGAACCTAACGGAACGAATGCAAGGGGACGTGGTTGTCCTCAGTTTGGAAGGCAGATTGGACGCGAACACGTCCGGAAGCCTGGAATCCGGCTTTATGAAGCTGGTTGAGCAGGGAACAGGCAAATTCGTGTTTGATTTGCAGGGATTGGACTATGTTAGCAGCGCTGGCCTGAGAAGTTTGCTCGTTGCGGCGAAAATGATTAAGGTCATTCAAGGCAAGCTGGCCTTGGCTCATATGAATGAGCATGTGAAGGAAGTGTTCGACATGTCGGGGTTTAGTGCTATTTTCTCGATCTACGCGACGGAAGCGGATGCTCTTCATGCTGTCGAATAGATGCCTATGGCTTGATGGGTCACAGGGGGAAACGGGGAGGCGCGCGTGATGGGTATTGCGATTGGCGTACTCCTTTTGCTTTTGTTGGCGGCTCTTGCTGCATGGCGGATGAGCGAATTTAAACGGGAAGCGGCAGAGCGTGAGCTTGAGCGGACGCTGCAGCTTTTTGACGTGAGCCTGGAAGTGAATTCGACCATTCGCAAGCAGGATTTGCTGCTTAAAATTATGGAAACCACCTCGCGTATCATGAACGCGGAGGCTTCCTCTGTCATCTTGCTCGATGCGGCCAAGGAAGAGCTGTTTTTCGACCTTGCGCTCGGCGAAAAGGGCGATGAAGTCCGTGAAATTCGCCTCAAACTCGGCGAAGGTATCGCTGGCTGGGTTGCCCAGACCGGGCAATCCGTCAAAATCGACGACGCCGCTCAGGATGAGCGCTGGTCGTCCAAGGTCGCGAAGCGAGTCGACTATCCGACTCGCAATATGCTATGCGTCCCACTCGTGAGCAAAGGCGCCATTATTGGCGTCTTGCAGGTACTCAATAAACGGGACGGGATTCATTTCTCGGAGCGGGACTTGCTGCTCCTCGAATCCATTGCTTCTCCGACGGCGGTCTCGCTGGAGAATGCCATGCTGTACGACGCGCTTGAGCAATCCATGGATGCGCTGAAAACGACTACAGCTGCCAAAGAGCGGATGGAAAGCGAGCTGCGCATTGCGAGCGACATCCAGATGGGCTTTTTGCCAAGGGGCAGTCTGGTGGTGCGAGGACGCGATATGGGGGAAGGCGCGAGTGATGCGACTGTAGCTGCAAATGCGGAAGCGTATGTTGGCGCAGAAAACGGGAGTTCAAGGCCGCTTTCGGAGTCTTGGGAGGAATCGCCGGCTTTCCCGATTGAAGGTATGGGCTTAGAAGCAAGTGGGAGTTCAAGCCCACTTTCGGAGTCTTGGGAGGAATCGCCGGCTTTCTCAATTGAAGGTGTAGGCGAAGAAGCAAGTGTGGAGGAAGGAGACACGATGCGGGTTGCCGCTGCCGAGGTGCAGGCTGTAATTCGCCCCGCACGCGAGGTGGGCGGGGACTTCTACGACTACTTCCGAATCGGCGAAGATCGTTTGTTTTTCGCGCTTGGCGACGTATCGGATAAAGGGATACCTGCGGCTTTGTTCATGGCGGTGACGATGACGCTGTTAAAGGGGAAAATGACACTGGAGATGACCCCGGGCGAGCTGCTCACAGCCGTTAATCAGGAGCTTTACAAAGAGGAATCGACGATGTTCGCTACGATTTTCTGCGGTGTTCTGCATGTCCGGACGGGCCAGCTTCTATATAGTGATGGCGGCCATTGCACGCCTTATATTGTCCGGGAGACAGGTGCCGTGGAGCCTCTGAAAGGGAAAAAAGGGCTCCCTCTCGGCGTGATGGATGATATGGTATATTTGGATAATGAGGCTGATCTTGCTCCCGGCGACCGCATTGTGCTGTATACCGACGGGATAACTGAAGCGGAGGACCGGGATCAGCGGCAATATGGCTCCTCACGCCTGCAGGAGTTGCTGGCCGGAGGGCTGGAAAGCCCTCGTGCGAATTTGTTGGAACGTCTTATTGAGGACGTTGACCATTTTACGGATAAGGCGGCTCAGTCGGATGATATTGCGGTGCTGACCGTGTATAGACAAGCATTCAAAATGTAGCCTCAAAGCTCCATATATATGGTATAGTGAGAGTAGCGGAATTGTTGCGCTCAGGTACGGACATCAAGGGAGTGCAAAACGAAGTTTGGCGAGCGATTGGCGGTATGTTTTGCAGGCTTGCGGCTGCAAGCGTTTTGCAAGTGAGTAAGTTGGTAAGGCCGATTTTGGGCGTTACGGAAGCGAAATAGCGTGTGTCAGGGTCTGTAAGGCCCATTACGGGCGCTACAGACAGTGAGATGAGAGAACAACGTTCGAATTGAAGCGGTAAGGCCGATTTTGGGCGTTACGGAAGCAAAATAGCGTGCGGCAGGGTCTGTAAGGCCCATTACGGGCGCTACAGACAGTGAGATGAGAGAACAACGTTCGAATTGAAGCGGTAAGGCCGTTTTTGGGTGTTACGGAAGCGAAACAGCGTGTGGCTGGTTCTGTAAGGCCCATTACGGGCGCTACAGACGGTGAAATGAGAGAACAACGTTCGAATTGAAGCGGTAAGGCCGATTTTGGGCGTTACGGAAGCGAAATAGCGTGCGGCTGGTTCTGTAAGTCCCATTACGGGCGCTACAGACGGTGAAATGAGAGAACAACGTTCGAATTGAAGCGGTAAGGCCGATTTTGGGCGTTACGGAAGCGAAATAGCGTGCGGCAGGGCCTGTAAGGCCCATTACGGGCGCTACAGACGGTGAGATGAGAGAACAACGTTCGAATTGAAGCGGTAAGGCCGTTTTTGGGCGTTACGGAAGCGAAATAGATTATGAGATCGATAGCTGCTCGTCAGTGTGTAATCGCTGAGATTTTTTCAGCCAAATAGGAGGGTTCATATGCCAATTCATCAATCACGAATTAACAGGCATCAGGATGCTGCTTTAGACGGAAATACCCGCACGAAGAGCGGTTCGGAAGGAACGGCTGGAGCCGGCTTTATGAACATCCAGCGTACGATGGGGAATCGTGCTGTGGGCAGCATGTTGGGGTCGCAAATGACTGTGCAGACGAAGCTTGCTGTAGGCCCCGTTGGCGATGCTTATGAGCAGGAAGCGGATCAGGTAGGCAAAGCCGTGGCTGATCACATTGCGATGTCTGAGTCCAGCGGTGCGTCACAATCCTCGATCCAGCGGATGGGTGCCGAAGAAGAAGGATTAGGCTCCGAAGAAGAGGAGCTCCAGATGAAGCCTTCGACGGATACGATCCAACGGATGGGAATCGAAGAAGAAGGATTAGGCTCCGAAGAAGAGGAACTCCAGATGAAGCCTTCGGCGGATACGATCCAGCGGATGGGAGCCGAAGAAGAAGGATTAGGCTCTGAAGAAGAGGAGCTCCAGATGAAGCCTTCGGCAGATACGATCCAGCGGATGGGAGCCGAAGAAGAGGAACTCCAGATGAAGCCCTCGGCGGATACGATCCAGCGAATGGGAGCCGAAGAGGAAGAGCTTCAGATGAAGCCGTCTGAGGATGGATTCGATGCTGCGCCTTCCATTGAGTCGCAGATTAAGGCGAAGCAAGGAGGCGGCAGCAAGATGGACGCTCAGATTCAAGCGAAGATGGAGTCTGCATTTAATGCCGATTTTAGCAATGTGAACATTCATAATGACGGGCAAGCCAGTCAATTGAATGCTCAACTCGGTGCGGAGGCATTCGCGACGGGCAACGATATCTTTTTCCGTGCAGGCCAATATAATCCGGATAGCCGTCAAGGGCAAGAACTGCTGGGCCATGAACTGACACACGTTATTCAGCAGCGAGGCAGCAAATAGAGTGAACGGAAGTTAGTAGGCAAAGCTCCGTGCACCTGCTGTTTATTTGCCACATAAGAAAGCAAATTTTTTCAGGATTCGAAAATGCAAGCTAATTTATTGGCTATAAACCTGCCTCTAAACGCGGTCACTCCTCTGAAGATGACCTCGATAGAGGTTTCCTCAGTAGACAAGAAAGTATAAGTTTATACTTTTGCTTCGCATCCACCTTGACAAACGCGCTCGTCCCTGAAGGACGGCAGAGCCGTTTATCCTTGTATGTAGTACCAACTTGGAGGAATCAGAACAGATGGCACAGTCGCATAAGCTCCACACCAGGAAAAGCCAACCATCGCAAAGCGGAACTCAGCATACGTCCATGCCCAATGAGCATAAAGAGAGGGCCGCACTTGGGGGATCTGCGTCCCAGAATTTCTTTCTGCAAATGCAAAGAACTGTGGGGAACCGTGCTACGCAAGCTTATGCGACTCAGCTCATCCAACGGAATTCTGGGGGAGCGTCATCGCCGACTGCCCCGAAGGAGGACAAGCTGAAAGACCGGATCGAAGGGGCGAGTATCGCAACGGATACGTTTAGCGAGAGTTTTGGGAAGCCTGCTGAAGACTTAAAAACCTCCTTTGGCAAGACAAAAATCGCAAGCGAAGGGCACAAGGCCGCCTCTTTAGGGGCAGTGAGCAGTACGGCAGATATGATTGGCGGGCCGCTTCAAATGATTAATTCGTTCAGGGAAGCGCTGTCCGTCTCCAAGGATACAGATCGAACTGGGCATAACAAGAGATGGAACTACGCCGGACAAGGCGCATCCATCATCGAAGGCGCCGGCAAAACCGTCAGCGGTTCCGCCGGTCTTGTAGACAAAGCGGCCAAGTCCAGCGGAAGTCTGGATGGCGTGGGCAAATCCTCCGCCGTGAGCGATTATACGGGCACGGTTGGGGATGCCATTTCAGCGGTGAAGAGTGCGATCTTGGCTGTCAAAGGCATTTATGACATGTACAGCAAGTACTCGGAAGAAGGCGCCCTTAGCAAGGGGGATAAGGCCAAAGGCGTTATTGAGATTATCAACAATGCTTTGCAGGCTGCGTCATCTTCACTGAAAGTAGCCAAAGGCATTATGGAGATTATGGAAACGAGTACGGCTGCGCTCACAACCGTTATTCCCGGCGTCAGCATAGCTGTTAGCGGGGTCAAGATTGCCTTCAAATCAGTTGACTTCATCAAAGCTGGCTTGAATCGCTCCGCAATGACGGAAATCAAGCGCAGCTTCAAAAAGAAAAACGAGAATGCATCGTTTATCAAAGCAAAACGCTGGTTCGGCGGCAACACCGGCGTCGATAAAGGAAAGCTGGAGGCTCATAAGCTCCAATTGAAAGCTGGAATCGACCAGAAAGATCTCGACATGACCCAGATCAGAGACCAGATTCAGCAGAATCAGGACAAAATCGATGTATTCCAGCAAAATGGCGGAAATGCGATTGAAGAGGATAAACTAAGGAAAAAGAATGAGCAGCTGAATAAACAGCTGGATCAAAAGGAAACAGAAAAGATAGCCCATAACCAGGACCTGGATGAAATCGCGCAGTACCAAATGGCGAAAGAAATGAAGAAAATCAACGTCAAACGGACGGATCGCTTAGGCTTGCAGATTGGCATTGAGCTGACCAAAATCGCCGGGGACATCGCCACCTTGACCGGTGTTGGCGCACAAGTGGGCACACCGCTCAAACTTGTTGCCGCCGGCGTGGGAGCAGCGATGCCTGCCGTTCGTTCACTGAAGCAAATGGGTCGGGACCGAGCCGCCAGCCCAGACGCTTGGAAATTGACCAAGGCGGTATTCAACGCCGAGAAGTCGACCGTGAAGAAGGGCGAGAAGCGCGCTAACGACGCAACCCTCCTCATTGAAATGATACAGAAACTGCCTGTTCTGGATCGATCGAACCCGGATATTGTGACCCGCTATGAACAGGTGGGAAGCTTTATAGAAGCAGCCGGAGTAGATTTGTTAGAGCTGGAGAAAATAGAAACACTTAGAAGCGATCCAGATAAATTAAAGACGAGCCTCATTGAAGCAATGGGCAAGAGAGAGTAGGAGACGGATCATGCTGCCAGAACTAGTGCATGCGCGCCATTTGGCGCAGTTAGGGCTTTTGAAAGAGATTTTGGATGAAGCGGGCTTAGCCACGAATCTGTTGGAGAAATCAGAGGCGATCCCGATCCATGTTTTGATGGCGGGCTTTCAGGAGGATAAGAAGGGGCGGGACCGTTTCCTGCATTTTAGTTTTTTGCCGCTGGATGAGGAAGAAGCCGGAGCTATTCAACTGCTGCAAATTTACAGCACGCTTCCGTTCCATTTGAAGGATGAGCAGCGCGCCGCAGTTGCCCACATTTTGCTGGAAATTAATACGCGTCTTCCAATTGGCCATTTCGGCATCAATGAACAAAATGAACTGCATTACCGCTACGTATACAGCTTGTCTACCGCAAGGTCGTTCGACAGCGAAGAAATACTGGATATCCTCAGTATGTTCGTGTACATGTGCGATATGTTCGCAGAACCTGTTGAGCTCGTTGCAAGTGGAGAGTCGGGAGTAGCAGAAGTAATAGAGGCTTTAAATTAGAGTAAAGAAAAATTCCGATTTCATCCGGGGAGATGGATCGGAATTTTTTTGATTTGGAAGAAACTCAAGCATGTATTTATGCCTTGCCAGCGCTTACGTCCGGCGCGTCCTTCAGCGCATACCGCCTGTTTAACAAATAGCCGAACAAGGAGGCGAGCGACTGTTGGAACAGCATGCCAAGCACAACAGGGATGGCTACGGGAGCAGGGAAGTAGGCTACAGCGAGCACGGCACCGGCACTGATGTTGCGCATACCGCCATTAAAGGTCAGTGCGACGATGATATCTTCCTTCCATCCCATCAGTTTGCCGGTTAGCCATCCGAGAAGGTAGCCGAGAGAGGCCATGATGAGCACAAACAGAGCTAAACCAAGCAGCTTGCCATTGACCTCGCGCAAGTAGGGGGCAATTACTGAGCCGTTAATGGCGACAACGAGACCCATGCCTATTTTCGAAAAGGGGCCTAGGCGTCCGCTCCATCGCTCTTTTATTTTGCCGTGTGTCCAACCATTGAGCAGCATGCCGATCAGGGACGGCAGCACGATCATGAAAAACAAGCCTTTCATCATACCGAACGTGTCCATATGGACTTTGGCGCCGACTAGCACGGACATCGTGTAGGGAACAACAAAGGGAGAGAGAATGGTATCTACCAAAATAATCGACAACGTCAGGACGATATTGCCTCGATAGATGGCTACCCAGACGAAGCTGGTGATGCCCGTAGGGATTGCCGCAGCCAAGATCAGCCCCGTAATCGTAAACGAATCGTCGCTATACACGACATATCCAAGCCCCATAGCAAGGAGCGGCATGATCACATGCAGAATCAGCAGGGTAGCGATCAAAGGGAGCGGCTGTACAACGATTTGTACGAATTCCTTAAAGCTGGAGCTGATGCTGCCAGAGAAGGTCATGAAGGCGAAGATCCAAGCCGATACATACGTAAAACCTGATAAATGACTACCCGCCAAAACTCCGATAAGGACGCTGATGGGAGTAATTAGTGGCATGATTGTTTCCATTTTCTTGTTGAGTTGGGGGAGCATGTCAGGGACATCCTTTCGTGAAAAACCATTTGATTCCTTCATGCGCTAGTAGTATCTTTGAAAATAGCCGTTAACAAACACGCAGGTAGGGGTGAGATCATGAAGCAAAAAACGAGCTCGCTGAATGCGCTGTACATTACGCAATTTTTGAGCGCTTTTGCCGATAACTTGAACTTTTTCATTATCATAGGCATTCTGGCTCATCGGGGTGTGGCGAACCCGGAGGGTACCATCACAAATATTCAAATGGGCTTTCTTCTAGGGTACGTTGTCCTGGCACCCATCGTTGGCGCGCTCGCGGATCGCAAGGCGAAGACGCACGTACTGCTGTATGGTAATTTGTTCAAAAGCGTTGGCATTCTCATGCTGCTCATCGGTGCGCCCGCCGTGTACTGCTACTTGGTGCTGGGCATTGGCGCTGTTGTATACTCGCCTGCCAAATACGGCATTTTGACGGAGCTGACGAGTAACGAAGACGAACTGCTGCGCGCGAATGCCAAGGTGGAGGGCTCGACGATTCTAGCCATTTTATTGGGAACCGTGGTCGGAGGTCTGCTCGCAGATATCTCGGACACCGCGGGGATTTTAACCTGCTTGACATTGTATGTGCTATCGCTTCTGTTAACGTGTGCAATTCCGAAACGAGCAGGCAACCCGAATATACGTTTTGGACCGTCAGCTAAAGCGTTTTTTGGTGATCTACGGAATTTGTTTAGAAATCCCAGAGCGAGATTTTCGCTCGTCAGCACGGGAGCTTTCTGGCTGAATGCCTCTGTCCTGAGAATCGCGCTAATTGCGTGGATTCCCGTAAATCTGGGCATTACCGACACGACGAAGCTGTCCATGATCCTTGGTGTTACTGCTGTAGGGGTTGTGCTTAGCGCTTTTTTCATTCCCAAACTAGTGCCGCCTGGCAAGCTGTATCGTTCCTACATTTACGGTTATTTAATGGTAGGTACGCTCATGGTTACCGCTTTTCAACATAATCTTGCCATCTCGTTGATTTGCCTGCTGATGATCGGTCTCTTTGGCGGCGTTTTCCTCATTCCTATGAACACGATGCTTCAGGAAGAGGGCAAAGCGCTTATCGGGTCCGGCAAAACGATCGCCATTCAAAATTTTGTGGAAAATGCGCTGACTGTGGCGGGACTTGCCTTTTTCATGCTGCTTAATCAGCTCCACGTTGCGATAGACTGGTCTGTGATCATCATGGGCTGCAGCCTTCTGATGTTTATTATGTATGTGCATTCCCAGCTTTCGAAGGTGAAAACCCATAGGGTGGAGGAGGGCTCTATATCCTCCAACTCATCAGGATGAACCTTCTCCTCATTATAAAAGCTTTCGGGAATATGGTAAATTCCCTATTTTCAAGCGGCAAATGTCGTGCTATGATAATACACAATTGAATGAAATGAATCCCTAGGGGCGCCGAAAGGCTGAGACAGAGCAATCTGAACCCTTTGAACCTGAACTGGGTCATACCAGCGGAGGAAAGTGGAAATTCGACAGATATCGGTATATGTGCGTTTTCGTGTGCTGCCGACTACAACCACTTTTCTTTGGAAAAGTGGATTTTTTGCGTTCAATTAACCTTGCAGCAAAAGGAGAATGCGGCAGCATGGCAGCTTATGAATTGCATGTGATTTCAAATGGCCGACAGGACTGGACGGCTATGTCAGCTATCGCGGTCAACATTCAACCCTATGTGACAGCGATTCATTTACGGGAGAAGTCAAGACCGGTGGAGGAAATGATGAAAGGGCTGCAGATCCTGCTGGCTGCAGGCGTAGCGGCAAAACGAGTGTATATAAACGGCCACCCTTCACTTGCGGCAGCGGCTCTGCTCGGTGGGACGCACTTGCAGGGCAGCTCTCCGCCGCTCCCGGATATTCGGGAGACGGATGACCTAGGTTCGGTTCGGACTGGCGTTTCCGTACATAGCGTCGAGGAAGCCGTGCAGCGTGAAAAAGAAGGTGCGGATTATCTTATGTTTGGGCATATTTTTACCACGGACTCAAAGCCTGGGCTAGCACCTAGGGGATTGGAGCAACTGCGGGAGTTAACAGCAAACGTAAAAATTCCTGTAATCGCCATAGGCGGCATTACACCGGAAAGGGTCAATCCCGTGCTGGAGGCGGGGGCATCCGGCGTGGCCGTCATGAGCGGGATCTGGGATGCGGAAAATCCGCTCCAGGCCGTCAAGGCTTATGCGGACGAATTGAAGATCATAGGAGGGAACGACAGATGAGACATAAGCAGGAGGTCATTATTGTGGGCGGCGGCGTGATCGGCTGCTCGATTGCATATTACTTGGCGAAACGAGGCCAAGCGGTCACGGTGTTGGAGCGCGGCCGGATCGGCAGCGAAGCATCGGGAGCGGCTGCAGGCATGCTCGGCGCACAGGCCGAGATGGAGGATACGGGGCCACTCTTTCAGTGGGGCCGTGCGAGCAGGGCTATGTTCCCGCAACTGGCCGAGGAACTGAAGAGCTTCACGGGCATCGACATCGGTCTTGTCCGTGAAGGGCTGCTGAACGTCGCGCTTAGCGACGATCAAGAAGCTGAGCTGCGAGCGCGCGAGCGGATTCAGCGCGCAGCGGGCGAGCGGGCTGAGTGGCTAAGCGCAACCGCAGCCGCCCGGCTAGAGCCAGCCCTGAGCCCTACATTGCGCGGAGCTCTTTACCTGCCGGATGACGGGCAGGTTGAAGCACCGCTGCTGGCTCAGGCGTTCGGGCAAGCAGCCCGGGCGCTGGGGGCGAATGTGCAAGAATTCGCAAGCGTGCAAGGGCTGCTGACCGAGCAGGGCAGAGCCATCGGCGTCCTGACAAGCGATGGCCCGCTGTACAGCGACTGTGTCGTCGTCGCATCAGGCACGTGGAGCGGGCAGCTGCTGGCCGGAGTCGGTGTCCAGTTGCCGATGTACCCCGTGAAGGGCGAATGCTTCTCTGTCCTGACGCCGAATCCGCTTATACGTAAGACGTTGTATACGAAAGGGTGCTACATCGTACCCAAGGCAGGCAGTCGGCTGCTCGTAGGCGCGACGGCCGTTCCAGGCAGTTACGACCGTAAGGTGTCGCTGTCCGGTTTGTCCGGTCTGATGGAACGGGCGAAACAGCTTCTGCCGTCCATGGGCGACGCTGAATGGGAGAAGGCTTGGTCGGGGCTTCGCCCGCAGACCGCGGATGGTTTGCCATACATGGGCAAGGTGCCTGAGATCGAGGGCTTGTATGCGGCATGCGGGCATTACCGCAATGGGATTTTGCTCAGTCCGCTTACTGGCAAGGTGATGGCGGAATGGGTGCTCGGAGAAGCGGGGATGGCGAGGATACCTGGGCAGATAGAGCGCTTGGAACAGTTGGAGCAGCCCGAGTTAGAGTTGGAGCTCGCAACCATGCTCGGGGCTGAAGAAGGCGGGCTGACACCGTGGCTTCACGCATTTTGCCCGGATTTGTCAGAGGGCTCTGCGCGATCCGGCCACAACACGAAACAGATACAAAGAAAGGAGATGCATGCCAGTGAAGCTGCACATTAATGGCCAAACAGTTGACGTGCCGGACACGGTTACAACGGTTACCAGACTGCTTGAGCATTTCGAGCTGACCGGCAAAATGCTGGTTGTAGAGCTTAACCAGACGATTCTTGAAAAAGAACAGCACGCGCTAGCTGCATTATCCGAAGGATATAGAATCGAAATCGTACATTTTGTCGGAGGGGGATAATTCATATGTTAAAAATTGGTTCTTACGAGTTTCGTTCACGTCTTTTGTTAGGTACGGGGAAATTCCCGGATTTTGAGATTCAGAAGCAGGCCGTTGATGTCAGCGAATCGCAGATTCTGACTTTTGCGGTGCGGCGCATGAATATTTTTGAAGCGAGCCAGCCGAACTTTTTGTCCATGCTGGATGTATCGAAGTTTACGCTGCTTCCGAATACGGCAGGGGCGAAGACGGCTGAAGAGGCTGTGCGCATTGCGAAGCTGGCCAAAGCCTCCGGCCTTTGCGATATGATCAAAGTCGAGGTCATCGGGGATGAGAAGACCCTGCTGCCCGATCCTGTTGAAACGCTGAAAGCATCGGAAATGCTTTTGGAAGAAGGGTTTATCGTGCTGCCGTACACGTCGGATGACGTGCTGCTGGCCAAAAGATTGCAGGCGCTGGGCGTCCATGCTATCATGCCGGGCGCATCGCCGATCGGAACCGGGCAGGGCATCATCAATCCGCTCAATCTGAGCTTCATCATCGAGCAGGCGACTGTGCCTGTCATTGTGGATGCAGGAATTGGCGCTCCTTCTGATGCAGCGCTTGCCATGGAGATGGGTGCGGACGGCGTCTTGCTCAACACGGCCGTATCGGGAGCCAAGGATCCGGTCAAAATGGCGCTTGCTATGAAGCTCGCGATAGAAGCTGGACGCGCTGGCTTTGAAGCGGGACGCATCCCGAAGAAACGGTACGCCTCAGCAAGCAGTCCAATTGAAGGGTTTAGTCGAGTGTAGCAGGGACTCTTGATTTATGCAGAAGATGCGTGTTGCAGGAAGAGTCTTGCAAGAGCAATACGGGTGAAGAAATGCGTGATCCTGGGGAAACCCGGCTTCCCACTCTATGACTCTGTAACTGGTGAAGCTGGAACCAATTGGAATTTCGGGTCGTTTTTTCACAAATAGCGCACTGACGTTCCGCTCCAGAGAAAAAACGCAGCTTCTCGAGCTATAAGGCTGCTATGTGAGCGCCATGCTGTGGCGGGATGCGGTCTGGTACTTGGGGAACTGGAGTGGCAGAAGTAGCATGTGTTGGAATAGCTGGGATAACTGTTGACTTACAAGGTGATCCTCGGCGCGACCTGGATTTGATGCTCAATAACAGGATGGGAGCGCTTTTGGCGGAACTAGGGTGCGTTATGTTCCTCCAAAATGCCTAATTGACTAGGCAGGGGGAACAAGGATGTCTTATTTCATTAGTTTTGGTCAACTTAAGCCGAATTCCCATCAAATAACGAACTGACGTTCCGCCAATTGGCATTTCGGGTCGTTTTTTCACAAATAGCGCACTGACGTTCCGCTCCAGAGAAAAAACGCAGCTTCTCGAGCTATAAGGCTACGATGCGAGCGCCATGCAGTGGCGGGATGCGGTCGGGTACTATTTGTTCAGGAATCAGCTTAATCTGTTACGAATAAAGTTTTGAAAAAGGGGTGAAAACGATGTCTATATCCAAAGCGCTGACGATTGCGGGCTCGGATAGCGGAGGGGGCGCGGGTATACAAGCCGATCTGAAGACGTTTCAAGAGCTGGGCGTTTACGGAATGTCGGCTATTACCGCAGTGACTGCGCAAAATACGCTTGGCGTACAGGGCGTTTATCCCATGAGCGCAGAAGCGATAGAACGTCAACTGGCTTCGATTGGCGAGGATCTTACGCCCGATGCGCTAAAAACAGGCATGCTGTTTAGCAGTGAGATCATCCGGACGGTCGCCGCATCCATTCAAACGTTTAAGTGGGATAGAATCGTCGTGGATCCGGTGATGATTGCCAAAGGCGGCGCCTCTCTGCTCCAGCAGGAGGCGATAGACACGATGACCCGCGTGCTGCTGCCGCTCGCCACTGTGGTGACGCCGAACATTCCGGAAGCGGAAGCGCTTAGCGGCATGCGGATCGCCGATGGAGCTTCACGCGCGGAGGCAGCGAAGCGTATTCATCAATACGGCTGCAAGAACGTGATGATCAAAGGCGGTCACGACGAGGGGAATACGGAGTATGCGACAGATTTGCTGTACGATGGCGAGACGTTTACGGAATTCACATCACGCCGTTTGGCAACTCGGCATACGCATGGAACCGGGTGCACGTTCGCTGCTGCGATTACCTCCGGTCTCGCGCAAGGTTTGTCCGTGCAGGAATCGTTTCAATTGGCAAAACGATTCATCCAAGCGGCGATTGCTGAGCCGCTCCACATTGGCGGCGGGCACGGCCCAACGAATCATTGGGCGTACCAACTAAGGTGCAGGGAGATTGTGAATGGGGTAGCGGCTGAGGATGAAGCGTTGATACAGTCGCGTCTATCCAAGGTTTGCGATGACGCTGATACGGGCAGCGATTTCTATGTTGCGACGCGAGGTGTGAAATGAACAGCGAACAACTGCGGCGAGCGCTGCGCTTGTATTTGGTGATGGGCAGCCCGAATTGTGCCGGGGCTGACCCGTACGCGGTGCTGGAGGCCGCGATCGAAGGCGGCATCACAATGTTTCAGTTCCGCGAGAAAGGCGCCGGCGCCCTGCAGGGGCAGGCGCGCCTCGCGCTGGGCGCCCGGCTGCGCGCGCTGTGCGCGCAGCGCGGCGTGCCGTTCATCGTGAACGATGATGAACGGCTTGCGCTAGAGCTGGAGGCCGATGGCATTCACATCGGCCAAGAGGACGCCCCCGCCGCCGAGATAAGGCGGCGGCTCGCGGGCATGATCGTGGGCGTCTCGGCCCACGATCTGCCGGAGGCGCAATCGGCGCTGGCCGCAGGCGCCGATTACTTGGGCGTAGGCCCCCAATATGCCACGCGCACGAAGCTCGATGCGCGTGAAGTCCAGGGGCCTGCCATGATCGAACGGATGCGCGCTGGCGGCATCCGGCTTCCTTTGGTCGGCATCGGGGGCATCGATGCCGCGAACAGCAAGGCCGTCATCCGCGCAGGGGCGGATGGCGTGGCGGTGGTGAGCGCGATCTCGCAAGCTCGCTCGCCCCGCGAAGCGGCGCATGAATTGCTTGCAACAATTACTAATGTAGGGGGAATGAATAGTGACTGCTAAAAATGAAGTCGAAACTGTACAAATCTCGGCTTTTCCAGGGAGCCGCAAAGTGTATGTACAAGGTTCCAGACCAGATATCCAAGTGCCAATGAGGGAGATATCGCTGGCTTCATCCACGAATATGTTTGGGGAAGAAATTGCGAACGAACCTGTTCAGGTGTACGACACGAGTGGCGTTTATACCGACGTAGAGCTCCAGACAGATATTCGCAAAGGGCTGCCAGCCAATCGCTTGCCATGGATCGAAGAACGCGGAGATGTTGAATCCTACGTCGGTCGTGAGGTAAAGCCGGAGGATAACGGACTTTTTTCATCGGAAGCGAAGGGAGCCGCAGAACTATTTCCCGGATTACAGCGCAGACCACTCAGGGCCAAGGAAGGACACAACGTAACGCAAATGCATTACGCTCGCCGAGGCATCATCACACCGGAGATGGAGTATATTGCGATTCGTGAAAATATGGATGCTGCATATGTTCGTGACGAAGTTGCCAGGGGCCGTGCAATTATTCCTTCTAATATTAATCATCCGGAAAGCGAACCCATGATTATCGGGCGCAATTTCCTCGTGAAAATTAATGCCAACATTGGGAATTCAGCAGTCGCCTCGTCGATTGAGGAAGAAGTGGAGAAAATGACGTGGGCCACCCGTTGGGGGGCGGACACCATCATGGATTTATCGACGGGAAAAAATATTCATACCACCCGCGAATGGATCATTCGCAACTCGCCAGTTCCTGTCGGCACGGTGCCGCTGTACCAAGCGCTGGAGAAAGTAAACGGCAAAGCGGAGGATCTCACGTGGGAGGTTTACCGGGATACGCTGATTGAGCAGGCGGAGCAGGGCGTCAGCTATTTCACGATTCATGCGGGCGTCTTGCTGCGCTACATTCCAATGACGGCGCAGCGGGTAACCGGCATTGTCTCCCGTGGCGGCTCCATCATGGCGGCTTGGTGCCTCGCGCACCACAAAGAAAACTTCCTTTATACGCATTTCGAAGACATCTGCGAAATCATGAAAGCCTACGATGTCGCCTTCTCTCTCGGCGACGGTTTGCGCCCCGGCTCAATCGCCGATGCGAACGATGAAGCCCAATTCGCCGAGCTGGAAACACTCGGAGAGCTGACTGAGATCGCTTGGCGTCATGACGTCCAAGTGATGGTTGAAGGGCCGGGTCATGTGCCGATGCACCTGATCAAGGAAAACATGGACCGTCAGCTGGAGGTCTGCAAGGAAGCGCCGTTCTACACGCTTGGGCCGCTGACGACCGATATTGCGCCGGGCTACGACCACATCACCTCCGCCATCGGGGCGGCGATGATCGGTTCGTTCGGCACGGCGATGCTGTGTTATGTGACGCCGAAGGAGCATCTTGGCCTCCCGAACAAGAACGACGTCCGCGAAGGCGTCGTCACCTACAAAATCGCCGCGCACGCCGCCGATCTGGCCAAGGGCCACCCAGGCGCGCAGATTCGCGATAACGCGCTGTCGAAGGCGCGCTTTGAATTCCGCTGGCGCGACCAGTTCAATCTCTCGCTCGATCCGGAACGCGCAATCGAGTATCACGATGAGACGCTGCCGGCCGAAGGCGCGAAAACGGCGCATTTCTGCTCCATGTGCGGTCCCAAATTCTGTTCCATGCGCATCACGCAGGATATCCGACAAATTGCGCATGCGAAAGGGCTTGAAGAAGAGGCCGCACTTACCAGCGCAATGGAAGAGAAAGCGAAGGAATTCCGCGAAGCAGGAAGCCGCATTTATAATTAATTTATCCAGGGGCGTTTCTGTCGAAAGTGATGACAGGATCGCCCCTTTTTGTTAACATATAGAAAAGCTAGTTCTTGTTAACCCTTTAAAGCGTCGAATATAGTACGTAAGATTCATGCTCTGACTGAAAGAATGGGTAATTGACATGTATTCTTTTTCGCATTATGATACGGTTAAAAAGATTTGACCGTTGTCTAATTAATCTCTTATGGAAAGTAAGAGCTTGCCGATAAATGTTATTCTATGCGGATCTACGGGAATTAGAGGGAGGTCGAACCGAAGTTGAAGCTGCAGCCGATTTATATCATTGAAGATTTGGAACAATTAAAAACGGTGAGCGATCCCCTACGTGCGAAGGTGCTCCAATATTTGATCGAGAAAGCGTACACCGGCCAACAATTGGCTAAACTATTAGGCATGGCGCGCGCTAAGGTGCATTACCATCTGAACGAATTAGAGAAGCACGGTTTTATTTCGGTTGTCCGCACTGAACTCAAGAATGGCATTTTGCAGAAGTTTTATCGTGCTGTTGCCCGCGGCTTCGTTCCAAGCGAAAGTCTGCTTCCCTACGTTTCCGAGGTAGAAAATTACTATCGCGAAAGAACGCTAAGTGTTCTCTCCAACGCCAGATGCAGGGCGATCACAGCACCCGAAGAGGCTTTCCAGATTCCATCTCCCGACCGTACGCAATGGCCGATTATTATGACGCAGGTTGAAGTCAAGATGAGTAAAGAAACGTATACGGAATGGATCAGGAAGTTTCGCGCGCTCATCTTCGAGCTTGATTCACAACAGGAAGAGAACGGGGAATGGTTTTATTTGACTACGGTTGGCTTTCAAACGGGTGGGCCATCCTTTGACCCCATCGAAGAAGAAGAGGAGAGATAAACATGTTGGACCCCAGATTAACGAAGCTTGCTGATGTCCTTGTGAACTATTCGGTTAAAGCGCAGCCCGGCGAGAACATTTTAATTGAAGCTTACGGCATCGATTCCGCGTTAGTTAAAGAACTGGTGAAGAAAGTTCACGCCGCGGGCGCTCATCCTTATGTCAATATCCGCGATCATGCGATCATCCGCGAGCTCGTCATGAATAGTACGGAAGCGCAAATGCAGACCTGGGCAGATGCGGACGTTCATCAAATGAAACAAATGCAAGGCTACATAGGCGTTCGTGGCGGAGCCAACATCTATGAGATGTCGGACATCCCGGCTGACCGCATGAAGTTATATAATTCGATTTATTATCAACAAGTTCATTTTGATGTCCGGGTTAAGGATACAAGATGGGTGGTTCTGCGTTATCCAACGCCTTCGATGGCGCAATTGGCCAGCATGAGCACAGAAGCTTTCGAAGAGTTCTACTTCAACGTCTGTACCATGGATTACGGCAAAATGTCCAAAGCGATGGATGCGCTAAAAGAGCTGATGGATCGCACGGATAAAGTGCGTCTCGTTGGACCGGGAACTGACTTAACGTTCTCGATCAAGGGTATCGGCAGCATCAAATGCGATGGGGGCTTGAACATCCCGGACGGCGAAGTGTATTCCGCGCCAGTGCGTGATTCCGTGAATGGCGTAATTTCGTTCAATACGCCTACGCCGCATGACGGATTTACTTTCGAAAATATCGTGCTGGAATTTAAAGATGGCAAAATTGTGGGTGCAACGTCGAATGATACGGCACGCATTAACGAAATTTTCGATATGGATGAAGGCGCGCGTTATGTGGGTGAATTCGCCATCGGCGTGAATCCGTACATTCAGCATCCGATGAAGGATACGTTGTTCGACGAGAAAATCGACGGCAGCTTCCACTTCACGCCGGGCAACTGCTACGACGACGCGTACAACGGCAACAAATCCTCGCTGCACTGGGATATCGTCAATATTCAACGCCCGGAGTACGGCGGCGGCGAAATCTGGTTCGACGATGTGCTCATCCGGAAGGACGGCATTTTCGTTTTGCCGGAGCTTCTTCAGTTGAACCCGGAGAATTTGAAGTAAGGCATAGCTAGATAAATAGTAAAAGCAGTTCCGTTTGGCCATTTTCGGCCAGTTGGGGCTGCTTTTTTTGATGTTAAGTTAGCTTGTGGTTGTAGCTGGCGGAACTACAGTTCGCTATTGTGCGAAAAAGGTAGGACAATCTGATTTTGGCGGAACTGGGGAGCTCTATTTGCGCAAAATTGGTGTGATATGCAGTTAGAAACAGTGAATAGCGAACTGTAGTTCCCCCAGATGTTCCATTTAGCAACAAAGAGGGTGGATAGCGTACCACAGTTCCTTTATGCTAGCCAATTCCAGACTAATCACAAGATGTTAGTCTTGCAAGAGGCATCTTGAAACCGGAATTGCTGACAATGAAATGCGGGACATTATGTCCATCTTGCCGGAAGATGATCAGAGCTTCAAGACACTAGCCGAGGCTAATGCTTTAGGTGACTTAACGGTAACTAGCTGGGGTTGAAGCCTACAAACACACAATCGTACCTGAGGCGTTGAAACACCCAGATAGCGACATCTGTTAAGAGGATTTCTCCAGTCAAACTAGAGGTCTATTTCCTTATCTTGATCGCAGTCTTATTCATCCGTTGCAATATGAGAATTTCATGCATGCAGTAAGCAGTATCGTGAACAAAGAGGATGTAGATGTGCAGGATGAATTGGCTCAAATCACGAAATAATCACTGACTGTATCTGTCAGGAATGATTAGGTACAATTTCAAGTAGGGGGACGATACAAATGAGCAAGAAATCCAATGAACTGCCGATACTTCTCTTTGCAGAGCCATCATTGCTCGAGAACTGGCTTGAAAATCATCATGATACTTCACCTGGAATTCGACTGCAAATCGCAAAAAAACATGCCGGCATCGTCTCCGTAACCTACGAGGAAGCACTCGAATGCGCATTGTGCTACGGATGGGTCGACAGCCAGAAAGAAGCTTTGGATGAACAAACATGGCTTCAACGCTTTACTCCCCGGAGGGCAAAGAGCATCTGGTCGAAAGTAAATAAAGATAAGGCGGAGCATTTGATGGCAATTGGACGAATGAGGCCATCCGGACTTCAGGCGATTGAAGTTGCCAAACAGAACGGATTATGGGATAAGGCCTACGCATCGCAAAGTGCCGCGTCCCTGCCTGACGACTTCGCTATCGAGCTGGAGCGGAATGTCAAAGCGAAGATATTTTATGAGTCTCTGGATAAACAAAATAAATTTGCAATTCTTTTTCGAATTCATAGTGCCAAGAAGCAAGAAACCCGGGAGAAACGGCATTGAACCGGGCGGTCGACAAGCTGAAACGCTACACGAATGAGGAACAGCTCGATCATATCGAGCGTCATCGTGGAGGGCTATCCGTCATCCATCCGCCGGTTGAAGAGAAGCTCCGGGACGTTCTAAGCGTACTGGAGGAAGCGTCAGCTTCAGGCCAGGCTTTGAAGATGGAGTACGCTAAGGGAACGGGAGCCCCTACCCAGCGCATATTTGATCCCTACGGCATTATCCATTGGAAGGGCAGTTGGTATGCCGTTGGGTTTTGCAGCTTGCGCCAGGAGCTGCGCAGCTTCAGAGCGGATCGCATTGCAAAATTGGAAACGACCGATCGACAATTCGAGCGTCCAGCCGCTTTTTCGGCTAAAGCATTTCTGATGGGCAATTTGCTGCCCGACGCCCTTGATGCGGAATCCCTTGTAGCAGTAAGGATACAAGGGCATGAGCCAGCACTGGATCTCTTATGCCAGCATTGGCTATTTGGCCATGCGCTTGTGGAGCGGAGTGATGGCCAAGCGTTATTTAAGCTCGGCGTGCCTTCTTTGCAGTCCTATGTGCCTTATTTTCTGCTCCCTTACGGCAAATCGTTTACGATTCTGGAGCCGAGCTTTCTTATTGAGAAGCTGGTGGAAATAAGCAGCGGCATCACGGCGCATTATGCATCAATGAAATCGATAACGATAGATAATGAGGAGTGATGGACATGAATAAATTTGCCATGTACGGAAAATTGACCGCTCATCCGGGTCAGCGGGATGCCCTTGTGCAAATTTTGCTGGAAGCGGCCGAGCTATTGAAGTCAATGGAAGGCTGTGAATTGTATATCGTCAACCTAGCAGAAGATGACCTGGTTAGCATATGGGTAACGGAGTTATGGCGGGATGCCGAAGCGCATGCGGGGTCCCTAAGGGATGAGAAGGTATGGGCATTGATCCAGCGCGGCAGATCATTCATCGCGGGCGTCGAGCAGGTGAAGCTGCGGCCAATAGGGGGCAAGGGGTTCTGAAATTACTGACCGTAAGTGTCAGCGATAGGTCTTTATTATGAACTGTGTAAGATCATAATTTTATAGGAGGAATTAGGCATGTTCACCAGGACTGATGAGTCGCTTGTTCAAAGCGTTCAGTATTCGGTGAAGATTGGCCGAACGGCGCTTCTTTACGTTATTCGTTACGGCATGAAATTCATCACCGCGGCCAAATTACAGTCCTGATGCGTCAAGCGGGGGGTTCCGTATGACCCTTCGATTTGACATTTATCAGGTAATGAAGCTGGTACCTCAGGTTGGCTGTGCGTAAATAGCTGGAATCGGCTATCTATTTCTATGGGGTTTCTCCCGGCTTCAGAATAAACAATAATCGCCGTTTAGCATGATTTTCAAATGTGCTGGACGGCTTTTTCTTGTGCACCCTCCTCAAATACCTTAGATTTCTCCGGTACGACTCTTAGCATTGTCCGGTTTTGGCTGGCTGCAATCCCCCTTATACTGAGGAGGTATCAACAAAAGGGAGGTATTGATTTGAAAAAAAGAAAAGCGCTTACAATGTTGACGGCTGTTTCCTTATCGGCTGCTATGCTTGCTCTCAGTGCTTGCGGCACAGAAAATGCGCCTGCAGCTTCAAAGACCGAACAACCGAAATCTACGGACACGAAGGCCGCCGGGCAAACGACAGCGAAAAAAGATCCAATTACGTTCACTTACTTTCTGAACGCGCCTGGGGATAACGTGCCTGACCACACGAAACTGGGCGATATCATCAAGGAGAAAACGGGAGTCACTATAAAATATGAGCGTGTTGTTGGCGAAATCGAGCAGAAGCTGGGCGTGATGATCGCCGGGGGCGACTACCCGGATTTGATTTATGGCGGGGATAAAATGTTCAAGCTGATCGACGCGAAAGCGCTCATTCCGCTTGAGGATTTGATTGAGAAGAACGCGCCAAACCTCAAGAAAATTTACGGGCCTTATTGGGATCGTATCAAAGCGGCGGATGGCCATATTTATGCCCTTCCTTACGCAGCTCCGACGGGTAAGCCTAACAAATGGGTCAATGCCGCATTTTGGGTGCAGAAGCAGGTACTAAAAGAAGCCGGATATCCGAAAATCACGACGTTCGACCAATATACGGCGCTGCTCAGAGACTATGCGAAAAAGCATCCGAAGATCGACGGAGCGGATACGATTCCTTTCGAAGTGCTGACGTATGACTTCCGCAACTTTACGCTGACAACGGCGATGCAGTTCCTGGCTGGCGGCCCGAACGATTCCCGTGCGATGGTCAATCCGGAAACGAATCAGTTGACGTTCTACCAAACGGACGAAAACATTACGAAGAAGTATTATAACAAGTTGAACGACTTGTATAACGAAGGGCTGCTGGATAAAGAAGCTTTCGTGATGAACTATGATCAATATCTCGCCAAGCTGTCCAGCGGCCGCGTACTTGGCATGTTCGATCAATCCTGGCAGTTCCAGGATGCTACAGCTGCGTTGAAACAGCAAGGCAAGCTGGATCAAGTGTATGCTCCGCTACAGCTCACCTTCGACGACAGTATCAAAGCCGACTATCTTGATACGCCGACGATGAACTACGGTTTCGGTTTCGGTATCTCCGTCAAAGCGAAGGACCCTGTTCGCGCGATTCAATTCGCAGACTTCATGGCCAGCGATGAGATACAGGTGCTGAAAAACTGGGGCGTCAAAGACCAAGATTATAAAGTGGATGACAAAGGCCGCTTCTACCGTACGCCGGAGCAACGCGAGTTCTTTAAGGTGAAGGAAAACATGAAAAACTGGAGTGGTGAGGTTCTTTACTTCTGGCCGGGTTCATCCGGAACTTTGCCTGACGGCAATAACTTCGATCCAGGCAATCAGCCAGAAGAAATGTCCGCTGGTTACACCGATACGGACAAGGCTATTCTGAAATCGTATGGCGTGCCAACGTATGAGGAATTATTCAACGCGCCGAATCTCAAGCGTAAATATTTCCCGATCTGGAGTATTGAGCTCTCCGATAAAGCAAAGATTTTCGACCAGAAATTAAACGACATTAATAAAAAATATCCGCCGCAAATGGTCGTCGCGAAGACGAAAGCCGATTTCGATAAGAGCTGGAACGAGTATGTGGGTACTGTGAATAAGCTCGACGTGGCAGGCTGGATGGATGAGCTGACGAAAAAAGTGAAAGAACGCCAAGAAAAATGGAAGTAGCGGCGAGGTAATCACAAACGGTGCAGGGCCATGCCGCTCGGGGCAGCCTTGCATCGTTTTCTCATTTGCCATACATATAGGCTAGCCAAAGGAGGCATGATCATGGATCTTACTACAGAACGCGCAGCCATAAAGCCTAAGCCGAAACCACTTTCGGCGGGAGCTGCCTTTAGAAGGCTGAAGCATCAGAAGCTGCTGCTGTTGATGTCGGTGCCTTTCGTCATTTATGTTATTATTTTCAACTATCTTCCGCTATGGGGCTGGCTGATGGCGTTTCAGAATTATAAGCTGGGCAGCAACATTTTAAATAACGAATGGGTGGGTCTGGCGCAGTTCAAAGAGCTGTTTCAGGACGATGCGTTTATTCGAATTATGCGCAATACGCTGGCGATGAGTGTAATCAGCTTGGTATTCGGCTTTGTTAGCTCGGTTGGACTTGCTTTACTGCTGAATGAGGTGAGGCGGATGTTTTTCAAACGTCTCGTGCAGACGATCAGCTATCTCCCGCATTTTATCTCCTGGGTTGTTGCTGCGAATCTGATCATTACGATGCTTTCGCTGGATGGCGTTGTCAACGGCCTGCTTATGAAGCTGCACCTGATTAAGGAGCCGATTCTGCTGCTATCGAACCCGCATGCGTTCTGGTGGGTTATCGGGGCCTCCAACGTTTGGAAAGAAGTGGGCTGGAGCGCCATTATTTACTTGGCTGCCATGTCGATGATTGATCCCGCGCTGTATGAAGCAGCCAGCATTGACGGAGCGGGCCGATTCCGCAAGATGTGGAGCATTACGCTGCCGGGCATCCGGCCGATCATTATGATTCTGCTCATTATGAGTATCGGGCATATTCTCGACGCCGGGTTTGAGCAGCAGTATTTGCTTCAAAACAGTATGGTGACCGACTTTTCCGAAACGATCGATATTTTCGTGCTGAAATACGGCATTAATTTATCCCGTTATTCGTTCGCGACGGCAGCTGGCATTTTCAAATCGGTGATTTCCATTGCGTTATTGATGATGGCGAATCAAGCGGCCAAACGGTTAGGGCAGGAGAGACTTTATTAATGAAAGGAGGCAGCGACGATGCATGCGGAGAAAAACAGGGTAAGCAGGTTAAGAAGAAATGGGTTCGGCGATATTGCGTTTGATTCGATCAATGTAGCAGTGCTTCTTTGCCTCATGGTGGTCACGTTGTATCCGTTCATTAATACAGCTGCTGTATCGCTGAATCAAGCGACGGACACGACGCTGGGAAGCACGTTTCTGTGGCCGCGTAAACCGACTTGGTACAACTATCAGACCATTTTTAAAGATCATACGATCTATCACGCTTTCCTTATTTCTGTGCTTCGAACGGTGATTGGGACAGTGAGCAGTGTGTTTTGCACGGCGATGCTGGCTTATACGGTCAGCCGCAAGGATTTTGTGCTGAGCAAGCCGATTTCGATGATATTCGTGTTTACGATGTATTTTAGCGGGGGCCTCATTCCGGTATATATGCTTATCAAAAATTTGCACCTGACAAATTCGTTCTGGGTGTATATCATTCCGGGGCTCGTCGGTGCGTTCAATCTGATCGTCATTCGTTCGTTTATTGAAGGCTTGCCGGAAAGCCTGGTGGAGTCGGCCAAAATGGATGGAGCCAATGATTTTACGGTGTTTATTCGCATTATTTTGCCCTTAAGTATGCCGGCGATTGCGACGATTGCGCTCTTCGTAGCAGTTGGGCAGTGGAACAGCTGGTTCGATACCTTCCTTTATAACTCTTCGAAAATAGATCTGTCCACGCTGCAGTATGAGCTGATGAAGAAGCTGCAATCTGCCAATTTGAGCATTGGCGGTTCTGCAACATCCGCCTTCGTGAACAGTAAAAATATAGGCGCCAACATCGTTACGCCTACCTCAATCAGGGCTGCGATCACGATGCTGGCGACGGTACCGATTCTTGTCGTGTACCCGTTTTTGCAAAAGTATTTTGTTAAAGGCTTAACGCTCGGCGGCGTGAAAGAATAGAGAGAGTGCACCGTAGTTCTTATGAGGAAAACGTAAGGTTGGAGCGAGCGGATCCGCTAAGGCGTTCATAGAAACGCCCGGCTTATCTTTGAAGGTCCTTTTATGCTAACTAGCTAGGCGGAACGTAGGTGCCTTATCGATAGTCCTATTCACTGTTAGAGTGATTTCACGGAACTACAGTGCTCTATGGATGGAAAATGCCGGGTTGTAGGCACTTTTTCACCTGTTTAGCGCATTGTAGTTCCTTTTCATGGGTGAAAAGGGGGCTATTCAGTGAAATAGCGCATCATAGTTCCACCGGAAAACTTGCAGCGGTTGCGGTCGCGGGCGCTAACCACGCGGCATCCCTAGGCTTAGTTTAGTAAGAACCTGAGGCTTAGCCGAGCCTAGCCTCGGGTTACCCTTATTTCCGGGCGCGCACCTCTTCATTTATTTGAGCTACTATTTCCTCTAAGCCCTTGACGCCAAGGTCGCCTTCGCCTCTTTTCCGAACTGAAGCCTTGCCGGAAGTTCGCTCGTTTTCGCCAACGATGAGCATGTACGGCACTTTTTCCAGCTGGGCTTCGCGGATTTTGTAGCCGAGCTTTTCACTGCGCCCGTCTACCTGTGCGCGAATGCCCTCGCTTTCCAGCTTCTTCTTCACGTCGTAAGCATAATCCGAATAATGATCGGAAACCGGCAGTATTTTCGCCTGAACGGGCGCGAGCCAGAGCGGAAATGCACCGGCAAAATGTTCGGTGATGATGCCGATGAATCGGTCGATGGAGCCATACACCGCGCGGTGGATCACGACGGGGCGATGCTTTTGCCCATCCTCGCCAATGTAGGTAAGATCGAATTTCTCCGGCATTTGGAAATCGAGCTGGATCGTGCCGCACTGCCAGCTCCGCTTCAGCGCATCTAGAATATGGAAATCGATTTTTGGCCCGTAAAACGCTCCGTCGCCTTCGTTGATTCGGTACGCGATGCCGCGCTTATCCAGCACCTGCTGCAACGATTTCTCCGCTTGATCCCATAGTACCTCTGAACCCATATAATCATCGGGTCTAGTGGAAAGTTCGATCCTGTAATCAAAGCCGAATACCTGATAGATGTCGTCGATCAGCGCCATGACACGGCTGATTTCTTCCTCAATCTGATCCGGCCGCACAAACAGGTGGGCATCATCCTGGCAGAACGTGCGGACGCGCATCATGCCGTTCAGGGCGCCGGAAAATTCATGGCGATGTACTTGGCCGTATTCGGCGATGCGGATAGGCAGCTCCCGATAGGAATGCAGGCTGTTTTTGAAAATGAGCATGTGTCCCGGGCAGTTCATGGGCTTCAGCGCGAACTTCGTATCGTCCACATCGGTGAAGTACATGTTGTCTTTGTAATGGTCATAATGCCCGGACTGCTCCCACATTTGGTTGTTCATCATGAGCGGTGTCCGTACTTCCTCATATTCCCGCTGTCTTTGCAGCCCGCGCTCGAAATCTTCAAGCTGATTCCGAATAATCATTCCTTTCGGCAGGTAGAAAGGCATGCCTGGCGCTTCTTCAGAGAACATGAACAGCTCCAGTTCCTTGCCAAGCTTGCGGTGATCGCGCTTCTTGGCTTCTTCCAGAACATGAAGATGCTCTGCGAGCTGATCATTTTTCGGGAAAGAAGTACCGTAGATGCGCTGCAGCATCTTGTTTTTGGCATCTCCGCGCCAGTAAGCACCAGCAACGCTTAACAGTTTGAACGCTTTGATTCCGCCTGTGGATGGCAGATGCGGACCACGGCACAGGTCGACGAATTCTCCTTGCTCATAGAAGCTGATAACGGCATCCTCGGGCAGGTCGCGAATGAGCTCCAGCTTAAGCGGCTCACCCAGTTTCTCGAAAGTTGCTATTGCTTCTGACCGGCTGACGACTCGCCTGACGATAGGCAGATTCTCTTGCGCGATGGCCGCCATTTCTTTCTCGATGGCACCCAGATCCTCCGCCGAAAGAGGATTTGCAATATCAATGTCATAGTAGAATCCGTCTTCGATAACGGGCCCGATCCCAAGCTTCACAGCTTTATCGCCATATATACGCTTGATGGCTTGAGCCAATACATGGGCAGTACTGTGACGATAGATGTCCAGACCGTTTTTGCCGTCAAGCGTTACAATTTCAACGTGGCTGTCCTGCTCAATCGCTTGGCTTAGATCAACGAGTTTGCCGTTCAATTTGCCAGCCACAGCGTTTTTTCTCAAAGAGATGCTGATGGATTCCGCGACTTGTGCGACGGTCGTGTTCGGTAAGTACCTCCGTATTGTTCCATCAGGCAATGTTACATTGATCTCCATGTTTAAGTCCTCCATTTCTCATTTTTTTAAAATGTGTATGAACGCAAAAAAAACGCCGCTCTCCCGGAAAGGGACGAGTGCGTTCAGCTCGTGGTTCCACCCTAATTCGACCTGCAGCATGACAGGCTTTGGCTAATGGCCAAAGTACGCAGTTGCAAGGTCCTTCTTAGTATCCGATAACGGGGATGAGACGGTGCCGTTTACTGCCGCCGGGTAAGGCCTGCGGGTTCAACGCCACAGCTGCAAAGGGGTAACTTCGATCCGGTTTCTGGAGAAGCTCGCAGCGAATGCCTCTCTCTCTGTACAGTCCGTGAAGGAAATCATGTCTTTGGTCATAGCCAGATATGTGTTGCTTGATTCAAAACTATAAATGAACGGATACGGAAAAGTCAAGGGAGTTTTTGGCGAAATAGAGAATTTTACAAATAGTTAGCAAGTCGCATGTGAAATATAACGGAAACATGCTAAAATTAGTGTTGTTTTAAGTTAATAATTAGCATCATGAATTGATTAATTTAACATGTTACCGATTGAATGAAAGCGGATTCAATCGGTATTTCTCTAGATGCTGTTTTCGCATCAAGCTGTAGGAGGTCACTTTGAACGTACGATCATTTATTTTGCGTTGGAACAACCTGCGGCTCCGGAATAAGCTGCTGTTTCTGTATGTTGTCGCTGTCTTTTTCCCCGTTATCATCACGAATGTCACGTTTTACGCGATTACAGCGGACAATGTGAAGTCTCAAAAAACTTCAGATCTCCAGCATGCTTTGGAAACGAACAAAGACAATTTCCGAAAGGTCATCGACGGCATCATTGGCATTTCCTCGGTGCTGTACACGGACAGTGTGCTCAGCGATGCGCTGGATAAGCGGTATTCGAGCACGAATGACATGCTGATTGCCTATAACGACATCTTGAACAGCTCGGTCAGCCAATTTGTGCCGATTAACAAGCAGTTCTATAACGCTTACCTGTATACGGATAACGAGACGCTTATCTCCTCCGGCGTCCTGCGTTTTATCGACAGGCAGACGGAGCAGGAGGAGTGGTACCGGCGCCTCCAGATGAGCCCGACCCTTGGCGAGCTGCATCTGTATACGAACAAAGCCGGTAGCGCCGGAAATTCGGGGATGATGGCTGCGAACAAGTCGGGTCAACCCTATTTGAGCGTTATTCGAAAGCTGGATTTTTTCAGGAAAAGCGAAACGTATACGAAGCTTCTGAAGATTGATATTCTTCCGCAGTTCATACAGGAAACATTGGAGGACAGCGCCTTTCAAGGCAAGGTTTTCTTAATCGATGAGGAAGGTACCGTTGTGTACGGTTCGGATCAAAGCCATGTGCCGCTTAGCGAACAAGTGGATGACAGTCAGAGTCTGGTGCTGAGCAGCCATTTTGATAACGTGAATTATTTAAAAGGCTGGCAGATGGTCGGCATCTATCCGAAGAGCCAGCTGTTCGGTGTGATGACAAAATCATGGCGTTTTTTCGTGTATCTCACCTGCGCGAATCTGCTCGTGCCGAGCCTCATTATTATGATTCTGTCCCGCTCGCTCAATGCCCGGATTGTTCTCTTGTGGAAGCAGATGAAGCTGGTGAAAAAGCAGCATTTTAATCCGCTTCAAGTTGAGCAGGCAAATGATGAAATCGGCCAGTTGACCGAAGAGTTCAACCGGATGACGATTCAGATCAGCGAGCTGATCCGGGATGTTTATGTGGCTGAGCTGGATCGCAGGCAGGCGCAGCTGAATGCGCTGCAAAGCCAGATTAATCCGCACTTTCTTTTCAATACGCTGGAAACCATAAGGATGAACAGCCTGGTGAAAAATGAGCCTGAAACCGCAGCTGTCATCAAAAGGCTTGCCCGCAGCTTTCGCCGTTCGCTGACGTGGGGCAATGACTGGATTCCGATCCGCGAGGAAATGGAATTCATCCTCGATTTTCTGGAAATTCAGAAGTTCCGCTTTGAACATAGGCTCTCGTATGAAATCGAAGTTGATGAGGAAGTTCTTGGTGTGTATGTGCCGAAAATGAGTTTGCTGCCAATTGTTGAAAACGCATGCATTCATGGGATT
Source organism: Paenibacillus tabacirhizosphaerae (assembly GCF_040812395.1). GTDB lineage: Bacteria > Bacillota > Bacilli > Paenibacillales > NBRC-103111 > Paenibacillus_E. Next base: position 72,873 of record NZ_JBFNXH010000009.1, on the reverse strand, counting down.
GAAGGCTTGGAGAAAGCAGGCGCCATCCTCATTAAGGGGTATGTCTCGGATGCTAACATCCTGTTCGAAGTGCACGACAATGGGGTCGGCATGAGCGAGGAGAAATTGGAGGCGCTTCTCGATTCGCTCAGGAGCGACGAACTGAACAGAGGCGACCATGTTGGGCTGCGAAATATACATAACCGGTTGAAGTTAAGCTTTGATCACGCTTTCGGCATCACATTTACATCGGAACCGGGTAAAGGAACGAGCGTTCAAGTGCGAATTCCAAAAGGTTCCCGAGAAGAGCAGACTGCGGCGTCAAAAACCGATGGGAGGCATGTGCATGTATAGAACATTGCTAGTTGAGGATGAGAGGAAGATGCGCGAGGGGTTGAAACGAATCATCCCTTGGAACGAGCACGGCTTTGACCTGTGCGGCGATGTGGAGAATGGGCGGGAGGCGCTGGCATTCATTGAGCAGGAGAAGCCCGATCTCGTTATTACCGATGTGCGCATGCCGGTTCTGAGTGGCTTGGAGCTGATGATGGAGGTATCCGGCCGCATTGATTGCCAATTTATATTCATATCGGGCTTTAGTGAATTCGAATATGTGAAAGTGGCGCTTCGCTACGGCGCGATCGACTATTTGCTGAAGCCGCTGGATGAAGACCAGTTGGTAGAAGCGCTAACGAGAGCGAAGCTGCGGTTGGATCGAGAAGCTTCCGTCACTCTGGCGCAGCCTGCGGCAAGCACGGTGAACGGATCCGTGGATGAGGTCATCGCTTATATCCGGGAGAAATACAGCGAGCACCTTACGATCAAAGAAATTGCCAGCCGACTATACATGCATCCGATTTACTTAGGCCAATTGTTTAAGAAAAAGACAGGCGTTTACTTCAATGATTTCGTCCACCAAACGCGGGTAGAGGAAGCGCAGAGGCTGCTCCAGGCCACAGCCAAAAAGGTGTTTGAAATCGCGCTGGAAGTGGGCTACAGCGACTGCGACTATTTCGTGCAGCAGTTCAAGAAGGCGACCGGCTCCACGCCGTCTCAATACCGGGCGAACGTAAGACGAATAGGCTGAGGCGATCAATGGTGAAACAACGCTTGGGTTTATCACTCGCTGCTATTTCATTATCCTTTATATTCCTGTTGACCGCTTGTGACGCTTCGTTACATTCGTCGTCGGTCAGTAAGAAGGAGCCCATCAACTTTACGTATTTTCTTAATTCGCCCGGTGATAATGTGCCGGATCATACGGAAATCGGTGATGTTATTGCGGAAAAAACGGGAATCAGGGTTCATTATGAACGCGTCGTCGGGGAGGTTGAGCAAAAGCTCGGCGTCATGATTGCTGGCGGGAATTATCCGGATCTCATTTTTGGCGGCGACAAAATGTTCCTGCTCATCGATGCGAAAGCCATGATTCCGCTGGAAGATCTTATTGAAAAGCACGCCCCTACGCTCAAAAAAATGTACGCTCCCTACTGGGAGCGCATAAAAGCGGCAGATGGGCATATCTATGCATTGCCTTTTGCTGTGCCGACTGGGGAATCGCCCAAATGGATCAATGCGGCATTCTGGGTACAGAAAAAGGTGCTGAAGGAAGCCGGATATCCGAAGATTACGACCTTTGACCAGTATGTGGATGTTCTGGAAGGGTACTACCGCCGCCATCCGAAGCAGCCGGATGGCAAGGAAACGATCCCTTTTGAAATACTGACGTACGATTCACGCAATTTTACACTGACCACAGCCATGCAGTTTTTGGCCGGGGGCCCGAACGATTCACGAGCTATGGTCAATCCGGATACAGGTAAGTTGAAGTTTTACCAGACGGAAGAGGACATTTCGAAGCGTTACTATGGGAAGCTGAACGAGATGTTCAACAAGGGGCTGATCGATAAGGAAGCCTTCGTGATGAATTATGACCAGTACTTGGATAAGCTGTCCAGCGGGCGCGTGCTCGGCATGTTCGATCACTCTTGGCAGTTCCAGGAATCGCAGCTGGTGCTGAAGCAGATGGGCAAATTTGAAGACATGTATGCGCCGCTGCAGTTAACCTTCGATGAAGGCATGCCAGCGGAATATTTGGAACCGTCGACCATGAACTACGGCTTCGGTTTCGGTATCTCGATTAATTGCAAAGACCCGGTTCGGGCCATCGAATTGGCCGATTTTATGGCAAGGGATGAGACGCAGTTGCTGCGCTATTGGGGCATCAAAGACAAGGATTACAAGATCAATGAGCAAGGACGATTCTATCGGACCGAAGCGCAGAGGGCCTTCTTCGGAGAAAAAGAAAATCGGATTCGCTCGAACGGCGATATTATGTACTATTGGCCGGGCTATACGGGTACGCTTCCGGATGGGAACAGCTATGATCCGCAATATCAGCCGGAAGAGAAGGAAGCCGGGTATTCGCAGTCGGATAAGGAGCTGCTGAAGGCTTACGGAGCGCGTACTTATGAAGATTTGTTCAGCCCTCCGAACCTACGGCGCAAATATTTCCCGGCTTGGAGCATCGAACTGTCGGATCAAGCGAAGGTATTTGATCATAAATTAAATGATCTTAATAAAAAATACCCGCCGCAGATGGTGGTCGCCGCCTCGAAGGACGATTTCAACTTGATCTGGGACGAGTATGTGGGTGCGGTTCACAATCTGGATGTAGCGGGTTGGATGGACGAATTGGCCGCAAAAATCAGAGAGCGCCAGATGAAGTGGTGAGGCGCAGGCTGGCCTACGCCCTTCTTTGCAGCGCTTGGTACTGCCGGGGCGGAAGGCCGACGGCTTTCTTGAAGGTACGGATGAAATTGGAGTAATCGTTAAACCCGGCTTGCTGGCACGCATCCGTTACTGTGCAGCCCTCGCGCAGCAGCAGCTTCGCTTTGGCGATCCGCTTGAACAGAATGTGCTCGTGGATCGTACTGCCTGTGTGCTTTTTGAACAAGCGGCATAGGTAGGAACGGTTCATGAAAACAACGTGCTCCAACACTTCCAGCGACAGGTCTTGATCCAAATTTTCGTCAATGTAAGTAAGAAGCGAAGATAGTTTGTCTGGAATCATGGATAGTTCCTCTTGCTTGCCCTGGCTTTGGAAGACACGGTTGATGAAGACGAGCAGCTCCGTGAAGGCGGAAACGTACAGCACTTCAGCACCGGCCCTAGCTTGGGGACGGCTATGGACATCCATGCGCTCATAGAGCTTCATGATGTCGTCGATTTGCTGCGGCGAAAGTCGCATCCGGTTTTGCTCGCCGCGCACACGGTTGTCGAAGCAATCGAGCAGATTGAACTGCGGGGAGCTGAATGCTTCCATCAATTTCGGGTTAAAATGAATGACAATATTTTCGTATCGCTGCTGTTTAGACTGGAAATTCGGCCTGTGCAGCTCATTGCTGTGCATGATCAAGAGATCGCCATATTGCAGCGGATAAACTTGTTTTTCTATGAAATAATGAACATCGCCTGTTAGGAAAAAATAAATTTCATATAAATCATGATGCTGATGAAAATCTAGAGGACCGGGATCGTTGGTCACGGCGTGCCTGAAATTAATGGCTTCGTGTAAATTCTGGTAGAGTTCCTGCATAAGTGGATTACTCCTCGTTGTCGAGTCAATATAAGCAAACTTTTGCCCAATTCATGCAATGAATATGTGTTTATTATACGGCAAAATAAAGAGGAGATAAACGACGAAGGAGGATCCACTTTGAAACTATCTGTATTCACAGTATCCACACCAGACTTGACACCTGAAGGTTTGGCAAAGGCAGCGCAAGCCGCTGGAATCGACGGTATTGAATGGCGTTATAAAGAAATTCCTGCAGACGCAGCCAATGAGAAGCCATCCTTCTGGAGGAACAACCTGTGTTCCATAGATCCGTCGGCATCGGATGAAGAGCTTGAACGTTTCAAACGTGTGGCGATGGACCACAATTTAGTGAACCTGAGCGTGACGCCTTACTTGACTTCTGGCGATGTTGCGGGCACGGAACGCGTCATGCAGGTTGCGAAGAAAGTAGGCGCAGGCTTCATTCGTGTGGGCGTTCCTACTTACGATGCAAGCAGAAATTACAATGATTTGTATGTGGAAGCGATCAACTACCTTCACCAGGTGCAGGAACTGTCGCAGCAATACGGCATCAAAGGGCTCGTGGAAATCCATCACCAAACCATTGCACCAAGCGCAAGCTTAGCCCATCGGTTAGTGTCCGGCTTGAACCCGGAATATGTTGGCGTTCTGCATGATGCAGGCAACATGGTGCACGAAGGTTTCGAGAATTTCCGCATGGGACTTGAGCTGCTTGGACCGCATTTGGCACATGTTCATGTGAAGAATGCGAAATGGGTGAAGGCAGATGAGCGCCAGGACGGCGTTGCGCTATGGACGAACGACTGGGCGCCGCTGGATGAAGGCATCGTGAACTGGAAGCAACTGCTCGGCACCTTGAAAACAGTTGGCTACGACGGCTACCTCGGCATCGAGGATTTCAGCGGTCAATTCGCTTCGGAAGAAATGCTTCAGAATTTCTCGGCGAAAGTGAAGAATTGGTTAGGGTAGGCGTTCGATCATGAGTTAGATGGAAAATCTACAGCTAATTTGTCCCTAACTGCCCAAAATGTACATTTACATGGAAAAGCTCCAGTTAACCCAGCAGCTCCCGGAGATTTCTGAAGGAATTAGCGAAATTAGCCGGAGGAATTCCAGTTACTTCGAATCGAGTGGGTGTAATATCTCGTTTAGATGTAGTTTTTCCAGTTCATTGAGCTGGTAATTGGAAGAATGAAGTCCCTTCTAAGATAGGGGCTGTTAATAGAGTAGGACTTTCTCTTAGGATCTGAGCAGATCTGAGAGAAGGTCCTTTTTTCTTACATAATTAATCATTTCTTTAATGTATTCGACTTCATACAACAAAAACACGCAAGGTAAATATTGAGAATAGATACTATAATTTATTGGATGATCTATATATAACTTTAATTATAAAAATTGGAGGTATCTATCATGAAACTGAAATTCTAGGTAGGATTTACAAGTTTAGATTTGAAAACAAACATGGGAGTGAGTAATTGGAATGAACTTAGAAAGTTTACGAAAAGTGAGCAGAAAGATACTTATTCAAGGTCTTGTATTCATTTTCACATTAGTTATTTCTATACCAACCGCTTCAGCAGAAAATGAAATTACCAATGACGGATCCTCTTCTGAGTCAGCGATTGCACTTGAGGGTGCATCTGTTAATTTTGTTATGCCGAGTTCTGGGGTTATTTGGTATAAGTTGAATAATTCTAAACTTGCTGAGTACTATTTGTCATTTTCAGGAATTACAAGCACCGCTGTGTACACTGAGACGAACAGTACTGTTCCTGTGGTATCTTCAAATAAAAGTTTAATTCATCTTTTTCCGAGCCCAACAGGCAATTACTATTTCAAAATTAGTGGGAATTCTGGTTCGCAAGCCAAGATTTATTGGCGTGGAGGCGGGTTCCAGGATAATTCCGGAAAAATTAATAAATGGTTGTCCAACTATAGCACTTGGTTAAGTACATATACTCGAGATGAGCTTCCAAACATAACGAACTCAGCTGGCGTTACGGCTGCACATTTCCATACTGAGCTGGGACGCGGTGGATATTTTCCACCATATGCAGGTACCTCTGAAAGTCAGTTTCTCGCATTGCGCGGCTATTTAAAAGCTTACGAGGCAACTGGACAAAGTGAGTGGCTGAATAAGGCTTTATTGCTAGCTTCTCCACTGGAATCCATCTTCTATAAAGGAATGACGCTTCCGAGCGATGTCGAAAACGATAATTTTATCTGGATTCCATATTGGTTAGTTAACGCGAAAGAACAGGCAGTGCCTAGTGAGCAATTCCATCTAAACGAAGTTGTTTCTTTCTCTAATGGAGTCGGAATCATTAACAAAAATATTAACAGAATTTGGTCGGTGAGATCGACGGATAGCAAACTTTCTTGGGAAAGCCCGGATGCATCCGTAATTGGAACTAAATATTCAGTGTCCAATAAGGATATTAATGATACTCGGGCGATCATTACATTGGATGAACCAGTCACAGGCAACTTGATTGTTGTGTATTCGGATTTAACTGGCCCTCAAATTGATCACAATGAACCGATGGATGCTTACCCTGTATGGAGAAAAGTCAAGCCGGGCGAAGCCGGGGCTGCCATTGATTCTTTATATTGGGCCTACGATTGTTTTGATTTGCTTTATAAACATACGAATAATGCCAAGTGGCTTAAGGCCAAAGAAGCGACTGGCAAAATGATTGAGAAAACTCACAAAGTGGAGATTAGCAACGATTATTTAAGGGTTGATACGAGCTCAACCAATGCTACGAGTTTGGGAGGAACCTACATTTATGATCCTAGGCCAAACAAAACTACAGCAAATAGAAATGGACTCGGACAGATCGTTATGAATGTTCCTCCGAATACGGATTACCAATTTGTCGAAATCGGGAATGGGAATATTGGTGAAACATGGACGCCAGATAAACATGTCGAGGTAAAGGTAGGGTCTAACGTACCTTCCACAGTACGAGCTGTGATCAATCCTGTTCCTGACAGCCAGAAAGGAAGATGGGAAGCAACCTTGAAGCTGAATGGCTCAGGAATACAGACATTCGATGTACAGCAAAGTCAATTTGTTAATGCAAATGAAGTCAAATGGGGGCCGCAATATCGTCCAGATAGCCAAGAGGGGTACGTAATAAAAGGTCCTTCAAGCAATGTGCAAGTTGGAAATATAGAAGACGAAGGAATCACTGTTAAACATATCACTTTTACAAAGTATGATTATGCCCAGTATTTTTTGACATTTAAGGAAGGTATGCCATCTTCTATCTTGCCTATTAAATATCGAGGGAAAGGAATCTCCTTACTCGTAGTTGATGGTAACGGTATCTATTGGACTGCGCCTCTTCCGGATACAACCAGTTTCCAACTAGTCGAGATGAATTGGAGTAACTTAAAACTTAATGATTATCAGACTCAAAGTGTTTCAGCGAATACTGTCCCAGATAGGGAGCATCCTGTAACAAACTATGGGTTTGTTGCAACTCAATTTAATAGCGAACTGGATATTTCTTACTTAGGCAAATTAAAAACAATTCCTACAGGGGAAATGATGGATGTATTTACTATAGCGGATAATGAACAACAGTCTCATCAACTTACAATAGACCGCGTTCGCCCGTTACCTGTGCGACAACTTCCGTATACACCCTATGTAGCCCCATTCTCCATATCTTATCAAAATGGCGTTATCAACGACTGGAGAGGAATGCCATATTCCGGTTATCAGGCTCCGTATATATGGAATCTGCTAGGTAAGCCCGAGGGAACTAAAACCGTTATGCATTTTATGGAGGATGCTTCTCGTGCCTACGAAAAGCAAACAGGTGTTAAGGGCCCTTTCGCACCTGTATATCTATGGGAAAGATATGATTCTGTAGATTTCGGAGAACACGATACATTTACTTGGAACGGACCTGATCCAAATACCAATTGGGGAGGTTTTCAGTATCGCGCGTTAGAATCTGTTTCCCGAACATGGTATTCAGAACCAACAAATAGGACCGCTAGAAGATTAACAACTGATTTTTTAAAAATGATTGACCACTATTGGCCGGATGCGTCGATGCCCGTTCTGTCTAATTTCCCAGAATCGGGTGTCCCTTCAGGCAATTACGATGAACCTCATATGGCAGCATTAATTCTCCGTTCGGCAGTTTATGCTCGAATGGCTGGGGCAGATCCAGTCCTGACAAATCGTTTGATTGAACGTTGTATGGATTACTTGAACCGTACATTTGTTGATCCTGATCACTCGACGTCTTTGGTCGCAGGGACATGGGGGGATCCATATAATAACAATTCTTGGTACACCTATTGGGGTGGAGAAATTGTCTATAGTCTCTCATTATTGAAGTTGTATATGGATGGAAAGCTGACGTATAATCCTGATTTTAATATTGAATATGATTATGATAAAAATGGTCGATTAGAATCAGTATCTCTACCATCTGGACAAAAAATTGATTATGAATACGATGCGAATGGTAATACAGTCAAGAGAAAATCTACATAATTCCAAAATAAATAACTAAACGAAGGAGAAGAAGTGTGAAAAAAATACTAAACTTGCTATTATTAATTGCCTTATCGTTACAAATTGTTATGCCGACGACAGCACTAGCGGAAAGTACTGTGTCCATGAAGCAAGATAAATCTGTAGAATCTCAAGGGAATATTCTGACCATAGAATGGCTCAGCCAAACATTTAATTTGGCCGAAAGCATCCTGCTAAATGAATTAAACAAGGGTTATTCCCTAACCGATTTATACAATGCCTTAAAAATGAATTCGAAAGAAGAATTAGACACGTTACTGATCCAAATTAATCCAGAAGTCGCAAAAAGCTTGCAACAGAGAAACTATTCTGCGGATCGATTTACAGAAAAAAAGACCGAAGAAACGTTAACAGTGCCTGACAATATGAGAAGTGTTACTACAAATGTTTATGGCCAAAGCAAGCTTGTAGAAAATACAGGTGTGACGAAGATTGTTTCTGATAAATTTGACTACAATCAGATCCTTCATTCGAATGTAACCAGTAGTGTGTATGGGAGTGTATATGGAAAATTAAGAGGGATGCAATCGTTGTCCGCAACGCCAACTAACGATTTTCCAACTACGTATGATGATTTTGCGGTTAAACGGCTAAATACGAAAGTAAACGAGGCCCCCTATTCGGTCGGAGGACATGAGAATGTATCATTAACCAGTGGGTCTCTATCTCTAGAAAATGTAGATATGGCACTCCCTGGTAGAAACGGGCTTTCCTTTTCCTTGAATCGCCGCTACAACAGTTCCGATGCCATCTATTATGATAAAGATGTATTTAATGATCTTGTTTATAAGGTCGAATATTACCCCAAACTAGCAGCCAGACTTTATTTTAAGTACTATGGAGAACGGGTAACACAGGGTGGAGGCGCATCGGATTTTTACTTTCAACCCTATTATTATGATTGGATGTATGCTTCCTTTGTACAATATTATGGGGAATATGGTTATTGGGGGTACCCAACAAGATACTCACCGATTCAAGATTTTAATAATGAAAATCGTCATATTCTTGAAAGCGCATGGCCTAAAGTAAATCCTGACGATCCGAATAGTGCTCCAATTTTTATTAACGAAGATATTGTCTTCAGGGGAGTTCCTTTCATTGCCAAAGCATTTACTACTGGGGAAGTTTTAGAGTTTCCGGGTAGCAGAAAACCGATTTGTCTAGAGACGGATTACTACGGTAACTGCTCTAGATATTGGAGTGCATATGCGAACAAAGTTAAAAGCAAGGAAGTTCAGGAAAACAGATTCCCGATAGGAAAAGGCTGGAGCTGGGATATTCCCTTTATTGAAACTAAAGATAACAATAAAAGATATATCACTCTTTTTGGCGGCGCAACGTATGAACTGGATGGGCTGAATTTAAAAGGGTATCCGTGGAAAGATCTTACGCTCGTGTATGATTCTACAGTTTCGGTGAACAATACCTCTTCTTATTATGCGCTTCAATCCTTAAATGGACAAAAGCAATATTTCTCTTATGACGGCAGATTGCTGCAGATATCAGATGCATATAACAACACGATACAATTCGAATATGCGAATGTTTCTCCATACGGTGTGGTATTAACCAAGGTGAAGGACGCTATTCAAAACGAAATTAACATTGCATATACGACCACAGATGTGACGCTTACACAAGGCAGCCGCACTGTCAAATACACCAAAATTAAAGATCCAATGGGCAATAAAGAATTGTTAAGTCAAGTAACAGATCCCGCTGGCCGAGACACCTCTTACGTTTACGACATAGCGAGCGCGCCATTTGATATAGTTGGCTACGGGCGCATGTTGGACAACTATTCAGCACTTTTGAAACAAGTGTATCACCCTACAAAAGCTCGCACAGAGTACACCTATTCCGCTTTCACGCGCAATCTTGGGTTAAGTGCGAAAGAAAATGTATACCGGGTGAGCTCAAGGGAAGATATTGTTACGTACACAGGGGGATCTGTTCAGAAAAGTAACCATGTGGATTACAGCTATGCGGGTGACGGCGGAGAGAATAAAAAGTCATCTTTCGACTTTACAACCACAGTCGACGATAGGTTAAAACAAACAACCTATACGTACAACAAACAATATATCGACGAAAACACACCAGATGTCATTTACAATACAGAAATCTCACAACAAGCTGGCACAGACAAACGAGTGACGAAGCAAACCTTTGATACCAATAGAAAACTGCCCGTGCCTATTGAAGTCACAACAACGTTCTCAACGGGGACGGCGACTTCACAACCGGTTACAATGAAGCGAACGTATGACGATTATCAAAATGTATTGACAGAGACCAATCCGTTAAACATCACGACAACGCATGGTTATGACCCTGCCACACATTTACAATTAACCTCCATTCAGGCCGTTGACGCTGGTAAAAGCAGTTACACGGAGTTGGTACGAAACACACAAGGCAGTGTTACTCAATTTACAGTTAAGGAAAACTCAACTGCAGGCGCTTTAAAACAGCAAGTAAATTATGGCTATGATCAATATGGAAATGCAACCGCCATTACAATTAAGGATACGAATCGGAACATTATCATCTCACAAGAGTACAGTCCGCTGTATGGGGGGAGTTTTGTAACCAAACAGTCCACCAATGTAACCAATGTAGATGGCGTCTTCACAACCCTAACCAAACAAGCGGAGTATAACAAACAAACGGCAGCAATCACTAGGCTTATCGATGGGAAAGGTAGAGGGATCCTCTATGAGTATGATGCACTCGGTCGTGTAACGAAGGAAACGCTGCCTGATCTACATGCCACAACGATCGCTTATGACGACTTGAATAATAAAGTGACGACTACGGATGTAACAGGACTTCAAACGATACAAGAGTTTAATGCACTTGGTCAGAAGGTCAAGGAAACCACAGGCTTGAATTTTGCAACCTATGGTTATGATGCGTATGGACGGCAGACATGGAGTGAGAATGCGCTAGGTCGTCGAACAGACAACCTCTACGATGCGTGGAACCGGATCACCCAAGTCTCGTCCCCAGAGCAGTCAGTAAATAGGATTGCTTATGATGATATCAATCGCACAAAGGTTACAACCGATGCAGAATCTAACCAAATTCGAGAAACGTATGATCTTGTTGGACAACTTATGAAAAAAGAGCAGTTAAAACCGACAGGGGACATTTTACTCGGCAGCTTTACATACGATTATGTCAGTCATCCACTTACTGTGACGGATGGAAATAATAATCTAACAACGAATCAATTTGACGTCCTTGGGCGTTTAATTGCGGTAACGGATCCGCTAAACAAGACTACGCGTTACACGTATAGTTTAGGTGGGAACTTAATAGAAACGCAGTACGCTGACACTAGTAAATTACAGAGGCAGTATGATGAAGCCGGTAAGATGATAAAAAGGACGGATCCTTCCGGACTCGTTGACAAATATTACTACGATAGCAATGGGAATGTAAGTAAACAGGTCGATCGCAAAGGCCAGGCAATTACCTTTGAATACGACCCCCAACGAGACTTTTTGTTAAGAAGTATTTCTGTTAATGAAACCATTGCTTATACCTATGATGTCGCGGGTAAACGGCTAAGCTTGAAAGACAATACGGGAACTACATCGTATGAGTATGAAGCCTCCACAGGGTTGTTAAACAAAATCACTTACCCGGATAGCCGTACTATGCAGTATCAATATGATATCTTGGGGAACTTAAGCAATTCGACAGATCCATTTTCCTTTACAACCGTATACGGATACGATAAGCTCAACCGTTTGAGTGGTGTCGGCGTGGCTCAGAATAACTGGGATGCAAGCTACACGTATAAAAAAAATGGCCTTATGGATACAATTACATCGAAGAACGGGGTAACGAGTGAGTATCATTATGATGGGTTCAACCTTTCCAATTTAACACAAAAGAAAAGTAACGGTATCAGCTTAAACGTATTTAATTATGGCTATGACAATAACAGCAATCAAACGAGCAAAACGGAAAACGGCGCTGCTTATTCATTTACTTATGACAAGCTCAACCGCATAAGAACGTCAAGCCAGTTCGATGAGAATTACACGTATGATCAACGAGATAATCGCGAGACGCTGCTACGCAATATAACCAACATGAATAACGCAAGTGCTAATTATGAGTATGACGATCGGAATCGCCTGACGAAAGTAACCATGGATGGTGGAAATGTTGTCTCGTATAGATACAACGGAGATGGATTGCTGTACGAACGAACCGAGAATGGACAAACCATACGTTACTATTACAATGGCGCTAATATGGTTGCCGAGGGCGTGGTTTTAGCGAATGGCACAGCTGCTTTAAAAGCGCGGTACATTCGGGGTAACGGGCTGGTCGCTCGTGTGGAAGCAAACGGCAACAAAGTGTATTATCAGCATAATGGACATGGAGATGTAGTTGGAATAACGGATGCTTCTGGAAATACGCTGAATACCTACAGTTATGATTTGTGGGGGAATCCAGTTACTTCGCAGGAGACAGTGGCCCAGCCATTCCGTTACAGTGGGGAGTATTACGATAATACGACTGGACTTCAGTATTTACGAGCTAGATGGTATGATCCGAGTGTAGGTCGGTTTATTAATGAAGATACGTATGAGGGGCAGATTGATAATCCGCTGAGTTTGAATCTTTATACGTATGTGAGTAATAATCCCTTAACTCATGTTGACCCTAGTGGTCATATGATGAGGGGGGATATTGTAGCAACTAACATTGACAATGCTCGTAGTTACGGAAGTAACTCGGACGTGTATTGGCAAGTAAGGTCACGTCTTGGTTCGGAAGCACTAGGTGCTATACCAGGAGCAAAAAGCAATGATAATAATCAGTTTAAGTATTTGTTTAACCTAGCTACTGGCAGTGATAGTGGAAATGCAGCTTGGGCAAAAGCACAATTAGTTAGTACTCTTGGTCGTGTCTATGATGATAATATGACATTTATGAATGGACAAGTTGCATTTATGTTCCCTATTGAAGCTGCACCAGCTGGAGGAGCAGGTACAAAATCAATTAGTACACCTTATGGAGCGGCAGTACAAGCATCTTCAAAGGAAGCAGCAGTAGTTAGGCAATCCATTAATGACGGTGGTGATTTATATAGGGCAGGTACTTTTGGACGCTCTAACACAAATGATGCACAATTCTGGGCACCTGAAAGTCCGCTTAATCCAGGGTATGCTGAACGTTATGGGGTGGACTTTAATCAAGTGGACTATGTAATTAGTGGTACTATTAATCACAATTCACCTTTTATCACTCGTCCTGCTCCTGGACTAGGTAACAATGCTGGAGGAAGCATTGAAGTAGTTACGCCAGCTAATTCAGTAATGTTAAAATGGTTTCATATGCCATAATGTTTGGAGGTTAGAGAGAATAATGAAATGGGAGTTTAATGATATTCAAAATATGAAAGAATTTTCAGGTTTTGTTTCTAGTGAATTATCTAAAATTGGTGAACAAAGACTGGCAGAGGAATTAAGTTTTTTTACCACTAATACTTTTACAACATCAACAGAGTACTTAGGAGAATTACGGATTTTGTTTAATGAGGTACTTGTTGAGAAGAAAGCATATTTCTCGGATGAATTAAATAGTAGTATTGCTCTAGCAATAAAAGCTATTAATAAGGCATTTGGTCAAGGCTAAAAATTATTTACCACCTTGCGACTAACCATCGTAGGGTGGTTTCTTTTTGTCTGCCGCTGTATATCTGAATATGTGAAGCAGATTGCCAAGATTCCGTAACGCATAAAAACAAAAGTAGTCGCGTCACCTTCTATAATAAGCAGAAGGAATGTATTGATCGTAAAGAGTCAAAAGAAATCGTCCAAGCTGTAGGGAGATGAAGGAATATTCATTTAAAAGACGGGCTATAGACCTGTTGACCAAAGAATTTTTCGAACTTACCAAGGGCAGATTGATAATCCGCTGACTAGAAATGATCCTAAGGGCATTCATACGATTGGTCTTTGAACCTGATTTCTAAGGGTTATAAAAGAGGTTCATACAATGCAGCTAATGCATCATTATTGATTTTCGGAGCTAATGGTCTTGCTGCTGCAATACCTTCTTGGCCTGAGTATGGTGATGAGACTTCATTTAGACAATTATTTACTCCGTTTCATGAGATAGCCCAGATACAAGCAACTAAAGCGATATACGAAAAATACGGTGAATTCCCTACTCTAGAAAAGAGTTTACCTAAGCCAAAGGGAGAAGGAAAAGGAAACTATAGAGCAGATATTGTTTTGGGAAAACAAGTTTGGGAAGTGAAGCCATCTAATGGAGAAGATCCAAAACCCCAGTTGGAGCTGTATAAAAAAGCAGGTAATTTAACAGAGGGGGAACAGCTTTCATCAATTAATGGTGTGCCTGTATTTGATAATGTAAAAATGAATGTTACATTTCCGGCCCCAGGTGAAGTTAACTATTCTCTATATTACACGAATGATGATGGTACAATAAGAGAGTTGGAAACCGTAGGTGCTGCAGCCATTATTGCGAGGGCATTAGTTAAAATGAGCCCCTGGGGGAAAAAATTATCTCCGGGGAATTAAGGAAAGGGATGGAGGCAATGCTTTTCAATAATATAAATGAGGTGTATCACACACCAAACTTTGAACTTGAAAAATCTTCCGAGATTAAACTTAGTGTGGAATTAGATCAAGATTTAACTGGTTACGACAAAAGGAATTTTCCAAAATTTGTAAATAAATGGTCTTACCCAAACAAAGGCAAATATATCAAACCTTTCAGTTTGATAAGATTCAATGTATTGGAGAAAGGGTTTGAAGCAGAAATTAGGATGATTAAAAAGGATGCCGAAATTGATGAATTAAAATTATTTTGCAAAGATATGTTAGATATCTTTCATTCTGAAAAGATCATTGTAATTGATTGGAGAATGGAAAAAATCTAAATGACTGCGTAGTATTCTACACCGCCTTGCGACTAACCATCGTAAGGTGGTCTTCTTTTTGTCTGCCGCTGTATCGCTGACAACACGAAATAACCGCTCAGAGAGTATGGTGGCGGCAAGCTCAATAGACCCCAGGAAAGGAACGTTTCAGGCTAGCCGCCTTCCTGACTTCAAAGCCACCCCAAAACGGTACATACTCCAAAAAGGGGTATAACCAAATAAGGACAAGAACGCCTGATTTATGGCTCACTAAAAGTAACAAAGCTGCTAACACGTACATGGACGAAGTTGCCAAAGAAAGCAATTTTACAGGACATCGCAAGGGATACACCATCCTGCCGCATAAAATCCATCGATGCTACGGGCTTGATCTGTATGAGTAGCTGATTCTCGTTGATATTATAGCGTATATGAGCGACCAGAGTCAGTGCTATCCCACCATTGAGATGATTGTCAGAAATATCAGTTGCAGTTCCTAGTCCGTAGAGCGTCATATCGGGCAACTGGCTGAGAAGAAGTTGTTTTTATTAGCCAAAATAAGAACAACACATACGATCTACCGAACTATCTTCACTACCATCCGTATTTGCTTATGTCTGAAAAGAACCTATTATACAAGTTCAGAAAAGCAGACTCTTATTCTACTTTCCTGAACCGCTCCAATGAATCAGAAGCAAGTGAACGCCTCAGTCATTGATCGCTTGGTAGATCGATGTCCAAAAATCCATGGCAATTTTGCTGTTTTTAGGTAGTTGCGCGCCTCGAAGCTGAATCATGAGCGTTGCCACCAGCCCTTCTTTTGGATCTGCGATCCAGGTTGACCCCAGGGCCCCCGGCCAGAAAAAGGAGCCAACACTGGGGCCGATGCCAATTTGCTTGGTCCTTACCGAGACGCCATAACCATATCCTTTGTTGGTCCACATGAGGGACCCATCATAATCGGATTCATCGAAAAAGGGTTGTGCATGCTGCTCGGCTGTGAGAAAATCGGTCGTCATCGCCTCTACGCTCTTGCGCGAGAGTATACGTACACCATCCAGCTCGCCCATTCCCAGTAACATCTGTCCAAAACGCTGATAATCATCAACTGTGGAAACCAAGCCTGCCCCTCCGGATGGAAAAAGCGGATCTTCAGCCCAGCCCGTGGTCTGCGGATGATCCAGAATGACAAGGGCATCTTCTGTAGCAGGCGCATACGCCACAGCCAGCCTGTTTCGTTTTTCTAATGGTACTGTCAGGCTTGTATCCACCATCCCTAGAGGCCTGAAAATGCGCTCTTGGAAAAACGCCTCCAGCGAATTACCCGTAATCCGAGCAATCAAGATACCTAAAACTTCATGGGCGATATGGTAGAGAAAATGAGTGCCAGGCTCGTATACCAGAGGCAGCTCACCCAGACGGCTCAACCAGGCATCGGAATCGAGATCCTCGTGTTCAATTCCCATCGGCTTCGCGAGTGGCGCGGGCAGCAAGTTGAATAAGGGAAATAGAAGTTGATGGTCTCCCCAGCCAATGCCCAGACGAGAGGTAAGCAAATCGTGCAGCGTGATCGAACGGGATGCAGGATAGACATCGTCGAGCGGGCCATTAGGATCCCGCAGCACCATCCGATTGGCAAGCTCTGGGAGCCAGGCGTCAATGGGATCAAACAAACGAATCTTGCCCTCTTCGACCAATATCAAGGCAGCGACGGCAGTTACCGGTTTCGTCATGGACATGATACGAAATAGCGTATCTCGCCTCATGGGGCTCTGTATCTCTTTGTCCTGCCAGCCTATGGCATCGGCATAAGCTTCCTCGCCATGTCGATGAATGAGGGTGACTGCTCCCGCGATTTCACCACGATTGACATACCCTTCCAAAACTGTACTTATACGCCCTAGGCGTAATCCTGAAAATCCTGTTTTCTTCATAACAATTCCCCACTTTCATATTCTGAGATTATGAGCTTTCAGAGAGCCCTTTGAACATTCAACAGGTGTCTCTGATCTATATTTCCACATTAATCCATAACTCGTGTTTACGTAAGAAGGCACTTTAAAGTGGTCTACCCACCCTAAGGTGCCCAAATCCGTTTTGTATGACTGAGCTGCAGATAGCTTTCGCTAACGTGTCCACAAAGAAGGTAATTGCAGCGAATCTTTTTACCTGTCCCAAATATTGGTATAATGACCTTTGTGCATTCATCAAAGTATTTAAAGGAGGCGGGCCATGGCGCGCTCCAAATCGCTTTGGCTGCTGTTACTGTGGTTTCTGGCGGCTGTGTCCTGTTTGCTTGTGCTTAAATTTACAGGCGTTTGGTCACGATTGGATATGAACCTGATTGGTCATTGGCTGCGGGATCTGGGTCTGGTTGGCGGTCTGCTCTATATCCTTGCTTACACGCTGCGCCCGCTGGTGCTGTTCCCGGCGACGCCGCTTACGCTGTTCGGAGGTTTTGTATTCGGCGCTTTCTGGGGAACGATATACGACATCATTGGGGCAGGCGCGGGTGCGCTGCTGTCCTTTTACATAACGCGAAGATGGGGCAGGAATGGCTTCCAGCGGATACTGCGCAGTAAGAAGCTGCTCACTTTTGACCAAAAGGCTGAAGAAAACGGATTTATGGTCGTTTTGTACATGCGGCTGATGCCGTTCTTTCCGTTCGACGGCGTGAGCTACGGGGCGGGGTTGTCCAAAATCAGGTTCTGGGATTACACGTGGGCCACGCTGATTGGCATTATCCCGGGGGCGGTCGTGTACAATGTGTTCGGCGCTTCGCTGAAGGATATCGGTTCTTCAAATTTCTACTGGGCAGTTGCGCTTTACATCGTTTTTGCGTTTATTCCTTTTGCGGTAAGAAGGGGACAGAAGAGTAAAGCGCATGACCGGCAATAACCTCCCATCATCGAGTATGAAACAGTCGAAAGCATAAGCTTTCGGCTTTTTTCGTTCACGATATGTTCACAAAAAAGGCTATTTCCAGAAAATTCAAAGCGTGTTATGATAGGTGACGTCGATTGTTTCGCATACGAAACATTCGCAGGCGAAATAGTTTTTGTCGATGTTGGAAGGTATGGCTACGAAGCCTTTTGCGCCAAATGCATATGACTAAGGAGGAAGTGGTTTGGAAGTAAAAGATCTGTTCTCCGATTTAAACCGACTGCATAAATTGCGGGTTTCGCTCATGTACCGCGGATTGCAGCGGGAAGAGCTCACGGGACCGCAGTTGTTTATTTTACGGGAGTTGTTCTTGAAAGAGCCTCGCAATCTCAGTGATTTAGCTCAGGCTGTGCAGCTAAGCAATAGCACGGTTTCCGGCATTGTGGATCGTTTGGAGCGGGATGGGCTAGTAGAACGCACGCGGGATGAGCAGGATCGCAGGGTTGTGTGGATCGGCACGACGAATTTTTGTCAGCAGATGAAAAAGACGAAGCTGGAAGGATTGAATCAGGAGCTTTATGGGGGATTAGAGGATGCTTTCACCTCCGAACAGATCGTTGCTTGCCAAGAAGTTGTGGGGAAACTCATTGAGCATTTAGAGAAAAAGCTGGAGGGAATGGAATGAATAGAAAACTGGTTCTTATTATTATTCTTGCCGTTTTGGTTATAAGCGGAGGCAGCATTGGCGGTTACTATTGGTATCAGGGAGCTAACTACGTATCCACGGACAATGCGCGCATCGCAGGCGATATTTACCGGGTTATGCCTCGGATCTCCGGGAAGATCAATACGCTGAACGTGAAAGTAGGCGACACAGTCATCGCCGATCAAATCGTAGGCCAGCAGGATATTACGAATTTATCGAACAGCTTGCTCGATCAAGCTTCGTTGCGTTCCCCGATTGGCGGCACGGTCATTCAGACAGCCGCAAAAGTGGGCGAAGTGGTTGCACCAGGCCAATCGGTTGCCATGATTGTGGATAAGAACGCCGTATACGTGTCGGCAGATATTGATGAAACGAAAATGAAAAAGGTTCACATTGGGCAGAAGGTTACACTGGGCTTTGACACATATAGCGGAACCGAATTCACAGGGAAAATTTTCGAGATCGGTCAGGCGACTGCCTCCACGTTCTCTTTGCTGCCAACAACAAGTTCCAGCGGGAACTTCACGAAAGTTACTCAACGCATGAATGTAAAAATTTCGATAGATGACCATCAGGGACTAGATCTGGCGCCGGGCATGAATGCCGAGATCAAAATCCATATCAAAGGGGAGTAAGGTGAAACCCATGAAAAAACATCTTCATGTCGTACTATCTTTAAGTGTTCTGGCAGGTTCTATGATCATGGTGAGCGGCTGTGGAAGCGCGCCGACAAGCGCTGCGCAGTCACAGGCACCTGCAGTTAAGGTGATAACGCTCGGCAGCACAAGCGCCATAGGTGCGAGCGGGAAATTAGCAGCCGATCAAACGGTTCAAGTCGTATCCAAGATTGGCGGTAAAATTGCTTCGGTCAACGTGGAAGAAGGCGCGAAGGTGAAGAAAGGCGACGTGCTTCTGCAAATTGATACGGAAGATTTGGCGCAGCAGTTGGACCAGGCGCAAGCAGGGCTGACTGCATCGCAAGCGAAGCTGGCGGATACAGAAGCAGGCGCGCGCGGACAGGATCTGCAAGCGGCAGCGGCAGCCGTCGATCAAGCACGTGCGAGTGCGAACCAGGCAGCTGCGGGCGTAACGCAGGCGCAAGCGGCGTTGGAGCTTGTCACGAAGAGCTATAACCATGCGAAAAACTTTTTCGATCAAGGCGACGTGACGCAGGATGAACTGGATAAAGTCACTTTGGATTATACCAAAGCGCAGTCTGCTTACGATTCTGCTGTTTCTCAGCAGCAAGCTGCGAATGCACAGCAGTCCGCAGCCAGTGCGAAGCTAAGCTTGGCCAAAGAGGGCGCGACTGCGAATACCTTGGAGCAGTTGAAGGCAGATGTATCAGCGAAGCAAGCATCCTTGAATCTTGCGCAAAATGCGGTTAAAAACGCGGGAGTTATTGCCCCGATTGACGGTATCATTGTGAAGAAGAATGTGAATGCAGGGGAAATGGCGCAAGCGGGCGCTGCGCTGCTCACTGTTGTTAGCATGGACCAAGTAAAAGTCGAGGTTAGTGTGCCGGAAGATATGGTTGCCTCAATTAAGCAAGGAGCCAAAGCAACGGTTAGTGTGCCGAGCATACCTGGCAAAACGTTTGAAGGAACGATTACCTTCGTAAGTCCAGTATCGGATACGAATAACAATACGTTTCCTGTTAAGCTGACCGTTAGCAACACAGACGGAGCTCTTCATGCCGGCGCGGTTGCGAGCGTAGCCTTCGGAGGAAGCGGCGGAGAGAGCCGTCTAGAGATTCCGAAAGCGGCAGTTGTGCAAAAAGACGGCAAATCGACTGTTTACAAGCTCAGTGGAGATACGATTCACCCTGTAGAATTGCAAACCGAAGAGAAAAATGCAGATTGGCTCTATCTGAAAGGGCAGGCTGATCTGAAGCCAAATGATAAAATTGTTCTGAATCCGGGCGATAAGCTGACTGACGGCACTAAGGTTCATGCCGAATAAAGGGGGCAACAAGCATGTCAACAACTGCAGCAGCCAGCCCCGCTACTGAGCAGCAAGAGGAGAAAATTACCGGATACCAGTGGTTAGCGCTAATGGTGCTCATCCTGGGAACCTTCCTAGCCATTCTGGATAACAGCTTGATGAACGTAGCCATACCGAAGCTGATGGCCGTATTTGGCTCAACCTCAACAGAGATTGAGTGGGTGGTCACGGGCTACATGCTCGCTTCGGCGGTTGTTGTGCCAATGGGCGGATTTCTTTCCGATCGTTTCGGTTACAAAACAACCTTTCTTTCGACCGTCGTTGCCTTCGTGATCGGTTCGATCCTGTGCGGGATCGCTTGGAGCGATACGAGCCTCATCGTTTTCCGTATTATACAAGGGCTTGGCGGCGGCTTCATCATGCCGGTCGGCATGGCGATGTTGTATCAGATTATGCCCCGCAGCAAAATTCAAGTGGCGATGGGCATCTGGGGGATTTCCGCTATGGCGGCGCCTGCAATGGGACCTACGCTGAGCGGATACCTCGTCGACAACTTTAGTTGGCGCTATCTATTTTACATTAACGTTCCAATCGGTATCGTTGCGGTGGCACTTGGTTTTTTCATTTTGAAAGAAACGCCGAAACGAAAGGGACTCAAGTTTGATTATATCGGCAGTATCTTATGCATGATTGTATTTAGTACGCTGTTGTTAGCTTTAACGGACGGTCAATCCGACGGGTGGACCTCTCTCTATATCGTCAGTTTGTTCTTCATCTCGATCTCGAGTTTCATTCTGCTGATCTGGGTAGAGCTGGGCAAGGAAAATCCGATTATGGATTTCCGGTTGTTCAAAAATCCTGTTTTCAGCCTGAGCTTGGCGGCTTCCAGTTTCGTTATGATTTCGATGCAGGGCGGAATTTATATGATGCCGATCTTTTTGCAAAATGTGAGCGGACTGACGCCCATGCAGACAGGTCTCGTCATGATGCCGCAATCCATTGCGATGGCTTTCATGATGCCGGTCGCCGGTAAGCTGGTTACGAAGTATGGCGTCGTTCCTTTGGGCATCGTGGGCCTGGCCATTATTGGCTGCACGACGGTGGAACTGCATGTACTGTCCCAGCAAACGCCAACGCATTGGATCAGCGGGCTGCTCATTATTCGCGGTATCGGTATTGGCTTATGTATGATGCCGTTGACTTCAGCGGGGATGAACACACTGCCGAATCATTTGATAGGCAGGGCGTCGTCGGTTTCCAACGTTATCCGTAACGTTATGGCCTCGCTTGGTATTGCCATGTTGACCAGTATCATGAACAACAATTCCACGCAATACGGCGCGAGATTCAATGAGGGGATCTCTACGAATACGACGGTTTACGCGGATTTTCAAACCAATGTCGTACATCGTTACTTAGAGCTTGGTACGGATTCAAGTTCAGCGGCAAGCGGCGTCATCGGCGTCTTATATGGGTTGGTGCAGAAGGAAGCTCTGACCCGAGCTATTGCCGATACTTTGGTGGTTTCAGCGATTCCGGCATTCATTTCGATTGTTTTGGTTATTTTCATGATACAGAAAAAGAAACAGAAGGCAGCTGTGCAGGAGGGCGAAAGCTCCGATTCCCAGCACCATGTCATGATTGAAATGTAAGAGCGTATATAGCTTAGGAGGAACTCAACAATGAAGATGCAATTTAAACAAGTAGCGATGACGCTCGTGCTGTCATCTTCGCTGCTGATGTCGGGGCTTCCCGCATGGGCAGATGGAGCAGGCGTACCGGCAGCTGCGGCCGTTTATGACTTAAATGACAGCCTGCATGCGACTGTGGAAGGTATTTACAATGAGAAAACATCGAGCGGTGTTCGTCTCGGCGCCGTGATTCGATTGAAGAATACGAGCAGCCAGACGCTTCGTGTTCCTGATCATGAGCTTAGAGTAAAAACAACCGATGGCATTACCTACACGCTTCGAGCTAGCAGCAGCAATGCCCATGGGGTTCAGCCGGATTCTGAAGTCGAATTGACGTATATGAAGGTCATTAACCGTCAGACGGAAGTGAGCCTAAGCGATTTGACGCTGATTGACGTGAATTATAATGTGTATCCGAAGCTGGAGACAACCTTGTTCACAGCGCCAATCGGGGCAATTACGTGGAATGGAAGCCGTGCGGAATTGAAAGATGCTGCACTTCAAAAGAAGTGGGGAGAAGCCTTCACGATCCCAACCTTGGAATCGCCGCTCGCATACAAAACGGTAGATGTCAATAAAAGCAATACGAACGAAGGTGCGGCCTACGTTATAAAGCTGTTGGTGAGTAATCCGTCCGATCAGACGGAAATTGTACCTGCTATTGAACTGGATGGCAAAAACAAATCCAACGTGTATGCAGGCAAGCAAGTAGAGGCAGGTCCTGTGTCCCTGGAGCCAGGTGAAAGCAAATATATCCACTTCGCAATTCATGCGGAGATGGATACGATTCTTGAAAGTGTGAACGTGTTGACAACGGAAAGTTTCACGCAAACAGACGCTGCAGGCAGCGTGAAAACCTCCAATTTCGCGGTTGGCAAGCTGAATATTCAGCTTCCTGACACGAAGACAGCGGTGAATAGTTATCAGTTCGGGTCGCCGATTGCTTTTGAAAAATGGAATGACGTGATTAATCAAGATCTGAACGTATCGCTGAACGAACTGCATGTTGCTGATAACGAAGACCAAGGCAGCAAGGTAGCGTTTGCCAAGTTCAAGCTTACGAATAAAGGCTTAAGTCCAATTCCGGTGCCGGCGTTCCAAACCGAATTGTCGAGTCCTGCTGGCTACGATTATGCAGGTTCCAGACAAAACGACGTTCAGAAAACGATCGCGCCAGGAACATCGACGGTTGTCAGCTATGCCTTCGTTCTGCCTGTTTCGGAGACGAGCGCTGCCTTTACGATGAAGCTGCAAAATGCAGTTAGCGGTTCATCGAGCGACGACAAGGATCAAAGCTACAAATCGACGATAGCGTCTTATCAAGTAGCGGTGCAAGGCGAAGATGACAGACATAAAATTTCCCTGTATCCATACACTGTCAATATTAAGGATTATTTCCTGTCGCAAACAACCTCGCCAGGACAGACAATTGCCATTAACTATACGTACAAATTGCAGTTGTTCCTGGATCTCACACGTGATCCGCAGGTGCTTGTAGACAACAATTTCGCTAAGCTGAAATTCGAGCTTGTTGACGCTTCAGGAAGCATCATCGGCTTCAAATCGTTTCCTTTCACAGGCGCAGAACGCTTGGTGAACGGGAAGCAGACGCTAACTTTCAATAATCTGACAACCGATCAGATTCAAAACAATGTTACTGTCAAAGTATACGAGGCTATGACCACGCCAACAGGCGAAGTCGATCGTTTGATCGCGGAGCTGAAGTAACGGATTATGGGCTAACGGACAACAAACAGACGACAGCGATGATAGATAAGCCGCTGAAGTCCGGAAAGACCTCACTTATTCAAGCAACTCCGGACAATGCCGAAATCGGCTTGTCCTTTTTCTTTTTGCGGACGGGCGATGTATAATCAAGGCAATGATCATCGGCAGATAGATAGAAAGTAGGGATGAAGAACATGCTGAAGCTCAGTATTCTGGATCAGTCGCCGGTCTCGTCCGGGTTCACGCATAGTGAAGCGTTGCAGCAAACAATTACGCTGGCTCAGGCGGCAGACCGGCTAGGCTTCACCCGATTCTGGGTGTCGGAGCATCATAATTCCGCCGGTCTCGCCGGTTCCTCGCCTGAGGTGTTCCTCTCGACGCTCGCGGCTCGCACGAGCCGCATCCGGCTCGGCTCCGGCGGCGTCCTGCTGCCCCACTACAGCGCCTACAAGGTCGCTGAAAATTTCCGCATGCTCGAGGCGCTCTATCCCGGGCGCATCGACCTTGGCATCGGGCGTGCGCCGGGCGGTACGCCGCATACCGCCAAGGCGCTGCGGGGCGTCGGCGCCGATCTGTTCGAGGGACTTGAGCGGTTCCCGGCTCAAGTCGCGGATCTGCTCCGGTTCCTCACCGATTCGGTGGAACCGGGCCATGTGTTCGAGGGCATCCGCGCCACTCCGCTTGTGGAGCGGGTGCCCCAGGTGTGGCTGCTCGGCTCCACCGGGCAGAGCGGAGTGTATGCTTCGCAAGCGGGCGCGGCGTTCTGCTTCGCGCACTTCATCAATGGCGCAGGCGGCCAGCAAGCGGTGCGCAGCTACCGCAAGTCGTTCCGGCCGACGGAGCTTAACGTCGTCCCGCAGGCGACGGTTTGCATTTATGTGCTCTGCGCGGAGACGGATGAAGAGGCGGAGCGGTTGGCTGTTTCTGTGGATCTCCGGATTTTACAGGTGGAAAAAGGAGAGTTCGCGGGTGTGAAATCGCCTGATGAAGCGGAGGCGTATGTTTATTCGGAATGGGATCGCACACGGGTTCGCGATAATCGGTCACGGATGATCATCGGGGGTCCGCAGCGGGTTAAAGAACAGCTTCTCAGGCTCGCGGAAAGCTATGAGGTGGATGAAGTGATGGTGGTGTCCGGCGGCTATGACGTACAGACGAGATTGCGTACGTGCGAGCTTTTGGCCGAGACGTTTAAGCTGGGAAGAGAAAAGGGAGTCTGATGAGGGCTCCCAGTGGTCGGTCTGGTGTTTTGCATTTTGTGATCAGCCGTGCTTCGGGCGTTTGCTGATTTCTTCCGTTACGATGAAGGCAAGCTCTTCATTGCCGAACAGCGAAAGCACGCCAAGCAACGTGTCATCCAGGATTTCGCCTGCTTCTTCTTTAGGCACGGTCAACTCCAATGCTTGCTGCAGCGGAACATTGTCCGCTTGGTCGGGATAGGCTTCACGGTACAGCTCAGCGGGATTCAGATCGTGATTGATGCACCACTGCGCGAAAACGAGGATCATCATTTGTTCGTCACGCTGGTAGTTGCGAATGATTTCTTCTTCCATTTCTTTTTGGCTCATATGGATAGGAATCTCCTTAGTATTCAGGTTAGTAAAGTTAGGTTACTGGATTCATTATAGCGAACGCGAAAGATCAGGTGCAATCACAATGATTAAGAATGAGAAAATTAAAGCTTCCGAGGTGCATGTAACAGGATTAAACGAGGAAGACCTCGGAGTTGTTTCCACGGCAGAAGCGCTGGCTATGGCTAAGCGGCTTAAAGTAGACTTGGTCTGCACCTCCTTGATGAGCAGTCCGCCGCCATGCAAGCTGATTGGTGCGGGTCAAGCGAAGCAGGAGGTGCTGCAGGAGAAGCACCAGGCCCGCAAACAGGGGCAGGCGCCGAAGGTCAAGGAGATCAGGCTGACGCCGCAGATTGAGGATCATGATCTGGAGACGAAGCGGAGTCAGGCTGAGCGTATCCTGCAGAGCGGCGACGCCGTGCTGCTGGTCGTGAAAATCAGCGGCAAAGAGGGTGCGAAAGCGAAGGAGCTGCTGGAGACGCTGCTTCGCGATTTAAGTCCGCTGGGGCAGAAGCGGACAGGCATCCAGCTTAGCGGCAAGCAAGCCGCCGTTCAGCTGGATCCTCTTTAACAAAAATGGATCGCACCGACAAAGGCGCGGACCTGAGGCAGAGCCTGTGTCTCAGGTTTTTTCTTATGTCAGTTGCTTGGCGTATAGTCTTCAACAACGGTAATCGCCTGTGATCCCATCGACTCCCATGTGTTTTCGAAGTCCGAGAGACTGTAGGCGCAGCCTCAAGAGATTTTGACGGTGATGGCCCATGAAATGGGACACGATGTCGAGAAGCATATTTATTGGGGAATTGCTTACGGGATCGCACTTAGTTTTATCGGATTTTGGCTTGCCTTTCACGCTTATCGCTTCTTCATTCGACGGTGGGGACCGTGCCTGGGCATCCGGGGGGAAAATGATTTGGCTGCGCTGCCGGTGCTGCTGCTCATCGCGACAATCATAAGCTTCGCTTCGGCTCCCGCACAAAATGCTTTCTCAAGAGTCATCGAGCACCGGGCTGACGTGTATGCGATGCAATTGACTGGGAATGGCACTTCAGCCATTCATGCTTTTGAGAACGAATCCAATACTTTAAGGGGTTCTCACATTGACGTTGTGTAAAGCACGAATCTTATCCAATCTAACCGTTGAATAAGATTCGTGCTTTTTTGTCGCAGCTTAAGGAAAATATTTGGAACGGAAAGATATTGACTATTATATAGATAATAATTTAATATATCTATATATTTATAAACATAATAAATATTTATCTATTTATTGTGACGATTCGCTTATTGAATAATCGCTATGTTCGAACAATTATTTTATCCGGGGTGTTTTTACAGCTCGGGATCTGGGTAAGAAAATTTGCGATTCTATTAAATGTTACGGATTTGATTAGCAACGATTCGCAGTATGTATCGCTCATTTCTGTTGCGGAATTTGCGCCTATCTTTGTTTTTGCCATTATTGGAGGAACGTTCGCAGATCGATGGCAGCCGGAGAGTGGAGAGTGCTTGGGCCTAGCATCATAGCATCATCAGGGAATTAAGTTGTTTGATGCTGAGGCTGAGCAAAGCCGGAAGGCAGCTCTCCATGCTGGACGAGCGGAACGTGAGTGCGTTATGGTTCGACAATTGAGCTTACGGCATGCTTTCGCGGAACGTGAGTACGCTATTCGTGAGAAATGAGTAAAGAAAAGCTCGCAAATGCCTGTATAGCGCATCGTAGTTCCCCTGAGGGGGTAAATCTGGCGCCATCCGTAGGTATAGCGAACCGTAGTTCCGCAAGCTGAGTCGATAACACTGTTTCTCCTAGGAAAGATTGGCGTACGTCCCAATTAAGGGCCTCCTCTTTACGCTGTTAGCCGTAGTTAGAAACTCTATATATCAAATTAATATATAACGATTATATATATATTGACTCGATATATGTTTTCTGTTAAATTATGTATAACAGAAGTAAAAAATTGGAGATCAGGAGGCATGCAGCATGACCAGTCAGGATGTTATTTTAGGCATATTAATGAAAAAAAGCCATTCCGGGTATGACATCAAGATTGTGCTGGAGTCGGTATTCTCTTATTTTTATAATGCCAGCTTCGGCACAATCTATCCGACACTGAGCAAGATGGAAAAGGAAGGCTTAATTACGAAGGAGAGTGTTCTGCAAGAGGGGCGGCCGAATAAGAATGTATACTCGATCACGGATGAAGGCCGCAACCACTTCAAAGGGTATATGCATAGTCCGATTCAGCCGAATGAATTCAAGTCCGATGCGATGATCCGGTTATATTTCGGGGAGTTTGTTGAACCAGAGGCTACCATAAAAACATTGGAGTTTGGCATAGAAAAGACGCAAAGGGCTTTGGCCGAACTAAAACACATGTATGAGTCTTGTAAAGCGAACATCTCTCCCACGCAAGAAATCTGCATTCTCATAGGCATCGAAAATAATGAAAGTGCACTCCGAACGCTAGGAAGAGGTTTGGAGAGGCTAACCAATTTAAAATCAGGAAAAGAGGTAAGAGAACGTGAATAACAAAAGAGCCGGATTCATCATTTTGGCTATGGCGCTGGGGCTGCTGATGTCTGCACTAGATAATACGATTACATCTGCCGCCATCAGCCACATCATTGGGGACATTAATGGATTCGACAAGATTAGTTGGGTATTTACAGCCTATATGCTCGCTTCAACGAGTACGATGCTTGTATTCGGCAAGTTGTCGGATATGTTTGGAAGAAAGCTGTTTTACCTCATCGGTATTTTTATTTTCTTGGTCGGCTCGGCACTTTGCGGGACTGCACAGGATATCACGCAGCTCATTGTGTATCGTGCAATTCAAGGAATAGGCTCTGGCGCTATATTTCCAATCAGCTTTACCATTATTTTTACGATTTTTGCCGATCCTAAGCAGGCGGCTAAGCTGTCAGGCGTATTCGCTGCCATATTCGGGCTATCGTCTGTGGCGGGCCCGCAAATCGGGACTTTTCTGGCCGAAAACTGGGGATGGCGCTGGTGCTTCTATGTGAACTTGCCGTTAGGCTTGCTTTCGTTCCTTGTTCTTCTTATTGCCTTGAAGGAATCCCGTTCTGACCGTCGTCCGAAAATTGATTATTTGGGTACGCTGCTCCTCATTATAACGACTGTTTCCCTGATGCTTGCTTTGGAGTGGGGCGGCAAAGAATTTCCATGGGCATCCTGGCAAATCATTGGCCTGCTGGCTGTAGCTGTTGTAGTCGGCATTCTCTTCGTCGCCGTTGAGCGCAAAGCGCAAGAGCCGATGCTGCCGCTTCCTTTGTTCAAAAACCGTATGGTAGTCGGCATGGTTTTGGCCTGCTTGTGTCAAGGGGCGATCATGTTTTCGGCTATCGCATACCTGCCTATTTTCTCTACGGCTGTGCTGGGGCAGGCGAATTCGAACGGCCTGTTGACGCCGATGATGTTTTCTCTCATGGTCGGAGCCGTCACATCCGGTTTCTTCCTGCGCTTTTTCAGCTTCCGTGCCGTTATCGCTTTCAGCATGGCGGCGGGTATCGTAGTTGGCTATCTGTTAAGTATTGTCAGTCATGACGCGAGTAAATGGTATATGATTTTGCTCATGGTCATACTCGGGGTAGGGGCAATCGGTCCTTTAATGGGCGTCGCGCAAAATGCCGTTGCACTTAGCGTGGATCGCAAGTATATCGGGGTTAGTTCATCTATCGTAGGCTTCTGGCGTAATATTGGCGGGGTACTTGGGGCTTCGATTATGGCGACCATTGTAAATAATAATTATCAGAGTTTGATTAAAGCGGGCGCGGAAGCTCATCATATGCCGCTTGATCAATTAGCGACTCTGGCGAATCCGGAGCAATTGATCCGTGCCGGTGCAACATTGCCGCAGGAAACGATGAGTTTGATTCGCGATTCGCTCGGAACGGCCATTAATCATGGCTTCATTCTAAGTATCGTGTTCGGTGCAGTCGGTCTTATCGCTGCCATCATAGCGGGTCCGCTCCGTTTCACGATGCCAACTTCTGCACCGCCAACGGCAACTGCGCAGACTCAGGAAGAGAGCACCGCGCCGCATACGGCATAAGCTAGTCACGACAAAGACCTCCTAACTACAGCGTTGGGAGGTCTTTGTTATCTCAGCTGCTTGGCGTATAGTCTTCAACAACCGTAATCGCCTGTGATCCCATCGACTCCCATACGGATTCGAAGTCCGAGAGACTGTAGGCTTCCTGTGCGCCTGTCATTGGGTCGTTCATATAGGCATAATCAGCGTCCCAGCCTGTCAGGAGCAGCGCATGTTCGGGATCATACCAGTCGATGATATGCTCGTTCTCATCCTGCCACTCGTCCTCAAAAATAGGCGTGTCCATGTGTTCAGTGGCCCAAACCATAACAGGCCTTCCCGATTTCACCGTTTCAAGGAGATCATTGAACGAGGAACCCGTAAGGTCTTTGATTCGCCCGGGCAGATAGCGATCCATCAGCGCAGCTACCGGTTTATGGTAAATACCGTATCCCATACCGAACGGATCGCCTACGAAAACATCCTCGGGATTGCTGCCTATCCATGCACCATCATCGTTTACATGGGGCAGGTCTCCTTTGGGAAGCTCTTCCGCAACTTCCTCTTTAGTTACAGCGATTCCTGCCCAGTTGAGAAGCATCGTCGCAGCAACTGCTTCGCATCCGTTCGGGAGGTTCGGAAGCTGGGAAAGGGCGGCAACATCAGGAATATGATAGCTACGAGTATCGTCGTCAGAATATGAAGCTTGCGGCATGGCCAGCATACCTATCATGCAGACAAATACGAGGAGGGGAGCATGTTTCCATTTCATAGAGCTAAGCCCCTTTCCAATAAAATACAATATTCATAGGATACCCGCTTTACATGAATTCAATATAGTTTAATTACTACCACGATGCGAGGATAAAAGCAATTCTGGCAGCTTCAATAGGGTAGAATAGATAACAGATTGGTTAGATGGGAATGAAGGAGAAGAAACTATGTTTGAAGATATTCGTCGAGTAACAGCAGCTTTGGATCGAGCGGGAATTCCTTACGCGATAGGAGGAAGCGGGCTGCATGTCAGTTTGGGACTTATCGAAACGATGAACGATTGGGATGTGACTACCGATGTCCCACTCGAACAGCTTATGAACAGCTTGCCGCTGGAAGAAGTCCGGCTCCAGCATAGCGGGGATTACCCTTTTGCCAGTGACTATCGTGTTCGTGTACGGACAGAAGGAAGGCCTATCGAAATTATTGGAAGCTTCAAGCTTCATATGGAGGATGGCCTCGTGCATTTACCTAGCATCTGTGCTTCTCATTGGGAAGGGCTGGCAATGGGCAGTCCGGAAGTTTGGGCAGTCGCCTATGAGTTGATGAATCGGCGGGCCAAAGCGGATCTGCTCTGGTCGCACTTGCTTGCAAACGGAGGAAATCCAGAAACAATTCGCCAATTGGCGGGGGAACCGCTGCCAGCCGCGATAAAGGCTAGGCTCATGGAACTGATTTAGCTCGATTCAACCTGATACGATTAAGAATGAATGCATAGTTTGGCGTAATTAGGCATACATATGAGTTTGTCCAAAGCACACCGGATAGGAGGTAGCCTATGAAACGATTGTATGTCACGCTTTTTTTTCTATTTGGCTTGTACGTGATCGCAATGAGTGTGTATTTGCTCAAAGGGAACTTGTTTCAAATCCCTAGTGCTCTCAGTGGTACAGTCGCAGACCCGCATACATTCATGACGTTACAGGAGATTGCGAAGTCAGAATCGTTGTCACGCATACATTCGCTGGCTTTTTTCGTTACTTCACCGCTGCAAATGGGATTGTTGCTTGTACTGCTGGGCGTTGCTGTCAAGTTTCGCAGCGCTGCGGAGAAGTGGCTTCAACGACCTTTCTTTCAAATGATGCTGTTTGTGCTGTTATTCATGCTGCTCATGGACGTGCTGTTTCTGCCTATCGATTATGCGTTGTTTCGGGTCGATCATGCTTATGGGATATCTAACGAAACGATGGCGATGTTCTGGGGCGACCACGCCAAAGATTTTCTTGTCAACGGCTTCGGAACCATCATCCTGGTATGGATATTCAGATGGATGATGAGACGCAGTCCCGGAAGGTGGTGGCTGTGGTTCTGGATAGCTTCGATCCCGCTTATTTTGTTCGTGACGTTCATTCAACCGGTGGTGCTTGACCCCATTTATAATGACTTCCAACCTCTTCAGAATCAAGAGCTCAAGAAAGAGATTTTATCGCTTGCGGCACAGTCGCACATCCCAACTGATCAGGTCTATGAGGTCAACATGTCAGAGCGCACGAATGCGATTAACGCTTATGTGAACGGGATTGGCGGCAATGCGCGGATTGTGCTTTGGGACACGATTCTAAACAAGCTGCAGCCTCAAGAGATTTTGACGGTGATGGCTCATGAAATGGGACACTATGTCGAGAAGCATATTTATTGGGGAATTGCTTACGGGATCGCGCTTAGCTTTATCGGATTTTGGCTTGCCTTTCACGCTTATCGCTTCTTCATTCGACGATGGGGATCGCGGTTGGGCATCCGCGGGGAAAATGATTTGGCTGCACTGCCGGTGCTGCTGCTCATCGCGACAATCATAAGTTTCGCTTCGGCTCCCGCGCAAAATGCTTTCTCAAGAGTCATCGAGCACCGGGCTGACGTGTACGCGATGCAATTGACCGGGGATGGCACTTCAGCCATTCATGCTTTTCAGAAAATCGCGAAAGAAAACTTGAGTCCAGTCACACAGCCGAAGTTGATTCAGTGGTTCCGCGGCTCGCATCCGACGATCTTGGAACGAATCCAATACTTTGAAGGGTTTTCACATTGACGTTAGATAGAACGATCCCGCTAAGATAGGGAATAGTAGTAAAGTTGAAAGTCGACCGGAAATCCGGAGATGTGCCCAATTCAGGAGAAAGTGAAGAGAGCTTAAAGTGGTGGCTGCGGTTTGGAAGGAGTCAAATAGAATTGTGTAAAAGCATGAATCTTATCCAGTCTATAGATTGGGGATTCGTGCTTTTTTGTTGCAGCCTAAGGAAGATGTTCAAATAGAAATACATTGACAATTTTGTAGATAATATTTTATTATATCTATGTATTTATAAACAAAATAAATATTTGTCTATTTATAATTGAAAGGAGTACGAGTCGTTTGTTGAGTAATCGCTATGTTCGAACAATTATTTTATCCGGGGTGTTTTTACAGCTCGGGATCTGGGTAAGAAAATTTGCGATTCTATTAAATGTTACGGATTTGATTAGCAACGATTCGCAGTATGTATCGCTCATTTCTGTTGCGGAATTTGCGCCTATCTTTGTTTTTGCCATTATTGGAGGAACGTTCGCAGATCGATGGCGGCCGAAGCGAACGATGGTAGGGTGCGACCTGTTGTCGGCTTTATCCGTATTTATTGTTCTTTTTGCCCTTATTTCAGGGTCCTGGTACTCCCTGTTATTTGGGACTTTTGTTTCCGCTGTTTTATCGCAGTTTTCCCAGCCTTCTGCGATGAAACTCTACAAGCAGCATGTACCCGAGGCGCAGATTCAAGGAGTTATGGCGATGCATCAGACACTGATGGCTGTCTTTATGGTTATCGGGCCGATCATCGGGACCTTCGTTTATCAGCAGTATGGCATTGAAGTTTCTCTTATCGTAACAGGCGTGATGTTTGTAATTTCCGGGCTTATATTGTCGCTGCTTCCGCGCGATTTAGAAAAAATAAAAGCCACGGAATCCCGTGACTTTAAAAAAGAGTTGGCGGATGGTCTTCGTTATGTAAGAGCTAACCGAGCTTTGCGAACACTTGGCGCCGCCTTCGCCGCCTCTGGGCTTGCTGCAGGTTTGGTCCAGCCCTTAGCTTTGTTCATAACCATTGAGAATTTGGGGCAGGACAAACTATTTCTGCAATGGCTCCTGATGGCTGGCGGCGCCGCTATGTTTGTAGGCGGAGGGGTAGTTATGGGAATGGCTAAGAAGGTGAAACCTCAAACCTTGCTTGCGTTGGGCCTGGCTGTTAACAGCTTGTGTACGGTCGGGATCGGTTGGTCCACGGGGATCACGCTGACGTTTATTTACCAAATTGTGGGTGGATTCTTCTATCCTTGCATTCACATCGGTATTCAAACCCTTATTATGAGAAATACGGAAGGTGCGTTTGTAGGCCGGGTTGGCGGCACGATTACGCCGATATTTATGGGCATGATGGTGATTGGAATGTCCTTGTCAGGCTATTTAAAAGATGCGCTAACGCTCTTTGCTGTATATGCTGTAAGCGGAAGTTTGCTCTTAATTGGTGCGCTGCTCTTAATTCCGCTCTTCCAGAAGAATCCCAAAGTCGAAATTAGCTCATCGCATTAATCGTTCCGGCGCGTCATTTGCTGCCAGACCGAACCTTCTGCGGCATGACCGCCTTCAATTCGCTCAAGCGCGATTTTTACCTGCATGCGGACTTCAAACTCAGGATCATCGACGGCTTCACGCAGCTCGCCAATTACGGAGTCGTCGCCAACCTCGTACAAAAAGCGGGCCGCCCGCCACCGAACGAGCTTATTGCGGTCTTTCAGCGCTTTCGCCATGGCGGGCATGGCGGCAGGATCGCCGATATCGGACAGCGTATCGCCAGCTGTCCGGCGAACGGAAGGCGTATCGTCCTCTAAGGCGCGATACAAGTAAGGCAGTACCTCGGGTTCCTTGATGTCCCCGAGGTACACCGTGGCGAGTCGCCGAATCGACGTATTCTCGTCCTGCAGCGCATGGACGAGAAGGGAGAGCGTCGCAAGCGACGGCTGGATCTTCTGAAGCGCGGCGTAGCGCAGCTTCCAGTCGCTGTGGCGCAGCTGCTCCGCGGTTGCGTCAGTGTCGATGGCCCCTGCGGGTTCCTCCGCGGGGGCTCCTTCTTTTGTCTCCTGCATCGCGAGGGAGACCAAGCTTTCGACGCGGGCGTCGTCGTAAGAAGCGTCCAGCTCCTGGACGACTTCGCCCGCGATGTCTTTCAGCTCGCCGTAGCGCACGCCGAGCTCTTCGAGCTTCCGCTCCTTGATCAGGTTCGGCGATGCCGTACCTGCGCGGACTGCGGCCCCAGTGAAGCGCTCGGGCATACCGACGCGCACTTCTTCTGCGCCAGCGCGCACCCGAACCTGGAGCGGGATGCCGCGGAACATCTGCACGAGCACCTGCGCTTCGCCGAATGACGTCTCGGCGGCGGCTTGCTCCGGCAATAGGCTCGCGTCCGCTGAGGCTTGGGCTTCGCCGAAGATCTCGCGGGCTTTGGCGAGTATAAATTGCCAGTCGCCCTTCGGGTTGCGGTCTACCGCAACGAAGTCCGCGGTATGAAAGATGCTGGTTACTCCTTGCACGCCGAAAAGCTCGCGAATGGCTGCCGGCGCTTCGGCTTGGTTTGCCTTCGTATAGGTCATTCGCACGCCGTTAGGGAGGGATTCGTCCATGTTAAGCTTCATGGAATTAGGGCTGGGCGTGGGTTCTATCGATATAATTTTCATCTTGATAAACATCTCCTTTTTTTAAGGCGAGAGGGGAATATACGTGAAAAGACCCGGACGCTGCTGCGTCCAGGCCTGATAAAGGCAGTTACTGCCGCTTAATCCAGATCTAATAAATTGCGGTTCAAGTATTGATCTAATGTTTTGGTCAGATCGAATACGGTGTGAGCCAAATCTACATTTTCAAAAACATGCTCACATTGATCGCGGTATGCGATCTCGTCTTCATAATAAGAAAGGTATTTGGCAATGATCTCTTCGGAATCTCCGCTTTCCCGCATTCTTTGCGCGAGTGTGTCTGGCTCGGCGTAGATAAAAATTTGCACAGCGTGATTGCCATATAGCTTCTTGAGCGTCTGGGCACCAAAACGGTTCAAAATCAAATAGATGCTTCCGCTTTGCTTAAACATATGCTCGATATCGGCGCTCTTAATGCCGTACAAATGATCATTCACCGTGCTAACTTCGATAAACTCGTTAGCTGCTTGCGCAGCAACAAATTCAGCAGGGGAGATAAAGTGATAATCTTGGCCGTCCACTTCAGTCGCTCTTGGAGGTCTTGTTGTGTACGAGATTACCTGTTTCATGCCTAGCGTAGAACCTGACATTTCAGCTACTGTTTTACGACCTGCTCCGTGAGGGCCCGTAAATACAAAAATCATTTCTCTTTCCTTTAATGCGTACATGGAACATACCTCCTTATTTTGTGAATAGTGGGGGGTAAATCCTACGTGCGAGCCTCCGGTATGAAACGATTCTTGTGTAAGTAGGATCACTTCCAGATTTTGTTGCAGCTCTCTTATAAATAGAAGAAAGACAATTGCATCTGTTCGAAAATGGATCGAAACCGATGCATGGACTCGCGGGAAGTGGGTACTTATATTTTACAACTTTCGCGAACAGTGGTAAAGCTTTGCTATGAAAACGCTATTTCAATTAGCGTTTCCCTCCGCGTCCGCCACGAGGAGCGCTGCCCTTGGATCCGCGCGAGCCACCGGCCTGGCCGCCGCCGCGCGGTCCTCCAGCTCTGTCTCCGCGAGGCGCACCGCCGCGAGCGCCGCGCTCTGGGCTGGCCGCGCCACTGCGCCCCCAAGCTTGCCCGCTGCGCTCAGCGCCTGCTTGCCTGCCGCGAGGCGCTTCAGCTCTGTCTCCGCGAGGCGCACCGCCGCGAGCACCGCGCTCTGGGCTAGTCGCGCCACTGCGGCCCCAAGCTGGTGCGCCGCGTTCAGCGCTTGCCTGCCCGCCGCGAGGCGCGCCTGCTCTGCTCCCGCGAGCACCGCCGCGTTCGGAGCTGGCTGCGGCTGCGTCGCTGCGTTCGACGCCGGCATATTTATTGTATGGCGAGTATTTCTTATCGCCGCTAGGTGCAGTCCTTTTCGCGCCGCGGGCAGTGCCTTCACTACGTCCGGCAGTGCGAGGGCCGCGTTCAGCAGCATCATCACGTCCCCAAGATTTGGTGACGCGTGCTCTAGCCGCACTCATGTTCTCGCTGCGGCCTTCAGGATTCCTTGAACCGCCAGCTCTTGTGCCGCGTTCTGATTCGTCGCCGCGTCCCCAAGTTTGTGGGCTGCGTTCGGAGTTAACAGGCGCGTTGCGCGAGTTTGTTCTTTCGCCGCGGGAGGCGCCGCTTTTTGTTCCGCCGTACTGAACGCTTGCCCGATCTCCGCGTTTCGCACCGCCGCGCGCTCCGGCTTTTTCGCCGCCGCGTCCACGCTGATCGGATGCGTTTCTGCCTGCTCCGCGTCCGCCGCGAGCCTGGCCCCCGCGCTCCTTGCGAGCTGAGCCTCTGCCTTCGCTTACATAATCTTCTTCAGATGCCGCGCGTACCCGGCGTGGTTGATCCGGACGGCGAAGCGACATTTTGATGCCTTTCTCAATAAGCTCAATATGAAACATATCGCGCTGCGTAGCGAAGGTTACAGCAACACCGGTCTGCCCGGCGCGGCCTGTTCTTCCGATCCGATGAATATAGCTTTCTGCATCTTGGGGAACATCGTAATTAAATACGTGGGTTACCCCTTCAACGTCCAGACCGCGGGCTGCAATATCCGTGGCAACGAGCAGCTCGATTCTGCCATCTCTGAATCGCTTCATGACTTGTTCCCGTTTGGCTTGAGATAAATCACCGTGCAGCTCATCAGACATTAAGCCTATTTCTTGCAGAGCTTCATTAAGCGCTATGGCTCTTGCCTTCGTGCGGCAGAAAATCATAGCCAAATACGGCTTATATTGTTTAATAGCTTCAAGCAACGCATCTTGCTTCGTACGATCCGTCGTTTGAATAAGCACTTGTTCGATTTCAGTTAAGGTAATTTGTTTGCTTTGGATATGAATTTCTTTGGCTTCCTTCATATAAGCTTTGGATAAACTGCGCACTTGCTCCGGCATCGTCGCCGAGAAGAGCAGCGTTTGGCGATACGGGGATGTTTGCGCAATGATATCCTTCACTTCGTGCAGAAAACCCATATGGAGCATTTGGTCCGCTTCATCTAATACAAGAATCTTCAATTTATAGAAATTAATCGATCCACGGCGAAGATGATCAAGAAGCCTTCCAGGTGTTCCTACTACTATATGTATGTTGCCTTGCAGTTTTCTAAGCTGCTTTTCAACATCTTGACCGCCATAAGCCGCTAGAACTTTAGCTCCCGTTACAGGAGCAAGGTTCTTTAGCTCGCTGCTGATTTGAATTGCCAGCTCTCGCGTAGGCGTCAATATCAGTGCCTGCACGTCCGGGCTTTCAATGTCGATCATTTCAAGCATAGGAAGCACGAAGGCAAGTGTTTTGCCTGTTCCTGTTTGCGCTTGAGCGATCACATCCGTTCCTGTTAATAAAACAGGAATGGCCTGACGCTGAATCGGGGTCGGTTCGACGACACCGTCAGCTTGTAATATTTCAACGAGACTTTCTCTGATTCCTAATGAGGCGAATCCATTTGACATGGTTGATTAGCCAGCTCCCTTTTTCCCTCTTATATAAAGACGATCCCCTCATTGTACAGGAATGCCCGGCAAATGAAAACAGGAGCTGACCACAACCTGTAAATTGATGTTCTATTATTATAGAAGAAAGACTGCGTTAGAAGACGAATTTTAATCTCTTAATTCCCCGGCAGCACTTGAGCTGTCCCGAAAACCTTCTCCACAGTCTGGTTAAATTCCGTCAGATGCGGCATCAATGATTGGCCTTTCCAGCTTTCTTGCGCGTAGTTATTCATTTTATTCAAGAAATCCCGGTTGGCGGAGATATATACATCCATGAGGTTGGGCTGCAATTTGCGAATTTTTTCGGCAATCGTCTGTTTAAAGCGATGCGACAGCAAGTCATGATGAACTGCGGTCTCATAACTATTTACGCCAGTATTGAGGTCATTCGATGGTATCGTATCGTTGGAAGGCGCATTGTCATTGTAAAAGCCTTTGGCTGTCCCTTGATTATTGGTCTCTTTGGTTGTGCCTTTGGTTCCTGTAGCGCTGCTGTCAATCATGAAAGCCACATAGGCATTTTGATCCGTTGTCATTACGATCGCTGTGTTAACGCCATTGAGCGCATTAAGCTGATTGGAGAGAAATTGGCTGTATTCCAGCTTTTTATTGTTGTGAGTGACAGGGCCGTACAGCTGCTGCGTTTGATAAGCTCTCTCTGTTTCTGTCGAATTTTCTGCTGGGGAGCCGAAGTTGGTCGTATCGGGACTTTTTCCGTATTGCCTTCCTTTCTCCGAACAACCCGTTACGAGTAAAGCGAGGAATACCATTCCACAGATCGGAAAACCTAACTTCCTGAGCATTGCGATCAGACCTCCCAATTACGATGTAATGTCTTTTAGGATGGAATGTTTCTGACCTTTTATTCGTGAGCTCAAATATACGTTTTTATGCATAAAGAGGAGGGGGTATGGAAATAACCATGGAGGGAAAATATAAGGCTACAAAGCGTTTTAAGAACAATTTGTGAACTTCTCTCCAGCGATTGACAAAAACTTTTCACGAATTTATAGTTAATAAAGTGAATTGACACGTGCACGGCCTTCGTGGTAAAAATATTGGTTTAAAAGTGGGGTTGATACAATGAGTCGATTGAAAAAGTTATGGCGTTTAATACCCCTTTTCGCGGTGTTGACGTTCTTGCTAACCGGGTGTGGAGACCCAACCCTGTCTGCCTTAAAGCCGAAAGGTCCAGTCGCAGATGAACAGCTTTTCTTGATGAAATTGAGTCTCTTTATCATGATTTTTGTCGTAATTGTCGTATTTGGTATTTATTTTTACGTGCTTGTCCGCTATCGCAAACGTAAAGGCGATGACAGCATACCTAAACAAGTTGAAGGTAACCACGTGCTTGAGATTGTCTGGACAGTAGTCCCGATTCTTCTTTTGCTGGTGCTTGCGGTGCCGACAGTATCGTATACGTTTAAGCATTCGACTAACTACAATAAGGACAAGGATGCCGTCCATGTCAAAGTAACTGCGCATCAGTTCTGGTGGCAGTTTGAATATCCGGATCTTGGCATCGCAACAGCTCAAGAGCTGGTTGTGCCTAAGGATAAAATTATTGCATTCGAACTTGTATCTGCTGACGTCAGTCATGCATTCTGGGTACCATCTCTAGGTGG
The DNA here is from genome assembly GCF_040812395.1 of Paenibacillus tabacirhizosphaerae. Classification (GTDB taxonomy): domain Bacteria; phylum Bacillota; class Bacilli; order Paenibacillales; family NBRC-103111; genus Paenibacillus_E. The sequence continues at coordinate 33,153 of NZ_JBFNXH010000009.1, read as the reverse complement.
TAAAGTTGATACAAACCCAGGCATTTCAAATACGCTTTACTTGCAAGCAAGTGAAATCGCTACCTTCCAAGGCAGATGTACGGAGCTATGCGGAGCTTCGCATGCCTTGATGAACTTCACAGTAGCATCTAAGAGCGAAGCTGATTTTAACGCTTGGGTAACGAAAATGAAAACCCCTGCGACAGTGCCTGCCACTGCACAAAAAGGCGAAGAGCTCTTCAAAGAAAATTGCATGACTTGTCACGCGGTGAATGCGAACGGTCCTGGTGTTGCTCCGAATCTCAAAGGCTTCGCGGATCGCGATACGCTGGCTGGTGTTCTGGAACACACTCCTGAGAAAATGGAATTGTGGATACATAATCCGCAAGAACAAAAACCGGGCAACAAAATGCCGGCTTTCGGTAAAGAAGCGGGCGGCAAATTGGATGATGCCCAAATCAAAGACATTGTTAACTACTTACAGACTTTGAAATAAACTTCTCGGGATAAAGGAGGTAAATACGTTGGCTCACACTCACGCAGTAAAAAAATACAGCGGACTGATGGATTGGCTTACAACGGTCGATCATAAGAAAATCGGTATTCTGTATTTGATAGCGGGCGGCTTCTTCTTCCTCGTCGGAGGCTTGGAAGCCATTCTGATTCGGATTCAGCTCGCGTATCCCGATCAACACATTTTCATCGGGGATACATTTAACCAATTAACAACGATGCACGGAACGACGATGATCTTCTTCGCGGCCATGCCGGTCATCTTCGCATTTATGAATGCCATAGTTCCTTTACAAATCGGTGCGCGGGACGTTGCGTTCCCATTCGTTAATGCACTTGGTTTCTGGCTGTTCTTCGCGGGCGGCGTACTTATGAATACAAGTTGGTTCTTGGGTGGTGCGCCTGACGCAGGCTGGACAGGGTACGCGCCATTGTCATCCATTACTGACTCAGGTTGGGGCGCTACGCTTGAGGGTAATCTGCAAGGTACGGACTTCTACGTACTGGGCTTGCAAATTGCCGGTATCGGTACGTTGATCGGGGGGATTAACTTCCTCGTTACGATCATCAACATGCGTGCGCCAGGTATGACGTATATGCGTTTACCGATGTTCACGTGGACTGCATTTATCACTTCAGGTTTGATTGTTCTTGCATTCCCTGCCATTACGGTAGCACTTGTTGAGCTTATGTTTGACCGTGTGTTCGGTGGTGCGTTCTTCGATGCCGCAAGAGGCGGTAACAACGTATTATGGGAGCATTTGTTCTGGATCTTCGGGCATCCTGAAGTTTACATTCTGATTCTTCCGGCATTTGGTATTATTTCGGAGATTGTTTCTACATTCTCGAAAAAACGCCTTTTCGGATACAGCTCCATGGTATTCGCGAGCGTATTGATCGGTTTCTTGGGCTTCATGGTTTGGGTTCACCATATGTTTACAACAGGCTTAGGCCCTGTAGCTAACTCGATTTTCTCGATCGCTACTATGGCGATTGCAGTTCCAACAGGCGTGAAAATCTTTAACTGGTTGTTTACCCTATGGGGCGGACAAATTCGTTTTACAACTGCTAATGTTTTTGCGACTGCCTTCATTCCGACTTTCGTCATGGGGGGAACTACAGGGGTTATGCTCGCCATTCCAGCAGCTGACTTCCAATATCACGATACGTATTTCGTAGTCGCTCACTTCCACTATGTTATTGTTGGTGGTTTGGTGCTTGGCTTGTTCGCAGGCATGTACTACTGGTGGCCAAAAATGTTCGGTCGCATGCTGAATGAAACGATGGGTAAATTGCATTTCTGGCTCTTCTTCATCGGTTTCCATTTAACATTCTTCCCTCAGCATTTCTTGGGTCTTATGGGTATGCCGCGTCGGGTATTTACATACCAACCTGGTCATGATCTTGAAATGGGTAACCTAGTTAGTACGGTTGGCGCTTTCTTGATGGGTCTCGGTACAATCGTGTTCATCATCAATATTATTGCAACAGCTAGAAAACCAAAAACGGCTCTTGCAGATCCTTGGGATGGTCGTTCCTTGGAGTGGGCGATTCCTTCGCCTGCGCCAGAATATAACTTTAAACAAACTCCGCTCGTTCGCGGATTAGATGCTCTCTGGAAAGAAAAAATGGCAGGCAACAAAGAGATGATTCCGGCTGAACCTGTTGGTTCGATTCACATGCCATCCGCATCTATACTGCCGCTAGTCATGTCAGTTGGTCTATTTATTGCAGGTTTCGGTTTTATGTACAAAAACTACTATGTAGCGGCTGCTGGTATCGTCATTACATTCATCGCAATGTTCTTACGCTCCGTATACGACGATCATGGTTGGCACATCGAACCTGAAGAGCTTGAAGACAAGGGGGCAAAGGCATGAGTACTCATCATACGGGCGCACTGCCTGCACATCCGGAAACGGCAACCCTTGAAGGGAAAAATAAAGTACTTGGTTTCTGGCTATTCCTCGGAGCCGAGGTTGTATTGTTCGGTTGCTTGTTTGCAACCTACATTGCACTTCGGAACTCTGTTCCGGATGGTCCTACCGCAGAGGAGCTTTTCAATCTTAAAACGGTAGGCTGGTCCACATTTATTCTCTTAACAAGCAGTTTGACGAGTGTATTCGCGATCATCGCGATGCACAGACAAAAGCTTGGCCAGTTGTTGGCTTGGTTGGCTATCACTGTGCTTTTCGGCTTAACCTTTTTGGGCTTAGAGATTTACGAGTTCGTTGAATATGTACACGAAGGCCATAAGTTCGTGACTAGTGCATTCTCAACGTCGTTCTACACGCTTGTTGGCTTCCACGGTGCACACGTTGCATTCGGGGTATGCTGGATTACACTGTTGATTTTACAAGGACTCAAAAAAGGGCTTACAGTCGTTACGGCACCAAAGTTTTATGTAGCATCGCTGTATTGGCACTTTATTGACTTAGTCTGGGTATTTATCTTCACAGTTGTCTATCTGATGGGGAAGGTGGGTCACTAAGATGAGCAGCAATTCTCACGATGCATCCGCGCCTAGCAAAAGACACAAACAAGAATCACCACTGAATCACTATTTGTCTTACATTATCTCGATTCTTCTCACCATGCTGGCATTCGCTGTCGTCTTGTACGGAGACTTGGATCGTTCCTTTATCTTGATCTTTATCGTTACTCTAGCTATTGTGCAAGCGTTGATTCAATTGCTTTTCTGGATGCATGCCAAAGAAAGAGGACATTTGTTCCCGCTGATCTTCTTAGCGGGAGGCGCCTTCGTTGCTCTGACAGGAGTAATCACGGCTGTATATTGGATGTGGTGGTAAGCAAGAAGGAAGAGGCAACTTTGTCTAAACAAAGTGCCTCCTCTTTTTTTAGCAGGAGGTAATTTGCCTCCGGATTAGAATTTGGAAGGAGATAGACATCAGCTATGAGCCAAATCGGTGGTTTTTTTGATCTGTGGAGTCCTGTTTTGCTGTTGGTTGTCATTGTTATCGGATTTGCGTACAGCCGATTAACCCATAAAGGAAGTGGGATTATCTCAGATGCGGAGCCGGTTTCGGTTTACCAGAGGCTGTCTTTCTACACAGGGCTCGGTTTGTTTTATATTGGACAGGGCAGTCCGATTAATTATTTGGGGCATCACTACTTGTTCAGTATGCACATGCTGCAGCAGACGATTCTCTATTTAGTCGTACCTATTTTCATATGGATAGGCACACCTGGCTGGCTGTTTCGACCGCTGCTGAAAAACAAGGTGTTTCGTGCCGTGTTTCTCTTTTTAACACGTCCTTTGATTGCATTGTTCCTATTTAACATGCTTTTCTCCATCTACCACATGCCTTTTATTATGGATGGCTTGATGCGTAACGATGTTCTGCTGCTGGGATATCATATCGTTCTGTTCTTTACGGCCTTCACCATGTGGTTTCCGGTATTTGCTCCAATTCCCGAACTTAGCCGGATGACAGATTTGAAAAAGCTTGGTTATATTTTCGGCAATGGGATCCTGCTGACTCCGGCTTGTGCACTTATTATTTTCGCAGACTCTATCATTTATGATATGTATACGAATGTTACGGTGCCTTTCGCTCATTTATCGCCGTTGGACGATCAGCAATTGGGCGGCGTCATTATGAAAGTTTTGCAAGAGGTCATTTACGGCGCTACGTTAGCCTACATCTTCTTCAGATGGTACCGGAGAGAGCGTAAAGCGGACGATTACCCGGACGGGTTAGAAACAGAAGCCCAAGAGAACTTGAACCTTCATGGGGGCAGCTGGAATCGCGCCTAAAGAAAGGAATTTGGAAGATGCATATATTGCCAACAATTTCTACGATGTTTATCGTGATCAGCGCGATCCTGGTCGGCTTTGGATGGTATCATATTGTCAAGGGCCATCGGGATACGCATCAAAAGCTGATGGTATGGGGAGCGATCTTCGCACTCGCTTTCTTCATTATTTACATGTCCCGGACGTTGTTCGAAGGGAACACGGCTTTCGGCGGGCCGGAGAGCTTAAAGCTTCCGTATCATTTGTTTTTATTTTTCCATATTACGCTGGCAACCGTCGGTGGGGTACTTGGTCTCGTTACCTTATGGTTGGCCTATAAGCAAAGATTCCTCAAGCATAAGAAGATCGGCCGTGTCGCAGCGATCATTTGGCTGCTTACAGCGCCAACGGGTGTCGTGGTGTATGTGATGCTGTATCTCCTATATCCGGGCGGTACGACTAAGCCTGTGTTTGATGCCATTTTCGGTCTATAAAATGAAGCTGGATGAGTGAACATTTCACTCCTTCGGCTTTTTTTGTTAAGATAGAACATGTTGGAAAATAAGTTAAATGGAGGCTAATTTTACATGTCAACAGCTACGTTATTTGAGAAATTTGGCGGGGAAGAAACGATTGCCAGGGTTGTAGATTATTTCTATGAACTGGTGCTGGCAGATGAATTGGTCCAAGGATTTTTCAAGGATACGGACATGGAGAAGCAGCGTAAGCACCAAACCAAGTTTATCAGCTTTGCGCTGGGCGGACCTAACGCCTATTCAGGTGCATCTATGGCCAAAGCGCATGCTGGGCTGAATTTGCAGCCGGAGCATTTTGCCGCGATTGCCAAGCATTTGCACGATGCGCTGGCCCATTTTGGCGTGGAGGAAGCGGATATTGCACAAGTGCTTGAGAAGGTGTCGACGTTAAAGGACGATATTCTATATAAGTAAAAGCGGTTGATTCATGGGAAGGTAGGGAGAAAATGACTTATCCTTTACAAGTAGAGCATGTAACGAAACAGTACGGTGACAAGACCGCTGTGAACGCCATTCAGCTACGAGTGAAGCAAGGGGAAATCTATGGTTTGTTAGGCGCAAACGGCGCTGGTAAGACAACGACGATGCGCATGGTGCTCGGGTTGATTTATCCGGATCAAGGGCAGATCCTGTGGAAAGGCCATGGCTATCGGGATGAACTGCGCCGGTTGATGGGGTATTTACCAGAGGAGCGCGGACTGTATCCGAAAGTGAAGGTGAGCGAGCAGATCCTCTATTTGGCTGAGCTGCGCGGCTTATCCCGAAAGCAGGCCGATGTGAGGCTTAAGATGTGGCTAGAACGATTTGGGGTTCCAGAATATTACAACAAGAAAGTGGAGGAACTCTCGAAAGGAAATCAGCAGAAGATACAATTCATTGCCGCTGTCATTCATAATCCGGAAATTCTTATTCTGAATGAGGCGTTCAGCGGCCTTGACCCTGTGAATGTGGAGCTATTGAAAGTGACGGTGAAACAGCTGCGGGAAGAGGGGAAAACAATCCTCTTCTCCAGCCATCGTATGGATCATGTGGAGGAGCTCTGCGAAAACATTTGTATTTTACATCAGTCAAACACTGTTCTTCAAGGAAGTCTCAGGGAGATTAAAGCGGCTTTTCCGAAAGAACGCATCCTTCTGGAAACTGAAGAGCCAGTCGAAGGGTTGGCGCTGATTCCCGGCGTTACGACGGTGGAGAAGCACTTAACAGGCTATGAAATACGAATCGATGATGCAGGGGCAACTCAGCAAATTCTCAAGCATGCCTTAGCACAATCGGCCATTGGGCGGTTTCAAGTTATGGAACCGACATTGAATGAGATTTTTATTCAAAAGGTGGGGAAATCGAATGAATAGCATGGGAACGGTGATCAAGTTTACGTATATGACTCGTTTTCGTTCGAAATCTTTTCGAATTCTGATGCTGATCCTGATTGTGATTCTGTCGCTTTTGATTCATCTGCCAACGCTTGTTGATAAGCTCTCATCCCATGAAGCTGCCAAGATTGGGGTGTTCGGCGGGCAGCATGCTGCGATAGCCGACAAATTAGCAGACTTTTATAACACACAGCCCAATTCGGATATTATCGCCATCCTACTGAAGGATGCTGGCAGTGCCCAAGCGAATGAGGAACTTGGCAAAAAACAAATAGCTGACAAAAGCATTCAAGGCTATGTGGAATTCTTGGACGTCGCCGAAGGCGGATTCCCTAAAGTAGCGTATAAATCAGAAGGTTCGATGGAGTTTTCACTCAAAAATAAGCTGCAAACTGCGCTCCAGTTGATCAAAACGGACGTGACGCTGCAAGATGCAGGCCTCACTGCGGAGCAAAAAGCGAACATCCAAGCGCCTATTAGTTTGGAAACCGTTCAAATCTCAACGCATGCGGGAGAGACTGCTGGAAAATCAGAGTCTCAAATGCTCATGTCCTATGCGCTGGTATATGCGATGCTATTCATGCTGTATATGGGTGTAATCGGGTTTGGGAATATGGTGGCCATGGAGATCACCGGCGAGAAAAGCTCGCGCGTCATGGAAATCCTCATCACCAGTGTATCGCCGTTACAGCAAATGTTCGGTAAAATCATTGGGATTTGTCTACTTGCTCTAACACAAATAGCACTTACGATTGTAGTCGCTATGATTAACCTTAGCTTGTCAGGCAGTGGCAAGCTCATCCAAGAGCTTCACTTAAACTGGTCCGATTTGCAAATTTCGCTAATTGTCTACTTCTTGATTTTTTATTTACTCGGCTTTTTCATCTATGCAACGGTTTTCGCGGCAGTAGGTTCCTTGGTGAGCAGAACCGAAGAGGTGGCGCAGGCCATATTGCCTGTTACCATGCTTATTGTAGCAGCATTTATGATTGCGATGTTCGGACTCGGCAATCCGAATGCCGGTTTTATCGTCACTATGTCGTTCGTGCCATTTTTCTCGCCCCTTATCATGTTTTTACGAATTGGTATGAGCAACCCGGCTGTATGGGAGATTTGGCTGTCCATCGCCATCCAGTTCGCCTCTATCTGCGGCATGGCTTGGGTTGCTGCGAAAATCTACCGCACAGGCGTGCTCATGTATGGCAAACGTCCTTCCTGGCGGGAGCTTCGCAAAGCGATGCGCGCCTATAAGGTATAGAGCTGCGGTTACTCTCTATGTGAGTTACAGTTATAATTGAGATGGAATTGGTCGATAAATGAGACAAATTTGGGTATATGTTTGAGACATTAAAAAAACCTAGAAGAATCAAGTGCTTGATTCTTCTAGGTTTTTCGCTATTAAGACCGTTAAGCTGAACCGTACCATAAATGAGGCGAATTTTTTAGCATAATTCAGGTTCATCACATCCCCAACCTTGCCCAATTATTCCTATCGGGTTCGAATATTATTTTGGATCTTTGCGGAGAGATATGAGATGCCCTTTGCGGCGAGCAAAAATCAGCATAGGGATGGCGATCAACAGACTGATTATTACGGGTATTATCGAAGCTTCAAGGCCAAATTCGCCTCCAGTGAGAAGGGCCGGGCCTGTAACTTCGACCGTGAAAAGACCTGGGGAGGGATGGCCTGAGACGGGAATGCCTAAGAGTCCCTCTGCTGTATTCCAAAAGAAATGGAGGCTAATGATAAACCATACATTGCGCCGCCAAAGGAAGGCTGCACCTAGCAATACACCAGCTTCAATGACAATAGAGAGGGCTCCCCAAGCCGTAGCTCCGGGGTTGCCTAGGTGAGCGGCCCCAAAGAAGAGGGATGTTAGGGTCAGTGCAAGCAGACTTCCACCCATTTTTTCAATGGCTTGAAAGGCAAGCCCCCGAAAGATTAATTCTTCTACGAAGGCACCGCCGAGTTGTGTGGCGATGATAGGCCAAACGATAGAGCTGGTGTCTACGTTTGCCCACTGGAATGAATACCCATTAAATAAGACGATGAGGGCTGTTGAAACGATGATAAAGACAAGACCGACGCCAGCGCCGAAAATAACTTCCGATACCGCACGTCGTTGGAACATCAGTTCGGGAACCGGACGCCGCGCCAGATACTTCATCACAAGCCAATAGATACCGATTGCAACGGCGCATCCGACAAGTGTCAGTATGACGGACCCTGGTGCTTTTAAATCTTTGGTTAACAAGTTGAATGCCACATTGGCGAGGATGATCCCAATCGCTCCCAAGAGCATCCAGATGAGGGGGAATTGAAAGGACGCAACAAACGTAGACCTTTTCTTACCGATAAGTGCCTCATTGTCGGGTGTCTTCATCGTTCTCATGATAAGCTATCGCTCCTTTTCCTCTAACAGGATATCGATTTATGTTCCAACTATACTTAAAAAAAGTCATGCGTCAGAAGTGCCGTTTAGTCATATCATGGTCATATGACTTTAGCCAAATAAAAGCCGACATCCGTTACGGTGTCGGCTTTGAACAGATCTATTGTGAGATCTCATTCTTGTTAATATTGTGTTCATTATGGATCTAAAATCCCTGTTTCCCTAGCCTTATAGGCAGCTTCTCTTCTTCCTTTTACATTCAATTTCGAATAAATATTCGAGATGTAATTTTTAACCGTACCTTCACTAAGATATAATGCCTTAGCGATATCCTGATTGCGCAGACCTAAAGCCAGCTTGTGAAGAACTTCGACTTCGCGGGTGCTAAGACCGAATTCATTGTTTTTCTCAAGCAATTCGGGCCCGAAGGCCCTTGTATCCATAGTCGGTGAAATACCATTTTTCAGCATGCTTTTAATCATTTTGTCTGCCATTTCTGGCGAAATGAGTGTGCCTCCTGTGTGAACCACCCGTATGCCGGCTATAAGGTTTTTGGGATGGATGGCTTTGAGTAGGTAGCCTTCAGCTCCATGGCTTAACGCTGCCAGAACATATTCAACTTCCTTGTACGAAGTTAGAATAATAATTTTCGTTAACGGGAATCGAAGTTTGATCTTCTCTGTAGCAACAACGCCATCCATAATAGGCATATTTATATCCATGAGGATGATATCCGGTTGGGATTTTTCACAACGGTGGATAGCTTCTTCACCATTCTTAGCCAATCCCACAACCTCGATATCATCTTCCATTTCTAGTACTATATTTAGACTTTCAAGGATCAATTCCTGATCATCAACGATGAGTACTTTAATTTTCGGCATACAGCGTATCTCCCTTTAGTGGTATTTCACATCGGACTTCAGCGCCAGTGACCGCCAAGGCGGAGAATGAAAAGGTACCTCCCAGCATCTCAATCCGATTCTTCATCGTTGTCAGGCCGAAACCATACTCTATCTTATCCAAGGGTATTCCATTATTTTGAATGGAAACTCGCAAAGTTGATGGAGAAAAGTGGAGACTGAGCTCAATTTCCGTAGCCTTTCCATGCTTTAGTGCATTTGTAAAAGACTCTTGTATCACCCGAATGATCGATTGCCGCACATCGAAACGAATGGTCCGTTCTGTTCCTTTTAGCGTGAGACGAATGACCGTTCCGGTATATTCCCGAAAGTTGTTGATGAGTCCCTCGGCATGGTTCACTAAACTTATATTCTCTTCCTCCCCCATCTTGTGCACGATGTCCCTCATTTCGTCCAAGTTCTGTTCCGTCAGTCCTCTTATACGAATCAATTTCTCCTTGGCTAGATTTGGTCTTTTGTCTAGAAGTGCAATAGCAGCGTCGAGACTCATAATAAGGGAAATAAAAGAGTGTCCTAACGTGTCATGCATCTCCTTGGACATACGACTTCGTTCCTCCAGCAGAGTCATCCTCTCGATCTCGGCAGCATATTGGGTTAACAATTTATTTTGTTCATCAATTTCTTTAGCTAATTTATTTTTCTCATGATAGGCTTTGGCAATGAAGTTGACCCAAATCCCGATAAAAGAGAAAAGAAAGTTATCTGAGCTTGAACCGAGCGCCAGTTCCCATGTAACTTTTCCGAATAACATGCTGGTAAAGGGTAGTACTAATAGTACCGGCATAGTCCAGGCCGTCTTTCTAGTCAATAAGTAACCGATTGTAAGACTCGGAATGAGATAATCGACACTCCCCAACTGATCCGCCTGCATGAACGATTTAAAATAATAAGATCCTCCTAGCAATAGTTCAAGTAAGATGAACCATTCCTTGTTTTTCCTTAGCTGCGGAAACCAGAATAAAATTGGAATAATTAAGGCCGCTAAGAGCCAAACGATGTTCACGAGCAATCGAGGTGAATATTCATTCTCCATTAAAATATGAAATAACAGCAAAATATAATTATAGGACCGGAGCCCAAATATCCCCCAATCCATGATATAAAAAACTTTTTTCATAGGTATCCTTCCTTACTCAAGCATAACGAATGGTTTTCCTTGATTATACATTAAATACGGAACCTCAACGGGGTTTTCCGGAACGGTTCGGCAACAGCCTTGAGTCGAGTTAGCAAATCCCGTTCAATGGGGATGCACGACTCATCGGAAGCTCATTTTCCAATTGTAGCCGGTATTGACGGTGTTGGACCTTTGGAAGATGGAACTCATGTTACTTTGCACTGCCAACTGTATCGTATGGCAGTTTAGCTGAGCAAACTATTGTGGGCGAGAAGCTGACTGATCTCACTGCTGCCGCTATGCATCTGAATCAACCATGACGATTCAGGTACTTTTATTACGAAAGATCAAATTTTAATCGTTTTGTGATCCATTTGAGCTTCAAGAACATCGTATAGTGCCAATTTATAATTGATTTTATCTAAATTGTAGTAAAGTTCCTTTATTTTTTTCTCTATTTCTGATTTATGGGTTAACATCATTTTTTTGCGAATGGAAATCGTTCTATCTCCCTCTTTATATAAGTTTACGTATTCCTGAATTTGGGCGACGGGCATTCCTGTTGCTCGAAGCGCGGTAGTAAAATGAATCCACTCTAAATCTTCTTGGTCATATATGCGTTTTCGACTTTCATCACGCTTTACATAAGGAAGAAGTCCCTCGCTTTCATAGTAACGTAGTGCGGAAGCCGATATTCCTGTTATCTCGGTAACTTCTTTTATACTCATCATAATTTTTCTCTCCTATATTCAAGTTCACTTTAATACATTTTCAAAAGAATCTGCACGCAAATGTGCCGAAAAGAGACGAAACATCCATTAGAATTGAACTAAAAATGGAAAAATATAGGTATAGTCAGTTTTGATTATACATGATTCATCAAAGGAATTAAATATTTGACTTCAAGTTCGCTTTAGCATGTATGCTGTAAAAGGAATTAAATTCCACCTTAGTAAGGAGGATAGTAATCGTTATTAAGACAGTGTGATAAGTGTCCCCAATGAAGAATCAAAATTACCGGGAAGGATGAGAGAGTTTTGAAAATTAGAAAATTAGGTCATAGCGATCTGAAGGTTTCGGCAATTGGTCTAGGCTTGATGGGAATGTCAGAACTTTATGGAAAAGCGAATGATGAAGAATCGATTCGCACGATCCATTGTGCATTAGAACTTGGCGTTACGTTGCTTGATACAGCCGATTGCTATGGAAATGGCCATAACGAGGAATTGCTAGGCAAAGCATTGAAAGGACGTCGCGAACAAGCGATCATTGCGTCTAAGTTTGGTGTGGGACCTAATTTTGAAGGAGTCTTCGGACGCCCCGACTATGTGAAAGCCGCGATCGATAGAAGCTTAAAACGTTTAGGTGTTGATTATATTGATTTGTATTATTATCACCGCATCGATCCTGAGGTGCCTATTGAGGAAACGGTAGGAGCGATGTCCGATTTGGTGAAGGATGGAAAAGTGCGAAATATCGGTTTGTCGGAAGCATCGTCAGATATCGTGCGCCGAGCCCATACTGTTCATCCGATTTCCGCTTTGCAGACAGAGGATTCACTTTGGAGCCGGGAAGTAGAAACCGATATTTTGCCTACTGTAAACGAATTAGGCATTACTTTCGTAGCGTATAGTCCATTAAGCAGAGGATTTTTGTCCGGAAACGTGCGTAAGTTCGAGGATTTTGCCGAAACTGATTATCGTCGAGTCCTGCCGCGTTTTCAAGGAGATAATTTCCAAAAAAACCTTGCGTTAGCTGACAAAGTGAAAGAAATCGCTAAAGAAAAAAAATGTACGCCTTCACAATTAGCCATTGCTTGGACGATTGCCAACGGAACTTTGCCGATTCCCGGAACGAAACGCGTGTCCTATTTGGAGGAAAATATAGGATCGTTGGAAGTTACACTGACTCCTGAAGATTTACGTCGAATTGAAGAAGCAATGCCCAAAAACTCCGTAAGCGGTGAGCGTTATTAATAACATTACCACCTCGGCTTCTTGAATTCGGGCAGTGAAACCGACCGTGGTGGGAGAGCGCATCGCTGGCAGAGGTGTGGTCAGGGGTTCGATCCCCCTTTGTTCCATAATACAATTGGGCTTCCGCTAACAAAACGCGGAAAACGTACGCTAAGGAAATCGTATGGATAACAACAAACTCCCTTGTTGCTTAAACGCAGAGGGAGTTTGTTGTACCAAGGTATTAAGTTTAGTTTAGAGTGAAATAAATACAAGTGAAATAATTAAACACAATGTTTCAATAATAACCGCAATCATTACATATGGATATAAATTGTATTTGTTAAATAACATAACTTTTCTGCACTGGTATGTGAGTAAAATTATACAAAGAAAAGGAATAATTACTGAGGCATATTTTAATAATACGAATTTTATCATTTGGTAATTATATCTGAATTATAATAAAAAGCACAATCTTTAGAATTGAAATATGCATTTGCAAACAGATACGCAGCTGTAAAGCTTCCTCCGACTGCAATGCAGGAAGCACTTCCGTGTAACGTAAAATGATGATGTCCTGCATCGTCTTGATGATTCTCATTCTACATTCCTCCTGAAAATAAAAATGACCCCTCGAAAAGGGGTTCAATCTTTGGATAATGCATAGGTTTTCTTCAAATATATTAAAAACTCTGCTCTATTCCATCAAGTAATAAGGTGATTCCGGAATTAAACAACTCATCAGAACCAATCAATTGAAACATCCCTTCTTCATGCATCCGTAGAAGCAATTTAAATTGTTGCAGATCCACATGGGAATCCTCGTTGTTTTCCTCGTCTAACGAAATTCGCAACATCCGTTGTTCATATTCATCAATGACAAAGTTGATGATGAAGTTAAACAAGTGAGACGTATATGAAAATTTTTGTTTATTCGTCAATGAAGTAGGTTCGATCATCTGCAATAGAAGCTCGAATAGTTCCAAATAATCAGACTCGGGCCTTGTCTTCATCAGAAGCTGAGCGGAGCAAGGGGATTTCTGAAGTTTGCTCCGAATAACGGTTGCGCTTATCTGCAGCATTTCTCGCCAGTCTCCGTGCTTTGGAAGATCACTTATAATCTCTCTTGAAACAAAGTTGGCCAACGTTTGATAAAGGACTTGCTTACTCTTGAAGTACCAGTAAATAGTAGGGGGTTGAACATTCAATTCTTTGGAGAGGTTTCTCATTGTAAAATTTTCGATTCCTTGGTCAGAAAGAAGCCGCCATGAGGCGGCTATAATTTTCTCTTCGCTGATATGAGGCCTACGATTAGGCATAAGATCTGTCACTCCAATTCCAAAATAACTTATACGACTTATTATACTCTATTTGGAGGGGAGCGTAGTCGGGAACATGTTTAGTATTCAACTAGGTGTCTGAAGACGCCTAGTTATTAGTCCAATTCCACATCTTCAGCAGGCAACGGCTTCTGGTTGAACATATCTTCCCCTGCTTGCGAAGAGAGCCGGACATCCCTCATCCCACGTTCAATGGCATTCACTTCATATTCGTGTAAGGCTGTCAAAAGTTCCTTTTCTCCGTTTTTTACGTGGATTAATTGTTTTGAAAGCTCACTGGCATCAAAGAGTGCCGAGTTCCCTCCGATACCTGCCGGTGTCATGGGATGCAGGGCGTCTCCCAGTAGAACCAGAGATGTCGTTTCTTTCCAAGGCTTATATGGCAACACATTACGAAGGGGATAGACAGCCGTTTTCTCTGGTGCGGCTAACTCCAGCATCTTGTTTACTTGTGGATGCCAATGTTTGGTCTTTTCTTGAGCAAGAGACAGCAATTCAAGGCCGTTCAATTGGAAGAGCTCCTCATCAGGAATCCCAAACCACTCAGGTGAGCAAGCAAACACAGCGTACAGGTAATCCTGTTGCGGAGAAATTTTTATATCAAGGGACATGGATTCAGGCAATTCCTCAATATGAGGCTTGAAAGCCATGTCTTCAAGAAGAAGGGAGACCGGAGCTTCTCCATCCGCATTTCTAAGGCCTCTCATGCTGCCATCCCCGATCAGTAAATTCAATTCCTTTCTCCGCTCTTCGTCCAGAAACACCTTGGTATAAAGAGCCCTGCCCCCGGTGTCGAAAATTTCCACTCCAGGTTTGTATTGGTGGCGTACTTTGGATCCTCCCCCGTCAGCGCCAACAAGGACATCCGCATCGATGTACTCCCCATTATCGAACCACGCTCTAAAGCGTCCGTTTTCTAACGTTTCATAATGAGTAAATCGGTATCCAAAACTAATATTGTCGCCTAGTTCGCCAAGCAACACCTCACGAAAGGTAAACCGATTTACGGACGGCGTGGCTCCTGCCGATTTGTTGTACATGGGATGCTGTTCTTTTGCGAGTTCCAAAGAAATCGGATCAAAGAAAACAGGGTGTGCTGGTCCTAAAACGGATGTTGCAATATGGAGATCATAAAGTTTTTCAGGAAGACAAAACCGAAGTGCATTGGATCCATTCTCAGTTATTTTGATTCGATAGCCCGTTTGAACAAAATTGTCTGCATGCTCACGTTCACAAACATGAAAATCAATGTTATTTTTTTTAAAGCTTTGAGCCAATGCAAGCCCGCCAAGCCCGCCACCGATAATAACTACGGAAAGTGATTTCATTAAATTAAACCTCCTTTAACTAAGTTAGATTAATATAACAATGTTATGTTATACTTTTCAGACACAGCTGTCAATTGTATGTAAATATTACTTCCTACAAGCCAGTCAGTTTTGTGCAGACGTCTGGTTCACAAGGGTACATGGCTGAGTGAACATTACCTTATCCACTGCGCGCGAAGTCGATCACTGAGGGATTTTTACACCCATCAAGTAAGGCAATAGAAAAACACCGAAAAAGGGTTTTGGTACTAGGGATACGAATCGTGTACAGCGGTAAATTTTCGCTTTAGAGAGGATACGGTGAACTGTATCACAGATAGTGGTAAAGCGGAGAGTCGAGTTGAAGGTTGATGCGAAGTTGCTCAATTTGCTGATGGAAGCGTGAATATTCGACACATGTGGAGAATGTTGCTCTTCTGGTTCGTGAATGTCCCAATGAGATTTTTTGTCCAAATCAACCGCGTGAGATCCAGGCCAGGGTCCCACGCGGTTTTTCTATTCGCCAGCTTAAACAAAAATCAAATCTACAAAGGAATGAATCAAACCGGTTGGATCATCCAATCCTTTTTCAGGCTCCAGATGTCCAGCGGAATTCAGATCAACAAGTCCGGCAATAAATGCCGATGCCATTGCCGTCAATTGTTTCGGTGATTTGCTGATCGTGTAATTTCGTTCATGAGCTGTCTCCAAACATTTGTAGATCGCTCCAAATGTTTCAACGGCTGCAATGTGAAGGGTAGGATAGTCCTTCCCCCATTGCTTGCGGAACATCAATTGATAATGCTCTTGATTCTTTATTCCAAAATCATAAAAGGTATATAAAGCTTCATAAACAAGCTTTCGTGGATCGTTAATTTCCTCCATTAATTTCCGAATGCAACTTGTCAGCGTTTCATAATTTTCTGTGATAATGGCTGCAAGTAAATCATCCTTATTTTTGAAATATACATAAACCGCGCTCCTGGATAGATTCATTTCCTTTCCAAGGTCGCGCATACTAACGGAATCAACGCCACGGGTATCAATCATTTTTCTAGTGACATCTATCAGCTTTTGTTTTGTGTCATTATTGTTTTTCATAGTATCCTCTTCGCATATAGGTATAGGATCAACTTTACAATACCAGGTTGACACCGTCAACTACAAAGAATATGATGAGATTAGGTTGACGGTGTCAACTGTGGGATACACGGAACCATTTTAAAAAAAGGAGTGCTACGATGTTAACTAAAATGAATTCAAGTCCAAGAACGTTTATTATAACTGGTGGGAACTCAGGGTTAGGTTATGCGTGCGCTAAACACATTGCCAAAGCCGACCCTAATCATCATGTTATACTGGCTTGCCGCAATGCAGCTAAAGCAAATGAAGCCGTCCAATCGCTCACGAAAGAAACAAACAATAAGAACATAACCTCCTTGGAGCTTGACCTTGCATCCTTGGAATCCGTGAGGAATTTTGTAAGCATGTTTTCAAGTTTAAATTATCCGCCTTTATATGCTCTTGTTTGCAACGCAGGATTAATTATGGTTGATAAAACGTACTATACCCAAGATGGATTTGAAAGCACCTTTGGGATTAATCATCTCGGACATTTTCTGCTGGTCAACATGCTGCTCGAAAAAATGATCGATTCAGGCAGAATCGTTTTTGTCAGCAGCGGGACTCATGACCCGGCGCAGCAGACCATCGTAGCCGCCCCCTTATATGAGAATGCCAGATTACTGGCCTACCCTAAGGAAATGAGTTCTAACGAAAGTATGCTTACCGTTGGCCAACGTCGATACTCGACTTCGAAATTATGTAATATATACTGTGCTTACGAGTTAGCAGAAAGAATACAACAGCAAACGAAGAAGAAGATTACGGTAAATGCTTTTAATCCGGGGCAAATGCCGGGTACAGGGTTCTCTCGAACCTTTCCTCCTTTAATGAGATTTATTATGAAACATCTTCTTCCCGTCTTTGCTTTGTTTCGTCCAAATGGAAATGCAGCTAACAAATCAGGCGAAGCATTGGCATCGCTGGTATTGAATCCTGACCTTCATGAAACGACAGGTAAATATTTTGATAGTACACGGGAAATAAAATCTTCGGATCTTTCCTATAATTGGGAAAATAGAAAAGACTTGTGGAAGACAAGTGTTGAACTGACAAAACTAAACAAGAGGGAAACGATATTGAGTTCAGACTAGGAATAGTGAGAGCGAGGGGAAACGGGAAGAGCTCGCGGAGATGATGCTGGCATCCAGTGAGACATTGAACGATATGGCCAGGATATGGGCGATCATCTTTATGTTCTGGCACGCCTCGGTGCCAGACATGTCTCGTAATCACTTTCGTTATACTTTATGACTCGGTACAGAATGAAACGGACTAGCGTAATGTCGAACGCTAGTCCGTTTCTGTTTGTTCATTTTTCGCCTTTTTCAGTTGCTTTCGCTCGATATGGGCCACTCCCCATTGATGTAAGGTTTCCAACACCGGAGACAGGCTCATGCCATATTCCGTGATGGAGTATTCCACTTTCGGCGGGATTTGCGGATAAATGACTCGTTTAACGATCTCTTCCTCTTCCAATTCGCGCAGATGGAGCGTAAGCATCCTTTGAGTGATATCAGGCAGCAATCTTCTTAGCTCATTGAACCGCAAAGGTTTACCTTGAAGCAAATGATAAAGGATAATCGGCTTCCATTTGCCGACGATCGAATCCAGCGCCGCAACGAATTGACATTGGACAGGGTTCTTTTGCATACGTTGGCCTCCGTTACAGTACCTTTTTTCATACTATACCACATTATTGTGCCTACTTACCATAAGTAAGTTTGTATTATATGATAAATCCAGAAAGTGTATTTATTTTAATTACAGAAGGGAAGTTTTAATACATGGCAACTGTACTGTACATCACCGCACATCCCCTTGATCCTCAGGAATCTTTTAGCCTCGCGGTAGGCAAAGAATTTATTGAAGCGTACCGTGAGGCAAATCCAACTGATGAAGTTATTCATTTGGATCTGTACAAGGAGAATATTCCACAATTCGATGCTGATGTTTTAAGGGGGTGGGGAAAGCTTCGGTCGGGTTTATCTTTCGATGAATTGTCTGATGCTGAGAAATCAAAAGTGGCTCGTCTTGGGGTGATTGTTGATCAATTCGTGGCTGCTGATAAGTACGTATATGTTTCTCCGATGTGGAATTTCTCGATCCCACCGGTTTTGAAAGCATACACGGATGCGACTTCAATTCCTGGTAAGACGTTCAAATATACCGAAAATGGCCCTGTAGGTCTGTTGCACGGCAAGAAAGCCTTGCACATTCAAGCTAGCGGTTCCGTTTATTCGGAAGGTCCGCTTGCCCCGCTTGAAATGGGATACAGCTATTTGAATAAGGTTTTACAGTTCTATGGGATTCAATCTCTTGAGGCAATTTTTGTTGAAGGAACGGCATCATTAGAGCAAGCTTCAGTTATTAAAGAAAAAGCAATTGCTCATGCTACAGAAGTTGCCAAACGTTTCTAATAGGAGGGCATCGTTCTCGAACCCCCAAAAGTGAAGTAATGCTTCAACAGGCTAAGGGCGCTCAAAAGAGCGACGTTGTATTTTTATGATAAAGCAATAAAACGGTTTCAAAAATATTTCTCATGAAGTCATACGAATACTCCTGTTTCTTTTCTACCTTCCATTCCAACTCAAGTTAAGAAGCCTAATATAAAAAAGGAGCAGTTGCCATAGAGCAAACTGCTCCTTTTTTATATTGCTACTTGTCTACTACGGAATTGGGTAAAGTTGGCGATTTGTAGCATGAACCACTTATCGATTGTCAAACAGGATATCCGCTGTGAGTTGGATGTGCGCTCTAAAGATCTCGACGGCGCGATCGCTGTCGCGGCTAAGAACGGCATCTGCTAATGCCTTATGTTCCGCTCGGCCATCGCGAGTTGACTGCTGCGGGGTCGAACAATGTCGATAAAATTCGCTCAAATCCCAAAGGCGCCTGCAGATATCCAAGAGAATCGGATTTGGACACGCGGCGATAAGTTCGTAATGAAATTGACGGTGGATGTCGGACCATTCTTCGCGAACGGCAAGCTTTTGATTCACTTCCTTGTACTCGGGCGTTTGCGATAATTTGTGGTGAACGGCGATTACATTGGATTCCCATGTGAGATCGCCGGAGGCGATGGACAGGCGTAATGCTTCGGATTCATTGATCGACCGCGCCTGTATGATGTTATTCAGTTCTTCTTCCGACACCGTCCTCACTGAAAATCCGTGATTCGGGTTTTGCAAGACGAGGCCTTGGGTCGCCAACCGGGTCAGTGCTTCTCGAACGACGGCAACCGAGACATCGAAACCTTTTGTTAATTCCGAAACGGTTAATGGAGATCCCGGTTCATATTGTCCAGCCAGAATATCGGACTGAAGTTTCTTCGTGACATTTTCGCTTAAAGTGGACGAACCGTTTCTTTTGGCCATGAAGCCAGCACCATCCTTTATGCAAATCGGGATTATACAAGTTTAAATAGTGTATACCTAAATTTATAAAAAAACAAGAATAAAATTCGATAATACATACAATAAACGATTTATATTTACAGAATCGATTATTAATAATATAATCGATTTGCATCCAAAAAAAGGAGGTAATTTACAGTGAACAACAACCCATTTGCCACATTGCCGGAAGTTGCAGTCTTTCAGGTGACGAGTAACGACATTGGGGAGGGCCTTCCTCTACCGCCTCAGCAATACTCGTCAGGAGTGGAGGGCGGCAAAGATCTTTCTCCCCATTTGAAATGGTCGGGTGCGCCCGAAGGGACGAAGAGTTTCGCCGTAACCGCGTATGATCCGGATGCCCCGACCGGGTCGGGCTTATGGCACTGGGCCGTCATCAATATCCCTGCCAGCGTCACCGAACTGCCGACCGGCGCAGGCGGCGAGCATGGCAACGGTATGCCGCAAGGCGCCATGCAACTGCCGAACGATGTGCGACTCGAACGGTTTATCGGTGCAGCACCTCCAGCGGGACACGGTCCTCATCGGTATTATTTTGTCGTTCATGCGCTGGATGTCGAGAATATCGGCGTCGACCCTACAGCCACGCCGGCTCTCTTAGGATTCACCATGCTGAGCCATACGCTTGGGAGAGCCGTACTCGTGGCAACAGGGGAAATCAAGTAACCCAATCCGTTTGGGCTCATAGGAGACGATGGTATGAAAAAATATTGGGTTTGGCATGCGTGCTTGCTGTGATGTCAGCATGCAGCAACGGGGCAGGAGCATCCAATGCTCCAAGCGAAGCAGCATCAAGTACGGAGGAAGCGGTGAAGCTGAACGATCCGCTTCATCAAAGTGTATGCCCCATGTGCCAGCAGCCAATTAAAATTTTGAAGCATACGATCATTTGCGGCTGTGGGAGCAAAATCAAAAATAAAATCAAATTCAAATTGTCTAGAATAACAGAAAAGCCCTCAATTATGAGGACTTTTCAGTGTTTTGGCGTTGAGCGCCAACCCTGGCAGCGTTACAGTAACGTTGCTCTGTTTTGACCTATAGAAAGGAGGCATGCCAATGAAAACCAATCCTAGCATTCAAAAGAATACCGGAGAGTTATTACTTGGTATTCTTGTCTTTACGCTCATTATCTCCGTCATGAATGCAACCATGTTTAATGTTGTACTTCCGACTATCAGCAAACAGTTTCAACTTTCGCCATCGCAAGTGAGCTGGATCATCACGAGCTATATGATTGTATATGCAATTGGCTCGGTAACTTATGGAAAATTGACAGACAGATACAGCTTGAAGAATTTGTTGACGTTTGGTCTGTTAATTTTTGCAATTGGATCGGTTGTAGGCTTAGTGGCTATTCAATATTGGATGGTAATTGTGGGACGAATTGTACAGGCAGCTGGTGCATCGGTCATTCCGGCGATTGTAATGATCGTGCCGGTTCGTTACTTTTCACCCGAAAGGCGCGGTCGTGCGTTGGGTACCGTCGCAATCGGGTTCGCACTCGGTTCGGCACTCGGTCCGATCATTGCTGGGGTGGTGAGCAGTACGTGGAACTGGCGGGTTTTATTTGTGATTTCACTTTTATCGCTGCTTACGTTACCAATGTATCGGAAATATTTAGATGATGAAAAGGGAGTCGCCAGCAAAATGGATTTTATTGGCGGATTACTCTTGGCGGGCACAGTAGCCATTCTGTTACTGGCTTTAACAAACGGAAATATTTGGCTTGCCTTGGCGGGTACTATTTCTTTCATTTTTTTCTTAGTACGTATACGCTATGCTTCAGTGCCGTTCATAAATCCGGCTATTTTTCGAACAAACCGTTTTCATTCGGTCTTATGATTACTTTCGTAATGCTCGGGATTAGCTTTGCTATTCCATTCATTACACCTCAGTTCCTTTCTTCTGTAAACCATTTGTCACCGGTTTTCATCGGAATGGTTATGTTACCGTCAGCTCTAATGACCGCGTTTTTGGGTCGACGGGGCGGCAAGTTAGCTGATGAAAAGGGAAATCCGATTCTTGTGTATACAGCAGCAGCATTACTTATTATCGGTTTCATCTGTTTGTCTTCAGTCGTTGGCATGTCGCCAGTCTTTATTGCGATCTTTCTTATTTTCGGTGTTCTTGGTCAATCGTTCATGCAAATTGCAATGTCGAACACCGTTTCACGAACGCTATCAAAAGAGCATATAGGAGTCGGAATGGGATTGTTCTCTATGGTCACTTTTATTTCTTCGGCTGTATCAACAACTGCTATCGGCAAGGTACTGGATTTCGGCACATCGACCGTTCGCTTAAATCCGTTACCTCAAAATAGCACTACTTTCGTATATAGCAATATTTTCCTGGTACTTGCTGTTCTGGTCGTTGTGATGGCTGCACTTTATTATGTACAATTTGGGCGTGTAGTTAAAATGGCTAGGGACGAAAAAATGGAAAGCGAATCAGTTGCTTAGTGGCATTGATAATGGAATGCTTGTCATTGATTTGAACTTTCACCAACTGCTTAGTTGAACAAACAGATGTAAGAGCCACTCCAGATTAAGGAGTGGCTTATTCGCTGTGTTGTATGGCAGATTAGTCTCTCAACTTTTTCCATCGGTTCCTCTCTTATTTCTACTTTTGTATAAAATGGTGACATATAGCTGTCACTTATTATGTATTACACTACATTTATAACAAGAAGGAGGTTATGTTTAATGTCAGCTATTGCATATTTAAACTTTGATGGAATTGCAGAACAAGCGATTGAATTTTATTCGGAGGCTTTAAGCGCAATTGAAGTAAAAAAAGTGAAATTTGGGGATATCCCCCAAGATCCAAACTACCCATTGCCGGAAAATGAGTTAAATATGATCATGGAGTCTTCCATAGAATTCGCAGGCGGGAAAATCATGATGTCGGACATTTTGCCTTCAATGAAGGCGGTAACAGGTGAGCTGGTGAAAGGGAATACTATTCTGATTAGCCTAGTCATCGATGATAAGCAAAAACTGGAAGAATACTTTAGTCATTTGTCCCTTGGCGGCCATGTCGTCATGCCGTTATCCAATTATCCTTGGTCTTCGTGCTTTGGAATGCTAGTTGATAAGTTTGGGGTTAACTGGAAATTCAATAGCGATGCAGATCAGTTTCTTGACGCAATATCCAACAAACAGTAACTTATTCTGAAAAAATGGTCTTCCAACTGAAGGCCATTTTTTTATATACCGATGGAGGCACGATTTATGAAAAGTAGCTATTCTTCGCTTACCTTTTTCTGGCTTTAGGTATATTTGGCATCATAACAACTGTAATGGGCATGATCGGAGTTCTTCCCCAAATCACTCAAAAGTTTCACATAGCGCCCTCGGAGGCCGGCAAAGCAAATATGAAATAATGGATAAATATAGAAAGGGGGCTTCTTTCTCAAATATGGAAATGGATAATTTAATTCCCGTAAAATCGAGAGAAGAATTGAGGTTTTGGCTACAGGAAAATAGTAAATCTGAAAAATCTTGTTGGGTCTTGGTTAGTATGACGCCCAAATCGGATATGCTCTTATATTTGGACGCGGTCGAGGAAGCTTTGTGCTTTGGATGGATCGATGGAGTCAAGAAGAAAATATTTGAAACGGAGCTGGCTCAGAGACTGTCCCCTCGAAGCAAAAAAAGTTCATGGACTGAATTGAATAAAGAACGTGTCCGCCGCCTCGAAAAGTTGGGGTTGATGACAGATGAAGGAAGAAAGGTGCTTCCTGATATGGATTACGATTCTTTTCGAGTCGATCCGGTTATAGAGCAAAGGCTGAAAGAGGAAAAGCAAGTATATGAGAATTTCAAGGCATTTCCGGATCTATATAAAAGAGTTCGGATCGACACGATACAAAGCATAAAAAATCAACCGGAGTTATTTGAGAGCAGATTAGACAAATTCATAGCAAACACGAGAGAAAATAAAATGTACGGTCAATGGAATGATAATGGACGTTTACTAGATAATTAAGATGCATGCATCCAAGCAGATGCCATCGGCCTACAATTGGTACTACCCCAAAATACGAGGTTATTCTACGAATTTCCATTCTGAAAAGATATTCATTTTTGTATAGATTTCTTCGTGATCGATAGGCATTTTGCTCTCAATCCACCAAGTTACCACACCAAGTACGGCTCCGATGTAGGCCTCTATTTTAATTTGCATGTCGATGGAAATCTCTTCGATCGAGTTATGGTGGGCCAAGTATTGCCTCATGCCCCTCCCCATTTCTCTTCGCAACAGATTTCTCAAGGAATCCCTTTCTTCGGCTAAAAGAATGGAAAACAATTTCTTATGTTTCGTTGCCAACGAAAATAATTCCCTAAAATTATCGGATGGAGAAAAGGATGCATCGACAAGGCCCTTAAATTCTTCCTCAGCAATTTGCCCCAAAGCACGTGAAAGTAACTCGAATTTATCCTGAAAATGTGTGTAGAACGTAGTTCGATGTACCATCGCTAAATCACAGATTTGCTTCACCGTTATATTCTCAAACGGGTGTTTATCCATTAAATCTAACAGAGCATTGTATAAAAGCTTATGAGTTCTTTTGACCCGTAGGTCTTCGGTTTTTTTATTATCCATGACAGATTCCTCTCTATGTATCGTTTCTCGACATATCTACAATTTTATCGGTTGTTGAAATCAATTATACATTATATCATTTACTCTACAAATACAATTTAAATATACACGTGTATAATTAAGGAGTGAATGTTAATGGCCAACTTAAGTACAGAACGTCAACTCACTGCTCTTGAACAGCAATTGCTAAACAATGCTACCGAGTTAGTTCCCTATCTGCAGAAGTTCGGTACTATTATTGATGAAGAACGACATATTCCTGATGAAGTGATTCAAAAAATTTCGGATGCGGGGCTGTTTAAGCTTGGCACACCGAAAGAGTACGGGGGTCATGATGTTAGTATCCGTGCCATGGTCGAGATTATTTCCGAGGTGGCCAAGGGGAATGGTTCTGTTGGCTGGGTCGTTCAAATCATCAACGGAAATAACTATAATGCATCACTATCATTACCTTCCGACGTATTAGATTCGATCTATAACCAGGTAGAGGAGATACGCTTTTGTTCTGTCTTGCTAGCACGTAAAGCGGTCGTGAAGAAAGTAGACGGAGGGTATTTGGTAGAGGAAGGCTTTTGGGGATTCGGTTCAGGTTCAAAACATGCAACCCATGCTTTGTTAAGCTTGAAGGACGGAAAGTCCATGCAAGAAGGCAAGGCTATGGAGATGATGCTGGCCGTTGTTCCTATGAATGAAGTCACGATTGTTGACGATTGGTATACGATGAGTTTAAAAGGATCCGCAAGTAATAGTCTGGAAATCAAAAATGTGTTTATACCAGACAACTATGTCATCACCCAAGAAATGAATCAGGGAAATTCGTTGCCTGCCCAGTTGAAGGGGCGTGACAGATACAGACCTTACGCACAGCTTATTATCAGTATTACAACGGGAATAAGCGCCATTCTCGGGCTCGCCAGAGGGGCTCTCGAGTATTTTGTTGAAACAGCACCTTACAAGGGAATTGCTATGACTGTCCATACTTCCCAAGCGGCGGTGGGGCATATTCAGTATAAAGTAGGACTTGCGGCTATGAAGGTCGAATCCGCTCATCTTCATGTCAGTCGAACCATTGACAATTTGGAGCGTTACGCGCAAAACACAGAACAATTCAGTTTAAAGGAAATGGCACAGCTACAGACAGATATGACCTATGCGGCCATGTTGTGCTGGGAAGCCGTAGATCTGCTAATGGCAGAGAGCGGAGGGAGTGTCATTGCCGATTCCAATCGCTTGTCTCAAATATTCCGGGACATTAGAGGCGGTTCCAATCATGCGCTGACTACAGCATCGACTGGACTAGAGCTATACGGAAGAGTACTGATGGGTTTGCCTCCACAGCATGTCATAACATTAGGTGCCGCATCTTTATTACCAAGCCAACTAACGGAGCCGATCAAACAATAAACGGTCATTTCCAGCAGCCCCAACAAAAAATCTCGGGTAAACGGCGTTACATCTTATGCCCAGCATAAGTTGGAGCAACACGGCTGTGAAGTGCCGATCATTTATTAGTTGGAAGAAAGTGTGCATATTGCACGTAATTTGTGTTATAATAAATTGCGTGCAATATGCACATAACATGGAGTGGAAGAAGGGTGTAATAACTATGAAGGCAACCCGTTTTGTAAGCATTGGAACTTCATCCGGACAAGAAGATATTCATTTACCTTCGTCTATTTTACGCTCATCAACAATCGAACTCGTAGGTAGCGGAGATAAGAGTGTTTCTAAAGCTGATTTGCTAGCCTCTGTTAGAGGTGTTTTTGAAATGGCTGCTGAGGGGAAGATAAAAATTGCCACAAAAGAGTTTGCTCTAGAAGAGATCGAAGAGGCTTGGAATGCCCCACTGACGCCCCGTCCAGTTGTGAAGGTGCGATAAACAGACATGGAAAATGAGATATTTAAAGCGCTGATCGATTTATTTTCCCTTATCAACCGGCCGGACCGCGATAAGAAAATGATTACTAATGCTGGTGTGAATTTGGAGGCGGCCACCTTTCGCGTCTTTGTTGGCATCGGGCATCTCCAACCGACTAGTGTTGGTGATTTGGCTGCCATGATGGGGAAAAATTATTCGAGCGTTAGTCGGCAAATCGATAAGTTAGAGACCGCGGGGTTGGTTCATACGTATCCATCAAGTTCAGATTCCCGCATTCGTGTGTCTGAATTGACGAAATATGGGGAGGAAATCAATACGATGATTAGCCTCACCCGTGAACGCATTATGCGTGAAGGTTTGGCTGATTGGACTATGGAGGAAAAAAACGGTTTATTGAATAGCTTAAGGCGTTTATTCGAATCGATGCAAAGGTTCGACTAGTTAGTGGAGCGGTCTGTTCGAGAGATATTAAGTTGGGGGCTAGAGGAGCGCCAAGGGGAGAAGGAGCAGATCCTTGCCGAGCTGTTCCTGGAGATGGATTCGGCCCTTAACGCTCTTTCGTCCGGCGCCGAACATCGTTCGGAACTGAAAGCGCTTTGCCATTTTATCCAGACGGAGATTAGAAAAGCGGAACCGAATCTCACGTTGCTGCAAGCTTCGCTATATGATTTGGAAAGAGAGAAGGCGCTTAAAAGTCTGGCCATCCAGTATACTTTGAACGGTATCTGGCAGCCAGATTTTGAATTCACAGAAATAGGTTATATCTAAAAAATATGATATATTAAGTAATATCATCCAAAAAAAGATAAATATGCAAAACAATGGATTTTGATCATCTTAAATCTGAAAGATGATATATTCAAAAAACAAAGGAGTGCATGTTTAAAATGACCCGTATGAAACGAAGAACGCTTTTTCCCCTAACTCATCCGCAGAGCCGAATTTGGTATACGGAAAATAAGTATCCCCAGTCGAATTTGAATTTGATTGTGATCAGTAGCGAGACCGAACAGGCCGTTCGGTTTGATGTCATGGAGCAGGCCATCCATAAGTTTACCCGGAATCAGGATAGCCTGCGCATCCGGCTGATCCGGGTGGACGGTGAGATCAGGCAGTATATTGACGAAGAGGCGGATCTGCAGCCGGTGGAAAGAGTGCAGCTCGACTGGCCGGCAGGCGCTGTAGATCCGCTGGAAGCTCTCGCATCCCGCAAGGAAGCGTTCCAGATGGACCTGTTCAATTGTGAATTGTTCAAATTTTATTTCTATGAAATCGGAGAGCGAAGGGGGTTTATAGCGAAATTTCATCACATCATTGCGGACGGTTGGTCAACAACCTTATTCCTAGACTATATCTGGAATGAATACCTTCGGACTGCCGGACTGCCGAACGGTGAAGATCAGTTCCCTCAATTACCCACCCCTCAAGGTTCTTACCTGCGGTATGTGGAGAGCGAGCGGAGCTATCTGGACTCCAGCCGGCGGGTAAAGAGCAGTCACTTTTGGCAGAAAACCTTCACGCCGCTGCCTGAAAGGCTTCCCGCTCCGAGCGATTCCACCGCTGCGAGAAGAAGTTACTTTGTCCTCTCGGATGAGCAGGATGCAGGCGTAAGGAATTTCATTCAGGAAAACAATATTTCGATTCCTTCTTTTTTCATGACGATCCTCTATATTTACCTCAGCCAAGTGCAGCAGTGTACCGATCTTGTATTGGGTACGCCCGTATTCAACCGGTCTAGCAGGGAAGAGCGGGCTATGTTCGGCATGTGTACGAGCACGATGCCTGTCAGACTCACAAGTGATACTAACGTACCTCTCCGCCAGCTATTCAGCTCCGTTCACGATGAACTCAAACGCTGCTATTTTCACCAGAAATATCCCTATGACCTCCTGGTTCCTTCGCTTAAGAAACAACATCCCGAACTGAATCAATTGTTCGAATACGGCCTCAATTTCCTGAACTACCGCTTCATTCCGGAGCTTAACGGAATCCCTATTGTAACCAACTGGCATCATACCGGACAGCAAACCGAATCCCTGACGTTACTGATTGGGGAGCGCCATGAGCGGAAGCTTATTGTTGCGTACGACTACAAAATAGAGATGTTCACAGAGCAAGAGATTGTCCTGATGCATGAGCGCATTCAATTCCTTATGGATCAGCTGCTTAAGAACGGCGAGCTTCGGCTGAAGGATGTCGAAATCCTTCATAAGGAAGAAAGACAGCAGATTCTTTATAAATTTAATGAAACGAAGGCGCCATATCCTTCGGACCAAACGGTGGCTTCTTTGTTCGAACAGCAGGTGGAGAAATCGCCGGATGCGACGGCTGCCGTATATAAGGATCAGAAGCTTACGTACCGGGAGCTCAATGCGAGGGCGAATCGGCTGGCCTGGAAGCTCAGGGCCGCAGGCGTGCGGTCCGGCAGCGTGGTTGCGTTGATGGCTCCCCGCTCGCTGGATATGCTGGCTGGCATTTATGGCATCTTGAAGGCCGGCGCTGCCTACTTGCCCCTTGACCCGGGCTATCCGCAGGAGCGCATCCAATACATGCTGGAGGACAGCGGGGCCGGGCTTCTGCTCGGTTCGGCCGAGTCCCTGGATGGCGTCGATTTTGAAGGGATCGTGCTGGAACTGAGCGATGAAGCGGATGGCGGCCTACCGTCACGGAATCCTGAGCCGGTAGGCGGCCCGGAAGATCTCGCTTATGTGATCTATACCTCGGGATCGACGGGAAGGCCGAAGGGGGTCATGATTGAGCATCGGGCCGTGGTCAACCGCTTGGCCTGGATGCAAAAACGTTACCCGCTGGACGTCCATGACGTGATTCTGCAGAAGACGCCTCTTAGTTTCGACGTATCCGTATGGGAGTTGTTCTGGTGGTCACTATATGGTGCCAGCGTGTGCCTCTTGGAGCCGGGCGGAGAGAAAGACCCGACCGTGCTTACACAGGCCATTGCTGCTTACGGAGTCACGGTGCTTCATTTTGTGCCTTCGATGCTGAATGCCTGGCTCGGGCATATGGAAACGGCGGGGAAGCCGGAGGAGCTTGCCGGCGTCAAGCGGGTATTTGCGAGCGGCGAAGCGCTGCACAAGCAGCAGGTGGATCGTTTTTATCGCGTCGCAGGCGGCAACGGGGCGGCTTTGGTGAATTTATATGGTCCGACCGAGGCTACGGTGGATGTGACTTATTTTGATTGCACACCGGGTCTGGAGCGGATTCCGATCGGAAGGCCGATCGATAACACCCGGCTGTACATCGTAGATGAAGACCTGCAACTGAAGCCGATCGGCGTTCCGGGAGAGCTCTGTATCGCCGGTACGGGGTTGGCACGCGGCTATCTGGGCCGGCCAGAGCTGACGGAAGAGAAGTTCGTGGAGAATCCCTTCGAGCCCGGGGAACGGATGTACCGGACGGGCGATCTGGCAAGATGGCTGCCGGACGGGAATGTGGAATACATCGGCCGGATGGATCACCAGGTCAAAATTCGCGGCTACCGTATCGAGCTTGGTGAAGTGGAAGCGCATCTGCTTCAAGTGGATGATGTGAGGGAAGCGGTGGTGATTTCAAGAGAGGACAAGTGGGGCCAGAAGCAGCTTTGCGCGTATTACGTGGCGGCCCGGGAGCTTGCTTCAAGTGAAATCCGAAGCCGCCTGTCGGCTGTACTGCCGGGGCACATGATCCCTGCCCATCTGATCCAGTTGCCCGGAATGCCGTTATCCGTTAACGGCAAGCTCGACCGCAAAGCACTGCCTGCACCCGCCGATCGCTGGCAGACCGGTGTGGAGTATGCGGCGCCCCGGACGCCGGAGGAGCATTTGCTCGTTTCGATATGGAAGTCGGTTCTTGGAGCGGAGAGAATCGGCGTCAAGGACAGCTTTTTTGAGCTGGGCGGGGATTCGATCCAATCTCTCCAAGTGATTTCCAAGCTGTATCCCGCCGGCTATAAGCTGGAAATGAAGGATGTATTCCACTATCCGACGCTGGAGCAGATGAGCACCAGACTAACGCCGGTAACCCGCCTGGCTGATCAGGGGGAAGTTACCGGCGAGGTCTGTCAAACGCCTGTGATCGCAAGGTTCATGGAGCTGACGAAAGATTCTCTTCATCACTATAACCAGAGCCTCTTCTTGTTCCAGCCGGAACGATTCGAGGAAGCTGCGCTGCGTCTAACCCTACAGCAGATCGTTACGCATCACGATGCCCTGCGCATGATCATGAGGCAGGATGGGCAGGGAAATACGCTTTGGATTCGGAGCGCAGAGGAAGGGGAGCTCTTCACGCTGGAGGTTATCGATTGCAGAGGGGAAGCATCTGCAGAAAACACCATCGAAGTGAAGGCAGCAGAGTTGCAGGGCGGCTTCAACCTGAGTAGCGGTCCTTTGATGAAGGTGGCGCTGTTTCAATGTGCGGATGGCGACCATTTGCTCATCGTCATTCATCATTTGGCGGTCGACGGGTACTCCTGGAGAATTTTGCTCGAAGATCTCGGCAAAGGATATGAGCAGGCTCTTCTCGGTGTGGAACCGGAACTGCCACTCAAAACCGATTCGTTCCAAGTCTGGTCGGACAAGCTTACAGCCTTTGCGGACTCTCCTTCTCTCTTGGAGGAGCTCATCTATTGGCAGGAGGTGGACCGCACTCCGTTTAGGGCACTGCCCAAAGATATGGAACAGGAGGTTCCGCGGGTTCAAGATAGCGAAACTCTCACGGCCCAGTGGTCGGAAGAAGAAACGGAGCTACTGCTTAAAGAAGCGCACCGGGCCTACAACACCGAAGTTAATGATCTGCTGTTAATGGCGTTGGGTATTGCTGTCGGGGAATGGAGCGGGCACAAGGAAGTCATGGTCAATCTGGAGGGACATGGCCGGGAAGCCCTTCTTCAGGATACCGATATCTCCAGAACGGTGGGCTGGTTTACGAGCATCTTCCCTGTTGTGCTCAGGAACGAAGCGGAGCTTCCCCTTTCGCAGAGGATCAAGAAGGTGAAGGAGCAGCTGCGGGGCGTGCCGGGCAAGGGCGTGGGGTATGGTCTCCTGAGATACTTATCCACGGGCAATGAAAAGTGGGGGCTCTGCGCCAAGCCGGAGATCAGCTTCAACTATCTGGGGCAGTTCGATCAAGATTTGCAAAATCATGGGCTGAATCTCAAACTATCGCCCTATTCCAGCGGCAGCCTGGTCGGCGGGAATGCCGAAAGACCGTACGCCCTGGATATCCACTGCGCGATCACTTCAGGCAGGTTGTCGCTAACGCTCAGCTACAGCTCCAACCAGTACCATAACGCGTCGATCGAGCGCTTGGCTGAACGGCTGCAGACGGCACTTCGCGAAGTGATTGGCCACTGCGTGGAAAGGGGTTACTCCGAATTAACACCAAGTGATCTGTTAATCAAGGATATGACGCTGGAAGAGGTAGAGGAGCTGACCGAACAGTGCCGGCCTTTCGGTGAAATCGAGAATGTGTACCCGTTGACACCGATGCAAAAAGGCATGCTGTTTCATTCTCTCCTCGGCGACCAGCCCGGAGCTTATGTAGAACAAGTCAGCCTCCAACTGCAGGGAAGCCTGGATATCGAGCTCCTCCGCAGAAGCTGGATTGCAGTGACCCGGCGGCACGATGTGCTGAGAACGAACTTCTACAGCGGCAGAAGGGAAGAACCGGTACAGGTGGTATTCCGGACGAAGGAGATCGGCTTCCAGTATGAGGATATCCGCGGCATGAACGAGGAAGAACGGGGGGCGTATATAGATGACCTGATTGCCCGGGACCGGGCCAGAGGATTCGAGCTCAGCAGGGATCCGCTGATGCGGGTCACCGTTCTGCGCAAGGAAGACGCGACGTATCTCATGCTGTGGAGCCATCATCATATTCTTCTCGATGGCTGGTGTCTGCCTTTGATTTTCCGCGAGCTTTTCTCCTTCTACACTTGTTATCTCAAGCGGAACGAACCTGCGCTCCCTCCAGCCGTGCCGTATCACCGGTATCTCTCATGGCTGGAACAAAGGGACATGGAAGCGGCGGAGAAGTACTGGATGGCCTGCCTTGAGGGATATGAAGGCACGTCATCCCTACCGAAGCGGACTCCTGAAGAAGCGCATCGATCCGCATACGATTCAAGAGTGTACAAAGCCGGGCTCGGCAGGGATTTGACGGAGCGGATGAACGGAACCGCCCAACGTAATGGCGTGACCATGAATACCCTTTTGCAAACCGCTTGGGCTGTGCTGCTGCAAATGTATACAGGGAGGCAGGATGTGGTATTCGGGAGCGTGGTCTCGGGAAGACCGCCGGAAATTCCGGGGATTGAAGCGATGGTTGGTCTTTGTATTAATACGATCCCTGTTCGCGTCGTGTGCCGGATGGAGGAAAGCATATCTGAAGTGATGCGCAGAACGCAGGAGCAGGCTCTGAGTTCCGGGGCTTATCTTGCTTATCCGCTATACGAGATTCAGGCCAAGGTTCCGCAGAATGGAGCGCTGATCGATCACATTCTTGTATTCGAGAACTATCCGCTGGCCGAAGGACTCAGCCTAGTGGGGGAACAACCGGATACCCTTCTGGCAATTGGGGACTTTACCGTGCGGGAGCAAACCAACTATGATCTGAACCTCATCGTGCTTCCCGGCGAAGAGCTAACGATTCAATTTCAATTTAATGGCCATGTCTATGAGGATACGGTTGTGCAGAAATTGGCTGAACACCTGATCCACATCCTGGAGCAAGTGGTGAACGACCCGCACCGGGTTGTCGGCGATCTGGAACTGATGACGAAGCAGGAGATTCTCCTGCAGCAGGAATCTTTCAATAACACAGCAGTCCCTTATCCGAAGGAGAAGACCGTTCATGCCCTGTTCCGGGAGCAGGCGGAGCGGACGCCGGATGCTCTTGCGGTGGTCTCGGACGGGGAAGCCTTGACCTACCGCGAGCTAAAT
>NZ_JBFNXH010000008.1:0-232464 GCF_040812395.1 Paenibacillus tabacirhizosphaerae | reverse complement strand
ATGCGTAGCCTTTCATCAACTTTTCATCAATTAGAGTAGTTGTCACATCGAATTTAATACTTATTTCATGTTTCCTCTGTTCAATATAAACCGAATCATAAACAGATTGTGTTACTGTACCGCCATACACATCGCCTGTAACTGTAGTTGGATTACTCGCAGCAGGGATGTTCAGTATAGCTGCAGCATTGACTAAACCTTTTCCAAACAACTTCGGATTACCTAGAGCAGTAGCACTACCATCCAATGCTTGACGAATATCTTGATTGGTATAAGTATAATTCCGACTTTTAATCAGTGCAGCAACGCCTGCAACTTGAGGTACTGCCATCGAGGTGCCGCTCATCGTGATATAGTTACTACCCGTTAATGACAAGCCCTGAATATTCACTCCCGGAGCAACAAGCTCTACCCCTGCGCCCGTATTAGAAAACGCTGCGAGTTGATTGCTACCGTCAACAGCGCCAACACCAATAACCGATGGCAACTTTGCCGGATAGGAGACTGTGTTTGCACCATCATTTCCAGTTGCGGCAACAAGTAGAATACCATTGTTAAAAGCCAGTTGCATGGCTTCTTCCAATGCAGATGAGTACTCGGTTCCAGCAAAACTCATCGCCACGATGTCCATGTGATTGTCAATGGCCCAATCAATCCCCTGAATGACCTGACTGTACGTACCTTCTCCATTGGAATCTAAGACTTTTACATTGTACAAGTTGACATTGGGGGCGACCCCTACGAGACCATGTTCATCCTTCAATGCAGCTAGAATTCCAGCCATAAATGTACCGTGACCATTGGCATCGTCTAACGATGTATCATTGGTTACAAAAGAAGCTCCTCCAGATACGTGAAGTTCAGAAGAGTGTGTGTTAATACCAGTGTCTAAAATTGCGACCTTGACGCCAGTACCGTCCACCCCTTGATTTTGAACTTCAGGAACATGGATTTGATTCAAGTTCGGAGTAACGATATCCCCTGTTTTCTTAACGACGCTATCCTTCTCAATGTAAGCTACATTAGAATCTTTCTTTAACTCTTCTACTTCGGCAGAAGAAAGAGTCGTCGTGATATGAGAAGAGAAATGCTTAAACTTTTTATCTTGATTCTCCTGCTGTAAGCCGCGTTTGGTTCGTTTGTTTAAAGCTTGCTTACCTTTTTCAGCATCCTTAAATTTGATGATGTAAGAGCCAGCAAGAGACTTATCTCTGGGATTGTTTTTTTGAACAGAATCTTGTGCCGCTGCAAATGCAGGAGAAATGAGTGAAAATAATATGGCCAGACTTAACATGAATGGAATCATTTTTTTCTTCATACTTACCTCCAATATAAATATTTGTTCTTGGATTACATAAATCAGGGCTTGTTTTACGAACCGAAAAGTGCAACATAATCTATGTTTGAGCGACTTAATTTCATTTCTGAATTTGAATATTAAAAAGATTACCGTTAGCATCATATTTATACTTTAATTTTTGCCCCGATGAGAATAGAAGATAATCTATTCGTCCAGTAACATCATAGTGATACTCGTAAATACCTGTATAAAAATAAAGCGTATTACTTGCTTGTGATTCATTACCTGCTGCATCTATTGCCGTAACTTTTAGGGCATAGAGCGTATTAGCCGCTAAATTTTGAGCCGTGTAGTTAATATTATTTGTTGACCCTATCTGTGTACTTCCGTTATATACAATGTATGCTGTTACACCAACATTATCGATAGATGCTGTCCAAGAGAGACTTACAGAGTTAGCCGTTTTACTTGTGATGAGCAGTTTTGTTGGGGCAGTCGGAGCTTGAGTTTCGACTGGCGTCTTTGATATGGTTAGGGCGCTTCTGGCAGCAGGGTCAGACCATTCAAGCCCATCATTTACTGTAATTTCGAAACTCCAGGTTCCTTCAGTAAGTACTGGGGTTTGAAAAGATGTTGTTGTACCTGTTCTAGCTTCAGAGTCATAAGCAATCGTGGTCCAGTTATCTTTCGACCCCCGAATTCGGTAACTGTTTTGTGTTTGTCCATCAGCGTCTGCGTAAGTCCATGTAAAGTTTAAAACATTGCTGGAGAGTGCTTGTCCGTCTGTGTACGAAGTGATAGACAGTGTTGGTAAGTTATTTGTCTTTATGTAATAAAATGGCGTGAACGCAGAAACACCGCCTTTAGAATCCTTAACTGCTACTCTCCATCTATAGGTTGTCCCTCGAGATAATTTCCCATAAGGAATAGTATAGCTTGATGCTCCTGAGTAAACCCAGCCTGAATCATGAACTTGAGTTAATTCTGAGTAAAACCAGTCAGTAAGCCCAGTAGCTTTGTAAATTTGAACATCATAAGCAGACTGTGTATCCCCTGCATCAACATCAGTAAATGTCCAGTTCAGAGTAGTTACTGCTACTGCTACGAGTGAAGCGTCGATGCTCAAAGATCCAGGAAGTAGAGCTGAAGGTTGATTAGGTATTATATCAATGACGATTGTCCCCGTGTAGGTCGAACTAGCTGTCCCCCAAAGATTATCATTTGCTACTACAGTTACATTGCTGTATGAGCCGGCAGCTAAATTGTCAGAATCTACATTCCACTGTAAAGTCCATGATTTAGACGTCAATGTATTTGAAATGGTTGTTGACTTGGTGATACCGGCAATTGTTGCACTGATTGTGACGTTATCATTGTCAGGGTCGCTTACATTACCTGTGAGAGTAATGATATTGCCAGACCCACCTTTATAAACAACTTGATTATTATTTAATAAGTTAGATATGGTAGGGTTTTGATCAAAATAACCTACATAACGAAGGCCTCTGTCAACTGAAATGGATTTTGCATTTATTAGGCTAGGCCATAAGTTTGTGTCATCTTGCAGCGCATATCCTCCGTATGCCCCCTTAATTGTCCCATCATTATATAAGACAAATCGATTCCCTGAATTGTATGAAATGGATCTTGCATTTATAAGGCTGGGCCATAAGTTTGTGTCATCCCCCAAAGCACCTTGTCCTTCAAGCGTACGTTTTATTGTCCCATCATTATATAGTACATATCGAAGGCCTCTTTCATATGAAATGGATTTTGCATTTATAAGGCTAGGCCATAAGTACGTGTCATCTCCCAAAGCACCTTGTCCTTCAAGAGTACGTTTTAATGTCCCATCATTATATAGTACATATCGAACCCCTAAGTTATATGAAATGGATTTTGCATTTATTAGGCTAGGCCATAAGTATGTGTCATCCTCCGGAGTAACTTGTCCATTAAGAGTACGTTTTATTGAATTCCCTAAACTCGACGAATGAATAAGATCATTTTGGTAAACTTCTTGACTCACCGTTACATCTGAAGGAGTTTTAATTGGGGACATCTCTTTTTTTAACTTCATCCGAAATTCTCCGTTTTTATCCGAAGGTCTAGCTTGTTTTAACAATGCCAACTCCCCTGAAACAAACGATGCAGCAGTTGACGTCCCACTTTGAGTCGAGTACCCATTATTCAAATATGTACTTTGAATCCCCACCCCAGGCGCTACAACCTCAAGCTCACTTCCCGTTGCTGAAAATGTTGCTCTTTGATTATTCTGATCAACAGCCCCGACAGAGATCACAGAGCTATACTTAGCAGGATATTGAATCGTATTCCCAGTCCCCTCAGCATTCCCTGTGTTTCCCGCCGCAGCAACAAGTAATAATCCACTTTCATATGCCTGATCAACAGCACTATGAAAAGCTGGTGAATCTACGCTAGTCGCCATGCTCATATTGAGAATATCCATATGGTTGTCCACCGCCCAATCAATAGCAGCGATAACATCAGATAAATAACCTTTGCCAGTTGAATCCAACACCTTGACTGCGTATAAATCTGCATCAGGCGCTACTCCAACAACACCTACATCATTGTTTTTAGCCCCGATAATTCCAGCCACATGAGTACCATGACCAAAATCATCATCATACGAGGTTGTATAGTCAACAAATGAAGCTCCACCTGCTACAACAAGATCCTCGTGATGGGTATCAATTCCAGAATCTAAGACTGCAACTTTAACGCCTTTACCTGTAAATCCATTGTTCCATGCATAAGTTGCATTGCCGACAGACACGCCCCAGTCCATTGTTTGCGAGGCTGTTTGAAGCTGAATGTCCGGCTCAACCGATTGTACATCTGTGTTTTTCTTGAGATTTTCAATTTCTTTAGAGGTCATCTTGGCGGAAATGGATGGGGAGTACTTATGCTGCCTCTTGACTTTACCCTTGATGAGTGATTTAGCAACCTTTTTCTTGTCTTTGAAAGTAATGATAACTCGTTGCTCATCTTCAATAGCAGATGATTGAGTGGATTCCGTCGAAGCTATTGTAGTCGCAGCAACATCACTAAGAGGGCGAATTGATTCGCCTAAAGTAGACCAATTGGTTGTTGAAATTCCTTCATCGGTTGGTGGTAAGGTAACGGCGGAAACACCACAAACTGGCAATAAACCCATTAATACCGAACCCAAAACTAAACTCGATAATTTCTTTCTCCACTTCCAAGTCATATACTGACTCCTTTCGGTATTTAGTTCCATCAGAATCTACTATACCGTACAAAAGCCGCCTTATCTCTGAGATATATTGTCGAATAAAGTGAAAATTAGTAAATTTTGTATAAATTTTTAGAATGAAAATAGCCCTCTCAGCTTTAAAGAGGGCTATTATAGATACAAATACTAATCGACTAGTCTGCCCGATATATCCTTACCACGCATTCCACATTGGTGTCGCGACCGTGAAAGGGATATAATCGAGACGAATTAGTATTTTCACTAAGTTACGAAACAACGGTTCTCTATTTTCCGAAATGTAACATTGCCATGAGGTCAAAGAACAAGTGCACTATAATAACTGGGACGATTTTCCTACTCTTCACGAAATAAATTGAAAAAATGAAAAACATAATCCCTACATACAGCGCAGGTATTAATCCCTGATATAAATGATATGAAGTCTGGATTAATGTACTTATAAGAACTAACATCTCTTCTTTTTTGATCAGATACTTCAATTCAGTTATTGTATATGCCCTGACAATTAATTCTTCAAAAAAAGGATTTATCATGATGAATACAAAGTAGAATATTGATATATTCGTTTTTAAAAAATCAATGTTTTTAGGTGCCTCAGAAAAATTCGGTGCGATAGTAAGAGCAATTATGTAAACAATATAGATGCCAAAATAAAGCAGGAATCCATGTAATATATCAATTTTCCGAAACTCGAAGCCTATATCTTTAAAGGCTCGACCTTGCTTTCTCAAGACCAAATAAAGTGCTCCTAGAGAAAGCATTTCCCATATAATACTGAAAATAAATCTCAAATCAGAGCTATACGCCGTAACATTATCTGTGATAAAGAGATATATCGAATTTACAATAAGCGGGAATATTGAAACCAATAAAATTATGATTAATGAAAATATGCGAACTTTGAACTCATTTCTCACAAACAAACTCCTTCATCTAATAGCTGTCAAATCGAATTATCCTCTTAAAATGGATTATTTTTGCAGAGTCTCATTAAATATTTTATGATAGAATTCATATTTATCGGGAAGTCTCTTTTTCAGAAAATCCCAAAACCAAATTTCATCAAACTTTTCTTCTCTGCACACTAAAAATCTGGTGATTTCTGTATAAAACCAATACTGTTAGTTTCGTTTATATTGTTCCAGAAATTGAATAATTTTCTCGGAATCATATGATTTCGCAATAACTATTGGGGATAATCCTCGATTATCCTTTATATCAACATCAGCTCCATGATTAAGCAGGAATTCAACCATTTCTATTCTTTCATTTTCTACATCAGTAAAGTCCAACCCGTTTCACTCACATTATTCATATCCATACCTTTTGATATAGAGTTTTCTATATATTCGAAGTCGCCCACAGCAGCAGCTATAAAAATATTGTGATTTTTATTATTCATACCAGACCTCCTACATTGTTTTTACTTGAACAAATGCAAGCATTCTTATGCCCCCTATAATAGAGCCCTGAAAAGAACCCTCGAATCAATGAATCTTCTCTTTTAATGCTATCTTTTGCTACTAGTTCAATTACCGAACTGAGTAAATCATTTGTTATATCTGTTACTTGAGTCATATCTCGCCTCAACTTTTATTTAGATAATAAGACAACTCATCGGATAAAAAACGCTCATATTTTCCCGAATGAATCAGCAAAGTAGAAGCTAGATCATTAGAAATCGATACCTTGTTGTCCACATCATTAGGCAAATGTGATAATCTCTCCCCTAGTGTAGGGTGAGTATCGTCCCGAGAAGATTTACTATTTAAGGAATACTGCAATTCCTGAGCAATCTCCCCCTGCAGGTTATCATATGATTGGCGGAAGACCTCATAGTAGTTGATGATTCCACGACCTTCTTTGTATGCTCCCGTCAAGTGGTGCATTGAAACCTTTTCAAAAACAACGTTTATACTATGCATTTTTTCTAAGGCGCTAGTATAAGAACGAGTACCACAGGTTTGCGCGGCTAATGTATCAGCTCGATATTCTCGTGCTCTTGAAACGACTAACATCACTTCATGAAACCATTTTAAATAAGAACGGAGAATGAACATCGGAATAAGTGATGGGAGCAACATAAAGGGAGCCAGATCAGATCGATTTGATACTGTCCCATGAAATAGATGCTTTAGCGTAGTTAGCGATCCGTTATATACTGGAGATACTTTTTTACTGAAATCTGTATCCCAACCCGTAAAATGAGCTATCTCGTGACTAATTATGGAATAAAGTTCATTTAATTTTAAAAAATCCAACATTGGCAAACTCAAGCTAAGTATCTTACCTTTTATCGTCCCATTAGGTAGACACAATGATGCGTCTGTAACATAGAAGCGACTCCTAGCATTAAGAATAATGTGGTTTGGCATTTGTGTCCCCATTTGGCTGCAAATATCCCGAACAACTCGATATATTTCGGGTTCCTCATTTTCATTAATAGCTACTGCAACCTCAAATTGTGGTCTTGGGAAAATTGATCTGATTAATCCAGCTAGGACAGAATAGAAACCAAAAAGAACACCGCACCCAACCCCAATACAAGCTCCAATTAGAAATATTGCAATAGTGGGAGGAATGAAGGTTTCGAATACATAAACAATCCCATAGCCGACAAACGTGATAATAATTATGGAAAATAAGAACAACGCATATAATCCAGGTACAAATAATAGATATTTGCTCCGAATCTTTCTATCAAAAGCCTGATTATTAGACAAATACTTTTCTGCTTGCACGCTTACCTCCTAAAAAGTTATTGCTATATATAAAAAACAATTTTGCAACTCGTTTCACATACCTACCAGAAAGTTGGTGTTTATATTATTATTAATATTTCTACAATTCCATGTTTATTTATCATTACATTTATCTCCCCTCAGCCAGTTGTTAACTTGATGAAATCCATGTTTTATTAAAACGCCCATCTATGATCTTCAGGTAAACATTCATCACATAAGAGTTTTCCGTCAATAGTTGCACCATTACATAATTCCATAATAGGATTAGGTTTTTCTCTATCAGTAGTCCACGTTTCACAATTATAACATTTTCCACAATTCATATTATTTGGGTTTAGTTCTAATTTAGAAGTTTCAATCCACTTAATATTCTTAATTTCATTATCAATTTCTATATTTTGGTCATACGAAATATTTCTGCTAATTTTATCGAGTAAATTGAGCAATTCTTCATCTTTCTCCTCTAAATTCAACAAATAACTTACCTTTATCAATACTGTTCTCTTTGATTTTGCACTCATAATTCCTCATCCTTATATAAAATTGCTCTTTCATTTATTATCCTTGATAGCATCGTTAAATGCTTTTCTGTAGTTGTACAAGTCAAACTGCTTCTCCAATGATTCAATTGTGTTCCAAAAATTTTCCTCATTAAAATCTTTTAAGTCAACCACCAAGGATTCTGCAAGGTTATGGAATGCATGGGCAATTCGTACATTTCTATAGGAATTCTCCTGATTAAAACTTCCGCTATTTTTAATGTCTAGGAAGGCTAAGTAAATAAGCATCTTGTACGCCTGCTTCTTTAATTCATTCATTCCATCAACTCCATAAAAACTCATTACTTGCAATAAAATCGTGCTTTCATTAAATTAAAATTAGTTCGTTTTGACATTACAAAATGACTTTCGCAAATTTCGATTTAACTTCCTCTTCAAAGCTATCAAACCAATCTGCTTTTATAGACATAACTGTAGCAAATTCTTCTTCAAGAGGTTCTATTACATCCATTACATCATTCTCAAGTATCTCTTCCAACACCTTCACATCACTTTTAATATCTAAAGTATTTACTAAGGCTACGAGATCACCATTAACTATTTCCAATCCATAATCCTCAGCAGTGCCTTCACCACAAACAAGTTTCTTTGTAATATGTAATCCATGACTGAACACATTGAGTTCAAAAACACAATCATCAAAATAACCAATAGAAATCAAAGAATAAGTTATATGTTTGGACAACCCGACTGCGAAATCAGCAATACTTTTCCAATTAAATTCTTCATTTAATAAAATAGTCCAATCAGTTGTCACTTGCCCTAAATAATACATATCTTCAGAAATACTTACGAAGGATTCATTAAATCCCAGCATTTTTTCGTTGCTATCTTTTCATTTGC
The DNA here is from genome assembly GCF_040812395.1 of Paenibacillus tabacirhizosphaerae. Taxonomy (GTDB): domain Bacteria; phylum Bacillota; class Bacilli; order Paenibacillales; family NBRC-103111; genus Paenibacillus_E. The sequence goes on along the minus strand of NZ_JBFNXH010000008.1, from coordinate 223,755 downwards.
TGTATGCTGATCGAAAATGAAAATACTCCTACCATTCTTGTTCCCCAGCGCTCCAACATACACTAGATTTAATCCGTTTCAATACTGAATACGACATAAGGGTTTAAATCCTTTGCATCCCATTCTTCTTTATCCACTACCTTGAACTCATTCGATTCGGGATCTTGGATTACAAAGTATGATTTATTATTTTCTCTAAAAAGCTTTTTCGCTATATCGATTGCATATTGCTTCGTCATGTTGATATCCCCTTATGAAAGACTTTTTAATACTTTTTATCTAATGTCCAATATCCTTAAATCTTTGTAATGTTGAAATTGTTAGAATAGTTAAATTATACCATAAATTGCGAGTGAGGATTAGCTGATATTGTTTAAAGTCAGAAGGAGTTAACAACTTGCCATCCCCTCCCATCAGAGTTAACATACACACACTTAAACAATGGGAAGGAAGGTGTGACCCTGGAGGATTTTCCTGAATGGATTTTAAAAGGCTTACGTAAGAGGTTTGATGATCTATCTATCATCGTGGAGCAGCAAAACACATTGTTCCATAAAGATGCTGTTCATTATCAGATCGGCTGAAAAGGAATGGCTTTATTTGAAAATAAATACTTTGGAATTATAACGAGCGAACAGCATCGAATCGATCCATGCCATTTATCGCAATTGGTTGCTTGTGCAGTCGGTTACTCGATGATTTCCTCAATTTCCAGTCCAATTTTCAGGGTAAATAAATAACGCGTTGGCGAGAGAATGGTGATCTTCTCTACCAACGCGTTAAAAAGGTCGTCTCACCGCTCCACTCTAACGGCTTTCCCTTATTCAATCCGATCCCAATCTACGTCGAGCGGAGTCCCTTTCTCCTGCAATCGGCCTTCAGAAGCGTCCTGATGCAGCTGCTCCAGCCATTTCAGCTCCATAAAAGCCCGCTTATAGGTGCCAACCATCATCTGCAAAACAACGCGCGGAACGGTGCCTATATGCTCCTCATAAACACTTTTCGCTCTCTGCATAACGATTTTCTGCGCCATAATTTTGTGCTCGAGGATTTCAGCAATTTTATTCTGATCCCCATGCACCGTGAAAGGCAATGCAACATAAAGCGGATGGTAATACCAGATCTCCTCGTGCAGCTGCTCCATCAGAAATTCTTGGAATTTCTTCTTGCCTGCATCGGTCACTTGATAGATTGTCTTCTCGGGACGATTCGTATCGCGCACCACTTCAAGCGCTTCTACGAATCCGTCCTTTTTCAACTGATCCATCGCATAATAGAGCGAGCCATCCTGCACTTTCATGTAATTATGCATGCCGCGTTCTTTCATGATCTGCCGAATTTCATACGGGTGCCGATTGGCTTCCATCAGCAGTCCAAGAATAACGAGCTTCATTGACATCTGCTCCTGCCTCCTTAGTGCACGGCTGCAGGCGCTGCGTCTTTAACAGGCGCTTTGCCAATCTCCAACTTCGCGTTGCCCATGAAAAGAATGAAGATCAGGCCAATGACAGCCAGTATGATTGTCGTTTGGAAGACGACCGCGATGGAGTCTGCTAAAGCCGTAATCAGCTTATGCAGTACCTCTGGCGGAATTTTAGCCCGAAATTCAGGCTGCAGCAGAACACGCGCGTCCTTCATATTTTCCGCCAACGCAGGGTCGGGGACAGCCGCCAGCATTTTGTCCTTCAGAATATTCACCTGCACACTGCCGAACACGGCAACACCAATAGCTGACCCTACGGAACGAAAGAAACCAACGAGCGAAGTCACGGTTCCCCTGCGACGGAAGTCAACCTTATGGAGAGCGGACATGGAAGTAATCGGGAAGCAGGCGCCAATTCCCAGACCTAATAGAATCATGAATACGGTGATCGTCCACCGCTTCGAATCAATGGAGATTCCGCCCAGAAGGGAGGTGGCGATGATGAGAAGAACCACTGAAACGAGCAGCACATTCCGGTAAGCGTATTTGCCGATAAACCGGCCGCCAAGCGCACTGCTGACGACAACTCCTAACATCATAGGCGTCAAAACAGTGCCAGCGCTCGTTGCCGAGCCTTCGAATACACCTTGAATAAACAAAGGAATATACGTTCCCGCCGAGATGAGAACCGCGCCGTAAGCAAAGCTTACACCCATACTGGAGGTAAACAGCCTATTTCTGAAAAGGTCCAAAGGCACGATCGGCTCAGCCGCATATTTCTCTATCGTAATGAATATGCCAAGCAGAACAACAAAACCTGCAAACAAACCAATGATTTGCATGGAGCCCCATGCATAGTCTTTACCGCCAAGCTCCAGGGCGAACATTAAGGACATGATCGACGCTGTTAACAGGATCGTACCGCCCCAATCGATCTTCGCTTTGCTGTGCTCCACGGACTCGTGATAAGAGAAAATGATTAACAGCAAGGCAACGACGCCAAGCGGAAGATTGATGAAGAAAATCCATTCCCACGTCACATGGTCCGTGAAATACGCGCCGATAATCGGTCCGAGCACACTCGACAATCCGAATACTGCTCCAAACAGACCTTGCATTTTCCCGCGTTTCTCGGGAGGGAAAATATCAAAAATAATCGCAAATGTAATCGGCATTAACGCGCCGCCCCCGATGCCTTGAATGGCACGGTAGACAATCAACTGGGTCATGGATGAAGCTGTTCCGCATAGCGCAGAACCAACCATAAACACAATGACCCCAATAAGGAAAAACAGCTTTCGTCCATACATGTCGGACAATTTGCCGAAGATCGGCATCGCCGTCACATTAGCGATCAAATACGCTGAAAATACCCAAACGAATTGATTAAAACCGCCCAATTTTGAAACAATAGTCGGCATGGCCGTCGAAACGATCGTCTGATCAAGCGAAGCTAGCAGTAGGCCCAGCATTAATCCGACGACGGTCCATGTCGGATTTGACTTACGTGATAAAGACATGAATACTCTCCTTTGTCCATATAGTTATAAATTATATTAATTATTATATTCAAATTTGAGTAATTGGCAATAGAGAAAACAACTATACCCATTTATTCCTGCCTTTAGATTACATCCACTTTTCTCACTTTATACCCATCGTTGCCTACAGCCCTTTACTTATCATATAATGAAGTTAGAAAAGGATTTTATATTCTTTACAATTTCGATAAATTTTATTTGTACCTATTCCATACAGGCAGGAGTTTTCTCATGAATATGAACCAGTTGGAGACGCTGCTTACCATTTCGAAAACGATGAGTTTTCGAAAAGCTGGGGAAATTCTTAATTTGACCCAACCTGCTGTTTCCGCGCAAATCAAAAGCTTAGAAGATGAATTCGGGACGATATTGATCGACCGCAATCAGCCTGTCACCTTGACGGACAGCGGCAAATTATTTTTGGAACATGCGGAGAAAATACTACGTATAGCCAGTGACTTGAAACAGCGGCTAGTTGACTTGCACCAAACGCCTCAGGGACATATTCACATTGGAACAACGACGTCTATCGCCATGCAAATCTTGCCAAGGGTCCTCTCTTACTTCCAAGACCAATTCCCTTTGATCAAGACAACGATTCATTCCATGACGTCTTCGCAAATTATGCAAAGTGTAGATAATGGCCAGATTGATATTGGCATCACTTATTTGTTTGAGAAAAATCAGTCGCTGGAAACATCTGTCTTATACTACGATACATTTGAGTTAATTGTATCTTCGATGCATCCGCTCAGCCGTTTTTCACATTTATCGATCGATAAGCTTCGGAATATTCCCTTCATTATGCTCTCCCCGGAAACGGCGGGACGACGGTTCGTCGATCAAATTTTTGCCGCCTATGAGGTATCGCCGCATATCGTTATGGAGCTGTCCAGCAGCGAAGAGGTGAAACGCATGGTGGAATTAAACCTAGGCGTAGCGATCATATCCAAGCTTTCCGTCGCTGATGAACTGCGGCACGGCACCCTGAAGATGCTGAAAGTGAATGAACTGGATAATACCCATCCCGTAGGTGTAGTATATAAATCGGGCCGTTATTTGAATTCGGCCATGCAGCAATTCCTTCGGGACTTGAAGGGAATGCCGGAAACCCAATTTCTCGGATCTGAATGAAGGAGGCCTATTTACATATGAAATTCGACCTGCATACCCATCACGACCGCTGCGGACACGCTCAGAACAAGATTCGCGACTACATTGAGGCAGCCATTGCCGGCGGTTTGAACGTTATCGGCATCTCTGACCACTCGCCCTACTTCGGCAGCTCGCAAGATCAAGCACAGCCCTTGATCGCGATGGCCAAAAGCGAATTTCCCCGCTATATCGAGGAAGTTCTTCAATTAAAACAAGAGTATGAAGGCAAAATCGATGTGCTGCTCGGGGTAGAATCGGATTTCTTTCCTGAGCATGCTGACATTTATCGCCATGAATATGCGAAATATCCTTTCGACTACATCATTGGCTCTGTTCATTTATCCGGCGGCGTCAGCATCTTTAACCGCAGACGCTGGAATGGACTTTCCGACGTGCAGAAAGTCGAGCAGAAAGAGGAGTACTACCGACTCATTCAGGAGTCTGCTCGCTCTGGCATGTTCCAGTTCCTTGGGCATATCGACGCCATGAAAGGATTCTACCCATCCTTCTCAGACATTGCCACACCAAAGGTCAACGAGACGCTCAAAGTGATCGGCGAATGCGGCGTTGCGATTGAAATTAATACGTCAGGCAAAACCAAAGATGTCGGAGGCTGGTATCCGTCCGTTGAAATTCTTGAGCAAGCCCTGCATCACGGCGTAGAAGTCACCTTCGGATCGGATGCTCACATTCCTAGTCGTGTTGGCGACGATTGGAATGAAGTAAGCGCAAAGCTGAAAGAAATTGGCTTCAAGCATTGGGTTTACTTTAAAAATAAACAGAAACAGATTGTTCCGTTATAGAAGAAATGGCACAAGACTTCTCGTCTGTATGCTTCCTACAGAAAAAAATCTCCTCTGCTTATGTTCGATAAGCATGGAGATTTTTTTGTTTTACTCTTCTCCGGCAGACGCCGCTTCCATAAAATGAAGCTTGTCATGCAGGCTTCGCCCGAGTACCTCTATCACTTGATCGGCCTTCATCGGCTTGAAGAAATAATAGCCTTGAATGTGTCTGCACCCATTATTAACAAGGAAGCTTGCTTGTTCCTCCGTCTCCACGCCTTCTGCAATAATTTCCAGCTGGAAGGAGTTCGCTACAGAGATAATCGCTTTGATCATGGCCCTGTCTTTGTCATCCGATTGAACGCCGCGGACAAAGGATTGGTCCAGCTTGATTTTGGTAACAGGGAATCGCTTCAGGTAGCTAAGCGAAGAATAATGAGTGCCGAAATCATCAACAGAAATTGCAATGCCTAAGCCGCGCAGACGACGAAGGGCATCCAACTGCTCGTCCTTCATCGCGACATTTTCCGTGATTTCCATTTCCAAATAATTAGCCTCCAGGCCCGACTCCTTCAAAATGAGACGCACTTTATCGACAAACCGCTCATCATGCAGCTGTTTCACGGACAAATTGACCGAAATTGCCAAAGGCTGCTCCAGCAAGTTGTGCCATGCCTTCATCTGCAAGCAGGCACCACGTAAAATCCACTCGCCAATCGGCACGATCATGCCGATTTCTTCAGCCAGTGGAATAAATTCAGCTGGCGATATATAGCCCATCGTTGAATGTTTCCAACGCAGGAGTGCCTCCACGCCAACAATTTTGCCAAGTATGCAATCGACTTGCGGCTGGTACATAATTTCCAATTCGCCGCGTTCTATCGATTGCCTTAAATGATTGCCCATCTGGAGCTTCGTCAATGAGTTATTTTCCATTTGCTGATTGAAAAATATATATGAGCTGCCGGTCTCCTTCTTCGCTATATACATAGCCATATCCGCATTTTTCAGCAGCGTTTCCCATGTCGTTCCCCCTTGCGGATACTGCGCAATGCCTATGCTCATACTGGCAAAAAAGGATCGGTTCTCAATCATGCAAGGCTTCTTGAACAAGCCAAGCAAACGTTCGCAAACATTCCGAATATCTTGCTCGTCCGGGCAATCTGTGAGCAGCATGGCGAACTCGTCGCCGCCGAATCGAGCTAAGGTATGATAAGCAAGATCTGCCTGTTGAATTCGGTTTACGACTTCCCGAAGCAGCAAATCCCCCGTGTGATGACCGTGCGTATCGTTGACCATTTTGAAATTGTCCAGATCAAAAAATAACACAGCTAGCGAGCAAGTCTGATCGCAAACATAATTAATCTGCTCTTTTAAAAGCGTTTGAAAGTGCGCCCGATTATAAATGCCCGTCAATACATCGTGATAGGCAATATACGAAAGCTTTTGCTCCGATTCTTGCAGCCGTTCCGTATACTGGAGCAATTCCTGCTCCCCGGCTTTCAGTTCCTCGTTCATCGCCATGAGATGCTCATTCGCCTCAAGGATCTCTTGGGTGCGCTCCATGACAACCCGGCTCAGATGATTCCGCTGCCTCACAATATACAAATAGAAAAGCAAACCAAGCATCAAAACGAGCAAGTAGGCGATGCGGATAAGTGTAATTTGTTGATCGATACTATGAATCGCGCTGTTCTGCGGCAGTGCTGCCAGCTCCCATTTAAGGTCAGAGAAAGTAACCGTAGTGCGAATCGAGTTCATTTGGAAAATGCGGTCATCCCCATAAAAGGCAACCTGGCCAACATTACGAATCGCCAGCTGAAGGTTCCCCTTGTCCTGCCCTTTTATCTCCGCATCCATCAAGAGCTTGTCCAGATCCAATCCGACAGAAACGAAACCCCAGAAACCAGAGTTATCATAAAGGGGTTTCCTGGCCACTATGCCGCTATTGCCCTGGAGTAGTTTAAACGGACCGTCTACAGTTGCTTTTTTCGTCTCTAATGCCCGATGAATTTGCTCTTGTACATTGACCCGCGGGTCATTCAATAAATCCCAGTTCACAAAGCTCTCGTTTCCTTGCAGCGGATACACATAGGAGACAATACCCTTGGGGGCAATTAATAGGTTAAAAGCAGAGCTGTCGACGCCATTATATAGTAAGGTCAAATAACTCATGATTTCTTGATCGGTTTTGCCTTGTAAATATCCCGCCTCAACATAAGCTTCCAAGCTAGCCATGAGATTGAAATTCCTCTGAACAACCGATTCCAGAGCGAGAGCTCGCGAGAACAATTGGGATTCCTCTGAAGTTTTAAGCCCCTGAAACAGCGAGTTTTGGTAATTTCGGATGACGACTTCAACAGAGGAAATCAATATAACAAATACTAAAGTGATCGTCGTGTAATATATTGCTCTCATTCTTCTCTACTCCCCGCCGAACAATTTCTATTGTTCATTTCTGTTATCGTCAAAAAAACCCTTTGTTTTTAGACATCTCCGGGAATTTCTTCAAATTACCATACCAACCCGCCCTGTGATCATCCATATGAGAACAAAAAAAGGGACCTAGCCAACGGGGCCAGGTCCAAATGTTATATTAAAAAAGGGGGTCTTGGTTATTATAATACCCCACATATGTTATGGGCGTATAACGGGAATGTTCCAATTGTGTTACAAAAATAATTATTTTAGAGTAGGGCGAATTGGCTTGTACTATGCCGCTCTCAGAGACTTCCTTATATAAAAGGCGATCGTACCCAAAAGAACGACCACAAATGAAAGCATCGACCATGCCGCAGGTTCGTTGCCGAACGCCGCGCGGATCATATTCCACTCGATGGAGCTGAACAATACAACAATGAGCACTTTCATCCAGGAGATCATGTGGAGGGCAATCACATATTGCCGCTGTGCATTTTCTTCCGTAATCTCACGAAGATAGTTGAATTTATGCGGTATTTTACCCAGTAACGTTAGTCCCCCATAAACCAATGCACTTAAAATAGGCAGCAGAATCAAGCCTCCCTTGCCACCCCATCCATTAGGCTTACCGGAAAAATCAAAATGGGTTGGAAACTGTTCAGGCAGCGAAGTCCACACAGCAGCCAGATAACTCAAAACGGCCAGCATGACAATGATGGCACTCACGTTATGAACGGCCTCGAGTTTCGTTCTCGGGATATTCAATATAGGCCGATTGAACATGGTCATCCTCTCCTTCATCCTATCTGATCAAAACCGACATTCACTACCATTATATGGTATTTTCGAAAGAATGACAAAAAAAGAGAACCAGACGACAGTAAACTGCCATCCTGTTTCTCTTTTTTTCTGCTTAGTAGCCTTCGCCTTGACCGCCTGTCACGATCGCAATGCTGGAGCTTGCTCCGATGCGGGTCGCGCCGGCAGCGATAATTTTACGGGCCGTTTCGTTGTCTCTCACGCCGCCTGATGCTTTCACACCCATCTCCGGGCCGACGGTTTTTCTCATTAACGCGATATCTTCCACCGTTGCTCCGCCATGGCCAAAACCGGTCGAAGTTTTGACAAAATCGGCTCCCGCCAGCTTGCAGATCGAACACGCTTGTACTTTCTCTTCATCCGTCAGGAGGCCTGTTTCGAGAATAACCTTCACAACAGCCTGCCCATTCGCGGCCTGGACGACGCCTTCTACATCCTTTTGCACTGTGCCGAGCTCGCCTGATTTCAGCGCACCGATATTCAGCACCATGTCGATTTCCGTTGCACCGTTTGCAATGGCATCACGGGCTTCAGCCATTTTGGCGAATGTCGTGGTCGCCCCCAAAGGAAAGCCAATCACCGTGGTGATGCCAACGGTTGAACCTTCCAGCTCTTTGGCCGCCAAAGTAACCCAATGCGGATTCACGCATACTGTAGCAAAGCTATATTGCTTGGCTTCGCCGCAAAGTTTAATGATTTCGTCTCGCGAAGCATCAGGCTTCAATAACGTGTGATCAATCAATTTGGCAATTTCAATTTGTGTCATCGTTTTCTCCACTTCCATCTATTCATTTTTGATATTCAAGCAAATATTTAGCTGTAAACTGATCCGTAATTAAAGTGTTCGCATATTTCCCGCTTATGGCACCATAAATAGGCTCTATTTTCTTCATACCGCCGGCAACGAGAATGGACTTTTCTTTCGTTCGAAGCTCGGCCAAATCAATGCCGATCGTCCGCCGGTCCAGCTCTTCGCTGCAAATGCTGCCTTCCAGGTCAATATAGCGGGAGCAAATATCGCCTACGCCCTTCGCATGTATAATGTCCAAATCCCCGGGAGAAAAGTAGTTGGCTTTGATCAGTACAGAATCCTCCGAAGGAGCTCCGACCGTGAATACGGCAATATTCGCCTTCTTGCCCATATCCAAAATTTTACGTATATGCCGGTCGGCCTCAATCGCCTGCTTGACGACAGCGTGATCAACAATCGCCGGCAGCGGCAGCAGATGGGGACTCGTGTTGAAAGCAGCGCCGAAGAGATGGATAATCTCCGAAGCATATGTATTCGTCTCCGAGTAACTGACGCCGCCGTTCAGCTGAACGACAGCTACATCTTTCACATGCTTGTTTTGCAAATGGACAGCGACTTCATATAGCGTAGTTCCCCAGGTTGTCGCAATCGTGTCTCCGGCTTTCACGGTTTCGTACAAATAATTCGCCGCGGCCTCGCCAATATATTTCTTGACGATATGCTCCTCATATTGGGGAACAGAAGTGACAACTACCTTCTTCAGCTTGAACTTCTCCTCTAATTGCGAGGCCAAATTCTCATTATTTTCTGTTGGATCCATAATCTTTATTTGAACAATGCCTTCGGCTTTCGCCTGCTGCAAAAATCGAGAAACCGTAGGACGAGATACTCCTAATTTCTTAGCAATATCTTGTTGGCTATAATCTAATTGATAGTACATTCTTGCCGCGTCGATGATTTTCTCCAGCTTATCTCCACCCATATGTCTCCGTCCTTTCGCATCATTTGAAATAACGTTCACGATGGATAAACATAATTTCACCCTATAATTATACGTAGATTTTATAAAAAAGACAATGCTTGCATCTTGTAAGTTTAATACCGATTCCGGAAAATATCCGGGGTCATCCCTTCCGATTTGCGGAATGTGGAAATGAAATGAGAGGCGTCCAGGAAACCTGTCGCTTCGGCAATCTGTTTCACGGTACGCAGCGGTTCAGAAATCAGCATTTCTTTGGACTTCTGAAGGCGCAGCTGCAGCAAATATTGATAGGGCGATGTCCCAAACGCCTTGCGGAATAAATTGTTAACATGCTGCGGACTTACCCCGAGCAAACCCGCCATCCATGCTAGACCAACTTCAGACTGAGCATAGCATTCTTCCAACCTGAATAAAAGCGGCAGCAGCCGCTCATGGCTCTGCGAGAAAGAGGCTCCCCGGTTCACATGGCAGTGCTGTTTCAGAAGCGTTAGAAATTGATAAACCTCCTGCGAGCCGTTAACTCCTGTGAAGTCGTAGCTGTAGCGGTATTTATCATAGAATCCTTCATGGATGCAGGCGAGCGGCGTGTCCAGTCCCCAACTGACCGGCGTCATCAATGGCAGCTGCAGCGCATGAACGATTGACGCCGCCAGCGCGCCATCGAAGGTCAAATACCAGGTAGACCAGTTGGTGTTCGACGCTCTATAAGCATGCGGTATGCCAGGCGGCAGAAGCATCCCTTGCTGCTCGCCAAGCTTGATGGTTCCATGATGAAGCTCAATGTCGCCGCTTCCCTCTGTCGTCTGCAGCCAATGAAAGCACGGATAGCCCTCATCCCTTTTCATCGGCGATTGCTCATTCTCAAATCCGACGGTTTCCATAATTAATGGAAGCTTCCGATCTCCTTCTGTAATGACGAAAAATTTCCTGTAATCTTCAGTCATAGGAATGATGATCATCTCTTTCATTTTTTAATATCCGATGCGCTATATCTTATATTTTAAAAGAATTTCAAGTCCTGTACAATACAGGTATCGTTGATAAAAATCATACAAACTGCAAAGTGGGGAAGCGAAATGACGACCAAATTCAACTATGTCCCACCTCAAAATGGTTATCCGGAATGGAACAACAATCCAGACATTTTTCAATTAAATCGCATGGAAGCACACGCTACGCTAATGCCTTACCGAACCGTACCCGAGGCGCTGGCTGGAGAAAGGACGGCTTCGGAATGGTATCATTCACTGAACGGAAGCTGGAAATTTCATTGGGCTGAAAATGCTGAAGTTCGTCCGGCCGATTTTTATCGAACAGACTATGATCACAGCACTTGGGCGGAAATCACGGTGCCTTCCCATTGGCAGCTGCAAGGATATGATTACCCGCAGTATACGAACGTTATCTATCCCTGGGTCGGACATGAGGATATTCAGCCTCCTTTCGCCCCTGTTAAGTATAATCCTGTCGGCTCATACGCGCGATATTTCACAGTGCCAGAAACGTGGGCAGGGCAACCGGTTTACATTAGCTTTCAAGGCGTGGAATCCGCTTTCTACGTGTGGGTAAACGGCGACTTCGTCGGATACAGCGAGGATACGTTCACGCCAGCGGAATTTGACCTTACTCCTTATTTAGTAGAGGGCGAGAATCAAATAGCGGTAGAGGTCTATCGCTGGTGCGACGCAAGCTGGCTCGAGGATCAGGATTTTTGGCGGATGAGCGGAATATTCCGCGATGTGTATCTGTACGCAACGCCTCAAACGCATATCTATGACTTCTCTGTGCGTACCGATCTTGACGCTGCTTACGAGAACGCGAAACTGTGCGTCCGAGCGAAAGTAACGAATTATAGTGCGCTAAGTGCCGGTCCGCGCACGGTCGAAGCGATGCTGTATGACTCGGATCAGCATCCGTTATGGCGCCAACCGCTGAGCATCGGTATTGATGTAAGCAATACGCTCTCGCAAGAGGTCGCTCTATCGGCGCAAATTGATCACCCTCACCTCTGGAGCGCGGAAAAGCCTTATCTCTACACCCTCGTGCTCGGCTTAAAAGATGATTCGGGCCAGTTGCTTGAGACCGAAAGCTGCAAGGTTGGCTTCCGCGCATTCGAAATCAAAGACGGTCTCATGCGGATTAACGGCGAGCGCATTGTGTTTAAGGGAGTTAACCGCCATGAGTTCGATTGTGAACGCGGTCGATCTGTCGATGCGGCCAGCATGCTTGCTGATGTGCTTTTAATGAAGCAATACAATATTAACGCGGTACGCACTTCGCATTATCCGAATCAACCTTATTGGTATGAGCTGTGCGATACCTATGGGCTTTATGTCATTGATGAAACGAATTTGGAGACGCATGGCTCGTGGAGCTATGGACAAACCGATGAGGGAACGACCGTGCCTGGCAGTAAGCCGGAATGGACCGGCGCCGTGCTGGATCGCTGCAATTCGATGCTCCAGAGGGATAAAAATCATGCCTCCATCGTCATTTGGTCGCTCGGCAACGAAGCTTTCGGCGGCGACAACTTTATTCACATGCATGATTTCTTGCGGGAGGCGGACCCGACTAGACCCGTTCATTATGAAGGCATCTTCCACTTTAGGGATTCGGATCGAGCCTCCGACATGGAAAGCCAGATGTATACAAGAGTAGACCGAGTTGAGGAATATGCAAAGAACAATCCGAAAAAACCGTTTATTTTGTGCGAGTACAGCCATGCGATGGGCAATTCTTGCGGGAATCTGTTCAAGTATTGGGAGCTCTTTGACCGATATCCGGTCCTGCAGGGCGGCTTTATTTGGGATTGGATCGATCAGTCTATCCGTACAACAACGCCAGATGGCACCACGTACCTGGCTTACGGCGGCGACTTCGGAGATACGCCAAATGATGGCAATTTTTGTGGAAATGGACTCCTCTTTGCAGACCGCTCGGTATCTCCTAAAATTCATGAAGTGAAAAAATGCTACCAGAACGTAAAGATCGAAAGCAGCGATCTGACTCAAGGGCAAATTCGCGTTACGAATCAGTTTTTATTTACAAATTTAAGTGAATTCGATTGGTCTTGGACCATTCTGCAAAATGGTGAGACTGTCGTTGCGGCAAAATCGGGAAGCTTTGCAGTGCAGCCGGGCGAATCGGCTCTGATCACGTTGCCTTACGACAGTGACATCTGCGATTCGCTTAGCGGAGAGCTTGTGTTAACGATCAGTCTTCATCTTAGAGAGGATACATTATGGGCGGCGAAAGGCCACGAAATTGCTTGGGAGCAGTTCTTGCTAACCCTCGCAGGATCAAGCGCAGCGCCGCTGAAACAAGCTGAATCCGCTGCTATTGCCATAGGTGCTGACACAGAAGCTGTCGTTGGCATTGAGCGAAGCACGAGTGACATCCGGCTGAGCGGCCGCGATTTCTCGCTTCGGTTTGACGCGGCGAGCGGCGATCTCACCTCCTATCTCTACCGAGGGATAGAGTTGTTTCAAACAGGCCCCGTGCCGAACTTCTGGCGGGCCTACACAGACAACGACCGCGGCAACCAGCATGATGTGCGCTGCGCGCCGTGGCGTGAAGCTGGCAGCGGCAAAACGCTGCTAGAGCTGGTCGCGTATCCGGCAAGCGGCGGAAGCGCTGAGGTTTGCGTTCGGTTCGCGCTGCCAACGGCTCCGGTTTCCGTCGCACAGGTCATGTATACCGTCGCACCGGACGGGGAAGTGCAAGTGCGCATGGAACTTGTGCCGGGAGCGTCCCAACTGCCGGAAATACCGGAAGTCGGCATGCTGCTCCAAATGGACAGCGCCTTTCACAACCTCCAGTGGTACGGCCGTGGTCCCCACGAGAACTACTGGGATCGTGCAATCGGCGCTAAGCTAGGCGTTTACAGAAGCACAGTGGAAGAGCAGTTCGTCCCTTACCTGCGTCCGCAGGAATGCGGCAACAAGACCGACGTTCGCTGGGCGACGCTCACCGACGCGAATGGCCGCGGTCTTCGGATAGCCGGCCTGCCGACGATCGAGCTAAACGCGCTGCCTTACTTGCCGTCCGAGTTGGAAGCGCACGACCATCCCTACAAGCTGCCACCAAGCGACAAAATCGCGGTGCGGATCAATTACAAGCAGATGGGCGTCGGCGGCGACGACAGTTGGGGAGCACGAACACATCCAGAGTTTACGCTGTTCGCCAACCGCAGCTATGCCTATTCCTTCACGTTTAAAGGCATCTAAATTTCCTTAAACAAACAAGCTTAGTTCCAAATTCGTCCTAGACGGTTTGAGCTGAGCTTGTTTGTCATATTTTTTCGTAAATAAACGAAGACATTGCTAATTCATCCAAGAGGCACACGGATTCTTCCCTCTTCTATTCGACTCTGTGCTGCCTTCCACTTCTCTTTTGACTAACCTGTCTTCCATCCGGTATTCCTATCCATGAATCCCCCTGTAAGCGTAAGATTTCGGGTACATTCCGCCTCCGCAAGCTTCGCAAGAAAACCGCGGAGGTGCTGCCGGACCGCCAATTCCCCATGCATAGCGATATCGACGGAACTACGATGCCTTATTCCATGGTAACGCCCCTTTTCTCCCCCCGAAGCGGAACTGTGGTGCGTTAAATGAGCGAAAACGTGCCTACAACCCAGCATTTCCTGCTCATAGGGTACGGTAGTTCCGCGAAATGTCCCTACGACTGAAAATACCGCCTCATAACGCACCCACGTTCCGCTCACCCGTGCAAAATGACGTTCTATCGCAGATCGAGGCGGAATTGCAATATTGCAATGATCCAAACCGCTGTGGCACTTCCGAATCTTCTATGTCCATCCTGTCAAATGCTCGTACCACACGATGCGTGCGAAATCTCTCTGCTTTGCGAGCGCGTCATACACAAACCTGTCGACAAATGCTTTCTAGCGTGTTAGAAAGGGCATCCCTACGCTTTACTTCTGTAAAGGTTTTAAACATTCTGTCAAAAGCCACTGACACATTCCAGTCAGTGGCTTTCCTTACTAGGGTTATTTGCGCTACACAAAAAAAAGGAACCCAGCCAACGGGGCCAGGTTCAAAGTTTTTATATTAAAAGGGGGTCTTGTTTATTATAGTACCTCACCAACATTATGAAACCATAACAGAAATATTTCATTTGTGTAACAAATTTGAAAGCGTTATTATATTTGATCCAATAAAATTGACTGTTGCACCTCCGGGTGGTCTGGCATATACTGATATTAGTTAATTAGAATAATTCTAAATAAGAGAATCATTCTCATTCTCAATAGAGGCACTCAGGAGGAACGCACATGGCTATTGAATATGACTTTCATCATCTCCATCACGTCAAAGAACAAAGTAAATCCAGAAAAACATTATGGGTAACTCTCATTTTAACAGCTTTCTTCACAGCGGTAGAAATCGTTGGAGGGGTGCTCTCCGACTCTCTCGCTCTGCTCTCGGACTCTGCTCATATGATTTCGGACGTAATCGCTCTGGGTCTGAGCATGATCGCTCTGCACTTGGCGACTCGGCAGCCGAATGCCCGGTTTACATTTGGATTTCTGCGATTTGAGATTATCGCTTCTTTTCTGAATGGATTAGCGCTTTGTGTCATTGCTTTAGGTATTTTTATTGAAGGGATTCAGCGTGTCATCCATCCGCATCCGATTAAACTTGGACTCATGCTTGGGATTGCATCCATTGGGTTCATTGTCAATCTAGTGCTCACCTTGGTCCTTCATAACAGTGTCAAAGAAGAGGATAATTTGAATGTAAAAAGCGCCCTGTGGCACTTTTTCGGTGATTTGCTTAGCTCGGTTGGCGTCATTGTTTCTTCGATCATTATTTATTATACGGATCTGCTCTGGTTCGACCCTTTGATCTCAATGGTGATTGGGGGCATTATTTTTACAGGCGGCAGCAAAATCATTCGCGAATCCTACTTGATTCTAATGGAATCGGTGCCTGAACAGTTCGACCTTGATGAAATACGCAGCGCGATTAAACGCGTTGAAGGCGTTGAAGATGTGCACGAGATGCATTTATGGTCCGTTTCTACCGATCACTATTCGTTAACGGCTCATGTCTTCATCGATCCGAAAATCCAGCCATTCTGCGTCATCCTTGCGGTAAATGAAACGCTGAAAAACAAATATGGCATCGCCCATTCCACGATCCAGATCGAACATGCGAATATTAACCCGCACGGCGAGTATGGCAAAGAGTTTTTGAAGCACAAAGAAGAGGAGAAGCGCAGAGAGCTTTTGACCTGATACGAAATCGTTTCATATATTTCTCGTCTCCTCAAAGCATTAAGTCCTATAAACTCATCTTTTGGCGCACTTAAGCTTCCATTAAAAAAGACCGTTATTGCTCTAGGAGCGTAACGGTCTTTCAACTGTACCTGTAGATTGGCGCGCAATCATTCCAAGTTCGATGAGCAGCTCATGGTCCTTGGCATGAGGAAGATGAGCGTCCAGCAGCGCTGAACTTTCATCGTTTAATACTTCGCCGATTTGCCTCATCAGAAAGGCCGAGACAAGGCTTGTTTGCAGCTCGACCGGCATATCGAAACTCGTGATGGCAGGAAAGCTAGCCTGCGAAAACAGCTCATTATCCATACCGATCAGCTGAATGTCTTCAGGCACCCGGATGCCCCGGGCATGGCACACCGCCAGAATCTCCAGTGCCAGCGCATCATTGAACGTGTAGATGCCAAGCGGTTTCGAGTCGCCGCTTAGTCGCAGCGCTTCATCCAGCGTGCCTTCGACCCCAAGCTCCCCTGCATCCAACACGGCATGGACGCAGTCATCTGCATAGTCGCGAATTCCAGCGGCAAACCCTTGTATCCGCTGCTCGTTCGCGCCGAGCCCTTTGCGCCTGCCTGCGTATACGATAGACCGACAACCGCTCTGGCGAAAATGTCGCACAGCTTCCGAGGAAGCCTGCGCGAAATCCAAATTAACCGCTAGCTTGACGATATCGCTTGGCCAACCCCAACCATTAAAAACGACTAACGGTGTGCCTTCCCCAACAATCTGCTGTGTGGATTCCATACTCATCGCTAGACCGTGGCACACCAGCCCATCCACACGCCGCTGCAGCAACAGCTCCAAATGCCGCCGTTCGATCTCCGGATTCATGCCTGCTGCCGAAAATATAGATAAATGATAGCCAAAGCGGTGCACCTTCTGCTCCAACATCTCCGCGAAACGTCCGTAGTAGCCTCCGAAATGCGGGATGATGAGTCCCAACTCATAAGAACGGCGACGGCTAAGGTTCGTTGCGAGCACATTACGGCGATAACCTAGCCGTTCTACTGCTTCTTCTACTTTACGGATCGTCTCTTGCGCCATGGGCACCTTCCTGCGGTTCAGCACGTTGGATACTGTAGCAATGGAAACGCCAGCTTCCTGAGCAACATCCACAATCGTTGGCTGTTTGGTTCGACTCATATGAAATCCCTTCATTATCCCTCTTAAAACGCTTTAATTCATTGTATCGGCTTGGGAATCTGCCGTCAAATTTTCGACATCTACCTAATTTGATATACTATTAGAATGCTTACGCGAAAAACTCGAAGGAGCTGCACCCACCATGTGGTTTATCGTTGCCGTCGGCAGCGCCGTGTTATTCGGCCTTACCGGCTTTTTTATGAAAGTCAGTCAAATGCGCAAAGGCTCCACCCCTCATCTGCTGCTAGGCTTATATCTCACTGGTACGCTAGGTTTTGCCGTTAACAGCTTACTGGAAAGTTCCTTCCACTTAGGAGATTGGCGCCTCTGGCTGGGAGGCCTCATTATTGGCATTGGTTCCGGTTGGGGCAACTTGGTGTTCATGAAGGCACTCGACAATGGGCCTGCCAGTTTGACCGCACCACTAATGAATTTAAACATCGTACTTGTCATTCTCATGTCTGTCTGGTTCTATGGCGAAACCATTCAAGGAATTGAAGTCGGTGGCGTCGTGCTCCTCCTGGCCTCCGCCGTCTTAGTATCCATCCGATTAAAAGAACCCCTCACCATTAAAGAGAAGAAATGGTTCGGGCTCGTCGCGTTAGGCGGCCTGCTGTTCTTTTTCCGCAATGGCGGTTTGAAGGTCACCGCTGAGCTTGGGTTGGCGAATACGCCTATTCTCTGCTACAGCTATCTGTTGTCAGCCATCTGGTTCGCTTTTGCAGCTGCCAAAACACAGCAAAGTCCTGCACAGCCAGACACCATCGTCACTAGCGATGCCGCCCGCCGAACAGGACTTCTGTGGGGATTGCTATCAGGCTGCTTCTCCTACGGAGGCCTTCAACTGTATTCTGCTGCGCTGCAGATGGGGCCTGGCTCCATCGTCGCTCCGATTTTTTCTACTTATGGCCTCGTAGTCGTTGTTGGCTCTGTTCTCGTCTATAAAGAAAAGCTGACGATCCTGCAAGGCCTCGCTCTAGCACTGTTGTTCGCAGGTCTCATATTCGTAAAGCTTTGAAACCTATTCACCCTAGAGATGGGATTGATAAAGAACGCCGGACCCTGCTCCTTTGCAGATCATCCGGCTTTTTCTCGTTATCCCAAGTACATCAACGAATATTTTCACGAAAATTTACACAAAATAATTCAAATACGAAAATTATTTCCGAATTTCACTGAGAAAATTTAACTAAAACCACAAAAAGGTAAATAGAATTTGCATTATTACACGATTTTTCGTACTATAAAACTAAATAATTCCCGAACAATGAGTTGGCATTCACGAAATTTATCGGAAATTATTTTCGTAAAATCTCATCTTACTTTGAGAGCGATTACATTTTCCAGGAAAGGAGGTAACAGCTTAGAAAGCCCAGGCTCTCGCAAAGCAAAAGAAAAAGCAAAATAAAAAACAGGAGGTTCCATCTAATGAAAAAGCATTTTCCTCTTTATCTGGCCATTATCCTTCTCCTTATGCTGGCAATACCGTCAACTGCAAGCGCCTTTTCCGGCGAAGTCCCCTTAGGCTTAGGCAGCTACTCCACCGTATTGCCTCCCGGCGCTGTCGATGTGCAGCCAACCATTTACAAAACAAGCGCAGTCACGCAAAAAATGCCCACCAACGATTGGTGGAGTAGCTTGGCATGGACCCAATACTCCGAGCGCATGTACCCGCACCCATTGGCTGTGAAAAACAAAGCGGAGGGCTTTCAGGTCTACTATCCGACCATTACAGCCAACAATGGATGCATCTGCGGATGGATGCCCGCTCCTGCAGACGCTAACGGAAACGATGATTTCACGATTGGGCACAGTGCCCAGGCGACATTCCCCGATGCAAAGGTGGATTCCTTCAACGACTGGTTCGTCACTTCCTCTTTCGTAAGCGGTTCCAACAGCATGAAGGCCACTTATGGACACGGTTCTCCATATGTTTACTTTACTTACTCAGGCGGTAATCCAAAACTGACGTTCCCAACAGCTCCTACGATCTGGTCTGGCAATGCCAATACGCCAGTGCTCGGCGTTACTTATAACGGTAAGAACTATGCGCTTTTCGGCCCGACAGGTTCAACATGGAGCGGTATCGGCACTGCCGTTTTAACAAATAATTTGAATAACAAGAACTATTTCTCCATCGCTCTTTTGCCTGATAACACCTCCGCTACTTTAAGCAAGTTTCAACAATATGCTTACAACCACGTGACCAACACTACAGTAGACTACTCCTATAACCCATCCAACAGCACCGTTACAACTAACTATTCTTATACGACAACCGCGAAGGAGGGAACCGGCTCTGGTACGATTTTCGCATTGTATCCACACCAATGGAAAAATAGTTCGAGCACACTGCTGAGCTATAGGTACAACTCGGTACGCGGAACCATGAAGACGGGCGAAGGCTCTTCTTTTTCAACGAGCATGAAATTTACCGGGGTGCTTCCTTCCCTGCCTGACAAGGGCTCCTATAATAAAACGACGTTAGCAGGCTATATCGATCAGGCCGAAGCTCAAGCTTACACCGGCGGATCTGATACTTATTGGTTGGGCAAAGAGATGGGCAAACTAGCCACTCTGGCACCTATTGCCGATCAAGTGGGAGATACAACGGCAGCAACCAAGTTCCGGAATGATATCAAAGGCTACTTGCAGGATTATTTGAAAGCCAGCGACGCCAGCGGCAATTTGGAAAGTCAAAAGGTATTCTACTATAACAACAATTGGGGGACACTGATTGGCTACCCTTCAAGCTTCGGCAGCAGCGAAGAATTGAACGATCATCACTTCCACTACGGCTATTTCATTAAAGCAGCCGCAGAGATCGCTCGCGTCGACAAAACATGGGCAAATGATTCCAACTGGGGCCAAATGGTGAATTTGCTCATTCGCGATTTTGCAAACGGAGACCGCAATGACACCATGTTCCCGTTCCTGCGTAACTTTGATATTTATGCAGGCCACAGTTGGGCGTCAGGTCATGGAAATTTCGGCGACGGCAACAATAACGAGTCCTCGTCGGAAGCGATGAACGCATGGAGCGGAATCATCCTATGGGGCGAAGCGACTGGCAATACAGCGATTCGCGATCTGGGTATTTATTTGTACACGACCGAGATGAACGCTATCAACGAGTATTGGTTCGACGTCAACGACAACACGCATCCAGCTTCCTACTCCCCTTCTGTCGTAACGATGATCTGGGGCGGCAAAGGCGCCAACGGAACCTGGTTCACGAGTAATCCGGAGCAGGTTCACGGCATCAACTATTTACCCCTTACAGCAGGCCACTTATATCTGACGCACTACCCGGCATATACAGCCAAAAACTATAACGCCATGGTGGCTGAAAATGGCGGAACAAACTGGGATGCGTGGAGCGATCTTATCTGGATGTACCGCGCCATTTCCGATCCTGCCGATGCTAAAAACCAGTTTAACGCAGGCATAGGATCGATCACACCAGAGGAAGGCAATTCAAAAGCGAATACGTATCACTGGATTTATAATCTGGACACTATGGGGAATGCAGACAAAAGTATTACTGCCAACTATCCGCTAGCCGTAGTTTTCAACAAAAATGGCGTAAAGACCTACGTCGTGTACAATATGACGAACGCCAGTAAAACAGTGACATTCTCAGACGGCACAACCGTTACCGTTCCTGCAAACAGCTTTAACGGAGGAACGACCCCGCCTCCATCGGACACGATTGCACCATCAACACCTACAAATGTGGCGAACCCTGCGAAAACCAGCAGCAGCGCGACCCTAAATTGGGCGGCTTCAACGGACAATGTTGGGGTTACAGGCTATGAAATTTTACGAAACGGCTCTGTGATCGGAACTTCAGCGACGACCAGCTACACAGACAACGGACTCGCTGCTAGCACATCCTACAGCTACACCATCATTGCCTATGACGCCGCTGGCAATCGTTCTTCCGCCAGTTCTGCGCTTAGTGTAACAACAACAGCTGCCACCGGCACGGACACACAGGCTCCAACGACACCAACGAATTTATCGACAACGAACACGAACGCTAGCATAACACTCTCATGGACGCCTTCGACGGATAATATCGGCGTTGCAGGGTATGATATTTTGCGCGCAGGGATCAAGATCGCTTCAACAACGTCAACAAACTTCACAGATGTCGGACTCAATGTCAACACCAACTATATCTATTCGGTCAAAGCTTACGACGCAGCCGGCAACCGATCTGCGGCAACCCCAGAGGTAAACGTCACTACAGGTTCCTCCGGCGGAGATACTCAGCCCCCTACTGCGCCGTCAAATGTGACGAATCCTTCGAAAACAAGCAGCAGCCTGACGCTAAGCTGGACGGCTTCGACGGACAATACTGGAGTTACCGGTTACGAAATTTTACGTAACGGTTCTGTGATTGGAACTTCTGCGACTACCAGTTTCACGAACAGCGATCTTGCCGCAGAAACCACCTACAGTTACACAATCATAGCCTATGATGCCGCTGGCAACCGCTCTACAGCAAGCTCCAGTCTTTCCGCTACAACGCTTGCTGCAAGTACGGGCGGCTCAGGCCCCTTTACTACAGCGGATTACACAGCAGGCACAACCAAACCTTCCGCCAGCCAAGCGAGAATCTATTTTGCACCTAACGGCTACTCATCCGCTTATGTAGATGTGCATTACAAGATCAACGGCGGCAACCAGAGCAACTTCCGCATGATCAACAATGGGGGAACGTGGGAAACCATCGTATCCGGACTAAGTACAGGCAACTCGATTGAATATTGGTTTACTTACAATAAAGGAAGCATTCAAACCGATTCAGTTTCCTACACACATATACAGTAAGCTAAATAGTAAGCCAACCATCCCGACGGACTCTTCCGTCCGGGATGGTTTTTTCCAAGGAAACGTTCAGCGAACAGGATGAAACATGGAGAACCGTCAAGCGAAACGGCCGACGATTTCTATGGGGAATTAGACAAAAACGCCGAAATCTCTTGTGAATAAAAGAGTTTCGGCGTTCTTCCGGAAAACCAGTTCATTTTCAGCCATTCACTTCTTCCTGTGTTAGGAAGTACTGAAAAAATCATAGTGGCGCGACCAACACCGAGTTTCACCCGGCTCCAGTTCCAGATCAATGAACAACTCGGGTGATACAACATCAGATCGTCCCCACAAAGCGATCATGGATACCGGAAATGCAGCCGTTTCGCGAATCCCGACTTGACTCGGTTCATGCACCAGCTCCCATGCTATCGCTTCGTGATTGGAATACCCCACTAATGTACTGTAAAAATCGCGTGACGGCACTTGCGTCCATCGAATCTCCTGTCCGGAGAAGTTCAAAATGGTTGGCGTATACTCCGACTCGACCAGGTCTGCTTCAAAGGGAACTGAGAACGATAACCGATAATCTGGCCCTATGGAATGTCCATCAATGTTGACAAAGTTGTGTACGTATTCGTGAGTGTTAATCGTATGTGTGCCTACATTCTCCAACGAATAGTCCACTTTCAACGATGAGCCCGAAAGAACTAACTTTTTGATCAACTTTACTGCGTACCCCCGGCATTCCTTTGGCTGTATCGTATATTGGATGCTGGTCGCTTTTGCATCTACAACCACTTGAAACGGCTCAATTGGATACTTCGCGTCAAATGCAAACGGCAACGAATCCACACGTTTGAGTAGCCCTACTCCAAGCTTGGGAAATAAACCGCCAACCTCAACTTCCTCATAGCCGATCGGCTTGAAAATGCCAAATTCTCCGCATAATCCGCCCCCTCCGGCAGCCAGTGTACCAGATTTATGTTCGAAGGTGCAAAACGTATGGTTCCCCTGCTTCAAATAAACCTGTGTAACAAAACCAGTCCAATCGAATCTTGATCCGGCATATCCGCCAACATTGGCAATTTCAACTTCCAGATGTTCATTGGATAAATAACTAAAGCCGTCAGATGTGTTGCTTCTTACTTCCGTCACCATATCCATACTTCCCCTTGACACATCAATTCGAGTCCTGAAAACTTGCTTCATCAGGACTCTTCATCTTCCATCTCTTACGATTTCACAGCCCCCGCCATGGCACCGTCCACGATATAACGTTGAATAAAAACATAAAGCAAAATAAGCGGACCTGCTACAATCATCGTACCGCAAGCAAGCAGCGGCCAATTGTTGCCGTATTGTCCTTGAAAATTGATTAACCCGGCGGTTATCGGCCACTTAGTTTGATCCGAAATATACATCGTTGGCACAATCAAATCGTTCCACGTTCCAATCGCCGTCAAAATGACACCTGTCGCAACGATAGGCTTCATCAGCGGCAAAGTGATCTGAAACATATAGCGGATATACCCGCAACCGTCTATCCCAGCAGCCTCATCAAGCTCACGGTTGATCGACTTGATAAATCCAACGAACATCATAAAGATCAATCCGGCACCACTCGTCCGAAGCAGAATATAGCCAAGCTGGGTATTGTAAAGATTGAGTGTGAGCATTAACTTAAACTGAGCCACAAGCGGGTTAGGCAGAAATTGTGAAGCGAGAAAAAACATATAGAGAAAGCCGCTCCACGCCACATACTTGCGAGCCACGGGAAAGGCTGCCACCAAAGATAACCCAACCGTGAACACTGTGGAAACACCCGTGTAAAGCAAGCTGTTCCCTATCAATGTCGAGAACTTCCCCTCTTTCCAGGCGCTCACGTAATTGCTGAAATGAAAACTCGTAGTAAGCGAAAGCGGGCTTGCCACAAACTCATCCAGCGATTTAAACGATACGTTAAACAAAATCAACAGCGGAAGCACATAAAGCAAGACTAGCAATGCAACGACGCCATAGGAAAAAAATGCCGAGGTTTTGGTTTGCTGCATCACAACTCCACCTCTCTTTTGCGCAGCACATACTGGGCGATGACAACAAACACCAGAATGAGCAAAAATTGAACAACAGACAAAGCCGCCGGAAGCCCTTGTTCCACTTTGCCGAGCCCGAATATTTCACGATACACATCAAATGCAATGGTTCTTGTATTGAAATTCCCCTTCGTCAACGCGTAGATGATATCAAAGGTTTGCATCGCGCCGATGATGGAAAGCAGCACGTTGACAGTAAAGGCTGGCGCGATTAACGGGAACGTTATGTTCTTGAAAGATTGCCATTTGTTGGTACCATCAATGTATCCCGATTCGTACAAGTCCTTCGGAATAGATTGAAGACCAGCTAGAAAAATGAGCATGGAATAGCCCATATACTGCCAAATTTGAACAAAGATAACATAATTAAAGGCGTGGTCGAAACTACCGAAAAACACATCCGAATAATCGAATAATTTGTACAATTTTTGTACGGGGCCATTGATCGGGTCCATCATGAATGTCCACACCAAAGCAACGACAGTAACACCGAGCACGACCGGAAGAAATAAAACCGAACGGTAGAATTTATCCCCCTTCAGCTTCTGATTGATAATGACGGCAACAAACAAACCGATAATATTCTGAATAATAGTTACAGTAAAAGTGAAATACAGCGTTCTTCCGATTGACTTCCACCGTTCCGGCGAATTACTGGAGAAAAACAGCTTGTCATAGTTATCCAGCCCGACAAAATGATAAGGTTTGCCAACGACGTTCGTCACATTCGTGAACGAATATACAATCGACATAATCGAAGGGCCAACGTAAAAAATGACATACAAGGCTATTGGCAACACAAGCAATAAGTAGGGTACAGACCGGCTTAAACCTTTTCCAAATGGATACATTTGCGATACACCTCACACACTCCATGACTTTTCTTTCATCCGAACGCAGGATCAGGGTCTGAAGATGGCGTTCTCAGACCCTGACTTTCTATACTTCTTACCTGGATTTGCTTATATTTATTTCTTTGCCGCGTCCCATTGCTTCTGTTGCGCTTGTGCAAGGTCTTTCGCTGTCTTGAACGGACCTCCTGGAGCAAGCAGTTCACCATGAACATCAGCATTATTGATGTATTCACCCAAGTTCGCTCTGTCGATCATCACTTGCTCATAACCCAACTTGAAGCCTTTGAGGTATGGAGCAAGCTCATCTACGAACGGACTTTCCAACTTCACATTCGGCTGAGTTGGCAAGAAGCCTGCTGATTTCACAAAGCTCGCATAGTTCTCTGGCTGGGAAAACTCTTCCAACCACTTGATAGCGCCTGCTTTATTAGGACCTTTTTCTGCAACTGTCAAAGTCAGGTCGTATTTACCTGCAAGGCTTGCGTTCTTAGCTGCATCTTCACTTCCAGGAATCGGGAAATAACCGAATTTCAGATTAGGATCTGCTTTCGCAATTGTAACCGCATCCCAAGTCCCGTCTGCGATCATAGCAACTTTGCCCGAAGTAAAGAGAGAAGGAAGCGTTGCATAATCTACGCCCATAAAGCCTTCGATCGTGTATTTATCCATGATGGTTTTAATCTTGTCCAGAACCTCAACCGGCTGAGCATCGCTGTATTTCGCAGTCCCCTTCCAGAGCCCTTCTACAAGCTTCGATTGGTCGTCAATAATAGATGCTTGAAGCCCCATGACCGCTAATTTGATTGGCCACTTATCTTTGCCCGCCATGGCTATTGGAGTCACGTTATTCTTTTTAAGCGTTTCCATAACAGTGACAAATTCCGTCCATGTTTTTGGCACTTGCAGATTGTTTTTCGCGAAAATGTCTTTGTTGTAGAACATACCGCTGAAAGAAACCGTACCTGTTGGAACGCCATACACCTTATTATTGAAAGTTGTTGCATTCTTGATATCGTTTTCATTGAAATTTTTAATTAATGCTTGACCCGTAAGATCAGCCAACAGTCCCGATTCGATATATTGCTGCCAATCCGGCTTATCTGCGCCCGGCGTGAAATCTTTTGGACCGCGAATGAAGGAAGACAAATGAGGCACGATATCTACATCGTTCGCATTCAAACGGGAAAGAACCATTTGTTTGAATGGATCGTCAGGCAAAGTAACCGTCAAATCGACTTTATACTCCGGATATTTCTCTTCGAACTTCTTGTTAAACGCTTCAAACCAGTCAGTTTGGCCCGCTTGCTTCCATGTCACCATCTTGATGACTTTTTTTGAACCTGCAGCCGCCTTCGGCGCATCGGTCGATTTCGCTGTTTCTTGAGCCGTATTCCCGCCGCAAGCCGCAGCTGTCAACGACAAAGCGACAATTGCAGATAAAGCAGAAGCTTTTTTCAACATTCGTCATTACCCCCAGATAATTGTTATTTGATGGTCTATCCAGCGGTTCCTTTCAAATTTACGAAAATATTTTCTGTAATTATTCGAAAATCACGCTATTGAGTTCATTATTACCTAAAATTTTCCGTTTGTAAATACAAAAAGCGAAGTTATTTCCATAATTTTTCTCGAAATTCAGTGGATAAGTACGTTTTTAAGTGAAATGTAACGAAAATATACAGAAAAATATAATCATCCATCGAAATTAATTCATCACTTTTTCGTATCTTGTACACTTTGACAGTATCTCGGAATTAAATCTCGCACGCATGCTCAGATGTAATTCTATGTTTGATTTAGCGTGCACATTGACGTTTTCGGGTTTGCTAGATACAATAATAACAACGAAATTTTTCGAAAATCTTCACCGCAAAACCCAATATACAGGCAGTGGACATCGGGAGGAACAAATGGAATGAAGAAGATAAAAATAAAAACCATTGCCGAAATGGCCGGAGTATCAGTTTCAACTGTTTCCAAAATCTTGAACAACTATAGCGATGTGGGTGAAGAAACGAGAAAAAAAGTGCTTGGAATCATGGAACAGCAGGGCTACTCCCCCACGTTCAGCTCTACTCATACCTCGAATAAGGGCCGTTCTAACTTGATCGGGGTCATTTTCGCTGGCGAGTTCAATATTGAGATGAACCATCAATTCTTCCTCCATGTTCTTAACATGTTTAAGAAACGAATCGGCTTGTACGGATTTGACCTTCTATTCTTCTCCAACGAAAAGCAGTTCCACCACGCAGAGAAGGATTACCTGTCCCGCTGCCGTTATTTTAATGTGGATGGATGCGTGATTTTCGCTGGCGACGATATCGAGCACGCCATTCATGAGCTGGATCAAAGTGATATTCCCTGCATCGGCATCGACCTTAACCTGAAAGGCAGAAACTCAGGCCACATTATGACCGACAATACCAAGGTCTCTTTGAAAGTAGTCGAGCACTTTTACTTAAATGGTTATCGGGATATCGGATTTATCGGCTCTTCCTTCAAATCAGAAATTTCGAGAATTCGCGAAGAATCATTCAAGCAGGCTCTAACTAGCTTCGGCCTGCCGATTAATCAGGAATGGATCATCAACGGCACGGATTTTTTCGAGAATACCGGCTATCAATTGATGAAGATGATGCTCGAGCAGGACAAGCTGCCATCTGCAATTTTTGCCGCATCCGACCTGCTAGCCATCGGTGCCATGCGCGCGCTTTATGAGCATAACCTGTCCGTACCAGGTGACATGGCAATCATCGGTTGCGATGACATCGATGCCTGCAAATACACAAATCCTCCACTTACCACGATACGTCAAGACCATGAGAAAATCGGGCTATTCGCCGCACACATGCTCTTCGATTTGATCAACAATCAGATTGAATCCTCATCTGTTCTTGTTGAACCAGAAATTATTATCCGCGATTCATGCCAAAGAAGGTGATGAGTAATCTTCATCACCTTCTTATTAATTAGCCCGCATCACCTACAACTGTTTTCGAAAACCAATTTGTAGAATTGTATTTTTCATAGTTTCAAGCAAGTTTTATGTTATTATATCTAACATAAACAAATAATGTATTGTCAAAACAATATATTATGTAATAATATATAACATATAACAACCTGAATGGAGGCGTTCTCGATGTTTTCCGTTCACTTTCACATTCACTTGTTAGATAAAAGCCCTATTCAAGAGGCCTTATTGACATCAGCCCCGTCTTCACCATCCCCGCATGGTGATAACTATATTGCCGAAGTGCCTCTCCTAACCCCCCTTGCAATTCCGTTTGTTGCAATTGAGTCAGAAGCTTTTGCAAAGCTAGATCAGAATCCCTAACCCCCTTATTTCATGTTCGGCAAGAGCCTCGATTCGCCGCCCGAGCCTGCATCCATGAACCTGCTCCATTAAAAAAGCCCGACACCCTGGAGCTTTCACAGGGTATCGGGCTATATTTTTTTCACTTACACGCCTAACCATTTTTTGAACAAATGCTTCGTCGTATCACCATTCAACGCTGCGATAGAAGTTGTGAGCGGAATGCCTTTCGGACAAGAACGCACACAGTTCTGCGAGTTCCCGCAGCCTTCGATACCGCCATCCGTCATCAGGGCGTCCAAACGTTCGTCTTTGTTCATTTCACCCGTTGGGTGCGCGTTAAACAAACGAACTTGGGAAAGCGCCGAAGGACCGATAAAGGAGTTCTTATCATTCACGTTCGGGCATGCTTCCAAGCAAACGCCGCAAGTCATACATTTGGACAATTCATAGGCCCATTGGCGTTTCGACTCAGCCATACGAGGACCAGGTCCAAGATCGTAAGTGCCGTCGATAGGAACCCATGCTTTTACTTTCTTGAGCGCATTGAACATGCGTCCACGGTCGATAACAAGGTCACGCATAACAGGGAACGTATTCATTGGAGCAACGCGAACCGGCTGTTCCAACTTGTCTACGAGCGCCGAGCAGGCTTGACGCGGTTTTCCGTTAATGACCATGGAGCAGGCGCCGCAAACTTCTTCCAGACAGTTGGATTCCCAACATACAGGCGTCGTTTTGTCACCTTTGGCATTTTTCGGATTCCGTTGAACTTCCATCAGCGCGCTGATGACGTTCATATTCGGACGGTACGGAACTTCAAACTCTTCGGTATAAGGTTTGGATTCAGGACTCTCTTGACGAGTCACAATAAACTTCACTGTTTTTTGCGCGGATTGTGTCTCTGCCATGATTAATTCCCTCCCTTTTTCTTATCCGTGGAGTAATCACGTTTCCGTGGCTTGATCAAGGATACATCGATGTCTTCATAGCTAATTTTCGGACCATCCGGCGTCCAATCCGCAATGGTTGTCTTCATGAAGTTCTCATCGTCGCGTTCTGGGAATTCCGGCTTGTAGTGCGCTCCACGACTCTCGTTACGCAGCAATGCGCCGACAGTCATCGCTTCTGCAAGCTCGAACATGTTCCACAGTTGGCGCGTAAAGGCAACCCCTTGATTGTTCCAGCGAGCCGTATCCGTGATATTGATATTCGCATATCGTTCTTTCAAATCTTTGATGGTATTGATTGTTTCTTGGAGACGATCGTTATGACGAACAACCGTCATCGTCGCATTCATCATATCGCCAAGCTCTTTGTGAAGCACGTACGCATTTTCCGTACCGCTGTTCATTTTGAGCAAGCTCTCATAACGGTCGGTATGGCGTTTCTTCTCGCGGTCATAAATCGCGGAAGACGTGTCATCGGCATGTTTCGTAAGTCCGCGGATATACTCGACCGCTTTAGGACCGGAAACCATTCCGTCATAGATCGCGGATACAAGTGAGTTCGCGCCCAAACGGTTCGCGCCGTGATGTTGATACTCGCACTCGCCGGCAGCAAACAAGCCAGGAACATTCGTCATCATATTGTAATCTACCCACATGCCGCCCATGGAATAGTGAACCGCAGGGAAAATCTTCATTGGAATTTTACGCGGGTCGTCGCCCATGAATTTCTCGTAAATCTCCATGATACCGCCAAGTTTCACGTCCAACTCTTTCGGGTCTTTATGGGAAAGATCCAGGTAAACCATGTTCTCGCCGTTAATGCCGAGCTTCTGATCCACGCAAACAGAGAAGATCTCACGCGTCGCAATATCACGCGGAACCAAGTTTCCGTAAGCCGGATATTTCTCTTCAAGGAAGTACCAAGGCTTGCCGTCTTTGTACGTCCAGATCCGTCCGCCCTCACCGCGCGCCGACTCGGACATCAAGCGAAGCTTGTCGTCTCCAGGAATCGCCGTCGGGTGAATTTGAATCATTTCACCGTTCGCATATTTCACGCCTTGCTGATAAACCGCACTTGCAGCCGTCCCCGTGTTGATGACGGAGTTCGTAGTCTTACCGAAGATGATACCAGGGCCGCCAGTCGCCAGAATAACCGCGTCAGCCGGGAATGTTTGAACTTCCATGCTGCGCAGATCTTGCGCGGCGATACCGCGGCACACACCATCGTCATCGATGACAGCGCCCAGGAATTCCCAGTGCTCGAACTTCGTGACGAGACCAGCGGTTTCCCAGCGGCGTACTTGCTCATCGAGCGCATACAGCAATTGTTGTCCGGTCGTCGCTCCCGCGAACGCCGTACGGTGATATTTCGTTCCGCCGAAACGACGGAAATCAAGCAAACCTTCCGGCGTACGGTTAAACATAACGCCCATACGGTCCATCAAGTGAATAATGCCTGGAGCCGCATCGCAAAGCGCCTTAACCGGCGGTTGATTCGCCAAGAAATCTCCGCCATAAACTGTATCATCAAAGTGCTCCCATGTGGAGTCACCTTCACCTTTTGTATTAACCGCACCGTTGATGCCGCCTTGAGCACATACGGAGTGAGATCGCTTTACCGGAACCAAGGAGAACAATTGCACGTGAACTCCGGCTTCCGCTGCTTTAATGGTCGCCATGAGTCCCGCAAGGCCTCCGCCGACGACGATAATTTTAGAATTTGCCACTTTCGTTCACCCTCCCTTAATGACCGGTATGCGCTTCTGCAGGAAGCTGCTGAAATTGAGAATCCGTAAATGCTGTCAAAGACATAATAAACATGACTGCCATTACAATGAATAGAGCCATCCAAATGTAAGATGAAAAGCGTTGTGCGCGCGGTCCAACTGTGATACCCCAGCTTACGAGGAAGGACCACATTCCGTTACAGAAGTGGAATGCCGCAGAAACGGAACCAATCAGATAAACCGTGAAATAAATCGGATTCGTTGCGATATCATGCATGGTTATGCCTAACTGTTCATGCTCTACAGCTCCGATGACCAATAAAAACTTGGTTTGAAAGAAGTGCCATGCCACGAAAAGGAATGTAATTACGCCTGTGACGCGCTGCAGCAAGAACATTTGATTACGGAAGTAACCGTAGCTGCTGACGTTATTGCGAGCTTGATACGCCACATACAAACCATAAACGGCATGATAAAGAAGCGGAAGCCAGATTCCGAAGAATTCAAGAAACGGAAGCAACGGCAGCCCGTTCAGCCAATTAAGTTGCTCTATAAAAGCAGCATGCCCTTTTGTAGCTTCATAGTTCGTGAGCACATGCTCGATGAGAAAGAAACCCACTGGAATAACACCAAGCAAAGAGTGGATCTTTCGAAAGTAATACGAATTGCCCGTCATTGAACCAATTCCCCCCTAAATAATTTCCGACATTTCCAGACAAGCCACCTACCATTGTACTCTCGCCGCAAACGAGCGTCAACCCAGAATCATCCAAGCCTATTTTGCCAAATGAGTCAGGAATTATTCAAGATTGACACAAAAATGTGAACAATAATGTCACATCTACCATCCTACTCCTTTCACGCTTATAATGGAAGTGCTGATTATTTATATACACTTATAACAAATACACATATGCATCTCGTTTAGGAGCTGAATGGGCACATGGAGCTTTTCGATGTATTCGCTGTTGTTGTCGAACAGGCAAGCTTGAATAAAGCGTCACAAATCTTAAATTTGTCACAGCCCGCCCTTTCGCGCAAAATCATGAAATTAGAGGAAGAACTGGGCGTTGAGCTATTTATCCGCAAAGGCAAGCGCCTGGAACTGACGAAAGTCGGGCAAATTTGCTATGACCATGCCCTGGAGCTGCGTCATCTGGATCGCAAGTTCATGCAAGCCATCCAAACCTACAAAACGGCAGGCCACCATATCTCCATGACGATTGGCGCCAGTCTGACCACACTGCAAGCAACGCTTCCGGACTTAATCACCGATTATTTAAGCGAATATCCGCTAACCGAGATCAAGCTGCTGACAGGCAAAACTCATGAAGTTGTCACCATGGTTAAAGAAAAGAAGGTAGATATCGGAATTGTCGCTTCCCAAATCAACGCCTCGGGGCTGATCTGCAAGCCGCTGTTTGATGACCATCTGTGCCTGGTTCTGCCGCTAGGGCATGCCTATATCGATCGGCCGCGCATTGCCGTAAGCGATTTGAATGACTTGCCGATGATCCTTTTCTCCAAAGGCACGTGGTATCGCATCCTGATGGATGAGTTGTTTCACCGCTTCTCTATTATTCCTAATGTTCAAATGGAAATCGATTCTTTCGAAGCGATTATCCGGCTTGTTTCCACTTGCAAAACAGCGACTTTGCTTCCGAAATCCTACCTGCGTGAGGACTTGATCCGGAATAATGAATTGATTCTTCGGGACTTGGTTGAACTTGAACAGACGAAACGAACCACATCCCTGATTTATGCCGAAAGCACTGCAGACAACGCGCCTATCATGCAGTTTGTTGCTCAAGCTACCACCTATTTCGCGGAAAACAAATAAGCTCTAACCGCTGCGCTCCTAATTTCAAGAGATCGCAACAAGTTGAGCTATTCGTCAAAAAAATATTCAAAGCACAAATTTATACCCGACACCCCATACCGTGCGGATTCGCTTAGGCTCCTTAGGATTGTCTTCGATTTTTTTACGTAAATTAGCGATGTGCACGTCTATCGCCCGGTCGGTTACGAAGGAGTCAAACCCGCGGACCATCTGCAACAAATCTTCACGGCTAAATACTCTGCCCGGGTGCTTCACAAAGCATTTCATAATCTCAAATTCAGAGTACGTGGTTTCAACTAAATCGCCATGCACCCACATTGAACGGGTATCTTGATCCAGATGAACCACACAATCTTCGCGGTCGATAAGCAGCACACCTGATCCGGTGTGGGGTACTGCCGTCGGCCGTTTGGTCTGGTATAGCTTAGAACGACGAATCAAGGCGTGCACCCTGGCACTCATTTCATGCATGCTAAAGGGTTTGCACATATAATCATCAGCGCCTACGGAAAGCGCATGGACGCGTTCAACCACCTTGTTTTTCATCGAAACGATCATAATCGGTATTTTCGACGTTTCCCGAACTTGCTGACACAACTCAAGCCCGTCCATATCAGGCAGCATCAGATCTAGCAAAAGGATATCAGGGCTGAACTGCTGGACAGCCCGAAATCCCTCCGTACCATTCTCATATCGAACGACTTGAAAGCCTTCTTCACCTAAGTACATTGAAACCATGTCGCCAATCATGGCATCATCTTCTATAAGTAATACCTTATACATTGGCTGAGCCCACCTCATCTGCGAAGTCCTCTTGTTAGGAAATGACAAGGAAATCGTTAGGTCAGCTTTCGCTGATAGTAGTCATGATGTGATTGAATGTCGAAAAATGTTTTTTCCTAGACATAATATACTATAAAAGTTACAAGATCAACAAGTTGAAATCTTAGCTAAATGTACAACAAAAAGCAACGTTATTAAAGTAAAATCTTTGCTTACATAACGTTGCTTCCTATGAGATTAGAGTGAGCCCTAGATCGGTTCTTCCTCCCCCGGTTTGACCTCCAAGCCAAGCTTGCGAGCTGCATAAGCCGTGGTGCTTGCCTGAAATAGAATCGTAATCAGCACAGCCATGAACGTTACGCTCGCGATCAAATCGCTATGCTTGATCCCCAGACCCGCCACCATCCCGCATAAAGCCGCGGGAATCACGCCCGTTTCCCGTACCCAGAACATGAATATGATTTCCTTCCATGTCCACTTCGCTTTCCGGTCAGGCAGCGTACAGAGCAGCACGGTCAACGGACGAGCTATGAACATAAAGACGAAGATAACCCCAAGGCTTGTCCAGAAATGCGCAAGAATAAGTGGGAAATTAACCTGGCTGCCAAGGAGAATGAAAATCAGCATGCGCATGATAACCGTAATATTTTCGGAAAAGTGCTCCATTTCACGCCGTTTATCATTCATATTCAGCTTAAAGGTCTCTGCATTTCCCCAGATGAGCCCCGCTGTGAATGTTGCCATTAATCCGCTGACGCCTATCGCCTCCGCGGCCATGTACGCGCCCAAAGAGGTTACTACCATAGCGATGGTTGCGTAATCTCGAAGAAAGCCCAGCTTCATATGCGCTGTCAGATAGGACATAATAAGTCCAATACCACCGCCAACTACGAGTCCGCCCAGCGCTGTTTTCACGAACTCGCCGACACCGGAGGACACGGATACAGCTTGGGTTCCCATAATAATAGCAAGCAAAGAGAATGTAAGAATCGAGCCTGTCGCATCATTGAATGCCGACTCGCTTTCAACCGTTTCCCTTACTTTGGTGCGGATTCGCACCTGCTTAAACACGGGAATCAGCGTAGCAGGATCGGTTGAACTGATAATGGCGCCCAGCAGCAACGCATAGAGCCATGGAAGATCCAGAAGCATATGCGCCGTAATGGCTACAGCTCCGCAAGTTACAAGTACACCCGGGATACTGAGTAAGCTCACCGTTATCCACACTTTGCGAAGTCCCGAAAGCTTAATATTCCGGCCGCCATCAAATAATATAAGTGCAGATCCTATGACCAGAATAAATTGATTCGTAAAGGAAGTACTGGATTCATCAATCCAATGAAACCCCTGACCGACAATCATACCGGCAACTAAAAATAGCGCAACATCCGGCAGTCGCAGCCACTGAGCCATTTTCCCAAACAGCATGCCTAACCCGAAAATGAGTACGAGCAAAATAATGACATGATCAATGAGGACAGATGTCGCATTTTCCATTAACCGATAACTTCACTTTCAAACTCTTCAATTTGATCATTCGTACCAATGATGACCATAATATCCTGCTCATTAACCACATCCGTCGCCGTCGGAGCGATGATAACGCCCGTTTTCTTGTTAATCGCTACAATGCTGCAGCCATATTTCGCCCGCGGATCCAGTTCTCGGACTGTTAATCCGCAGATCCGTTTCGGAACGGAAAGCTCTGCAATCGTATAGTCCTTGGATAGTTCGATATAGTCGAGCAAATTCGGCGACACAAGCTGATGCGCCACGCGAATGCCCATATCCCGCTCCGGATAGATCACGCGATCTACCCCAATTTTATTCAGCACTTTCCCGTGCAGTTCAGACAGGGCTTTGGCCACAACCTTTTTAACGCCCATATCTTTCAATACAATCGCTGTCAAAATACTGGATTGAATATCATCGCCAATCGCGACAACCGCACAATCAAAATTGCGAAGCCCTAAAGACTTGAGCACATCTTCATCCGTAGAATCCGCTACAACAGCATGCGTAAGCTCAGAGCTCAGTTCATCTACTGCTTCCTCGTCCTTGTCAATGCCCAGTACCTCATGACCCAGGTTTATAAGCTCCCTAGAAATACTGGCGCCGAAACGTCCCAATCCAATCACCGCATATTGACTCTTCATCTTTCTTTATCCCCTATCCAATGGTGATTTTACCCTCTGGGTATCTATATAATTCTTTCTCTTGCTTCGGCTGCAGCGCGTACGCGAGCGTAATCGGACCCAGACGTCCGGCAAACATCGTTAAACTAATCATGATTTTGCCGAAGGCCGTCAGTTCCGGTGTAAGCCCCATGGTCATTCCGACTGTTCCGAAAGCTGAAGTGACTTCAAACAATATTTTAAGCAAATGCGCATCTTCCGTTGTGGATAGCAGCATCGTGACGAAGATGACAAGGAAGAGAGCGATCATCGTTAATGTAATCGCTTTAAGAATGCGATCCTTTGCCAGTCGGAAACGGAAAATGACAATATCCTCTTTGCCGCGGACCATCGTAACGATGGCGCTGATGAGAATCGTGAACGTCGTCGTTTTAATACCGCCCCCGGTTGAGCCTGGGGAAGCCCCGATAAACATAAGGATAACGATGAAGAATTGAGAAGCTTGCCGCATGGCGCCAATATCAATGGTATTCGGGCCAGCAGTCCGAGGAGCTACGGATTGGAAGAAGGACGCCAGTACTTTACCGCCCATGTGCAGCGAACCTAGTGTTTTCACATTCGTAAATTCGAATATGAAAATGACGATGGCTCCGAACACGATGAGAAATCCAGTCATGCTAAGCACAACTTTGGCATGCAGCGACAGTTTTTTCGTTTTGCGGAAATCCATCAGATCGGACATGACGATAAAACCAATACCTCCAAGTACAATTAAGGCCATCGCGACAAAATTAACTACAAAATCATTCGCGTAACCAGTAAAGGAGACGAAAGGCGCGTCAACCGTACCGAATAAATCAAAGCCGGCATTATTGAACATCGAGATCGCATGCCATATCCCGAAATAAAGCGCTTTGCTAAATCCCAGGTCGAAGGTCCAGCGAATTGTAAAAACAACTGCAGCAATGGCTTCAATACTCAGCGAGTAAATAATCACTTTGCGGATAAGCCTGACAATGCCTTCCATGCTGCCGTGATTGAAGGCTTCTTGCAGCACAAGCCGTTCTTTGAGCGTAATCTTTTTGCGAAACGCAAACGCGATTAAGGTAGACATCGTCATAAAGCCCAGCCCGCCGACTTGAATCAAACTCACAATAACAATTTGCCCAAACATCGTGTAGGCGCTTCCCGTATCCACGACGACGAGTCCTGTTACACATGTTGCCGAAGTGGCGGTAAACAGCGCATCGATGAATCGCAATGATTCTCCCGTTGCCGAGGCAAAAGGAAGCGTCAAAAGACCCGCTCCAATAAAAATAATGGCAGCAAAACCTAATACGAGAATTTGCGGCGGAGTAAGCTGCCAAATGTTCACTTTTTTCTTCATATTGCCCCCTGTGCATGCAAAAAAAGACACTGGAAATCCAATGCCTTGTAGGTTATGGTTCCTGACGTAAAGCCTGCGAGGTTAGCTGACGGATTCGGATGCGCGGACCACCCTATTTGCCAGACCTTATAGCCTGAAGCAAAATTCACCCCACTTACATGGTTCCCCCGTTTTCAAAAAGAAATTCGGCTTTTTATTCAATTGATATGAATTATATATCTGTTTGCATCCACATACAAAGCTCGTTTTAGAGGATTTGAGTGTGTTTTTTGATAATTCTATCGCTTCTCGTAAGCTGGTGATGGAGATACCCATCGAAATCGCTCATTTTCCACGGTTTTCGAGTGATTTTAACTAAATTGGTTTTCTATGTAAACTATGATAACTTTAAAGTAACTATTTTCATGAATAACGCTAAGGGGACTGATCTATGCTCCAACCGAAATTGAACCGGGCTTTGCTTTTACTTGCTTGCATCGGAATTGCCCTGTATGTGGGTGTGAACGCGCTATATGGACTGCAAAAGGAGGAACCTGCTCCTGCAGAAAATCCAGCGATAACCAAGCAGCAAGCGGCTGAAAGCGCTGAACACTTTATAAGCGAAAGATATGGGGTTCACGGCGCGAAAACTTTCGTGGTCTACCAATCCAAAAAAGTAAGAAGCGGTTACTTGCAGAAAGAGCATTTATCCGAATCTTACGAGAAGCAGTACGGAGAACGCTTTCCCATTGATTATTATCAGGTCAGCCTTTTAGATCCAGCAACGAAAAAGCAATATGAAGTTGAAGTGAATTACACAAACGCAAGTATCACAGGCTGGACAGAAATCGCGGCTGCGGGTTCTGCCATGAGCAAGCAGAAAGCTGACATTCTGGCTAAACAGGAAATGCGGAGCCAAGGACTGAATCCGGATGATTTTACAGCCATTGAGAAGCCCGTAGGTGAGGTGGAGAAAGGAACGACGCTGTTCTACGAGAAACAAACGGAGCCTATCGGCGAAGCCAAATTGCGGCTGCGCATGGATTTCGATGACAACGCGTTGATCGGATATACCACCCTTTTCAGCGTGCCAGATTCACATCAAGCTTGGTTGGACCAGCAAGACCGCTCCGCTTCGATCATGACCTGGGTTTCCATGGGATTCACCTTGCTCATGTCCATAGCAGCCGTCGTATACGCAATCAAATACCGCAAACAAATCAACTTCCGGCGCGGTTTGCTGCTGACCTTAATTTTTATCACCATCTATGTGATCAATAATATCAATATGTACCCTGCATTTAAGGCGATGGCCGGAACCGCGAATAGCGGAATCGCAACACTTGCTGCTACCTTATTCATGAATGTGGTTACGATGCTGCTGGGCGTTTCGCTCTATCTCGCCTTAACGGCTGGCAACGGTTTGTGGGAGGCACTCGGCACTCGGCCTTGGCCATCCTGGCGTGAACGTCGGTTTGGCAAGGAAGTTTTCCACGGCATGGGACGCGGGTATTTGCTTGCTCTCTTTATTTTAGGCATCCAACAAGTGCTTTTCTATACAGGTGAGGTCAGCTTCGACGTATGGGCGGTGAACGATCCCTCAGACTCTGTGCTGAATATGCTGGAACCTCGGCTGTTCCCGCTGATGGCGTGGGTCGCCGCTATTTCAGAGGAAGCCACGTACCGTTTGCTTGGCATTATGATTTTCAAGAAATTATTTCGTTCTAACTTCATTGCCATCCTCGTGCCAAGCATCATTTGGGCGGCCAGCCATACGCAGTACCCGATTTATCCCGTGTATACGAGATTGGTCGAAGTTACCATCATCGGCATTATTCTTGGTTATGTGTTCTTAAAATATGGCTTTATGACGGCTGTTTTTGCACATGCCTGCATGGACAGCATTCTCATGGGCATGTCGCTCTTCTCGCTTGGGCATACCAGTGACGTGCTTGCTGGCATCTTCTACATCTTGCTGCCTGCACTCATCGGATGGGTGCTCGCTTGGCTGCATGGAAAAAGGCGGGATCCCCTTACTCCTGGGGAGCCGCCGCCTCGCCTTGAAGCGCTTTGAGAATCTCGCTTGCCAGCTTTTCACCAATACCTAGAGGCTTGAAGTCAGCGACTTCGGCCTCTTTTATTTTGCGAACCGAGCCGAAATGCTTCAGCAGGGCTTTCCTCCGCTTCTCGCCTATGCCTGGAATAGCATCCAACTGGGAAGCGACCATCGATTTGGCCCTCGTTTCCCTGTGAAACGTAATGGCAAATCGGTGTACTTCGTCTTGGATGCGCTGCAGCAAATAAAATTCCTGCGAGTCTCGCGGCAAAGGAACAACTTCTGCCGGATCGCCGATCATCAGCTGCGCGGTCTTATGCTTGGCGTCCTTCACCAGTCCGCATATCGGAATGAACAGCCCTAATTCATTCTCAAGCACATCAATCGCTGCGGAAATTTGCCCTTTGCCGCCGTCGACGACGATCAGGTCTGGCATGGTCAGATTATCCTTCAGCACACGTTCGTACCTGCGCCTGACAACCTCGCGCATCGTTTCGTAATCATCCGGCCCTTGTACCGTTTTGACTTTATATTTGCGGTACTCCTTCCGATCCGGCTTTCCGTCCACGAAGACAACCATCGCCGATACGGGATTCGTCCCTTGGATATTCGAGTTATCGAACGCCTCGATGCGGCGGATTGTTCCGGTTCCCAACCACTCGCCGAGATTTTCAACCGCTTTGATCGTCCGTCGCTCATCGCGTTCTACCAAACGGAACTTCTCCTCCAGCGCATTGCGCGCATTGTCCTTGGCCATATCGACCATCTGCTTTTTCAAGCCACGCTGCGGGAAATGCACCTTAACCTTCAACCATGACTCCAGCGCTTCACGGACATCCTTCTCTTCTGCTTCGTTATGAGCCGCACCCTCCGATGCTGGCAGCTCGTTTAGCACTGCAACTCCGTCACTTCCCAAGCTGTCCGAACTCGCTGTGTGAGCCTCATCAGCGCTCGCTGTCACCGTTTCCGAATCCGGGAAACCAGGCAGGAAGATTTCCTTCGGCAGCGCAGGATTGTCGCTGTATACCTGGGTCACGTAGGTGATGAAATCATTGTACTCATCTCCGTAATAAGGAAATAGCGAGACGTGCCGCTCAATGAGCTTACCTTGCCGCATATACTGAATATGCACAGCCATCCAGCCCTTATCGACCGCATAGCCAAACACATCTCGATCCACCGCATCCTTCGTCGTAATTTTCTGCTTCTCCATCACGGCGTCGATGTTCATAATATGATCGCGCAGCTCTTTCGCGCGCTCGAAGTTCAGTTCCTCTGCTGCGGCATGCATCTTCGCCGTCAGCTCATCTTTAATTTCGTCGTGTCCCCCGTTCAGGAAACGGGTGATCTCCTGCACCATCCGCTCGTTCGTCTCAGCGGATATATCGTATTCGCAAGGCGCCAGACACTGCCCGATATGATAGTATAGGCATACTTTGTCGGGCAGCGTCCTGCACTTGCGGAGCGGATAAAGCCGGTCCAGCAGCTTCTTCGTCTGCTGCGCCGCGAAGGCATTCGGATAAGGGCCGAAGTATTTCCCCTTATCCTTGAACACCCGCCGCGTGACTTCCAGACGCGGCTGCTCTTCGTGCGTGATTTTAATGTAGGGAAACGTCTTATCATCCTTCAGCAATACATTGTACCTTGGATGATGCTGCTTAATGAGATTGCATTCCAGTATCAAAGCCTCCATATTGCTGGAGGTAATAATATATTCAAAGTCGCGAATTTCACTGACGAGTCTCTGTGTCTTCGCCGTATGGCTGCCCGTGAAATAGGAGCGTACACGATTTTTCAATACTTTGGCCTTGCCCACGTAAATAATAGTGCCCTCGCGGTTTTTCATAATATAACAGCCTGGCTTGTCGGGCAGCAGAGACAGCTTATGGCGAATAGCTTCCAAACTCTGCTCTCGCTCCACCCAATCCTCATGTTCGTTCACGCGTTTCTTCCCCTTTCCCACAAAAAAAAAGCTCTTTCTCAGCATAGCAGAAAAAGAGCTTTTTCTCACGTTATTTTCTAGAACACATGTTTGATTATTGGTGACGCGTTACTACATTTTTCAGCGCGTCTTTGGATTGGAAACCAACCACTTTATCAACCGGCTGGCCGTCTTTAAAAACGATCAGCGTCGGGATGCTCATAACGCCAAAACGCGCAGCAGACTCTGGATTGTCATCCACGTTTACTTTTGCGATTTTCAAAGATTCTACTTCTTTATCAAGCTCTTCCAGTACGGGAGCGATCATTTTGCAAGGTCCGCACCATGGTGCCCAGAAGTCTACAAGTACTGTACCTTCTCCTTCAACTTCAGCTTTAAAACTGTTATCGGAAACATTCACGATTGCCATGATAGTTCCTCCTTCTAAGAATGGATTTGAATTTATAACATCAAGTAGATCATAAGCTACTGATGAACGTTAACATGTAAAGTATACCACATTGGGTGGTCATTTCAACCGAACCGCAAGCTAGTGAAAAGCTGGCATTCCCCGATTAGCTGATTGGGCTCACAGGCTGTCCGTGAAGCCTTTGCTGCTCAATATAAGCGATCCGATCTTTCAGATTCGCCTGCAACAATTGCAGCATTTCCATTTGCTGTTCGATCTCTTTCAGCTTATCCGTGTAAAGCGGCAGCAAGTCATCGCACTGCGACTCCTGATTCTTCATCACACAGTTCAGAAAACTTTCAATCTGCTCCGTCGTGAAGCCCAAGCTCAAATAAAACTGAATGGTCTTGACCCGCTCGACAGCCATTTGGTTAAACACACGATATCCGTTATCCTCACGGTCTGTAGCAATCAACCCTTTGTTCTCGTAATACCGCAAGGAGCGAATACTGGCGCCTGTAAGCTTGGATAACTCACTAATCCGCATGCTGCTCACCTTTTTCCTTTTCCCTCTTGATCAAGTAAGGATGTCTTTATTGTAAACCATGACACTAATGTCAGAGTCAAGTGTTTTTTTCTTATTTCCGCAACTAACTGATATTGTTTGCATAATTGTCACTTAACAAGCTTTACAACTTTCGGCGTATTTGGGTATACTAAGCTTACACAATACGAATGTCGGACGTTAGGGGGTAACACACATGAGCGATCCTAAACACCCTGAGCTACACGTTTACGAAGAACCGCGCAACGATTTCATGGATGTTGGCATGGGCTTCGGCGTTTTCTTCGGCGTTTTATTCGTTGTAGCCGTCATTGCTACGGTTATTCAAGTGATGAAATAAGAATTATGCTTACAAAAAAGAGCCGCTTTGCACAACATGCGAAGTGGTTTTTTTCTTGTAAAATGAACACAACAATGACCCTCACCGAGAAGGAGACAACACGCACTTATGATTAAACTTAGCCTGCCAGAACGCAAGAAATTACTTACCTACATCGGTTTAACGGAAGACGACCTCCATCTGCTGAAAAGCAAAGAAGCTGCCTTCCGGCAAGTTGTGGATGCATTGGTCGATCAGTTATACGCCGACATTATCTCTTGGCCAGAATTAAAAGCAATTATTGAGCAGCACAGCACAGTCGAACGTTTAAAAGAAACGCAACGCTGGTATTTCATGTCCATGGCATCCGGCCTTATTGATGATAATTATATAAATAGGCGCTTACAGATCGGCAACATTCACTCTAAAATCGGTCTTACGACCGCATGGTATCTGGGTACATACTTGAAATATACGGATTTAGCCACT
The DNA here is from genome assembly GCF_040812395.1 of Paenibacillus tabacirhizosphaerae. Taxonomy (GTDB): domain Bacteria; phylum Bacillota; class Bacilli; order Paenibacillales; family NBRC-103111; genus Paenibacillus_E. The sequence goes on along the minus strand of NZ_JBFNXH010000008.1, from coordinate 180,793 downwards.
ATCCATTTCAAACAAGTCATGCCTGAAGATTGGATCAATGTGATTCACGCCCTAACCAAAATGTTCAATCTGGATTCACAGCTGGTGCTCGAAGCTTATGAATATGAAGAAAAACAAAAAATCCAAGTGCTAGCGGACGATCAAAAAGCAATACTGTCAACGATCACTCGAGCCGTGCAGGATCTTGCTTCCATGATGGTTGAACTGGGCGGCAGCTCCCAAACGGTAGCCGATACCGCCATCCAAACGGCAGAGTCCCAAGAATCCTCCAACCAACGGATTGATGAGCTAAATGACGAGATCAAGGATATTGCCAAAATGGGCTCGGTCATGAAGGAAATTTCCGACCAGACCCATTTGCTTGGGCTTAATGCCGCGATTGAAGCCGCTCGTTCAGGCGAGCATGGCCGCGGGTTCGAAGTCGTTGCGAACGAAGTCCGCAAACTGGCTTCGCATTCCCGGGAAGCGCTGGACCAAATTCAATCCAAGCTCAAGCTCATTTCACAAAAGCTCGAAGTTGTTAAAAAAGGCGCCCATGAGACGACCCAATACGCTCGTACGCAGGCGGCAAGTGCGGAAGAGCTCACTTCCTTCGTGCAAATGATCGAACATGTCACCGTCGAGCTGGAACAGCTGAAGAAAGATTAATTCGGATCAAAAAAGCAGTACGCACGAGTTTCCCTTGTGCGTACTGCTTTTATTATCTTCCGCGCTTATTCGTGCCATTCACCGGCACTACATCGACAAAAGGCCGAATACGGTCCATGATTCTTTGGCCTTTGTACTCCTCATCCCCGTCTTTATTCGTGAAGCTAAAGTGCTTCTCCAGGCCCGACAGATCATAATTAGACGTAAAAAATGTCGGTTTCCTATTCATCCGGTGATTCAAAATAGCGCCAATTACATGATCGCGCAGCCAGGGATTCAAATTCTCCGCTCCGATATCGTCGAAGACCAAGAGATCGGTTTCCTTCAACAGGTCGATTGTTTCCTTGAGCTTGTAGGGCTCTGCGAACATGCCCTTCAAATCTTCTGCAAAATCAGGCATATAAACGATCGCGCCTGTCATCCCCACTTTGGCGAGCTGATGAAGCATGTAACCCATCAAGAACGTTTTTCCTGTGCCGAACGATCCAGACAGGTAGAGCCCTCTGGCTTGCAGCCCTTCCTCAATCGTCATTTCCACGTAATCATTGATTTGAGTAACAGCTTTCGCACGATCTAAGTCTGTTCTAATAATATCGCCAAACGAATAGTTACGATTGATTAAACCGGGATCGACGTGAAACGTGCGAATCCGGCTGGAAATGGCATCCTGCATCTGCTTGCCGATGAACTTCTTGCAGGCTACTTTCTCTTCATGAATGAAAGATGTTCCGTTCACCGATTCCGCCATGAGCATCGTATAATGACCCGGCATGTCATTGGGACAGAGCTCCAACCCGGGACAATTCGAACAGTTCTTATACTCAGTCACGTGCTGGTACAGCTTGTTCATATTAATCTTCACCGTATAATCATCCACGAACGGGTATTTCTGACGGAACTTGGCAATCAGCGGATCCTGCATAACGACACGAATCTTCGCTTCCGCGTTCCTTCTCCATTCCGAGTCGGGCATTGATTTAAGCAAATGTGACAGGGATTCCATCGTCAGCACCTCCTAAGCGTTTTGCTAAAGCTCTCTACTCTCATCTTCTGATGAGGAACTACAATCCGCTAATTGAGATAAACATGCTCTATTTATCGATGCAGCGGAACACGAGTGCGTTATTCGCGGAAAATAGAGCGCCCGGATGCCAACAACAACAAAATAGCGAACTCTAGTTCCGCCAGCCACTGAAAAAGCTGTTTTTGGCGAAAATAGCGCACCCACGTTCCTCCACAGCGCTTCTAACCTTGCACATGCACCGACAATTAATCAAGCTTGAAGCAGCCCTCTTGTCCAGCTTCACAGATCATCCTCGGGTTAACTCTTGCGGTTGAATCGCTCATCCAACTTCTGCGCTTTCCTCAACGCCGCTTCCAATTCCTCATCCGTAAGCCTGGAAGAAGCCGTTGCACCTGCATCCGGAACAACAATCGGGATATGCGGCTTTTGTGTCTTGCCTTGCCGCCCGCGCGTTACTGCGCCGCCGCCAGCTTTGGCCGCCTCCACTTTGGACGCTGCCTTCATCTTGTAGCTGATCTTCTCCCGCACATAATCGACAGCCTGCTCATACGTTGATATTTGTTTACCCAGCATATCGGAAGCAACGGCTTCAATCGAAGATTTGGCCCAGGAACGCCGGTCAATATGCAGAAAATGAATGAGCACATTGATAACTTCCTCACGCAATTTATAATTCAAATCAATTTTTTCAAAAATATTAAGTACCCCATCCGGGATCGAGCCCTGTGTGAAAAACATCTTCAACACCGCCGTGTAAGGCTCATTACGCATAATGTAATTGTACTGGTGATCCGTACACTCGCCACGCAACTGTTGTGGAACTTCCAAATAAAACTGCATTTCCACTGACTTTTCTGACGCGTTCTCTTCCGTACCTTCGCGTTCCTCGCCTTGTCCTCTTTCTTCCGACCGCGCCAACGTCCGCTCGCGCTCTTCGCCGCGCTTCTTCGTCTGGCGATAGAACAGATTCGCATTATATTGAAGCAAATCCATCTGCAACTCGCCATCCTCGGCAAACACGCCATCCTCATCCAGCAGGCGGCATGTCTCCTGCAGGGACAAGTTGTATTTCTTCGCCACAATATTAATCGCTGCCATCTGATCAGGCTTATGTTTCAACGCCTCGACGAAGACCCGATTGCTTGCCCCCCGAGGAAATCTCATAATAATATCGGCATACTGGAATCCTTTGGTTGTCACATCGAGGCGTCCATCCCCCTGCTTTGCCGCAGAAGCTTCATAGAGCGCTTGTTCCAACTCATAGTCAATCACCTGCGTATTGAGACGGAACAAGTCATAGAAGGGCACTGACAAATCCTCTTCGCTAGCGTCTCTGCATTCCTCCGGCTCTGGCGCCAGCAGTTCCTCCCGAAGGGAGAGCAGCATGAACTTTCCGACCTTATCCCGCAGCAACAGCGTCAAATGCTGATTGCGGAAAAATTCGTTCGGTCCGAGCGGCGCGAACAAGGTGTACTCGAAAATGTAATCTTCCTCAGCCGTCAGAAACTTGCGGGTTGTCTGAAGCAGCCCGATCGCCTCCAGCTTGGAGGACTGCTCAATCAAGTACTTGCGCCCCCGCTCTCCCTGCTCCAGCTCCAGCAGCAGAAATAACTTCCGCTGCTGCTCCAGCGGCGAATAACCTACTCTCTCAGCGCTAATCTGCTGATAGAGCAGTTGATAGAGGCTAATGGCATAGCCTCCGATCATAGGTTGATACATCATCGCAAGCATTTTATAATCCAGGCTGCTCAAAGAGAAATCCCTGCTCACGCAAAAGCGGTGATTTTCTGTAAAATGCAGCATATTCGTCATTCGCATCCTGTTACAGCACCATCCTGCCTTAATCCGAGTCAAGCCTAGCTTGTACAGCTTCTCTCTATCAGTCTACCACAAAAATCGACATGCTTGGAACGGAACAGACAAAAGATAATTTTTCCTGAACAACACCAACCCAATATTTAGATGCAAATGCAAAAAAACGCCAACCCTAGGGTAAGCGTATCACTGAAAAATCTGTAAATTCAGAACATTTTGAAGCCTTTAATTCGCAACGTTTTAATGGCTGATCCGCTCAAAATGGCGCCAATTAGTCCACCAACAGCGGGAACAAAGTCTACGAAGGTGAAACTTGTATCAGTGGACAAAAACGATGCCGTCCCCATGGATCCATAAATGATGACACCAATAATCAAAACGATATACGCGTAGAGCGGAAACCACGTTGTTTTCATTAACATATTCAGAATAAAGCCCAGCCCAAAAAATAAAACCAGCATCAAGACTGTGGCAATGATCATTTGAAACAAAACATTCTCCCCCTTTAATTATGCAACTTCCTTCTCAATTGTAATCGACCCATTCGCACAGGTAAAGTGTACACAAATTGAACATTTTTTCACGTCACGCTTTGTCCATTTGCCCTTTTTCTATGAATTGGATACAATGTAGGAAAAATCTCAAGCCTATGTGCTTACGACGTAAGCTTCCAGATGGAAGCTCCAAGGAGGACTTTACATGAGCGAAGCCGTACAAACACTGGAGGGCTGGTATGCGCTTCATGACTTCCGTCTAATCGATTGGAACGCATGGAACGCAGCAACCCCACAGGAACGCAAACACGCAGCTGACGAGCTGAATACATTCCTGACTGAATGGCAGCAAGTCGAAAATGATAAGCTTGGCAGCACAGCCGTTTATAGCATTGTAGGCCAAAAAGCCGACTTTGTATTCATGCAATTGCGCGAAACGCTGGAAGAGCTGAACGATTTGGAAAATGCCTTTAATAAATCGAGCTTTGCCGCCTTTACAATTCCGGTTTATTCCTATGTTTCGATCGTAGAACTAAGCAGCTATTTGGCCAAGCCAGGGGTTGATCCAGCCGATGATCCTGAGCTCCAAGCCCGCTTGAAGCCTACCTTGCCGAAAGCGAAGCACATCTGCTTCTATCCGATGAACAAACGCCGTGATGGCAACGACAACTGGTATATGCTCCCTGCGGATGATCGCAAAACAATGATGAGAAGCCACGGGATGATCGGCCGTACCTATGCCGGAAAAGTCAAACAAATCATCACAGGCTCCGTTGGTTTGGATGACTGGGAATGGGGCGTTACTTTGTTCGCTGAAGATGCGCTTCAATTCAAAAAACTCGTTTATGAAATGCGCTTCGATGAAGTAAGCGCGCGCTTTGGCGAGTTCGGCGACTTCTACGTCGGCAACCTGCTGACACCAGACAAATTTGCCAAATTGATTCAAATTTAATCGTCCTCACGAAAAAAGGAAGCCGGCTATCAAGAGCCCGCTTCCTTTTGCTATTTGCACCGACTTACTCCTCATCCTCGTCGTCGCGAAGTGCAGCTTCAAGTTCAGCTTCCATCTGTTTCTTACGAGCCAGATATTCTTCGGTATCACGATCGCGCTGACGGCTTTTATCTTTCAACCGTTCGATCGCCGGCAAGATGAGAATATCGATTTCCTTTTGTACGACTGCTACATAATCGTAACGTTTCTCGGTCTCTAGGTAATGACCTACGTCGATCAGCGCATTGTAGCGGTCCAGTTCATCCCGGGTAAGAAGTCCTCTTACTTGGACACTGCAATGCCGCATGGCGATCCCCCCGATTAACAATAATGACTAGAAACGCCCTTTGCGAATCACGAGCGGAATGCCGCCAATGATATACAAGTATCTCATATCGACCACTTTTTTCATCATAGCCGCTACATTCCCTTTAAGCTTGCGGGAACCAACGATACCGATCGCTTGTCCTTTACCTAAAGAAGCAACCGTCCCTTTGTTGGAGAACTTGAAACCTTTCATTTGCGAACCGCGAATGGAAGCGATCAGGTTGTGAGCGACAGCTTCCCCTTGCTGCATCGCGATTTGCGCTGTAGGAGGAAACGGTCTGCCTTCGTCGTTCATCACAATAGAGCAATCGCCTACTACATAGACATTATCGAACTGCGGAGCACGCAAAAATTCATCGACTTTGATTCTGCCGCGCATCGTTTCGAAGCCCGCATCGTCAAGCATGTGGTTTCCGCGGATACCGCCTGTCCAAACCACCGTTGCAGCTTTGATGAATTCATCGCCTGCGATAAGAACACCCTCAGGTGTGCACTCTTTAATCGCTGTACCGATTTTGAAAGTTACACCTTTATCCGTAAGAACTTTCATAGCATACTCGACAAGCTCAGGATCGAATCCAGGCAGTGCCGTAGGTGCCGCTTCAATATTATATATTTTCACAAGGGAAGGATCCACGTCGAATTCTTTGCAAAGCTCAGGAACACGGTCAGCCAATTCACCGATAAACTCGATTCCGGTAAACCCTGCACCGCCAATAACGAAAGTCAGATAGTCCTTGCGGTCTGGCTCACGTTTATATTTAGCGAATTGATATTCAATATGCTCACGGATGAAACGAACGCTGTTGATACTGCGAATGTTGAGCGCATTTTCTTTCAAACCCGGGATTCCGAACGTTTCCGATTCTCCGCCCAAGCCGATTACCAGATAATCATAGGATAGCGTACCGTCTTCCAAGATGACTTTCTTCTCGTGCGGACGAATTTGCGTAACGGTTGATTTCACGAAATCTACTTTGAATTCATCAATAAGTTTTAAAATGTTCACGCGTGCATTTTCAGGATTATCCGTTCCTGCCGCAGGCATATGAAGATGTGTTGTAATGTAGTGATAATCATGTTTATTAACGAGAGTTACGTCAGCTTCGTTGTAGTTGAGTTCTTTCTGTAGACGGATTGCCGAAAGGATCCCGCCATAACCGGCACCTAAGATGACGATTCTTGGTATTCTACTCATATTTCTCTCACTTCCATATCCGATTTTATTGTTCTATGGCTCTCTATATTGTGAAATATTACACAAACAGCTTCAAAGTAGCATACTGATTCTATTTTGCACTTACACGCAGCGATTTATAATGAAACAGCATGAGATTTATCACACAACATGCATAAACCGATACTCATGATATAATATAATGTTCATAAGTAAATATCAAGTGCTATTTTGGCTTAAAATGGGGCATTAAGGCGAATTTTGCCTGTCCTCACAAAGTAAGATGAACGTATCCTATTCATAAGCGATTTAAATAAAGAAATCATGCTTTTTGTCTCCTTCAATAGAAGAACAGATTATAATAAGTAAATAATTATATATGTGTGTACCTGTGGAAAATCATCAAAGGAATTGAACTGGAGGAGAGGCTGGGATGAGCGAGAGAGAAACCAATCAAGAAGTTGTTGATATTATTGTAATTGGCGGTGGTCCTGCTGGGATGTTTGCATCCTTCTATGCCGGAATGCGCCAAGCTTCCGTTAAGGTCATTGAAAGCATGCCGCAACTGGGTGGACAATTAGCGGCCTTATATCCTGAGAAGTATATTTATGACGTGGCGGGCTTCCCGAAAGTAACAGCCCAAGACTTAGTTAATAATTTGCTCGCTCAAATGAAACACTTCCCTATCGACGTTCGTCTCGAAGAGAAAGTTCACCAAGTGAATAAAAAAGAGGAGCGTCTCTTCGAAGTCACTACAGATAAAGCCGTGCATTACAGCCATGCGGTTATCATTACTGGAGGTGTAGGGGCATTCGAACCACGTCGTCTGGAATTACCGGAAGCTGCTCAATTTGAAAAAAGGAACCTTCATTATTTTGTAAGCGACTTGAATGCTTTCGCAGGTCAAAAAGTGTTAATCAGCGGCGGAGGCGATTCCGCAGTCGATTGGGCGCTCATGCTCGAACCGATCGCTGAAAAAGTGACACTGATTCACCGTCGTGACAAGTTCCGCGCGCACGAGCATAGCGTTGAGAACTTGATGAATTCCAAAGTAAACATTGTGATGCCGACAGAGATTACGAAACTGCATGGTAGCGATCGCATCGAACAAGTCACTTTGAAAGATATCAAATCCGGTGAAGAGACGCTTCGTGATGTGGATGCTGTCATTGTAAACTTCGGTTTCGTATCTTCGCTCGGACCGATTTCCGAATGGGGATTAACTATTGAGAATGGCTCCATTGTCGTTGATTCCAGAATGGAAACGAACGTTCCAGGTATTTTCGCTGCCGGAGACATTACAACATATCCGGGCAAATTGAAGTTGATCGCCGTTGGTTTCGGTGAAGCGCCGACTGCCATTAACAACGCGAAAGTATATATTGACCCATCTGCGAAATTATCGCCTGGCCACAGCAGCAACTTGAAATTTTAATGATCGTATGAAATAAAACGGGGTATTCTATTCCTAATCTACGGATTAGGAGGAATACCCCTTTGTCATATATATGTTCAGTTTGCAATGGCATGTTTGTTGTCCAGGCAGCATGTCCGGTTTGTGCTCATCAAGCTACGGATTGCGGCAGATTCGATGATTACCTCGGTCCTTATTCCCCTTACCGTGATATAGATCAAATCTCGATGGGAGAAATTCAGCATGAGCAGAAGCCATGCCTCCATCTCTTTACCTGCACCGCTTGCTCGCACAACTTCACCGTTCAAATCGATCAACGATAAGATGAACTAGAGGAACCTAGTCCGTTTAGTTAAGAGGGACTTCATCTTTCACATACACATTTAATTTCAAATTACGTCTCTTTATCTCTGCGAGCAACAGGTCGACAAAATCTGACTCTAATCTCAAATCTAGCGCTTTGTAATAAGAGTCAATCAATGTTTCATCACTAATAAGTCTCACCTGAAATCACCTTTATCCTAGAATTTGTAATTATATTATCATGCGGCAAAATTTAGAACAAGCGTTCCGTTATCCACAGAACATTGTGCATATCTTGTGGGTAAAATGTTAATATGTGGAACAATCCGTCTATTTATATAGGGGATAATGTGTATAAAGTTATACACATGGTAAATTAAACGTTTACTGATAAAAAAAAATGATCGTATTTTCAAAAACTTTAACATTCTGTTAACAATACCTTCAGCTTGTTCACAAAATTGATAAATAAATTTAATCGTCATTTAATATTCTCAGCATACAATATATCTATAGCCGAATAATAAAGGAGTGTGTAACATGATCGTCTATGACATCGTAGTCAATGGAGAAATTAAAGAAACTATTAAGCCTCGTAAAAATCGCTTGAAAGAAATTTATGCTTATATGCTGGAACAAAGCAAGCTCATGAAAGCCAAGTACGGTGAAAATGTCAAAATAAAAGGCCGCATGGTGTATTAAGGGAGTTCCCCAACACCTGTGGCCTTTTTTTCTGGAACTTCACTTAGACAACTCCTTTGCGATGAAGCACCGTGAGCAGCCTGTAGAAATCATAACTCCCTCCAAGTGGCGTATCAATTAGTCCAGCGGCGACAGCCGCGTCAACAGCAGCTTGCGCCCATGTCGGGATAACATCAAGTGACGACTGACCCTCTAAGGCAGCGACTTGTTTTTGCAAAATCTCTATTTGTTTCTGCATCTCCTCCAGCATATGCATAACCTCCTCGTCATATTGTTTTAATCGGGATGTCTGAATCAATTGATTTAGCTTTATAGAATAATCAGGATCCGTTGCGTACCCACTACTCTGCAGCGCATTCGTTTGTTCTTCCGCACTAGCCGCTTGTCTCACTCTCGCATAACGAGAAAATTGAAATAACAAATCTTGATCGCGAAAGCCATCTTCTATCGTTCGATAAGCACGGAAATCACCAGCCACATCGTCATAACGAGTTCCATTGATAACTTCCCAGGTTGTCGTCGATACATGCTCTCCATGCCAGTAGGGAGTAAGCTGCCCGCTTCCCACTTTATAGCCCACCAAATTGTTCCACGCGTTCACTTTCGCCCCTGTCTCGAGCATGGCTTGAGCAATACGCACAGACGGATAAATCGGAGAACCTTCCAGACGCAGCTTAACTGCAATTGGCGCAAGTAATTGTATGAATTCCTGTCTCGTCATGTACTCACCCTCCCTTCCACTTCCTAGTTCTATCTTATTCTCTGAAAAAATAAAAGAGTATGTTTTCCTTCCGTTTACAAAAAAAAAGATTCCCAGCGATGTAAGGTTATACACCAGAGGGAATCTGCTTTACAAATATAAATTAATCTTCGCAAGGTTGAGCCAAGCCTTCTTCTTCCTTGTGCTTGAACGACTGACCGCAACCGCAGGATGCTACAGCGTTCGGATTATTGATGGAAAATTTGTCGTTCGGCTAGCGATAGGCTAAAACCGCGGTAGGCCAGCGTTTGTAACTTACGAACGGGATTGCGGATTGTATCAATATACTGCGGACTGCGACTAGCCCTGACGGTTATTTACGTTAATTCTATTGTACCCAAACGGACGGATTTACGCAATAACCCCCGACAATATTTTTGATACGCTGATTTTCTCCGCACCTAAAAACGGGTCAAAAAAGGGCCCACTTGGGGGGCTACGCTTTACCGCGTTAAAGATTCATAGAATATACATTGCGCAGGATTGCGGATATGTGATTAATAATCCCGCTAAAAACCGCTCGCACCCCGCCACTACGCCATTCCCGCCGTCCCCACGCGAATCAACGTTTATACACGCGTATGCACTCACGTGAAAACCCCGTCGTTACGCGATTCCTTATATAACGCCAAGCGAGCGGTATGCAGCGTTTATGCACGCCGGATTACGGGTTGATGTTCGCTTTAAGAACGGAAGTAATCGGCAGCGCGAACCGTTGATACATATAGATTAACGCCAATCGAGCCACTTCCGACCCCCGAAATTTTCGGAGGGGTCACGTAAAAAGGGGTCGTACCCCCGTTTTTCGGAATAGTCACAACGATTCACATATGCAAATGTAAACGTCTGTTAACGAAAAAAGCCCGCCATAGCAGGCGTATTCTCGCGATTATACGAGATATACGTAGCTATAGCGGGCATTGTGCGTTATGTTACCGAGTTTACATCGCGGGCGTTTCTTTCGCTATACGCGCTTTAAACTGTTCGAGCTTGGCGCGTAGTGCCTCCGTATCTACTTCGGATTCTCTCTGCTGTTTTTGCTCGATCAGCACTTTATCCGTAATGATCTCGTTAGCCTGTAGTATCAGCTTAGCGGCCGCCGCGGACTTTAACGTAATCGCCGAATCCGCCATTGCTTCTAATACTTCCGGTAAGCGACTCATTGTATTACGTACGATCTCGCGTTTCAATTCGTGTTGGAATTCGTCATCTCTGCGCCAAGACCACAGACATTGCCGCGTGACTCCGCAAAGCTCTGCGATCTCTTCTAGCGTTTTTCCTCCGTGTTTAATTTGCGATAGCCACTCAATGGCTACGTATTGCTCCGGTTTTAACAAACTTACCACCCCTTCCGCTTTAGCTCGTCTTTGATTTCGTTCTCGATATCGTGCAACCATTGGTCGCTTTTATAGACCGCTGGCGTTTCAATAAATTCCGGAATCGTACCGGACGTTGACGGATGCTTAAAGCTGCGGCCGTGTTTCTGCGGGTAAACTTCGTGCAAGTAGTACGCGTAATCGAATCGTCGGCCGCGCTTATCGGTTTCGACCACGGCCGCGCTTATTTCGCCGGTAACATCGAGGCCGTCGCCTTCAACTTTCGTATGGATACTGGCACGGAGCGCGCCGGAAGGCCGCTTATCTTTCGGTCCCTTACGCACGTAGAGCGGAGCAAGGTTAACAGCATCGCGTTGCCATTCCTCAAGAGCTTTATGCATGCCGCGCTTGGCTCCGTCGGCAATTGTGTCGCCTGCGTCATCGAGCGCGTGAAGGAACGCGGAAATATCGAGTTCGAAACTTTTCGCCATTTATATGCCTCCTTCCGGTCTATAAACTTTAAACCTATCAAGAATCGCGTATGCTTGCCCATCGTTCATACTTGAAACGATTACGCGATCCCCGACTTTCAAACTGTCCATATACGTAATTGTCTCATCTGTTCCGTCCGCGCGCTTAATGACGCCAATATGATCCGTAAGACACTCGGAAACAACAAGATCATCCGCATCACATTCGATTTTCATATTGTCGATTTTGATACGTAGATTAGGCGGAGCTGCCGTTACAGTTGCGAATTCAAGCGCGTCGAAGTCGTTATAACCAAGATACTTGATCACGGATGCTAGTCTTCCAATTCCGGAACCTTCGGTAAAAATCTCTGGCCTAGCCATTAAGAAGCACCGTCCTATAAGAGCGTAATCGTTCCGATAACTTGTCGGCTATTGCCTCGATATCAGAATCGTTTCGAATATGGATATGTTCGGCGATTTTCGCGATGTAGACGCTGTTGTTGCCACCGCGACCGGCACGCGTTTGATCCGCTTCGGCCTTCGTCTGCACACGTTCGTCTTTATGCAGCCGTGCGATAAATCCGTTATTAGGAACGCGGTCCAATCCGCCCGCATACGATCCGTCAGGTTTATCCGGCTTACCCCAAAGATATTTCTTTTCGCCAAATACTGTCTCGGAATCCATGATTTCGCCGGTCGTGAACAGCTTCTTGTAGCCTTCCCATGATTTCATCATATTGCCGGAAAAGAGTACGGATGCTCCACTTGCTGCCTTAATCTGCCACGGTCCCGGCGTAGCGGCTCCAGCGGCCATTCCGGATAGAATCGGATGATTTTTTACAGAATCTTTTAGGCCGCTTAACATTCCCGCACCAATCGATCCGCCGATTTTTAATGCGGCATCCGTAATCGGACCGGAGGCTGAACCGAGACTGGCCGCGAGTGTAGAAGTGATCTTAGCTGATATCTCCGTTAGTTTCGCACTGCCTGACTCCGCCATGTATTTATCAAACGCGGACTCAACGTCTTTGAAAACGAAATCAACCTGGCTCCCGAACGTAGTAAGCTTCTGGAACTCCGGGTTATCGATGTAACGCGATTTAACGAAGCGCGCTGCATCCTCGAATTTCTGTGCGATTGCGTCGGTTGCGCTCTCGGCCACGCGCTCAATATTCGCTCCCCACCGTGCTATAGTAGCGTCGTTTTTATCGACCCATTCGACGATCTTCTTCAAACGCGGTTGGATTGCCGCCCCGATACCGTCACCGAATTTGACGAGTAGCTTATTATCGAATGTGTCCGAAAGTTGATCGCGCAAACCTTTCGTTGTCCCTGCCATCTTGCTCATCATGCCGCCGAACTGCTCGTTCATGCCGTCAATTAACGCTGAAATAGCTTTATCGGCCGGGATCAGGCCTTTTTCCGATAATTTCATTACTTCCGCCGTCGAAACGTTCATCCGTTTAGCTAGGATATCCCAACCGTTGACCCCGGCTTCCGTTAACTGTAACATTTCATCCGATGAAACTTTCGCTTTCGCCTTCATCTGACCGAGCGCGCGAGAAATCCGGTCAACTCCGTCGCCGCCGAGTCCAAGGCCGGCCGATGCGTCACCGATTGCGTTAAGCATAGGCAGTACCTTTTTAACGTCGAATCCGAACGCGAGCAGCTTTTTCGAAGAATCACGCACATTATCGAGTCCGAACGGAGTCGCTCCAGCGAAGTCCGTCATATCCGCGATAAACTGCCGGGCCTTTCCCGCGTCCTTTAACATCGTTTCGAATGCGATAGATGCCGTAGCCGCATCGGATGACAGCGTCATAGATTTGTCCAGCCCGGACTTCGCCATATCTAACGCCTTAAAAGCGGTGATCGCTGCGCCCGCCCCGGCCGCCACCTTGCCAAACGACGTCCCCGCGCTACTGCCCGCTGATCTGAGCGCGTTAGCTAATCCGGATGCTCCGTGAGCCGCACGCGAAATGAGCGAATCCGTCGTACTAACGCTACTATTTAACTCGCTCATACTCCGCGTCGCCTTTCGCAATGGTCCGGTAAAATTATCCGTTAACTTTAGTTTCGCAACCAGGTCGAAGCTCATACGTTAACTCTCCTCTCTCCTCGGCCGCACTTAACCTTTCGGCGGCTTCGCGGAATTTTCCGACCGCTTTAACGAGCAGCGCCATTTGCTTACGTGCTGCTCGCGATTCAATCCACGCCGTGCGATATGTTCGGTCTGTTTCCGCTAGCTCTCGTAAAACTACTTGAGCGCGGAAGCCATACGTATTCAATTCCGGATTTCCAATCGATCGAAACTGCGTAGCAATACGCAAGAACTTGCGATGCTCCGCCGGATAATCCGTCTCAAAACGGTACTCGCCGGGTCTTCGACTATCGATTATTTGCGCAAGAACTCGGGTGATTTCCGCCATCCGGTCGAGTTTTGCGCACGTTTCAGCGTTTAATTGCGTCATCCTTTACCTCACCTTTCGTGTAAATTAAAAAAGGCCAGCGCGATTAAGCGCCAGCCTTCGTTATGCTCTATGATTTCGGTTTAAACGCGTCCGCATTGAGGATCGCGTCTTTAAGTTTGCAGTACTTCGCGGCTATCTTTACGCCATTCGGGTCATCGACCGGTCTTTCCACAAGTGCCCGGTTAAACAGTTTACCGAGAGCTTCGAGATTGATCGGCATGCCCGTGATATCAACCGTCGCAGGGTCAACGTCCTGACCTCGAAAATATACGTTATCGTCGCCAGAAATAGTAAGGCCAGATTCGCTCATGTTCATTATTAGGACGGATTGATTAACGTTCGGAATCGTTTTTTGCATTTCGATTCGCCAGCTAGCCGCGAAAGGTGATCCGCTCATAGCGTCTCTAACGTTGAGAATGACGCCGCCGGAAATACGCTCTCCGTCGCATACCCACGATGAACCATTACTTGAGTTTACCGTAATCGCTCCTTTATCGACGAACACCCTCGCGTATGGATACCCCGTCGCGTCCGCCGTGCCGTTACCGGTGCCTGATACCGTTTTTCTATCGATTTTTGGAATTGCCATGTTAAATCCCCCTTTAGAGTATTAAAATCAATCGAATGGACTTGGCGGAATAATGTTCATACCGCTTGATCTCCCACTATTTCTTGCTGAGTATGACGTTTGCGTTGTCTGCGGTCTATGCGCAGGAACTCGCGCCATAGGATCCTCAAAGATAAACGCGGTTTCCTCGGGCTTAACCGGTGCGTCATCGTCCGGATTCAACGCGAAATAATCGTCAGGACTATTCACGTATGATGAAACACGCGGTCCGAAATGTTCCCTAATTGACAATTCCGTTTGCAACCCAATAACGCGAGAATTTAGAAGGAAGTCACTTGTTTCTAGTAACACGACGGCCTCCTGCGCTTCTTCCGGTAATGTCGACGTTTTCACCGTCTCGAACAAGCCGAGAAGTTGGTTCCGGTAAGTAGCCGCCTCCGATCCTGCCGCTTGAAGAATCGGCGTAATCAGTTCCGGGAAGATATCACGAACCTTTACGGCTAATGCCGGCTCGTCGATCGATTGAATGAACGTGGCCAGCTTGTCACGGGCGGTCTTAGGATTGGCGAGGAGCAATTCCGTACGTAACTCGACTAGGCGCTTATCAAATCTACCTTGTTTTTCCGCATCAACCTTCGGTACCTTGGCATAGATCAAACGCTCGGTCATCTGCTTAGCTTTTGTTAGCGCTTCGGTATATTCACGTTTCTGTTCCCGCAGCGATAGCATTAGCTCGCGTTTCTTAACGCCAGCGAAATATTCTGAAACTTTAGCGGCCTCGTCCGGCTTGTATTTGCGGAAAATCTGCCCCTTTCTCGTGACATAATCCTGTTGAAATCGTAAATAAACACCCGCGGATTTATGTGCTACTTCTTGCGCTCTTCCAATTAAATCTCTAATTTCTTGAACTGACATTTATTTTTCCCCCTATGGTTTTTATTAGCGAGTCTCCCACAAGTCGACCGCGTATTCTTTTCCGTCATCTTTTGCCTGCGCTTTGAATGACAGGCGTTCACCAAACGTTAAACTGTCGCCAAGCCCGGCCCGCCGTACTATCCGATACGTGGACGAAATAGTCCCGGCCGCTGTCGGAACGAATGAAACCGTAGCCGCCGACCCGCCGCGTAACCTTACCGGTCAATCTCTTTTCGTGGAGCGGTTGCGATCGTGGGGCTTCATCGCGTTTCCTAACGTAGCCTTCGAACGGTACGATCCAGTCGAGTTCGTCCGCGGTCCCTTCGCCGCCTTTCCATGTGTTTATACGTTCTCTCATCGTATATCCTCCATTTTTACTGGTTTTATTTTCGCTTCCCCAACCATGACCGGAAGCAAAATCGCCATCGCATACGCATCGGCAACGTCACCTATCCGATAAAACTCGATCCGACCGTCCGAAAGCTGCACGCGGGCGACCTTTACTTTGCTTCCGCTGTAAAAACGACCGCCACTGCATATCATCGCGCGGACTATTTCCGGCTTGCGTCTAGGCATTCGCCCGACCTCCGCTCATTTTCTTCGTTTGACCACAACGCGCCTCATCGTCTCTCGCGCTCATGGGTTGGAGTCGCCGTTCACTTTATCCATCTCACGACCAAACGCTTCGAGCGCTTTCGTATCTGTTGAGTAAACTACGATCCCATTTCCGCCGAGCTTTTCGACCCATTCATCAGCGTCCATATATCCGTTTACTATTGCGTCAAGTGACGTCGCCTCTTCGCTTACAGGGCGCCGCCCAATGCGGAATTCAAGGTCACTATTCGGCGGATAGATTCGGACCATGTGGCGTCCGTCTTCGATCGAGTGGCGTACCTTTACGAATCGATCTTCTGTTTTTTGCGTTCCCATTACGCGTACCTCCGTTTATGGCAAAATAAAAACGCCTCAGTCTCGCGACGTCTGCGTTATCTGTTACTTGCTAATCGGTTTACGCGAACAAGCTCTGTTATCTCATCGTCGGTAAGCGGAAGGGCTTTTCTAATCCTAGTCTCCGTATGTGGCAATAAAGCGCGCTCCTCGCGTTCAATTGAGCCAAGCAGCGAACACGTAATTCCGGACGCGCGTGCCAGTCTGTTTTGTGTCCATCCGATCGCTTTGCGGCAAATGACGATGACTCCCGGTGTTAACTTCATATCGATTCCTCCTTCGTGTATTGTGGTAGTGCTTTTTTCGTACAATTTGATTATAAAAATTATCAGGGAATAACTCCCCTTCACCTATACTCTGTTGTCGCCACTTAAATTGCCTCGTTTACGGTTGCCCGCCCCGTATGTCATGTTCTTTTCCTGAATCGCGTCCATCAGCTCGGTGTCGTGGGACACTTCATATTTCCACGTTTGCTTTAACATTTCGTACTCACTAAGCCAGAAAGGATATTCGAGCCACCATACATAATAAACATCGCGCTTCGTCTTACGCTTTACCTTCGGCGGCTCACCAGTGAGTAACGCCTTGTCCGCCCGTTGCTGCCGTCGTTGCAGCGTTTTCAGCGCCGTTTTGCATTCTCCGCAGCATGTTTGCCGAAGGTTCCGCTTACTCTCGTCACGAAAGAGGTACCCGCAGTAATCGCACCTCTTGATTCGCGCGTCATTTATACGATATGCCCTCGACAATGCAATCGCTGCTTGTTCACGGGTCATGCCTGCTGTAAGGCTGCGGGCGTACTCGACTGCACCGGTGCCAGGCTCAATATCCGAAATGGCCATTTTTAAGTCCCCCGTTTGTCTAATTATTTGACTTATGAGCGTCGATGCGGTACATTTTTAACAAATGATACATTGGGATTATTATGTACGTTTTGGGGTATAAATAGGTTTATTTCATCTATTAAGACGTACTAGGATACCGTCAATACCGCCTCACTCTGTCTCCGTGGTAATAGTGCCCGTATCTCTCTATCGGTATAAAAATACCGCAAACAGTCCCCAAGACCGGCGGCATCGGTCGCCTCGTAACTCCGCTCATCTAAACTCTCCCTGACATCTAATGTCATCCGGTAAAAATTCGGTTTTTTCTTGAACGTCCCCTTTTGCTTCTGATTCCGCCGTACTATTTCGATAACGCCTAGCTTTTCGAGGTTATTTATCTGCCGTCCGACCGTATTATCGTCAACCCCCGTCGCCTCTTCGATCTGAACATAAGACATGTAGAACACTCCGTTCCCCCACCGTTTCGAATGAACGAGCATCGCGTACACAATCGCCTTTTGGTTCTTTTGCGGACACTGCCGGATTATGGCGTCGATCTCAGGAAAAGTAACCGTTAGATCGCAAGGCTCGGCGATAAGTGTTTTATTATGGTCGTAAATGTAATCGACGCATTCCCGCAGGTCTTTAATGCAACCGGGCCAATCCGTGTTATAAAGCCGCTTATCCTGCCACGTGAACCATTCCGCAATAGCCGCCAGTGCTTCCGACCGCTCGACCCCGTTGTGATTCATTAACCGCGCGAGGAGTAGAAAGGATTTATGGCGTTGGCCCGGCGCCGTCAAACCTTCGTTATAGCGTGCGGCCGCGTGCGATAACATGTAACTTTCGGATTGATCGTAAGCCTTGAACGGTTTATACCGGCTTATCGCGTTCTCCATATCGGCAGCGGCTCGGCTATCGTACGCGCGTTCTTCTGAAATTAGCGCGAGTACTGCGGCATGGTCCGTCTTCTTTACGCTGAGAAAATACGCGATCGATTCGGCGCGATCCATGACGCGCAGACCGTCTTCAACGCTACAGAAGCCGCAAAAGTTGCCCGTTTTCTGCTGGATGCCGAGTGGTAACTTGACGCCCCTTGTCGCGTACGGAACGAATTCAGTCTTGCCGGAACCGACGCTGATTATTTCCGCGCGTTGAACGATAAAATCGAAGAACTGGCGGGATGCATCGACGCTGATCGCCTTATCGTAGAATAGCTCGACGTGATAACCCTTCGTGCCGCTAAATGATATCGCATAATTATGAAGGCCGAGTTCGTCGAGAGTGTGCGCCAGTTTATACGCGACCCACTTCGCCGTGTCCGGATCATCCGGGTAATCTACGTCAAAGCAGATAAATTTCGTGAGGTACGCGCCGGAAAACGTGCCGATTGGTAGCTTACCGTCGAGATGGTTCTGAACATGAAACTTACGCAAGGGCTTACTGCGATCGTTCCGCGTTATGAAGCTTCCGTCTTTCATTTGAATAAGATAATGCGTATTTTGGATCAAATAAAACTCGAACAATTTGTCTATCAGTTTCTGCATTGTTTAACCCGCACCCCTCCGCTATTTGAGTTGATACAGAGCCTCCGATAGTTCTAGCGTTTGCTCATAGAGCCAGAACATCCGGTGAGTCTTCGGATGGACCGCGACTGTTATGTATCGGATACCTTTATCGCGGAGTTTTCGGCTTAAGACAACGTCATAACAGAAGAAGTACGTTTTCAATCGTATGGTGCCTCCTTCCTTAAACTTAGTTCTATACTTCCATACTCACCCTATCTAACCAAGAATGAAAAACTTCGATTAATCTATCGTTAGCGGACTGACATGCCCTAGCTGCTGTTATTAAACTATCTACCGCCGACACCGTACATCCTTCTCCATAATCTCTTTGAGCAAGAAACGCGAATGTATAGCAGACTTTCATTTCTCGGGAGATGCGTCTGTAAATGGTTTTATACCCACGAGGAGCAGCCAGCATATTGTAAGACTTTGTTGCTTGCTCCATTTCTGAAAGTTCATAACTCAGTAGCTTAGCGAGGCCGTCAAAACTTATCGATCCCTCTCGAAGTAGGTCGAATGCGCTAAAGTACCTTTTGAATGCCCTGTTATATTTTTTCACAATTGTGCATAAAGTTACCGCAAATCGGGCCACTTCTGTTTTGAAGCCGAAAGCCTCCATTTCCATTTCAAGCAAGACCGATGTTCCTTGTAAGTTACTCATTCAAATCGCTCCCTTAGATTAGTTTTAGTACGCTCGCTATCTCGCGCCGCACTTACGCGTTGTTCCTTATACTAGACTATATCCGCGTTTTTCAATTTCGCACACTTTATCGCGAGATTTTATTTCCGTGAACCTATGCTACGTTAATGTACGGTCGGATGAGTTTCGCACATTTTTAGCGGTAACTTTTTGCGTCCACATTACATTAATCTACGGTTACTTTGACTTTCGCACACTTTTCGAGGGCTATTCCACAGTTACCGCGAAAATTTACGCCATACTATATTACACGTACGTCGAAGTCACTTCGCACACACCTCCTATAGGTAATAACGATTAAATTTCAATTCCGCACAGTAAGCGACCTACAATATTACACAAGGCTAAACATGATTTCGCACACTTTCCGCGGAAATTGCTTTCACTATTAGATACTACACGGCTCTTATTTCCGCACACATATAATACCTAGGCTGCGTAATCAATTTTGGTACATCCGCACTCCCTTCTTCTTAAATACACACTTGCTCATCGTCTTTTTGGTACATTGAGAAAAAATAAAAAAATTACTAATAAATGAAACGTATGTTCGGTTATTTGCGTATTAGATGACATAAAGAAAAACGGGCGAGGTCGTCACCCCACCCGTTCAGCTATCCGGTTGCCTATTACCGGACATTTATCGGAAACTCAACGCGTGCCTAACGAGCGTTGCAGCGCTCCACGTTGAAGGAATTAGCGTAAGGAAGTCCCGCAATTGGCGTTACGGGACAAACGTCCGCGGAACATTGGCGTGAACCGCGGAGTAATCCGGCGTGGCGATTCCGTATAGTTGGCGCTACACAGGCACCGGAGATGCAACAACGTCGTTACAAAAAGCACGGAGTTGGCGTTCGAGCAATTTGGCGCTTGCTCCTCCGTCTAGACAATTACCAGTTAACAATCGTTGCCGCGATTACTATTACTTAAAGTAATGGTATTCCAATCGTCATCACGTAACTTGACACGCGCTACGTTAACAACTTCGTCTTCCGGTGCGAGAATTAGGGCAACGTTATCTGTTAATAGGTACGCGATCCAATCAAATATTAGCGTCTCGTCCGCAACGTGGTCGCGATGCATCATCCATACCGTGATCTTGCGAATAACTATCACCCCCTTTCCGGCCTATTCCGGGAAAAAGAAAGACGATCGCTTCCCTAGCGTCGTCCGTATTCGTGAAACGGTGATTCTGGCGGGCTTTCATCGTCCGGCTCGTTTATGAGCATAAATCCGTTACTGCCGGCTTTATCACGATCGTATTCGGTGAAAAGCGCGTACGCAGATATACGTAACATCCGTTCGTATAGATCACGCATAACGTCCAGATCGCAATCGCGACTAACTTTGCCGAGGAATATCGGCTCACTATCTTGCGCGTATAAATCGGGGTAAACCGAGGGAACCACCGCTAGCAGAAACATCTCTCCGTTGATAGCAGTCATCACGTGACGGCCGTCATCGAGCAAATATGCGTCGCGGTACGGTTCCTGAGAACGGACGAAATTCATACGTAGTTTAATCGGTTTCATGGCGGCCCTCCTCAAGTTAATAGTTGGCGGATGACTTCTGCGATCGTAAACGCCAGCAGCTTCGCAAGAGTTTTTCCAGATATGCGACGGCGGCGGCTAGTTGGCGGAGGATAGAACGTTGTTCCGTAGGTCATGCGGTTGCAACCTCCTCTACCGCGACTGGTACGATGAAACTTAGAGCTGCCGCAATAAATGGCGTAACCTCAACCGCGCCGAGAACAGCGTCACGGCCAACGTTTGTGATGGCGCAAAAGAATCCGCGTTGAACAGCGATTGTTTGGCGGTCGGTTCCGGTGAATAGTGTCGCGTGGATGGTACCGGATGATAAGTGCAGGGTATAGCGAATGTGTACGTTTGGCATGGCGTGGGGCCTCCTATTAATAACGTTTTGAGTTATTATCTTTATTTGATATTAACCCAAAACGTTAATAACGTCAAGCGTTTCTAATGTGGTAAAATGGAAATTAATAGGAGCGTGGTTTTCATTGATTCGTTTTAAGCTTTCGGAGATGTTAGAAAAACGTGGCATGACCATGTATCAAATTAGCAAGCAGACCGGCATTCGACCGAACACCTTGAGTCAATGGGTTAACAATGAAAAATTACGTGAGGAAGACAAGCATGTTAAAGCCGTTAGTATCGAGGTCCTCAATCAACTGTGTGAAGCACTTGACTGCGTACCAGGCGATCTACTTCAATATTTACCGGATAATACCTAATGACATGTCAGGAGAGGGACTTGATGAGTAAACGGGAAATAATAAATAACCTTACCTTTGGGGAGCGTGTAGCAGAAGATGAGCTTTCTGAGCTTAGTTCATATTTTGTTGAGACAGACCAGTGGAATCGAATTTTCTCAGGAAAAGTAGACGTTGTTTATGGACCTAAAGGGTCCGGTAAGAGCGCAATTTACTCCTTACTACTCAATAGGAAATCCGAGTTACTGGATAGACGAATTCTAATTATTCCAGCTGAGAATCCACGTGGTACAACTGCTTTTAGTGAATTGGTTTCTGACCCTCCTACTACGGAATTAGAGTTTTCAGGACTTTGGAAGCTTTATTTTCTATCCCTAATTGCTCAGCAATTGAAGGATGTAAAGGATAATAAACCCTTAGATAAACTTAGAAAGATTTTAGAAAAGTCCGGAGTACTTACAAATGAATCTGAAAATCGCAGATGGGCATTACGAAATGTATTTGACTATGTCCGTGCACTAACTAGACCAGAGTCTTTCGAAGGTGGATTGCAGTTAGACCCTTCCACTGGAATGCCTAGCGGATTTACTGGAAAGATAACACTTCGGGAACCAACGAAGAGTCTGCGCGATAAGGGATTCATTTCGGTCGATAGTTTATTTGATCAAGTAAATGATATTCTTATCGGCCAAAGCTTACATATTTGGTTGGTTATAGACCGCTTGGATGTTGCATTTGTAGAGTCACAAACTCTTGAAAAGAACGCTATCAGAGCACTGTTTAAAGTCTATTTAGACTTACTTAGTCATTTGAATATATCTATTAAAATCTTCATAAGAAACGATATCTGGAATCGAGTCTCCGAGACCGGGTTCAGAGAAGCAAGTCATATTACTCGTAGTGTAACCTTGACTTGGGATGACCAATCCTTGATGAATTTACTAATACGTCGAGTACTGAAAAATCCACAATTAGTAACCTACTACAAAGTACAACCCGAAGAAATCCTACGCAACAACAACGAGCAGCAAAATCTATTCTATAAAATTTTCCCAGACCAAGTAGAGAGCGGAGAAAAGAAACCAAAAACTTTTGATTGGATGCTTAGTAGAACTTATGACGGTCATAAGCAAAGCGCCCCAAGAGAATTGATTCACTTACTCTCATCTGCAAGAGAAGTTCAACTTAGATATCTTGAAAATGGCAATAAAGAACCAATTGGCGATGCTCTTTTTGAGCGCTCAGCAATTAAAGAAGCTTTGCCAGAAGTATCCAGAGTGAGACTAAAACAGACATTTTACGCTGAATACCCTAAATATCAACCATATTTAGAAAAACTTAGTGGGGAGAAAACCGAGCAAACTCAAAAGAATTTGTCATATATATGGGGAATTGATGAGCAGGATGCCCTTACAATTGCTCAAGAATTGGTTGAAATAGGTTTTTTTGAGTTTAGAGGCACGAAGCAATATCCGACGTTTTGGGTTCCATTTTTGTATCGAGATTCCCTCAGTTTGGTACAAGGTTCTGCTGATTTGTAAATATCAAATCCTATTGTTTGGTAAGTACTGCGCAATTGTCGAACGCATCTTAGGAGCAAAGAAGAAACCGCCGGTTTTTTAGGCACATGGTAATCTCGAAATTGCCTTATATTAAAGCTTGAGGATTGGCATGATGAACAAAACGTTATCCACCGATATCGATCTCTTCGCGGCCGCACTTTCGCAAACTTACGTAATCGTTAGTAAAAACGAGATGCTTGAGTATGCCGGGCTCCTACGCGAGTACAACGAGGACTCCGTGAAAATAAACGATACTTGGTTCTCGCGAAACTTATACGAATTCCACGTAATAACGCCAGCATAGCGGAATACCCTCCGTTGTCTGGCGTTTCTTTGTTATTCTTCCGTATAGATATCCTGCGTTATTTGAGCGATTTAAGACGGGAAATTAGCGTTGTTTCCTTACCGATAATCGGCTAGCTCGATATTGCGATAAATAAGGCTATTTGCCGTTAAAATTCCGCCTCGCGTAGTCGTTTTATCCGCCTTGAGCTACTTTTTCCGCCGATAACATTCTTTATTGGTGAAAATTTCGCGTGCTGTTCCTTAATTGAGTCCTCTGATAGGTGCGTATAACGCATAATCTGACGCAAGTCCGAGTGACCTAAAATCTCAGCCAGATATCGCGGATCTCCGCCATTCTCAATAAAGAGCGTGGCCGCGGAATGGCGGAATAAATGGGGATATACGTTAATTTCGACCTTGGCGGCAGTTGCGTGCTGCTTAATACGATCCCGCATGCGATTACGTGATATAGGCTCGCCAAAATTCGTAAGGAAGATTAATTCCGAGTCGAATCCGGCTTCCATGTTTTCTTTGATAAGCTCCATAATCAGACGTAAGGTACTCCGTTCAACAGGAACTGCAATTGAACGACGTGATTTCAGTCTTTCTGCCGAGATGCGTACTATACCGGTACCGAAATTTATGTCACTTCTTTTTATACTCAATGCTGTACTTATACGGAAAAATCCATCGATCAAAAGCGTCATGAAAACGTAATCACGGAATCCAGCATATGTACGTTTATTGGACTCCTTTAAAATCCTCCGCATTTGATCCGAATTCATTATGACGATTTTGTTTACTGGCTCACGAACTGGCTTAATTTTATCGAACGGGTTTGAAGCAATTATTTCTTCCACAAACAAGAAATTAAACATTGTCCGCAAGCCCTTCAATCGAGTATTAACGGTTACAGGCGAAAGACCCACCGTTTTATCGCGTTCAGCTTTATGTGCATGCCCTTCCCATTTTCTCTTGGATTTAAGCATCCAAGTTATGTAACCGCGCAGAACTTCCGTTGTTACGCTATTCAAGTAATGAATTTTGTTAATTAATGTTAAATACTCACATAAATACTCGTAACATTTTTGATAAGTCTCTAGAGTTCGCGGTGAAACTCCCTCCGCAATCTTGGCATTATAAAACGCTTCAAACAAAATAGAGAGGTGCGGATACTTTGATTGTTCTTTTCTTCCGTTGTGGTAACGTTTACCTATTCTTCTGTCAGCCACGATTTTAGACCCCCTAGAAATAATAAAACCGCCCTGCGCATAATTGCGTGGACGGTTCGTCAATATTCGTTGCTATTGCGTGTAATTGTGTTTACGTTACGTAGTTCTGATTTCGGCCTTAATCGTCGCTTCTTCATGCTGCCACCTCCTCTATACGTTATTTTAGCATAAATTCCCGTTGGTCAACGTTTCATATCGTTATTCGTTTTAACATGAGGCTACAGACTGTTAAACGCAAAAAAGGAGCGCCGCCCAACCGCTATTAAACGGTCAAACGACGCTCCTATTTCGTTATTCTTGCGGCAGTCCGGCCGCCCTACGCAGTTCTTGCGCGAGCCAATGCCGGAGAAATCCACTCAAATACGTTTCTTTACGAATTTACTCGCTGGAGAGTACTCGTCATGACTGCTCCGCATGTCCGACGTATCCATTTGAATGTAACGACGCATCGTACGAATATCAGACCACCCGCCCATTTTCTGTAGCGTAAACGGGTCGCACCCGTTGAGTATCATATTCTTTGCCCACGTGTGGCGGTAAACATGGGCCGTAATTTTTGCCGCGGTTACTCCAGCCTTTTGGCCGTAATATTTGAGCCGCTTATTAAATTGATTCGCGCCAAGGGGTTCCCCGAAACACGACATAAAAATACGATCTGTTGTAAAGTGCTGTCGATTCTCTTCTATTACGCTAAGTGTAAGCTTCGCTATTTGAGGAGAGAACGGTATAAGTCGCGGCTTACGATTCTTATTTCGATCGCCTGGCAGCGTTACGAATCGCGTTTGAAAATCGATGTCAGCTATCCTTAAACTCAATAACTCCGATATACGAAGACCGGTATCTAGCATCCACATAATCGCTACGTAATCGCGATACCCTACATAATCCCGCTGATTCGGCTGAGCTAGTATCGCTTTTACTTCTTCGTCCGTTAAACAATTCGTCAGGTCAATATCCTGTTTGAGCGTTTTAACATTATTAAGCGGACTAAATTCGATAAGCTCGTCCCGTTGCATCTGGTTAAATATTGCTTTCAACGTTCTAAGTCTGATGTTGACGGTCGTATCCGATAATCCAACGCGCTGATTCTCCGTCGGAATATTTATGTGACCGTCATACCTTACAGCATCGTACCGCATAAAGTTGACGTGATCGCGCACCATACTCGCAGTAACATCATTCACGTACGCCACTTCCGGATGCGCTCCGCGTAACCATTTGAGAAAATAACCGTAATGCTTCCCGTAATCAAGCAGCGTTCGATCGCGAACACCCTCCGCCCTCTTCGCACTCATTACGAGATCTAAAGCATGCTCGAAAGTTAACTGCGGATACTCCTGAACGTTTGAGCGCGCGCCGACCGGTACTCTACGTTCCTTCTTTTTTAACGTCAAAACAAAAACCTCCCGAAGAATATTCGCGTAGAATATCCGTCAGGAGGTCGTAGTCCGCAACCCACAAACGCCAGTTTTAGGGTTGTTATCGTACATAGTTCACGGTTGTTAATCCGCAGTTTTTCCGGTACAATCCGCAATCTACCGCTTCGGCTAAC
The DNA here is from genome assembly GCF_040812395.1 of Paenibacillus tabacirhizosphaerae. GTDB lineage: Bacteria > Bacillota > Bacilli > Paenibacillales > NBRC-103111 > Paenibacillus_E. The sequence goes on along the minus strand of NZ_JBFNXH010000008.1, from coordinate 154,497 downwards.
GTTCAGGCTCCGTTTAGGCAACGATTAGGTCACCGAACCGGGAAACGTTGATACAGCGCGGTTTATTCGTCGCATTCTTGCGGTTTTCCAGCGTCTTCCTTGTGCTTGAACGACTGACCGCAACCGCAGGATGCTACGGCGTTCGGATTATTGATGGAAAAACCCCCGCCCATGCCAGCATCTGTGTAGTCGATCTCAACGCCGTATAAATATTTGGAGCTATCTTCGTCCACAACGACCTTCAAGCCATGAATGGACATTACTTTATCATCATCCTTCTGATCGTCGTCAAAGCCCATGCCGTAGGAAAAGCCGCTGCAGCCTCCGGCTTTTACGCCAAGGCGCAAGAACAGGTTCGGTGATTCTTCAGAAGCGAGAAGCTCCTTAATTTTATCGCAAGCAGATTCGCTAATCGTGATCATAAGGAAATCCCTCCTAAAGTTACTACTGTAATGCTTACTAATAAGTATACTCCTATTCAACTCATTGCTCAAGGGCTGGGACACAGCTCGCAGTCATGGACTGCCTCTCAATGAATGGTAATATTGGAGAAGCAATTGATCGAGCTGTCTGCTGCATAGCTGCACATCCGGATGAAGAAAGCCGTGAGCATTTCCAAGTGTCACCATCTGGCCACGAAGCTGCTCAATCTCTGTATTCAGTCGTTCTTGTGGTTCAGTCACGAGTATAGGTAGCACGTTATAATCACCTTTTGCCTTACATAATCACATTGAATTAGTATACAGGAATATGGCAATATTGGGAATATATTTTGCAAGATTATCATGCTGAATCCGGGATTTGTGTCGATTGTCGGTTAATCGCGATCTAAATATTGCCCCTCCCATTTAGTAGGTTTATAATAAGATGGATGGATTGCGCGTTTTTTATTACACAGGCATGAATTCTTGAACCGATACGGAATACGGGTACTTGAACGACTCACGCCTCGAACGCATTCACGGTTCTAAGACCGAATGCGTCCATTTTGTATGGGCACACAACCAACCACTTTCCACATAAGGAGGAAGAAATCATGAGTATTGTGATCACGAATCCAGATAAACGCATGGCTGAAATCGCTGAAAAGGTTCAAAATGGCCAACGTTTATCCCTGGAGGACGGCGTTTTTCTGTACGAATCGGAAGATCTTCTGACCATTGGTCAATTGGCTAATATCGTGAATACGCGTTTGAACGGCAACAAGGTTTATTTTGTTCAGAACATGAGCTTGTATTTCACCAATGTGTGCGAGGAGCACTGCGCATTCTGCCATTTCCGCCGCGACGAGGGCGAGGAAGGCGCTTATACGCTTACTCCAGACCAGATGCTGGCTTATGTAGCTGAGAACTTCCATCCCGAACTTCGGGAATTCCATATCAGTCAAGGGCATAACCCGCATTTGCCATTTGAGTATTACGTCAATTGCATCCGCCAGCTCAAGCAAGCCTATCCTGACGTTACGATCAAGGCGCACACTGCGGCGGAAATCGAATTTTTCTCGCGCATTAGCGGACTTAGCTATAAAGAGGTATTAAAGACACTTATGGACGCAGGGTTATCTACACTTCCTGGCGGCGGAGCTGAGATTCTGACTCAGCGCTATCGTGAAAAAATGAAAGTGGAGAAAGCGTCCTCTGAAGAATGGCTTGACGTTCATCGCGCTGCGCATCAACTCGGCATGAAAACACACGCAACGATGTTGTACGGTTCAATTGAAACAAAGGAAGAACGAATCCGCCATATGATGCTGCTCCGCGAACTGCAGGACGAAACCGGAGGATTCCTTGTCTTCATTCCCAACTCCATTCAGCCTGCAAGTAAAAATGCCGGACTTAAACGCCGTGTCCCTGCGTTCGATGAATTGAAAACAATTGCCATCAGCCGACTGATGCTGGATAATTTCCCGCATATTAAGGCATATTTCATTAACATTGGCACGAAGCTAACCCAGTTGTCATTCGCCTTTGGCGCGTCAGATGCTCACGGGACTATTGTAAAAGAGCGTATTTCACACGCAGCAGGAGCCTTATCTCCAGAAGGCTTAACCCGCGACGAGCTCGTGTGGCTCATTCAAGGCGCGGGACGCCAGGCCGTTGAACGCGACACCTTTTATAATGAAATCAAAGTATATTAGTCATACTACCTATAGAGATAAGGATCAGAAGGGATATTGAGAGCATGAAAAAGTTTGTCATTCTTGGAGGAGGTTATGGCGGTTTGACCATAGCCTTAAACATACTAGAGAAGGAATTGCCTGAGGATACCGTGCTTGTCTTGGTGGACAGAAGCCCGTTTCAGGGATTAAAAACTGAATATTACGCTTTGGCTTCAGGAACGATAGCGGAGACGCACATTCGCGTCGCTTACCCGCTTGATCCTCGATTAATTCTTACTTATGGAGAGGTTACGGAGGTAGATCTGGCAAATAAGCAGATTCTTTTCTCGGACAAAGAACCGCTTACGTATGACTGGCTGGCTATCGGGTTAGGCTGTGTTGACAGCTACCACGGCATTCCTGGCGCTGAGGAGCACTCCTACAGCATTCAAACGCTTTCGCAAACCCGCGCTACGTATCAACGTGTGAACGACATTGCGCCTTACGGCCAAATCTCGATTATCGGGGGCGGCTTAAGCGGCGTTGAGATGGCTGCCGAGCTGCGCGAAAGCAGGCCCGATCTGAATATTCGACTGATCGATCGCGGACCAAGCTTGCTGTCGTCTTTCCCAAGCAATCTGCAGCAGTATGTGCGTGAGTGGATGGTCGAGCATCATATCGAGCTCCGCCCGCAAGTGTCGTTAGTCCGTTTGGATGGCGGAGATTTGTACAATCAAGATGAAATTATCAAGACGGATGTAACGATATGGACAGCAGGCATTCAGCCTACGCCAATCGTACAAGCCCTCAATGTGCCCAAGGATAAGCAGGGGCGCATCGTCCTGAATGAGTATCATCAAATTCCTGATTATCCGGAAGTATATGTCGTCGGAGACTGCGCTTCCCTGCCTTTCTCCCCAAGTGCCCAAGCAGCACAAGCGCAAGGCAAGCAAATTGCTGAGGCGATGCTGTCCATCTGGAAAGGCGATACACCACGTCTTGGTAAAATCAAGTTGCGTGGAACACTTGGTTCGCTCGGCAAAAAGAGCGGCTTCGGAATCATGGGCAAGCGCACACTCATGACGGGTAAAATCGCCCGTGCGATTAAAAGCGGGGTGCTCTGGAAATCCAAGCGCCATTTTGGATAACAATCAGTCACCCAGCAGATCGAACATGGCTTCAATCTCTTTAATTTTCTCTATGATACGTTCTTGAAGCTCGTCGGCGCTTTCCGCCGCAATGATTTCTCCATTCAGAAGAGCGTAAGGCTCCATATAGCACTGTCCGCAATTGCCGAGACAGCCGTATTCGATAACGTCGTAATCGGGATTAAGTTCAAGTGCTTTCAATACTTTATCCGTTCCATGGTGCATGTTGCTGGCACAAAATTCGATAATCGGTCTCATGATAAAAATTCCACCTTAGCATTAGATAATCGCGATGAAAACCATTTTCATTTATTAAGTATTGTACTATAATAATAAAAGAAAGGAGATGAATCAAATGTCTGAAAAAACAAAAGAAGTAATTTATGATGAAGTCCTTGAGGTTTTAGATAAGCTTCGTCCTTTTCTGCAACGCGACGGCGGTGACGTTGATCTCGTTGATGTGGAAGATGGTGTTGTTAAACTGAAACTGATGGGTGCTTGCGGCAGCTGCCCGAGTTCCACAATCACGCTTAAAGCCGGTATCGAGAGAGCGTTGGTTGAAGAAGTAGAAGGCATAACTGAAGTCGTTCAAGTATTCTAGAACGTTTATTTCATAAGAAAGAGCTTACCTTGGGGTAAGCTCTTTTTGTTCGTGCTCCCAGCCAAAGCTGTCAAAGTAATTGCCAGATTGAACGTTATCCAAGGCACGGCGAATATAAGGGATAACATTGGCAGGAAGCTGATCCAGCGGGCACCAAACCAATTCGTCGCATTTATTCGGTTCCATATTCACTGGAGCGCCTTCCCAACGAAACACCTCAAAAAAAACATGCACGGCTAAATGTGCTAAAAAACGTTTGCTCATGTACTTGCTCCCCTCTGTTTTATATCACATTGAAGCGACAAAAAAAGCATCTGATCTGTGATCAAATGCTTGCCCAATTTTATCAATACGCAGCAGCTATTTTTTTCGTTGATTCAGTACAGGCAAAGGTTGAATCGGATCTAATCCTCCGGAAATATCCATAATATTTCCTGTAATAAAATCAGATTCTGGCAAGCATAGGAAGGCAATGACCCTCGCTACATCCTCACCGGTTCCCGGGCGCCCGACCGGAGTCTCGCCATCCGCTTCCAATCGAGCCTCCTGCATGGTCCGTTCTTTGTTCCCGCCGCGAATATCGCCAGGACAAATCATATTCACCGTGATGCCATTGCCAGCTTCTTCTTCAGCCAGCGTCTTCGTGAAAGACACTAATCCGACCTTAGCCGCTGCATATACGGCTCGATGTGTCCAGCCTCTCGCTTCAGCCGCCTTTCCAAAGCCAAAATGAATGATACGTCCCCAACGACGCTCTCTCATCATGGGCAGAACCAAATGATCAAGCTCCATAACGCCGAGTAGATTGCCACGTGTTAAGTAGTCAATCTCATCCAGCTGGTAATCGGCAAAAAAGCGCCTTTCTCTGAAAAAAGGACCGGCATTATTGACCAGGATGTCAATCGCCCCCAGCTTCGAAGCCGTTTCGTCCACCATTCGGACAATGTCTTCCCGTCTGGCAACATCTCCTTGAACTGCGGCACTGCGAACACCGAGCTGTTCCAGCTGGCCAACGAGCTCGCAGGCTTCCTTTTCGCTGTTCACATAATTCACAGCAACATGACAGCCTTGTTTCGCTAGCGTAAGCGCGGTCATTTTTCCCAAACCTTTGGCACTGCCAGTAATCAGAGCCGTTCGGCCTTTCAAATCCATGGTCCTTTTACCCCTTTGCGATCGTAGCCGTAATATAAGTAAAAGCTACTGTTAACGTTCGGCAAACCATGTCAAATCCCTGCTGCAGATCAGCGATATTCATTCTAACATTCTCAACATGTATGCGTTCGCCGGGAATAGGCTCCTTTTGCATCAGGTCGTCAAGCATTTCGGCATTAATATAATGAATCTCCATATTCCGTTGATTGCGCAGCCGATCGAGAGCAGCTTTATAGTCAATTTTGAGGTTATAGAGCTGGAGCTCCAGCGAGCTGTGAATATGATGTTCATGCATGCGCCGCAGCACTGTGAAGTACGAAAATCGGGCTTTGACCGTTTCCGTCTTCATTTCGAACAAATCGTTCATAAACGTACCCAATTTATCTAAAATTGAAAATAAACGAATGAAGGCATTTTTATAAAAATAAACGAAGCGATGGTAATCCTCAAGCTCCGCAGGATTCATTTCCTCCAGAAACGCTTTAGAGATATGTTCGGCGTAACGCTCCGAGCAATATTTACTTTGTTCCAACTCATCAAGGGCATCGAGAAACCCTTTGCTCCAAATAGCCAATCGGTGGTGCCGTTTGTATTCCGATGACGGGCTGCTCATCTCCGCAGCTTTTAGCGACTTGATATAGCTTCTAACGGCGTTGCCGGCTTCCAGAAGTTGACCGCTGTCCTTGCGTTTCGGTTCATTAAACAATATGCGCAGCATGAGATCACCTCTTTTTGTAAATATCTATGTTCATTATTGCTGTGCCGTTTGCCCGATTGGAGCGGAACGCTTCACGGTTTGAGCGCGGTCCCGTTGCACTAAATACATGGCGGCTAGAACGCCCGCCCCTCCGATACATTGGTAAAGCGATATGGATTCACGCAAGATAAAATAACCAGCAATGGCTGCTGTAATCGGCAGTAAATAGCCATAGGCTGAAGATTTAAAAGGTCCAAGCCGGGCAAGGCTCCAATTATGAATCGAGAACCCCAGCGCTGTGGCTAGTAATGACGTATAAATTAGGCTTGTCCATCCGGTCGATGAGATTGCGGCGAAATAAGCTCCATCCGCCCGCCATAAAACGAAAGGCAGCAAAGACAGCGCTCCCGCTGTCATTTCCAGCGATATTAGGATAGGCAGCGGATATTTCAGTACAAGCCGATTCATGCCGATTAGGTAGATCGCGCCCATGACGCTGCGCATAAGCAATAAGATATCCCCGCGAAGCGTGTCCGCTCCGAGATGAAACCCTTCGGCTCCGCCAGAAACGATGATGATGACACTGAGCAGCGCAAGCGGAATCCCCACAATAATGCGCCATGTCAGCTTCACTTGGCGGGCCATTAAGGCAATGACAACGGTAATGACGGGCATGAAGCCTCGTCCGAGAACGGCCCCATTCGCCGAGTTGGAGAACTGCAAAGCATACTGCAGCAGCGCCTCCATTCCTACCGCGTTCAGAACGCCCAAACCGCACACAAGAAGGAGATCGCGTGTCGCCATATGAAACTTCAGACTGCGCGAACGATAATAGAAGTAAGTATAGACCCACAGAATGGGAATCATACTTGCAAAACGCAAGCCGTTAAACACGAGGGGATCCCATTCTCTGCCCCCAATTTTCATCGAGGCCAGATTGATCCCCCATAACATATAGACGAGAACGAAACCTATGTGCGGAACCAATTGTCTTAACCGATCCGAACTCATGCGAAATATTCCTTCCAGCGCGTATCTACAAGCTCTACAATATCCTCGCGCGGGAACAGTTCATCCGGATAGCCAGGCTTCATGCGAGCGTCGATGACAATCGGCAGCTCATAGGCGATGTGGTGACGGTTCACGCTCGACTGCGCGTACATATCCGTAGCAGGGTTGAAACGTGTGAACACCGTCCACAGGAATTGGGTTTGATCATGCGCAATTGCACTTGCATCGTCAACGAGAATGACCAACGGCCACTCGGTTAATCGGCTCGCGGCATTCGCGATTAAGCGCTGCGGCAGCTCCGGCTCGGCCTCATATGCAGCGCCGGATACGAGGAGACAACCTCCACAGTAGACAGCGATGTCGTTGATCTCCGGCAGCTCGCCTGCCGTGTACGCTCTCGGCAATTCACGCACGGGGCTGCCTGTGCCAAGCAGAACGGCTTTGCTGCCGTGGTTAAGCTGACCTCCTGTATAGTCAAGCGTATCATGCGAAGTTTTATTGAAAATGAAAAGATCCCGGTGCGGGTCGAATCGTTCCAGCACTGTTTCCAGCAGCTGTGTGAAGTTGGCTAGGACAACCGGCTGGTCTGTAACAATCAGGAACTTGGTGAGTGATAACTGACCTTCACCAAGGATCCGGAAGGCCGTACCCAACGCCTCACGGCTGTAGCTTTCGCGGACGACGGCAGCAGCAAGCGGGTGGAACCCGGTCTCTGCATACGTCCATAAGTCTTTGACGCCCGGCATTGCCATCGGGAACGCCGGCTCCAGCAATCTTTGCAAGAATTCGCCAAGGAAATAATCCTCTTGGCGCGGTTTGCCAACGATCGTCGCCGGGTAGATCGCGTCTCTGCGGTGCCACACATGATTCACGTTGAACACGGGGAAATCATGAACGAGCGAGTAGTACCCGAAGTGGTCGCCGAACGGCCCTTCGGGGCGTCTCAGATGCGGCGGCACGGAGCCGCATATCGCGAACTCCGCCTCAGCAACGAGGCGGTGCCCCCCATGGGGGTTGTCCACCATGGGGAGCTTTTGCCCGAGGATAAGCGATGCGAGCATCAGCTCGGGCAAGTGCTCGGGCACCGGCGCAATCGCGGAGGCGATGAGCGCAGGCGGACCGCCAAGGAACACGGTGACGGGCAGCGCCTGACTGCGCTTCTCGGCTTCGTGGTAATGGAAGCCGCCGCCTTTATGGATTTGCCAGTGCATCCCTGTGGTGCTGTCATCATAGACCTGCATGCGGTACATGCCCAGGTTATGATGGCCGCCGTCAGGATGCTCGGTATATACGAGCGGCAGCGTCACGAACGGACCGCCGTCCTCCTGCCAGCTCGTCAGAACCGGCAGTCCGGCGAGCGGCTTGTCCCGCTTCAATCCGCCGAGAATCGGCGCTTGGCTGGATTGCACGCGCTTCGTGCCGACCTTCATCAGGTCAAGAATAAGCTCTCTTTCGCCCCATAGGGCTTTTGGCGTTGGAGGCATCAGCGTGCTTGTCGCGTTAATAACCGCTTTCATGAATTGTTCCGGCTTCGGGCCGAACGCCAAGTCGACGCGGCGGGTCGTTCCAAACAGATTGCTCACTACAGGAAACGAACTGCCCTTTACGTTGGTAAACAGCAAGGCAGGGCCTTGCTCGTCAATGACACGGCGATGAATCTCCGCTAGTTCGAGATTAGGATCAATCGGAGCTGATATTTCGATCAATTGATTTTCTTTGCGTAGTATTTCAAGAAAAGCGCGTAAATTTGTAGGTACCATTTAAGATCCACCTTTAGCGATAATTAATGGGGTATGAAAGAGAAAATAGCCTTCGGTTAGAAGGCTTTGCGATCAAATAACGTTAATACACATAGGTAACATAAGAAACCGAACATACAGGCAACAATCATTGCGTGTATCATGCTTGTAAATAAATAGGCGACTTCATTGCCCATCGACCAAGTCACGACTGCTCCGCTAAATACTTGAAGCAAAACGAAAATCAGCGACCATTTGCTCCCGGAAACCAATCGATCCGAAGACTCATAGCGGCGCTTCGCTTGCAAAAACAGAAACAAAATACAGAAAAACAAAAGTAATGCGGCTACTCTGTGTGTGAACACAATGCCCGTAGCCCCGCTCAATTCCGGAATCACTTCGCCATTACACAGCGGCCATCCCGAGCAACCGCCCGAGGATACGGTATGCCGGACGAATGCGCCTAGATAAACAACTACATAACTGTATATAGCCGTGATCCAAACCAGTGCTTTAAAGCCGGGATTGATCCTCTTGTTGCGTTGGAACTGCCCCCATGGGGTAAAGACCAGCGCCAGCAGCAGTGCAAAAGCGAAAGCCAGCAGCGAAAGTCCAAAATGGAGTGCCAATACAATCGACGATTGCGGCCAAACGACGGCTAACGCACCCATAACCGCTTGGATCAGCGTCATCGCGACTGTGCCGGTAATGAACCATTTGGCATCTGCACGCTTCACATAGCGAAACACAAGAATGAACGTTGCAACTAATAGTAACGTCACAACACCGACTACTAGACGGTGACTGTATTCAATAAAAGAGGAAATCGTATAAGCCGGCACAAATTTGCCATTACACAGCGGCCAATCGTCGCCGCAGCCCCTGCTAGCGTCAGCCTTCGTGACAAGCGCGCCCATCGCCAGGATGAGAAACATGCCGATCGCCGAAAGATTCGCTAATCGTTGTATCCATTTTTGCATGAATGCACCTACTTTTATGTCATAACTTCTGTAACCATTTGTCGAAAATGCTTTCCGTTTCAATTATATCTGTAAATGAAGCCCAAATCCATTCGCAAATGTTACAAAGCTCCGAAACCGCAGGCCGCCTAGGAATACCTTGCCGATGTCCAGGTTATTCTGCATGAATCTACGGATGGAAAAAACCTGAGGCTGTGGCTCAGGTGCTTGTCTAGACCCATACGGTTGAGCATGGAGCGGAAATTGGGCATGGGGTTCCACCGCTGTTAAAGTCGTGTTCCTTGACTGGACAAGGTGGTGCGAACACGACTTTAAAGGCGGACGCTATCGCTTTTCCACCCCAGACCCATTCCCTTTTCTGTGCTACTTTGTGCTGCCTTCCACTTTCTCTTTTGACTAACCTGTCTTCCATCCGGTCAATCCAGTTTTCATAACATGAACACCCTATAAGATTCCGGGTACATTTCGCCTTCGCAAGAAAACCGAGGAGGTACTTCCGGACCGCCAGTTCCCCATGCACAGTGATATCCGGCGGAACTACGATGCCTTATTCCACCGCAATGTCCCTTTTTTCCCCCTGAAGTGGAACTAGGGTGCGTTAAATGAGCGGAACTGTGCCTACAACCTAGCATTTCCTGCTCATAAGATACGGTAGTTCCGCGAAACGTCCCTACATCCGAAAATACCACCTCTTAAGGCATCTACATTCCGCTTACCCATCAAAAAGACGATCTATCGCAGATTGAGGCGACATTTCAATGCTCCAAAACACACGAGGCAACTTGGCTCTTAGCTCGACCGGACTTTCATCAGCTAGTTGTGCCTAGCTTGGCTTGGCGCGCCGCGGATGAAAAAACGACCCTATCCAGGGTCGCTTGGCCGTCACATGTTCCGTAGTACCTATTTTATCTACGATTATTTAGAAAGAGCAGCGGACACTTCAAGGGCGCGATCAAGGAACTGCTCGATTTCTTCACGTGTTTTGCGAAGCTTGCTGACGAAGCGGACCAGCTCGTTGCCCTCCCGGAAGGCGATGAAGCTAGGAATGCCTAAGATATTTAATTGCTCACAGAGATCCGGCACTTCATCACGATCCAGTTCGATGAATGAGATACGATCTGCGTAAACTTTTTCCAGATCCGGCATAAACGGCTCAATATAGTGGCAATCTTTGCACCATGTTGTTTTGAAAACAGCGACTGTCATTGGAGATTGCGAAACAGCTGCTTGAAAATCCTGTTCATTCGATACTTTACGCATCACGGACACCTCATTGGAATGGAATTTACTAACTTATAGCATGCCCGAAAACCAGTGTCAAGGTGGTGAGGTGAATACAAGGAACCGGGTGGGTTTTCATCGGGATTTACATTTAAAGTAAAAAGTGATATCATATAAATATCAAAACAATATAATCAAGTGAAAGGTGCTGGTCAGTTATGAAAGAAACGAAAGCCTGGTCGTTAAATGGATTTCTGGGGTTGCTCCTGTTTATTATTGGGGCTGGCATTGGCATTTATTTACTTACGCAACAATACGTTGTTCTGGGCGTACTTCTCGTCGTGCTTGGCCTTATTTTCGTCTCGACGATTACAGCCATTCAGCCCAATGAAGCTTCCGTCATCACTTTCTTCGGCAGTTACACTGGAACGATTCGGAAAAGCGGTCTGTGGTTGGTTGTGCCCTTCTCGACTAGAAAGAAAATTTCCCTTCGCGTGCGTAATTTTAACAGTGTAAAGCTGAAAGTTAACGATGTGGAAGGCAATCCGATTGAAATTGCTGCTGTTGTCGTCTTTCGAGTTGTCGATACGTATAAAGCCCTTTTTGAAGTGGACAGCTATGATAAATTCGTTGAAATTCAAAGTGAAACCGCTCTGCGCCATGTCGCAAGCAAATACCCTTATGACCGCTATGAAGGCGACGGTTATTCGCTGCGGGGCAATGCCGACGAGGTCGCCGCTGAGCTCAGCCTAGAGCTGCAGGAGCGCCTAGCCGTTGCCGGTGTAGAAGTCATCGAATCCCGCCTGACTCACCTTGCTTACTCAACGGAAATTGCTAGCGCTATGCTCCAGCGTCAACAAGCTTCCGCCATTCTGTCTGCTCGCCAGAAAATTGTGGAGGGCGCCGTCGGCATGGTCCAAATGGCTATCGCTCAACTGGAAGCCGAGGGGTTGCATCTGGATGAAGAGAAAAAAGCGGCAATGATCAACAATCTGCTGGTAGCGATTGTGTCTGACCGTTCAGCGAGCCCGGTCATTAATACCGGTACGCTATACTAATGGGACGATTGCCATGGCTCCCAAGAAAAATTTCCCGCTGCGGCTCGATCCTAAGCTCTATGAGGCGTTGGAGCGTTGGGCTGGGGATGAGTTCCGCAGCGTAAACGGGCACATCGAGTATTTGCTCCGTGAATCGCTACAGCGAGCAGGCCGGCTGCCTAAGCCCGGCTCAGGAGCAAGCCCCGTGACGCCGCCCCATGAGGACAACGAGCAATAACTAAACGAAAAAACCATCTCTACAGGTCCAGTGTGGGATGGTTTTTTTGCATTCACATACCTGTTCAGGAATAGGCAAACACTACTAGACATGCAGAAGTCTGCAAATAAAGGAGGCTCGGACATTGGGACATACAAACAATAAGCGTGTTTTCCGAAAGGTTGAGCAGCTTCAGCATGCACTATTGCGCTTATTGAAGCCTCTCACTGTAAAGCTTCTAAACACCGAAACAGGCGATTCGCGTCTTGCCATTCCGATCTCAGAAAATACGATGCGGCGACTGGAGAAAGAATGGGCTCGGCAGCTGCAGCTTCGGCAAGCTGGTGTCATGAGCTCGCCACTTTCTTTTGAGGAAAGCCATATCCTGCAAGAAATCACGAAGAAAACTCAGCATAGAAACCGGAACAACGTGACGCGCACTCAAGCGTACTGGGCTGCGTATCAGGCAAACCCGACCATCCATTGGGCACTGCTCGCCCATCTCGTTTCACGAAATGGCGGCTGGTGCATGACCGACCTTCGAGGGGATTTATTTCCGCAATTGCTTAATGAAGAGCAGTCCATTCATATCTTTGCTTTTCTGGAGCGCGCTAACGCCCTCATCTTCCATGATGCTTATCCGCAACTGCTGCTGTATGAAGAAAGCCGGAAACGAAAGCGCAGTCTGTTTCATTTGCTGCCGCATCTAGGTGTATCCGCATGGATGCAGCCTGTATGGCATGACTTCTGGTCCCACCCAGAATCTGCCGTGCTCACGATTTCACTTATCGTTAACGAGCAAAATTACATCGAACAACGCGTGGTGCACAACAAGCACTTTCAACAAACCGTTCTAGATAAACCGCTATTCAAAACACAAGCCTGGCTTCAGCTGAATCAGGTTTTCTTTCCCTTGATAGCTCAAGAGCCCGTGAACATTATGGGCTTAACGCCCATGCATCTGGCCGGTCTCATTCTAGAAAATTTCTCACACCTTTCCGAGCGAATTGAATTCGGCAAAAGTTTATATGCCATCCTATTCGGCATTGGGCCAGTTCTTCAAGGCGTACAACGTTTCACAGAACGAACACCCCATACCGGATCTCGATCAGATTACTGGCCTCATCTATTCGCAGCCATACGAAAAGCCCCTCCCGATATCACATATCAGGAGAGGCTTGACGGAAGCATGCTGAAGACTGGAGCTATGCCCTTCTATAGTCCTACATTAGATCTTGCTTGGCCAGACCGGAAGCTTGAGCCTGTGGAGCTTGGCGATTGGTTTGTAAATGTCCAAGAGCCGCTGCAGCATATGCAGCCCATTCCAGTTCCATTTCCGTACGATCTCACCCGTGATGCTTACTTCGGTTTGAACAAAATCGAACTCGCTATACTAGCGGCACAGGCGCTCAAGATACCATAAGAACCTTATGAGCGCCCAATCAACCTGCCTGCTTTGGCTATAAGCTTCTGCAGTGGCGCAGGGAAGTTCTTCACATCGTCTTTGTTAATAACACGCGTAATCATAAGCATCAATGGATACAATGCCGCGGTAAATCCACAAACCAGAATCGCATTGATACCTTCATTCAGCCGATACCACGCAAAAGGATGCACATAGGTGTGAGTCAACCATTCAGCCCCTAGACCCAGAATCACAATAACAGCGATCGTGAGCAGTAACCCGAGGAAGCGGCGACCCAGAATGGTAAATTCGATTTCCTTCCGCAATTCACGAAGATTCAACCAGGACATCACAATAAAACAAAGCCCTGTAGACGCAATTATGCCATAGATGCCAAACCACTGGCTCAATACAAAACTGCCCACTAGTTTAACGGCAATACCAACTCCCACATGCACCATTAGAGGTTTCATGCGTCCCATCCCCATGAGCACCGCTCCCGAGGTTTGCATGACAATCTGGAACATGGCACTGAGGGTAAGCAAGGAAATCATATGAGGACCGTGGCTCATCCCATAGGCTGTATCTTCATGCCCAAACAGGAAGAAATCGAGGGGACGGGCAGCAATACCAATGGCCAGCACAGCGGGAAGACCGGATAAAATAGCTAACTGCAGCACTCTCGTCGTTTGATTGCCCACTTGCTTCATTTCCTTGCGGGAATATGCGCCGGATATAATGGGAACTACAGATTGACTTAAGGCGACAGCTAAAATGATCGGAATCCCTGCTAATGACTGTGCGCGCCCTCCAATAATACCGACAAGCCCATTGGCTTCAATGGCGCCAATCTTACCCTCTAAGAGTCGAATGATAATGGAAGTGTCGATGAGATAAACGAGCGTCACCGTCACCGAGAACACAACAATCGGAATCGACAGTGTGAGCAGGCTTCGATAAATGGAACGGTAGCTGGCTAACTCCTGTTTCGCGTCAGCTGTTCCAGTGGCAGCTATTTCTTGTGCTGTTGACACATCTCTGCGCTTTAGCTTTAAGGCGTAGTAAACCATTACTGCGAGCGCAGCTATCCCGCCGATTACACCCCCGAATGAAGCCCCTGCCACACCCCAGCCCAAGCTGACGTTGAGTAAGAAATAAGCCAAAGCGATAGATACAATAAGTCTAAATATTTGCTCTACCACTTGGGATATCCCATTGGGCATCATATTGCGTCTACCTTGGAAATACCCCCGCATGATGGCAATCAGCGGGAAGAAAAGCATCGCTGGAGCAATTGCCCGCGTTGCTAAGGTAGCATCCGGTCCACCATGAGAGATGGTTTCCGCATAAAGCGGGGCAAACACATATAGCAGAATTGTCATCACGAAACCTGCAATGACAGCGAACCAGACAGAAGCCCGATAAATGCGCTCGGCTTCCTCATGACGGCCGATGGCATACTTCTCGGACACCATTTTACTTAACGCGCTTGGAATGCCGGCTGTCGCTACGACGAGCAAAATCGAATATAAGTTAAAAGCAATCGTATAACTGGCCATTCCTTTATCTTCAAGCAAGTGAACCAGCGGAATTCGCTGAAAAACACCGAGAAACCGCGCTACAAGCGCGGCCACGGTGAGAATTAGCGTACCTTTTACTAGAGAATCCTTCGTTTCTTTCGTCAACGTCCGTTCCTACTCTCTTTTATTTCGCTTTAATTAGTGTAAGACCCAGATCAAGAAAATGACGATCATGAGGAGCTGCAGCACAATTTTGACAACAACGCTGGAGAAAAATCCGAGCACCGAGCCAAGCCCGACGCTAAACGCCTTGTTCCACGGAGTCCCTATGATGAGTTCGGCTATAACAGCACCTAAAAAAGGGCCAATAATAAGACCAAACGCAGGAATGGCGAAAGGTCCAATGATTAGACCAATCGTACTTCCTATCACGGATGCTCTGGAACCTCCAAATTTTTTAACGCCTAGGGCGCTAACAACATAATCGGCCACAATAATAATGAGCACGATCAATGACTGAATCAACCAAAACCAAACGCCAAACGGTTCAAAGCCAATCAGCCACCCGTATAAGAAAAAGGCTCCATATATCGCCAAAACCCCGGGCAGCACGGGATAAACGGCACCCAGCATACCCACTGCAAATAATAGAACAACTAAAATCCATCCTAGTACAACCATTTTTAGCAGCTCCCTCTGTCAAGCAGGTGTGGATACTACGTTTTTAACAAGTACTGGTGAATAATCTTTGCCACAGCATGCTCTTCATTCGTAACCGTTGTAAGATCAGCAATGCGTTTGACTTCGTCCTGCGCGTTCCCCATGGCAACGCCAAGGCCTGCGGCGCGAATCATCGTAATATCGTTCTCGCTGTCGCCCATGGCGATGACTTCGGAGATTTCTATGCCGAGCAGTTGGCATACAGCGTCGACACCGCTGGCTTTACTAATTCCAAGCGGATTTAGCTCTAAATTGCAAGGATGCGAGTTCGTAATTTCGAGTGTGCCCCAACCCTCGACCGTTTCCCGGATTTGCTTTAGCTTCTCTAAGTTCTCCGTGTAATAACCGAACTTCAACCAATGCAGATCTTCCATTTCCATAGATTCACTTTCACGGTTGAAAATGCCTTCGACCGCGTAGGCCCACCACCATACGTCATATTTTTGCGCAAGGCTATGCAGACTGCGCACGGTCTCTGTGGCGAGCAATTTGCGACTAAGCAGCTTCTCTGGCGATTCCCACACCTCACTGCCGTTCACGGCCACGATCGGCGTGGAAAGTCCTAGCTCCTTGACATAAGGCATCGCACTCTGTACGCCTCGTCCCGTAGACATGATGACGGTTTTGCCCGCTTCGATAGCCGCATGAATCGCTTCACGATTTTCAGTGGATATTTGCTTGTCCTCATTCAAGAGTGTTCCGTCCATATCGAGCGCTATAAGTTTATAAGCTCCCATGTTCTTCATCCCCTGTTCTTGTTCCTTCATAAGACCTAGTATGCTGTTAATACTTTCTTTGGCAGTTCTTCCATATAAGTCATATGCCAGAGGGCAAACACATAAATCGTCCAAATCCGGCGGGCATAGTCGCCTTGTCCGCTGCGGTGCTTCTGCAACATACGCTGAACGGCTGTCGTATTGATGTAATCCTCAATGCCGCTGGACTTAATCTGCTCAAGGAGCATATCCCCCATTGGGCCTTGCACCCACTCGCGCAGCGGCACGGGAAAGCCGAGCTTCGGACGGTTCAGAATGAAATCAGGGATGATGCCTTCCATCGCTTTGCGGAAAATATACTTCGTCGTTCCATTCGCAATGCGATACTTCGCCGGAATCCGGCGTGCAACGTCAAACAGCTTCGTATCCAGGAATGGCACGCGCAGCTCTAGCGAATGCGCCATCGTCATTTTGTCCGCTTTCATCAGAATGTCGCCCGGCATCCAGAGATTCATATCGATATACTGCATCCGGCTCACCGGATCCAGATGGCGAGTCTTCGCGTAGAAATCGCCGGCGATTTGGAAAGGATTCTTGTAAGCTTTCAGCATTTCGCTGTCGAGGCGAAGCACTTCCGCTTTCATGTCTTCGGAAAAGATTTTGGCGTTGCCGAGGAACCTCTCCTCCAGCGGCGTAGTACCGCGCAGCAAATAGTTGCGGCCCTTCATGCCGCTAGGCAGCATCCGCGCGAAGCTGTTCAGCATGCGCTTCACCGAGTGCGGCAGCCGGTCGATCGGACGCAAGGACGTCGGCTCGCGGTAAATCCGATAGCCGCCGAACAGCTCGTCCGCGCCTTCGCCGGACAGAACGACCGTCACGTGCTCGCGCGCAAGCTGCGCAACGTGGTAGAGCGCAATGGCCGAAGGATCAGCGACAGGCTCGTCCTGATGCCAGATCGCCTTCGGCAGCGTGCCAAAGAAATCATCTCGTGTGATGATTTTGTCGTAGTGCTCCGTGCCAAGTGCTGCCGCCGTTTGGGCAGCAATCAGCGTTTCGTTGTTGGCGCCCTCGAAGCCAACGGAAAACGTGCGGATCGGTTCGATGTTCCGCATATGCGTAGCAATCGCGGTGGAGTCGATACCGCTGGACAGGAAGCAGCCGCGATCCACATCACTGACCATGTGATGCTCTACTGAATCCTTCAAGGTTTCACGAAGTTGTTCCACATACTCTTCAAATGGACGCTCTTCCGGTTCAAACATCGGATCCCAATACTTATGTATAGACATTTCGCCGTCAAACGTTATTTTCACATAGTGAGCTGGCGGCAATTTATGGATGCCGTGAAACATCGTATTTGGCTCAGGCACATATTGAAACGTCAAGTAATTCAGCAAGCTGTCCGTATGAATGAGCCGGTTCATCCCATCCGCAGCAAGCAGGCTCTTGATTTCTGAACCAAAAAGGAATTGACGATCATTGACATGATAATAAAACGGCTTAATGCCGAAATGATCTCTCGCCCCGAAAAGCTGTTTTTTCTTTTTGTCCCAAATCACGAAACCGAACATGCCGCGCATATGCTTGACGCATTCTTCTCCATATTCCTCGTAGAGGTGAACGATGACCTCTGTATCACTTTGGGTGCGGAACTGGTGGCCGCGCTCCTGAAGCATTTTGCGCAAAGCTTTATAATTATAAATTTCTCCGTTAAAAACGATCCATACGGAATCATCTTCGTTCGTTAAAGGCTGATGCCCTTCTTTAAGGTCAATAACCGACAGTCTGCGAAAACCGAGTCCAATCCGATTATCTGTCCAAAATCCTGAATCGTTCGGTCCCCGATGCACAATGACATTCGTCATTTGCTCTAACATCGCGACTGCCGGTTCTCTATCTTCAAAATACATTACACCCGTAATACCACACATGGTGAAACTCACTCCTCCGCGCCATCATCAATCAGTTGGATTATCGATACATAAGTATACCATATCAGCTGTCCATACTGGAAATACGATGCGAGGGTCAATATGGCTGATTCTTATAGAAAGATGAAGGTAATGATGAGTCTTTTCAACGAGGAAGACACCCGAATTTTTTTCACAAGATCCACCACCTTTCCTTTGTGCACAAAAGTTTACCGAAGGCAACATTTAGGATGGCAAAAGTTTCTAATCCTTACACTACTTTATGCACGAACAACCATTAATGTGTCATTTCAGATTGGCACCACTTTCCCCATAAATAGCGTACCCAGGTTCCGCAAAACCCTCCTGCTAACTCAAATGGCGATCCATAACGTACCCACGTTCCTCTCGCCGGAACTATCACCTTTGTTATTGGCTACTCAGCTTTGGCTTCCTCATCTCTGAAAATGAAAAAGAGCTTGCCGCAGCAAGCTCTTTTTTACATAAATGAATTACCACGGCTTTTTGCCGCCGCCTAGCTTCGTTAAAATGCCGTCATTGGCCGCATCATACGCTTGGAAAATTTTCGCCGCGATCGGAGATGCCCCATAGCGACCAAAACCGCCCTCAGGAACTACGACCGCAACAGCCAGCTTCGGATTCTCGACAGGAGCGAAGGCGATGAACACCGCATTATCAATCGTTCCTCCAGAAACTTGTTGCGTGGATGTTCCCGTTTTCCGGGCAACGTTGTATGGCAGCTCATCGATGCCTTCGGCTCCACTCTTCATCCCGTGGATGATCGTATTCCAATCGTTTTTGGAAAATGCCGCCGAGGAATCATCCAGCACTTCCGGTTCCACCTTTGTAATCAATTCGCCTTCGTAGCTCTGAATTTCATCTACGAATAAAGGCTTCATTCGTTTGCCGCGATTGCCAAGCGTTGCCGCATACTGGGCGAGCTGCAAAGTTGTCGTCTTCTCATTCTGCCCCCAGGAGGCGTATACCATCGCTGACTGGTAGCTGTCTTTTTTGGCATTTTTGATAAAATCATTCCCGCCGACGAATTCGTTCGGCAACCCGCTGCCTGTTTTGACGCCAATCCCGAACTTGGCTAAATACTCCGCCCATTTATCGGTTACCGCCGGATTCTCACCGCCAAACTTCGAGTAGAAAGGGATACCGACCATTGCGGACATATACGTATTCGATGAATGTTCAATTGCTGTGGAAGCATTCAGTATTCCGTAAGCGGTCTTACCTGAGTTTGTAATCGTACTTGCACTTCCTGTTTTACCGAAGGAAAAAGAACCCGAATCATTATAAGAATCATATGCTCCGAACAGCTTCTCATTCAGACCGATCAAAACCGACAGCGGTTTGATCGTCGAACCCATGAAAACGATAGAAGAAGGATGCTTCGGCCGCTCTTTATCCGTATATTTCGGATAGGCGGTCGTAATCGTGCCATTGGGGATAAAAGAACCGATCTCTTCATACGTTGTCGGGGAGATGCCGCCCGTCCAATCGTTTGCGTTATAGTCCGGATAGTTCGCCATCGAGACTACACGTCCTGTATCAACTTCCATGGCTACAGCATAACCGGCTTGCGCATTTGCACCATATTTGATATAGGCATCGTTCCTCGCATAAGGCGTATGCAGGAAATTAATTTGGTCTTCAATCGCTTTCTCCGCCGTTTTCTGTATATCCTTATTGATGGAAAGAAACAGATTGTTGCCTTTTGTAGGAGCAGTCACTGTGGCTCTACCGATAATCTTCATAGCGGCGTTGACGGGATACAGTTTGGAGCCATTTTTGCCTCTCAACTCATCCTGATACATGCGCTCGATACCGTCAAAACCAACATTTTCTGAATCCAGATACTCCTTGCTGTTCGGATTATCTTTGTAAATGGTTTTAGCCGTTTCTGTGGAGTAGGATTTCAGATAGCCTAGTAATTGGGGAGCAATCGTCGTTTTATTATCATCGTCCATCTCATATGTACGGATACTCTCTTCATTCACTTCCAACCACTTAAACTCGTCGCGCCGCTCCAAAAGAACAGCGATTTCTTCTTTGGATAAATCAGGCTTAATCCGGCGCGGAACCCAATAATAGCTGGGCTCTTTGACCTTTTTCTTGTCAATATCGTATCCCAGATCCATGGCTAGCACGATTTCCGCAGGCGTCAGTTTTTTGGCTTCCTTCTTGCCATATTTGTCGAACACCTCTTGCAGCTTATAGGCTAAAGCAATGACGTCATCTTCTTTTTTGATCTGTGACGGCTCAATCCGGAAAAACAACGACTGAACAGGAATCGTATAAGCCAGCGGCGATCTTGTGGAATCATAAATATTGCCGCGAATTGGTGCAATCTTCGTCGTCTGGTTCGTGTTCGTATTTTCTGCTGCCTTCAAATCCTTGGCCTGCACGAACTGCAGAATGGCCAGTCTAACAATCAAAACGGAAAATAGCACAAAGGTCAAAAAGAAAAAAATATTGATCCGAAACGAAAAGTGCCGCTTCTTTGTCATTTCATTTTTTTTCGGATCATCCATGATGGATGACTTCATTGCTTCTCATTTCCTTTCTCACACGATTGCCTGTTCTTCATCGAACAATTCCAGTAAAGAGTGTATGCCTTCTCCCGTATGATAAGAATACCGAAGGATCCGGACCGCATCGATACCGACTTGATTCGGTGCCCAAATATCGTTAGTCTCATGATCGCCGATGTAGAGAATATGCTCCGGCTCCAACTGGGCCTTATCCAAGGCAAGCTTGAAAATAGCGGGGTCCGGCTTCTCCAAACCGACTTCTGTCGAGACGAGAACGGGCTCAAAGTAGTGCAGAATGCCTTTGCTCTCCAGAATAGCCTTAAGCGTTGGAGCAAAGTTGCTCACAATCCCCAATCTGAAGCCCATCCCGAGCAGCCGATCTAGGGTCTCTTTCACATCGTCAAACAGCTCATAATATTCTGGCGCTGTGTAGATGTCGTACAGTTCATGGCAGCAGTCATAAATCTCGCTCTCTGACCATTCTTCGTGAATCCCCAGTTTGTGGAGCACGTATTTATATAGATTCACCCAAAATTCCCGATCCGACTCCGGTGTACAAACCTCGAATGAATCATGCTTCTTCACATAATAAAATAGACGAAAGGCTTCTGTAAAAAGTTCACTAATATGGGATTCATCTCTATCCATGGAACGCAGCTGCAAATACTGTTTCAAAATCGTTTGCGCAGCAGGAATGGTAAGCAAAGTATCCCCCGCATCAAAATAAATCATTTGGTACTGCTGTAGTGGTTTACGCATAAGTTCTCCTCATCTTATATAATGCCAAATCTAAGTGTACCACACTTGCGAAGGAAGAAAAAAGAAGTCCTCCCTTAGCAGATGCAGGGAGTGACTTCTCATTGAGCTTACCCTTAAGGGTCACGCTTCTTTAATATGCGTCTGGTCAAAGTTAGGCGGGTTGAACCAATTGCCTCCACTCGCCACCCACGTTGAATCCAGCGGTACCCAGCGCTCCGATTCCTTCAAATAGACCTCATTCCAAGCGTGAGGACCGTAGCTGCCTTGCCCGTCATAGCCAAGCCCCGTCACAACTTTCACATCAAGGCCAGCCGATCTAGCCATTAATGCATACAGCCGGGAATAGTCGATGCAAACGCCTTTGCGAGTAAGATACGTATCCTCTGGCGTTTGTTCCTTCCATATGCGCTGATCCTCATAGAGCTTGACCTTATCCCAGTCGTACTGGACTCGCGTACCTACCCACTTATACAGCTGTTTCGCCTTCTCTTCGTCCGTTTTCCCGCTGGCGGTGACTTCTTTGGCTGCCTCGGCAATATCACCAGGGATTTTGGCATCCAACACTTCATATTTGCGCTGCAGGATGTTCGTAAATTCCTGTTCCACAGCCCGGGTAAACACAGGCGCTTTATCTGCAATAAAGTCACCGGTAAAAGGCGATATAACTTCCTTTGCTCCCTTTTGATACATTTGCGATGATTGAATGTAAGGGGTAACCAAGGAATGCGGGAACAACGTCACATAAATGAAAAGCACGGCAATCACCAGCAGCGCGCGAGCAAAGCCGGCCACCGAACCGATCGCCCCTCCCGTAAGAGAACTGATGAACGATCTGCTGTCCGTCCTGTACGCATTGCGTCTTGCAAGCAAGGACGCGATCAAAGGATCGAGCAGAAAATTGAGAATTTGCTTAACCAACATATAACCCAAGAGGAATAGTACGCCGAATCGCAACAGCGGAAAATCTCGCACACTCGTCATAGCCGTATAATAAATTTGTTTTAACATCCCGATTTCACCTGAAGGGATCTGAAGATCTTGCCCTTTTAACCAGGTTTGGATAAGCGGAGATACCAGTTGGACGCCCTTCCAAGCCAGGAACATGGAGATAATGGCGATTACGGCCTCCACCAGCATGAACATGAGATGCTTGGCCGAACCGGATCCCCCGCGAAAAAAGCCCTGAATGACAGACCCGGCAAACGTGAGTACGATCACGATCGATATGAGGTTGAATGAAGATAGTTGCGCCCATGTCATATCTGTCATGATGAAACGCCTCCCGTTTATTGCTTCTCGTTTTTCTTGGCTTGTTCAATCAATGCGTTGATTGCCGCATTCGCATTCATGCTGAATGTTTGGCCCAGGAAGGTCACCTTCACTTCATCCGAACCCGCTTTGCCTTCTACCTTCAAGCTTTTCGTCGTGATCTGGAAGGAACCGTCCGGACTCGCTTTGAACTGGGCATCTTTCGCTTCCGAGGTCAGGGCGCTTAGCGCCTTATCTTTCACTTCGTCGCCAACTTGGCTAACCACACTAGCCCCTATATCTTGCAGTTTATCCTTATAGTTGGCCCCATATAACACCAAACAGCCTACAATGACAAGGATAATCAACCATTTTACAACCGTTTTTACGATACCGATAACAATAAAAAGGACAATGATGGCCGCTACAATTAAATACCATCGATCTTGAGCAAAAGAAATCCACTGATCCAATCAAAACGCCTCCTAGTTTAGATTACTTAGATTGCATGGCAAAAAGGTCTTTCCTATCATACTACAGCGTATCTCTACTCTTCATCTCTTTTTTTCCTCAGCTGCTCAAGCTTATGTTGAATTTCTTCGGTTTTATCCAATTGCCCTCTCGTTTTGCGAAACGACTGTCTCAACCGCAGAATTAGAAATACCGCAACGGCGGCTAATAGCAAAATTGCAAATGAATCCAAATCGATCGAAGCCTCCTCATTGAAATTGTGTCATTTGCGTGGAAAGGTCATAACGCATGGACGAGCGGCGTACATCTAAGGAGAGACAAGACTCAATATGATGTAGGCGGTGAGAACATGCGAACAGCGATCTGGTTGTACTTATTTATGTTTGTCGCTTTTTTTGATTTGCACGCGCAGTACCCTATCTTGTCACCCTTCGCCCTATCTTTAGGGGCGGCCCCCTCGTTCATCGGCTTGATTATGGGCGTATACTCCATCACGCACCTGCCTGGCAATCTGATTGCAGGCTATGGCGTGGATAAATACGGCAGCAAATTTTTCATCGTCTTTAGCCTGATTGTAGCAGGGATTATCCTGCTTTTTCAATCCAATGTGAAAGACCCTTGGCACTTGCTGTATATTCGCTCCATCAGCGGTTTCGTGCTGGCCTTTCTTTCCCCGGCATGCTTGTCGCTCCTCGCGCGGATTGCCCGCGATCGCATTCATCAAAGCAAGCTAATGGCGGGTAATGGTCTAGTCCATACGCTAGCTTCCGTCGTTTCTCCCGCTGCCGGCGCCTTGCTCGTTGCCAAAATCGGTTTCACGACAGCCTTTTCGGTCCTCGGTTGGATACTCATCGTGACGGGCTTACTCGCGATAGTCGGCGTAAGAGAGAGTAAAGAATCCGTACATGCCGTCGATAAATCAGATCTTATGAATCATCACCATGGTCATAGCAGTCTAAAGGAAGATCTTCAACCAACATCCGATGTAGCGATCCCATGGCTTTTCTTTCTGATCCCCGTGGCGCTTTCATGCTCGCAGGGCATTCTATTTTTTGAGCTTCCGCTCATGCAAGCGGCCAGAGGCTCGATTCTGACGTCCGGCGTCTTCTTCACCTTAGTCAGTCTCGGGGCGCTTCTCAGTATCAGCCTGTGGTTTCTGAACAAAATTTCTCCCTTTGTCCGAACCGTGGTCGGCAGCATGTCGCTCGCTGTCATATTCTTCGGCTTAGCGATACAATGGCCGATCCCGCTCTCCATCTCCCTTTTCATGATCGGCATGGCCAAAGGCGTCATATTCCCCGCGCTTGCAGCGCTTCTGGCAAGTATTACGAGCAGCAACCGGTATGGTCGCGTTTTCTCGCTGCTTTCTATTTCTTACTCGATCGGCGCCTTCTTCGGACCCATGCTGGCAGGGCAGCTTCGGGATCAGATTTCATCCTACTTCATTGCATTTTTCATCCTCATGCTAGCACTTTCATTGCTGCCGTTGCGCTCATTCAAGGTACCTCTCACCACTTAATTCGTCATGCGGCTTGAACGAACAAGCCGTCTTTTTGCTGTCAATGTATGTCATTTCCCGGGAAATGACGACTTCACTGAATACCGCAGGGTCGAAATAAGGCTTGGATCACTCCTCAAAACTGGTTATACTACAAAAAAGCACTTGAAACGAGGGGTCCCTATGTCGATTGCCATTATTGTTGAAGGAAAAAACGACAAAAGTAAATTGAAACGGGTTGTAAGCGAACAAATTGCGATCCTGTGCACGTACGGAACTCCCAGTTCGACAACACTGGAAGACTTGAGGCAAAAGGTTGGCAGTATGCAAGTATACTTATTCACGGATAATGACTCATCCGGCAAAAAAATTCGCGGTCTTCTGCGGGATACCTTCCCGGACGCCGAACAAATCTATACGCGCAAAGGGTATGCAGGAGTCGAAGGAACGCCTGAGGAGTATCTCATTCAGCAATTAGAAAAAGCAGGGCTGGAAGCGTACATTATTTACCCCGCTCCAGACCCTGCTTATGATTAAATATATGTTAACCAGGTTTACTTTTCTTTAGATAACGTAACAACATCTTTCACGATGTGATTCTCATCCAGCTCCGGATTGCCCGCGTCATAATACATACGGAGCATCCCTTTTTTATCGACAAGTAAAATCGCATTGGAATGCGAGAAATTGCCATCCTTCTCTTTGATCACCATGATGCCAAAATCCTCGGCCAGCTTATGTGTCTTCGCCTCATCACCGCGAAGGAATACCCATCCCCCGGGTATCGGTTTCGACTCGAAATTCGTCCCAAACTCTTTCAAAACGGCTGGTGTATCTCTCGTCGGATCAACGGTTATCGATACAATCTCGGCTTTATCGCCGAGCAGCCCTTTTTGTTTCAAAGAATCCTGCACCTTAGAGAGCAAGAATGAAGTTGGCATACAAACATCGGGGCAAAAGGAATAAAAGAAATAGACCAGTTTTACTTTCCCATCCATATCTTTGGATGAAACGGTTTTGCCGTCCAAGTCCTGCAGCTCAAATGCAGGAGCAGGCTTCATCGCCTTCAACCGCTCATCCTGCGCTCCTCCTGTAAACACCAGCTTGTAGGCAAAGGATGCAATCATGGCGACCAAAATCACGCCAATCGCCAGCTTAAACCAATTTTTCGCAAAAAAAGTGCTCATATGATATAATCCCTCGCTTTAATAAGATAGGATGAATGACGCTGGCATCTATGTCACATCCGCAAAAGAAAATCCCATGTCGCCATGGGAATTTGCAGTTGCCATTAAGATCCTTGCCTATGATCCAAATCCAGGTGTATCAACAACCATAAGAATGGATAAGAGTGTCAAATAAAGAATGGAAAACAGAAACATACGTTTCGCCCATAACACTTCAGCTTCACCTGTTGCTTTAAAGCCTTTGACGCTCATGAAGGCCCAGATCAAGCCCAGGATCGTTGACCCGAACAGGAAAATATAGCCCACATAGCCGAAAGCAGTCATCATTACCGTGACCGGAACAAGCAGCACAACATAGCGCACCATGCTGATCTTGGTTACATAAGAACCTCTTACAACCGGAAGCAGCGGAAAGCCTGCAGCGCGGTACTCCTCCATACGGCGGATACCCAGCGCCCAGAAGTGCGGAGGCTGCCAGAGAAACAAGAAAGCAAACAACAAAATAGCACCTAGATCAATAGTTCCACTTACTGCGCAGTAACCAATGACTGGCGGTGTAGCTCCTGAAAATGCGCCGACAAACGTGCTCCACACGGATGTTCTTTTGAACCATGCTGTATAGAGCCACACGTAGAGGAACAGTCCAACAAGTCCGACTAACGTCGCTAGAGGCGAGTTCGCCGCAAAATAGAGAACGGCCAGACCGATAATGCCGAGAACGATGCCGTACCCGAGCACAAGATTCGGCGACATTTTGCCACTTGGCAGCGCACGGTTCTGCGTACGCTCCATCTTGGCGTCCATCTCACGGTCCAAGTAGTTATTAAGGACGGTTCCCCCAGCCATCACGAGAGCGGTCCCTAACATAGTAAAAAGAAGATGCAGCCAATCTACATCCCAGCGGGCTGCTACCCAATAACCAGCAAATGCCGTCATTAAATTCGAATAAATAATGCCCGGCTTAACCAAGCGATAAAAATCTTTCAATGTCACAGGCCCTGCCGAAGCTTTGACTGCGCTTGTTTCCAACAATTCCGACCGCTCGGTTGCTTGCAGCGAAGCATTCGAAGCCGAGTCGTAACTTACTTCATTACTCACGTTATTGCCCTCCTGTAATTGGAACTTCCGAGCAAACAGACTTTTAAACAATCTCATCATATCAACCCGAGCACCGTTTGACAATGAAGCGGGGGCAGTTGTCATCATATTGTCGATTCTCTTTCAAGTATGCGTGGAAATTACGCTCTCCATTCCCATACCCATGCAAGAATAACTTAACCAACAGCTTAACCGTTCATCGCACGCGAATACTTGGCGCTCGTTGTGACGCTGCATGGAAGTTATCGATGAAGAAAACGCCTAGCGGCGTCGTTGGCATAAACCCATGCGTTGGCGCATTGGGAGGGAATCGGGTATGGATTCCAACCGCTGTTAAAATCGGTTCATTGAATAATCAAGGTGGTGCGAACACGACTTTAAAGGCGGCCGCTATCGCTTTTCCACCCCACACCCATTCCCTCTATTCTACTTCGTACTGGATTCCACTTCTCTTTTAACTAACCTGTCTTCCATCCGGTATTCCTGCCCATGAACGCCCCTGCACAGCGATATCGACGGAACTAGGAAGCCTTATTCCACGGTAACGTCCCTTTTCTCCCCCTGTAGTGGAACTATGGTGCGTTAAATCAGCAAAACTGTGTCTAAACCCCAACATTTCCTGCTCATAAAGTACTGTAGTTCCGCGAAATGTACCTACAACCGAAAATACCGCCGCATAACGCACCTACGTTCCGCTCACCCATGCAAAAAGACAATCTATCCCAGTCGAGGCGGTATTTCCAATACTCCAAAGCGCTGTGGCACTTCCGGATCTTCCCTGAAATTTTATAAATTCTATAATGCCAAAAAAGGAGCCCAGAGGCTCCTCAATCTATCTGCTATTTATTAACCCTTAACGGGGTTAACGAAAATAAGCTGCTGCGAATGATATTCCATGCTTTCGACAACGCGGCTTGCAGCTCCCACGCATGCCGGCCCATCACAGTTACGATCAAGCCATGCTTGAACGTTAAACTTGCTCCAACGCGAACCTGGAAACGAGCTAGTTCCTCCATCCCCTCCAGCACTTTCTCCAAATGTCTCCGTTCCAACCCATCGGAGAAAATGTATAAGTTACCGAGGTGCGTCTCATGCTCCCAACAGCCCGGCGAAGCCAGCAGCATCGATTTCGGCTCTATTTTCTGATTTTGATAATAAATAAGTTCATGCCCGTACCAGACATTCATCCGGTTCGAATAACTGGAATAAGCGAAGATTTCACCTCGCTGGGTTCGGCCTGGACATAGCACATCCGAGAAAACCAAGGCTGCGCCAGGAGCGAGACGTACGTCCAGCTCAGCATGCAAATCCGCATCCTTGAAGAGCATTAACGGTTCAGGAATGTATTCCAAAAGCGAATCTGCCTCTAGTTGAATCGTTTGCCGCTGCATACTGCCTCCCCCCTGTGGAGAAGGATGAACCTTCGTAAATGACTGGTTGGTTAGAAAAACGCGCGCGCCCTCTTGCAGGCGCACGTCTATCTCATAGTGATCCCCCGACATCATACCAGGAGAGCAGTCCATCATATAGACGCCCAACTGCTCTGCCCGGTCTCCGTCTTTCATTCGTGTTTCGTTTTCATAGCGAAACGTCTTGGCAATCTTCAGCGGGGAGGCGTGATATTTGCGGACGAGGTGCGTCAAGCCGCCACGAACCGCAAACTCGGCGGAGATCTCCCCGGTCACCTTAGGCATGGCTGAACTCCTGCTCCACCCAGGTGACAATATCGTCCAAACCTGTTCCGCCCATCAGGTTCGAGAAGATGTACGGGCGCTCTCCGCGCATCTTTTTCGTATCTTCATCCATGACAGTCAAGCTTGCTCCCACGTAAGGCGCCAGATCGATCTTGTTAATCACGAGCATATCGGAGCGCATAATGCCGGGTCCGCCTTTGCGCGGAATTTTTTCGCCTTGCGCTACGTCGATAATATAGATGAAGCGATCGACCAGTTCAGGGCTGAATGCCGCCGCTAAATTGTCTCCGCCGCTCTCGATAAAAATGATATCCAAATGATCAAAACGCTTCTCAAGCTCCTCAATCGCCTCGAAATTCATCGAAGCGTCCTCGCGTATCGCCGTGTGCGGACATCCGCCGGTCTCAACGCCTATAATGCGCTCCTCCGGCAGCGCCTCCGAGGAGATCAGAATGCGTGCATCTTCCTTCGTGTAGATGTCATTCGTAATAACCGCAATACTGTAGCGGCTAGTAAGCTTACGTGCCAACCGCTCCACGAGCGCTGTTTTACCTGAGCCAACGGGCCCTCCTATACCGATTCGCATCGGGCGCGTACGGTCGACTTCCGGTTTCTCCCAGTGGTGATGATGATGTCCTTGTCCTTGACACATATACATGCCTCCTTCGAAATTTTCGAGTGATTTCAAGACATAAATAACCGTGAGTACAGCGTCTCATGCTGCATCATGGCTATATCTGCAGCTGGCGTATTCGTATAGGCATCCAAAGGATCCATCTGCGCCACGCGCTGCCACTCGCTTCCCAATAGAGGCACCAGCTTCGCCAGCAGCATCTGGCCTTGGGTTTGCCCCATCGACATCAGCCTCAGCGCGCTGTTGACGCAAGTGACCGTGCAGCTGTACAAATAGCCTTCAGCGGCTTGATCCAGCGGCACACCCAACTGATAGCTCACCCAACCATGGATGAGCGCATGGCTGGAACTGCACCGCTCCAGGCGAACTGCTTCCTCTAGCGGTCCCCAGCCGAGCTGGGGATACATCGAGCGCGTCAGCTGAAGGAGGCGGCGTCCCATCTTCTGGACGCCATTCCTCGCCTCGGCAGACGCCCGCTGAACATGCAGCATCCGGTCCATAAGCCACAGCGCTTCCCATTGCTGCGCAGGGATATGCGCGTAAGCGGCTTTGATCAGCATCGCATCGGACGATGCCCAGCTGTTCGCCAGCATTGACCGGATGTAAGCCTCCAGCTCATCGACCGTTTGCAGCCGTTCCTGCTGCACCAGAGTCTCCAACCCGAAAGAGTGAGAGAACCCGCCGATAGGGAGTGCCGAATCTAGAAGCTGCTGATAGGCAAGCCAGTGAAACTTCGTTATGGTTGTCATCGCCGCCCCCTATCAAACGCGTTTGCATTTATCTTTACATCCTCTAAAACATGAAATATAGCTGTGCCATCGGCAGCTCCGTTGCCGGCTCACACGTGATCAATTTCCCGTCCACTTTAACCTCATAGGTTTCCGGATTCACTTCAATGGCCGGCGTTTCACCGTTATGGACCATATCTTTCTTGGAAATATGGCGACAGCCCTTCACAGGTTCCACGCGCTTTTGCAAGCCGAGCGACTGTGCGATGCCGCGTTCGTACGCCGCCTGAGATACGAACGTAATGGAGCTTTGCAAGAGCGATTTGCCGAAAGCGGCAAACATGGGTCGGCCAAAGACCGGCTGAGGCGTCGGTATGGAAGCGTTCGGATCGCCCATTTGCGCATAAGCGATGCTGCCGCCTTTGAGCACAAGATCTGGCTTTACACCGAAGAACATCGGACTCCAGATGACCAAATCCGCGAATTTCCCAGGCTCAATGGAGCCAACTATATGGGAAATCCCATGCGTAATGGCCGGATTGATCGTGTATTTCGCAATGTACCGTTTGATGCGGAAATTGTCATTTTCCTCTGTGTCCGGGGCCAGCGGACCGCGCTGCTTTTTCATTTTATCAGCGGTCTGCCACGTCCGAATGATCACTTCACCAACACGGCCCATGGCCTGCGAATCCGAGCTTATCATGCTGAATACACCAAGATCATGAAGAATATCTTCGGCTGCAATCGTCTCCGGACGAATCCGCGAGTCAGCAAAGGCGACATCTTCAGGAATGCGGCTGTCCAAGTGATGACACACCATTAACATGTCGAGATGTTCCTCAATCGTGTTGATCGTGTAAGGACGTGTGGGATTCGTTGAAGACGGAAGCACATTCAACTCAGCGGCCGCGCTGATGATATCTGGCGCATGCCCACCGCCAGCCCCTTCGGTATGATATGTATGAATGGTACGCCCTTTGATCGCAGCCAGCGTGTCCTCCAAAAATCCCGCTTCATTTAATGTATCCGTATGAATCGCGACTTGAACGTCATATTGATCAGCCGCTTCCAAGCATGCATCGATAGCAGCCGGGGTCGTTCCCCAATCCTCATGCAGCTTAAGCCCGATGGCACCCGCTTCAATCTGTTCTGTAAGCGGAGCAAGAAAAGCTGCATTTCCTTTGCCTGTAAAGCCGAGATTCATCGGGAACGCTTCCGCTGCTTCCAGCATGCGGCGCATATGCCAAGCTCCCGGGGTGCAAGTCGTTGCATTCGTTCCCGTTGCCGGCCCAGTCCCTCCGCCGATCATCGTCGTCACTCCAGAGGATAGCGCAGTTTCTATTTGCTGCGGACAAATAAAATGGATATGCGCATCGATGCCGCCAGCTGTCACGATTTTGCCTTCGCCCGCGATGACTTCCGTACTCGCTCCAACGATTAAATTCGGATGAACGCCATCCATAATATCCGGGTTCCCTGCTTTTCCAATGCCGACAATATGACCATCTTTGATTCCGATGTCCCCTTTAACGATGCCCCAATGGTCAATAATGACGGCATTGGTGATCAGCGTATCCAGCACGCCTTGGTCCCGTGTCGCTCCGCTGGATTGCCCCATCCCGTCGCGTATAACCTTGCCTCCGCCAAACTTGCATTCATCACCGTAAACGGTGTAATCATGCTCGATCTGCGCCCATATCTCCGTATCCGCCAGGCGAATCGCGTCCCCTGTCGTAGGCCCGAACATCAGGGCATAGCTTCTGCGATCAATTTGACTCATCGGGTTTCCCCTCCCATGCTTTCCATCTGTCTCTGACCTCTGCCGTCATTCCACCTTGCGTCGCAAGCCCTCTGCTTAGACCGTTGAGACCGTATGACAACTTCGCCCCGCCTAGCTCCACCAGTTGAACCGGCTTCTGCTCCCCAGGCTCGAAACGGACAGCCGTGCCTGCCGGAATATCCAAACGCATGCCATACGCTAACTCTCTAGGGAATTCTAACGCGCGATTCACCTCAAAAAAATGAAAATGAGAGCCTACCTGAACAGGACGATCGCCCATATTGCTTACGATAACCTCAGCTGTATTTCTGCCTGCATTCATCTCAATAAAGCCTTTACCCGTTCGATATTCTCCAGGAACCATGTTTCTCACCCCTTCGACCGTCGATTTAAGTAATGGGTTGATGTACCGTAACAAGCTTCGTACCATCAGGAAAGGTCGCTTCTACCTGTACTTCATGTATCATTTCAGGCACACCTTCCATAACCTGATCCGCCTTCAAGATGGTTGTGCCGAACGCCATGAGCGCAGCAACCGTTAAACCATCCCTGGCGCCCTCCATAATTTCCGACGTCAGCAATGCTATGCTTTCTGGATAATTCAGCTTCAACCCTCTCGCGAGTCTGCGGCGAGCTACATCCGCCGCCACAGTGATGAGCAATTTCTCCTTCTCTCTTTCC
This sequence comes from Paenibacillus tabacirhizosphaerae, assembly GCF_040812395.1. Taxonomy (GTDB): domain Bacteria; phylum Bacillota; class Bacilli; order Paenibacillales; family NBRC-103111; genus Paenibacillus_E. The sequence continues at coordinate 121,986 of NZ_JBFNXH010000008.1, read as the reverse complement.
GTTAAATGCACATCTTCACCTCTTCAAAAACCGAATAATTGGAATCTCTTAACCTAATTATATTCGTGATTATATGGAAAGTAAATCATTTTATGTTAGATTAAATGACATAAAAAACTTGGTTCTTGAATATATTCTTCGTAGATTATATAAAACAAACAAATATTTGAGATATTTTTGTAATTAACCATCAATAATTAACTTTTTACGTTATGTATATTGACATCGTGTTATTTTAAACTTTATTATAGGCGATGTAATCTAAATCCAATTTTTGTAAAGGGAGTGGGACGTGAATGAGAGAGATAAGAACAATCAGCAGGCTTACCGTTACGATGAGTCTGGCACTCATGATGGTCATGGCAGGCTGCGCAAAAACCGAGCCCGCCGCATCCACGACAACTACACCTGAGGCAACGAAAGCCACCGAAACTAAGGCGGAATCCAAGGCTGAAACGGTACCTGTCGGTATTCTCCACTCCTTAACAGGCACCATGTCCATTAGTGAAGTCTCCGTGCGGGATGCGGAGCTAATGGCGATTGATGAGATTAATGCTGCTGGGGGACTTTTGGGCAAAAAAATCAAACCCGTTATTGAAGACGGGGCATCCGACTGGCCGACCTTTGCAGAGAAAACGAAGAAGTTGCTGCAAAAGGATAGCGTCGTGACCATTTTTGGATGCTGGACATCAGCCAGCCGCAAAGCGGTGCTTCCGGTCGTCGAGCAAAACAAAGGCTTGCTGTGGTATCCGGTACAGTATGAAGGGCTCGAATCTTCACCGAATATTTTCTACACGGGCGCAACGACGAACCAACAAATCATCCCCGCAGTCACTTGGCTCCTGCAAAACAAAGGCAAGAAATTTTACTTGCTTGGATCTGATTACGTATTCCCTAGAACAGCCAACAAAATCATTAAAGAGCAGCTCAAAGCGGAAGGCGGCACACTCGTAGCCGAAGAATACACGCCGCTTGGACATACGGATTACAACACAATTATTAGTAAGATCAAAAAAGAGAAGCCGGATGTTATCTTCAATACGCTCAATGGCGACAGCAACGTTGCCTTCTTCAAGCAATTGAAGGATGCAGGCCTTTCATCCAAAGATTTGACAACCATGTCCGTAAGTATTGCGGAAGAAGAAGTGCGAGGCATTGGGGCTTCCGTTCTGGATGGACACTACACCGCATGGAACTATTATCAAACAACAGATATTCCAGAAAATAAAAAGTTTGTTGATGCCTACAAAGCCAAGTACGGAAAAGACCGCGTTACCGACGATCCCATCGAAGCCGGATACACAGCCGTTTACCTTTGGGCGGAAGCTGTGAAGAAGGCCGGTTCCTTCGAAGTTGAGAAGGTGAAAGCCGCTGCCAAAGGCATCGAATGGAACGCGCCGGAAGGCAAAGTGACAATTAACGGCGAAAATCAACACATTTCCAAAACGGCTCGGATCGGGCAAATTCAAGCTGACGGGCAAATTAAGGAAATATGGAATTCAGGCCAAGCGCTGAAGCCCGACCCTTACCTCAAAACATATCCATGGGGCGCAGAGGTAACGAAAAAATAATTCATACTTCTGTCATCTCTTGAAGCCAGGACTGCCGTACGGCAGTCCTGTATTTCATCCATATCGGGGAGGAATGTTATGAGTCTTCTGCTGCTTCAATTATTCAACGGCCTCAGTCTCAGCTCGATTCTGCTCTTAATTGCCATTGGTCTCGCCATCACATTCGGGCTTATGAACGTGATGAACATGGCACACGGCGAATTCATCATGATCGGGGCTTATATGGCGTACCTGGTCCAGCAATGGTTCCAGAAATTTCTTCCCGCCTCCGCATTCGGCTGGTATTTCATCGTTTCATTAGGCGTCGCCTTCGTTGTCGCTTTCGTGATTGGCTGGCTGTTGGAAGCCTTGCTCATTCGATTTATGTACGGCAGGCCGCTAGACAGCTTACTCGCGACCTGGGGCGTCAGCCTTGCCCTGCAGCAGCTCGCCCGCTCGATCTTCGGAGCTCCTAACGTAGCGGTCAAAGCGCCGCAATGGCTGGAAGGCGGCCTTCATCTGACTGCTGATCTCATACTGCCTTATAAGCGGCTGTTTATTATCGCACTAGTCATCGTATGCATCTCAGCTATCTATATGTATCTATATCACTCTGCTGGCGGCAGAAAAATGAGAGCAGTCATGCAAAATCGGGAAATGGCCGCTTGTCTTGGCATTTCGACCCGAAGAGTCGACGCTCAGTCCTTCGCCTTCGGCTCCGCAATGGCGGGTATCGCGGGATGCGCCCTATCTTTGCTTGGACCCATCGGCCCTACCATTGGCACCTACTATATTGTGGATGCATTCATGGTTGTCGTCCTTGGCGGCATCGGCAAGCTCATCGGTACGGTAGCCGGCGCTTTAGGCATTGGCGTCTTTAATACAGCTTTGGAATATACAACAAGCGCTACACTCGGAAAAGTATTAGTTTTCACGCTTATCATCGCCTTCCTGCAATGGAAACCGATGGGGCTAGTAACTATGCGTTCAAGATCCTTAGATTGAAGAAAGGATGTGATCTCTATGCTTGCTGCTGGACATTCCAAACTCAAATGGATGATTTATACGGTCTGCTTAGCCGTTATTGCGCTTGCGCCTGTATTTTTATCCGAGTTTCGGCTATCTCTCCTTGGAAAATTTCTCGCTTATGCGATTATTGCTATAGGGATTGACCTCATTTGGGGCTATACCGGTATCCTCAGCTTGGGACACGGCGTTTACTTCGGTCTCGGCGCTTATTGTATGGCGATGCATTTGAAACTGGCTTCATCACCGGACCAACTGCCCGATTTCATGTCATGGAGCGGCGTAGAAACACTCCCTTGGTTCTGGATCCCCTTCCATAACGCTGCCTTCGCCTTTCTCATGGCACTTGTATTGCCCATGATTGTCGCTTTCATCTTGGGCTACTTTACCTTTCGCAATCGAATCAAAGGCGCTTTTTTTTCTATCCTTTCACAGGCGCTTGTGATCATTACCGTTACGCTGTTTGTCGGACAACAAGGCTATACAGGCGGCACGAATGGGCTGACGAACTTTGAAACCTTTTTAGGGATGAACCTTCGTTCGCCATCCACCAAACTCTTATTTTTTTACATCACCTTAGCTGCTGTTCTGATCGTCCTTATCCTATGCTCCCTGCTCGTTTCGAGCCGGATGGGCAATATCCTCACCGCCATCCGTGATGGAGAAAATAGAGTTCGCTTTATCGGATACAATCCTGTTGCCTATAAAGTATTCATTTATTGCGTCTCCGCAGGGCTTGCCGGACTCGCAGGCGTGCTTTTCGTCTTGCAGGAAGGCATCATTTCCCCGGCCCAAATGGGCATTGTTCCTTCCATCGAGATGGTGCTATGGGTCGCCATTGGCGGGCGCGCTTCGATTGGCGGTGCGGTACTAGGCGCACTTCTCACCAACGCAGCCAAAACAACGTTCAGTGAAGCTTATCCGGAGTGGTGGCCGATTATGCTCGGCGCCATGTTCATTATCGTCGTCTTGCTGCTGCCAAAGGGCATCACCGGTACCATCGCTCATTATCTATCAAATTGGAAAAGGCCTGCGCTTTCTAAACCAGTTTCTTCGCAAGAAGCAAATTAATGAGATACCCTGCACATTCACAAAATCACAAAGGAGGAGGCCATCCCATGCTTGGACAATTAGCCACACACCAAGAACCTGCACCTGGCGGGGACATTCTGCGGGTGAAGGGATTAGAAGTCAGCTTTGACGGCTTTAAAGCGTTGCGAAATTTGGATTTTTCATTGAAACAGGGCGAACTGCGCTTCCTTATTGGGCCAAATGGCGCTGGAAAAACAACCCTGCTGGACGTCATTTGTGGAAAAGTAAAGCCTTCCCAGGGCCAGGTTTTGTTTAAAGATACCATTGATCTCACTAAACATCAGGAGCACCAGATCGCCCAACTCGGAATTGGCCGCAAATTTCAAGCTCCCTCTGTCTTCTCTACGCTCACCGTCTTTGAGAATCTTGCTCTCTCCATGAAGCAGCGGCGCGGGCTGCTCAGTGCACTGTGGACCAAAACTTCAAGCGAACAGCTCGATCGATTGCAGCTCAGGCTGGATATGATAGGGCTGACTACGAAAGCCAAAGAAAGGGCCGGTTCGCTTTCCCACGGGGAAAAACAGTGGCTCGAAATCGGCATGCTGCTGATGCAAGAGCCAGAACTCCTGCTGCTCGACGAGCCCGCGGCCGGCATGACCGACAGCGAAACCGAGAAGACCGGCGAACTGCTTCATGAAATCAGTTCGAACCAAACGATCATCGTCGTCGAACACGATATGGAGTTCGTTCGCCAATTTGCCAAAACCGTTACCGTACTGCATGAGGGCACCATGCTGCGAGAAGGAACGATGCAGGATATTCAGAACGATGAACGGGTAGCTGAAGTTTACCTTGGGAGGAGAGTGGAGCGCGGTGCTGAATCTGCAAAAAGTTGAAGCTGGCTACGGCGAAAGCATGGTTCTTCGCCATGTGAGTCTCCGTGTGAAACCCGGACAAATCGTATGCTTAATGGGGCGCAACGGCGTGGGGAAATCAACGTTGATGAAAAGCATCATGGGACTTATTCGCCTCAGATCAGGCTCCATCCATTACAATGAGCGTGAAATGAATGCCCTTACGCCCGATCGGCGTGCGAGATCGGGCATCGGCTATGTGCCGCAAGGCCGCGACATCTTCCCTCAGCTGACGGTTGAGGACAATCTGCTCCTAGGTCTAGAAGCTGCCGCGGACGGACGGAGAAAGCTGCCCGAATCCCTCTTTGACACCTTCCCCGTGCTTCGGCAAATGCTCCACCGCAAAGGCGGCGACCTCAGCGGGGGACAGCAACAGCAATTGGCTATCGCCCGCGCATTGGCAGCCGGCCCTAAGCTTCTGCTGCTTGATGAGCCGATGGAAGGCATTCAGCCTTCGATTGTGATGGAAATTGAAGCGATTATTGAATCCATCAAGCGCAACCGCGAAATTGCCGTGCTGCTTGTCGAGCAGAGCCTTGAATTCGCCACGAGTATCGCCGACTACTATTACGTTCTTGACCGCGGCACCATTGTTGCTGAGGGCAATGCCGAAGAGCTTAGCGAGGAGCAAGTCAGAAAGTATTTGATTGTGTGATCCCCCATGCCGCATCTCACTAAGAATCGAGCCCGTTTCCCCCTCTTGATCCCTGAATTGGCTTGGCTCCTGAACGATCCATGCAATTTTGGATATGAAAAACCTGAGGCCGCGCCTCAGGTCCTTGTCTAAAAACCATGCACTAACCCCCTACGTTTGAGCATGGGGAGTGAATTGGATATGGGGTTCCAACCGCTGTTAAAGTCGTGTTCCTTGCATGGACAAAGTAGTGCGAACATGACTTTAAAGGCGGACGCTATCGCTTTTCCCCATACGCATTCCCTTTTCGTATTATCAGGTTAGCCAGAAATATCTGGTCGGCCTTTTTCTGCTCTACTTCGTTCTGCCTTCCACTTCTCTTTTAACTAACCTGTCTTCCATCCGGTATTCCTGCCCATAAACACCCCCGTAAAAGTAAGATTCCGGGGACATTTCAGCTCCGCAAGCTTCGCAAGAAAACCGAGGAGGTACTACCGAACCGCCTATTCCCCATGCACAGCGATATCGACGGAACTACGATGCCTTATTCCACGGTAACGTCCCTTTTCTCCCCATGAAGCGGAACTAGGATGCGTTAAATGAGCGAAACTGTTCCTAGAACCCAGCATGTCCTGCTCATAACGCACGGTAGTTCCGCGAAACGTCCCTGCAATCGAAAATACCGCCACTCAACGCATCTACGTTCCGCTCACCCTTGCAAAAAGACGATCTATCGCAAAACGAGGTGGTATTTCAATACTCCAAACCGAGGTAGCACTTCCGGGTCTTCTACGTCCATCCTGTCAAATACTCGCACCACACGATGCGTGCGAAACCTCTCCACTCTGCGAACCCGCCACACACGCATACCTGACGATATATGCTTTCTGTTAATAAAAACAGAGTGCGGCGTCTGCAAAGAAACGCCGCACTCCGGTTTTATTTTGTAATGATTAGTTCATGAACTGCTCGAATTGCAGCCACCGTTTCAGCATCGCTGCTGCCTCTGCCCTAGTGGCATTTGCACTTGGAACAAAGGTCCGCTCGGTTACGCCATTGACGATTCCCGCAGTAGCAGATTGCGCTACCGCTTCCTTTGCCCAACCACTGATAGATGAATGATCAGAGAATTTGGTCAATGCTGCGGTGTCAGCTGCCACCTGCTTGCCTGCAATTTTCATTGCGCGTGTAAGCATGACAGCCATTTGCTCACGGGTAATACTCGCTGCCGGATAGAATGCACCGCCATCGAAGCCATCCGCTAAGCCTGCTTTACTTGCCGCACCGATCGCCCCTGCAAACCAGTCATTCGTCTTCACGTCAGTGAACGGCGCCGCCTTCGTCTCCGATAACCCTAGTGCTCGCACTAGCAAAGCTGTGAATTCTGCACGGGTTATCTCTTTTTGAGGAGCGAAGCTGCTCTCCGTCGTTCCTTGAATAACCAATTTTGATGCCAATAGTTCAACGTCAGCCTGGGACCAATGCCCTTTCAGATCATCAAAGGTTTTAAGATTCTCTACAACCGCGTAGATACTATTCCCCGGTCGTTTTATCTCTGCTTGCGCAATTCCGTCCTTCATCGAAAAGACGGCAGGTACAAAAACCATATTACCCGTCGCAGGGTCATAAAGCACAGCTGTCGCTTTCTTCATATCAATTGCTTTTCCAATATCCAGCGATCTGGAAATGTAAGTTGTTCCAAAGTCATTAACAGGCACCTGCTTCCCGTTAGCCTCAGCCACTACCATATAGTCAATGGAAGCGGTTAGGAGTTTAAGGCCCTTTTCCTTCGCTTTGGACTCTATTCCCATTGCGGTCGCGCCGCTAAGTTTCTCGATAGTTATACTGATCTTGATATCTTTTTCCGAAACACCTAGCGATTTCGCAAGACTGGAGATATGAAGTGCTTGCAAAGGAAGATCATAAGTCGCATTGCCATATTTCATGGACAATATCACTGCTGGCGCTTTGGATAACAGCTCTGTCAATGAAGCGGACGGAATCTCAACCTTGCCCAATGCCTCATTGCTCTTCACATCAACATGGATGCGGCGCTCTGCCGATCCGGCTGAACTTTTCAACACCTCTAGCGCTTGATTGAGCACGGTTCCTTCGATCGTCACTATAGCAACTGATTTTCCGTCTCCCGTTTTCTCGATTCTCGGCTGAGCATCGATAGTAGTCGAGCTGTTCTTTGAAGGCTCCGGCTGGGAAGGAATAGAAGGATTAGATGAAGTAGAAGAAGAGTGATCCCCGGAACCGCTTGCCCCCCCACTCCTATAAGGCGTTGCATGAACGACAACTGAATTCGCGCTTACTCCGCCCGCGTTCGCCGCCGTGACCGCATAGTAATACGTGGTTCCGTTACTTAAGCCAGTATTCGTATACGTTGCGCTTGTTACGTTCGCGGCAATCACTGCAAACGGGCCATCGCTGCTCGCGCCACGCTTTATGCTGTAATACACAGCACCCGTTACGCTCGACCACTGCAGGCTTACCTGACCGTCGCCCGCCGAAGCCGTTACATTCGCTGGCGCACCCGGTGCCTCAGGAACCGATTCGCCGACCGCATTCAATGTCTTCTCCTCCGTTTGCGTCCAGGTGGCCCCTGCATCTCCGGAGAATCGCATCAAGTACTTCCAAATACCGGATTTTACAGGAGTAAAATTAGCTTTATACTCGTCGTTCTTGCCCTTGTCGGCTGAATAAAATGCATCTGTCCATGTATAGGAAGTCCCCATTTCAGCCTTGTATCCCAACTGGGCGCGGATATGTATCCCCCGGCCTTTATAATTAGTCACATTGGCTGCATTCACCTCAGAAGAAATGGTTACAGCAGTTCCAACAGCCTTCACTTCAGAAAAGCTGCTTAAGTTCTCTGTTTTAGCAATAGGAATCTTCGGCATCTCTTTGTACGGTATTCCCGTATCGGCCACTTTATCGATTGTATATTCGTCAAGCAAGGTACCGTTCTTTTCCAAAGACTTGATCGTTAATTTGTCGCCATTCACCTGCACTGCAAAATAGTTCGTATCTTCCGTATCATTCTTCTGGTAAGCATCCCATACTTGCTTCATAGGATCGTTATAATTTTTGTTCCCGGATCTGCCGGTAATGTAATAGACCGTTCCTTGCCCCGGAGTATCTACGAAATAATTATTGTTGATAGGGAACGTTCTGGAAATCGCATGATCGTGAGCCGCGAATACGACATCAACATGATATTTGTCAAAGATCGGCTGAAATGCCAGCTTAATCGGTTCGGCGTCCGTATCACGTGAAGCTCTGGCATAATACGAAGCTTTGTGATACAAAGCGATCTTCCATTTCTTCGTCGTACTTTGCAAGTCCTTATCCAGCCATACCTTTTGTTCCTCGAGAATGTCATTCATCGGTGTTGGAATATTTTGATTCACTTCTGCCTGCTGAGAATTCAATACGGCAATATGAACATCTCCATAATCAAAAGAATACACCGTTCCTTTCAAACGATCCGGCCCGTTTTGCGGGACTTTGAACTGGGCAATAAAGTTATTCGCCAATTCGTTGGCGTTATACCCGGCATAGTATTCGTGATTTCCAGGGACGGGCATCTCAGGAATATTTTCAATTACTCCTTTCGATCCTTCGAACCATTTGTGCCAGTGCGCATAACTGGAATCCAGCTCTGTAAGATCTCCGACATTCATAAAAAACTTGGCGCCGGGATTCGCCTTATAGGCTGTATTTACCGTTTCGCCCCATTTTGCGTAATCGCTCTCTTCTTGCCTTCCGCTTTGGCTGTCACCAAAGACTAAGAAGCTAAAGGGAGTTGTTGTCAAAGCCTCTGTAGTAAACGTATTCGTATCGCTCCATAGCTCCCCGCTGCCCACTCGATATACATAGGCCGTTCCCGGCTCCAGTCCTCTCAAAGTAGCAGTATGCAGATTAGTGTTCGTTACGGTATTTGTCGTTTTGAACTCTGTTGCGACCGCATTCGCAGTTTTCGAAACGCCCGGAAAAGAACCAGCATCTGCTTTTTTCGCGTATTGCACAACTCCATCTAAATTCGTTAGACTCGTTTTCCAGGTTATGGTTTGAGTCGTCTTCGGACTTTCCGACCATGTCAGCGTCACATCAAATGGCTTCTCGATTGTCGCTGCATCAAAAAAACGATTAACTTTATATCCCAGAAGCTTACTTTCCCATGTTGCTCCATTATTCAAAGAAAATCTCATCGCATAATACCATGTTCCTGCTTTGGTTGGCGTAAAATTCGCCTTGAACCGGTCTTTGCTGCCCACATCGTCCCTATAAACCGCATCTACCCATGTGTAGTCCGTGTCATTTTCGAATTTGTAACCCAGTTGGGCTTTTGTATTTCTCCCTTGCCCTGGCTCATCTGTAATTCCTTCCACCTTGACTTCGCCTAAAATATCCGGCGTGGGCACATCGATCAACAGCTTATCGGTAAGGTCTGTCAAGTTCTCCACCGAATTAATTGAAGGCAAAGTCATTTCGCCTTCCGTCGCAACAACGGTTAGCGTGCTGGTTCCCGCAGAACTCCACGTAACACCGCCATCCCCGGATACTCTCATCGCATAATTCCACTTGCCTACCTGATCTGGTGTAAAATTCGCTTTGTATCGGTCATTATTTCCCGTTATTCCTGCGTAAACCGCATCATTCCATAGAAAATCCGTTGAACCGCTATCGAGCTTGTACCCCAGTTGAACCTTCAATTTTGCAACCTGGTCTGCTTTTCCCGTAACGCCGTTTATATAAACTTCAGCATAAATGCTGCGGGTCGGAACGTTGATTAATTGGGTGCTAGTCACTGTACTTAGATTTCCAGTCCATCCGATCGTATAAACGATTTTATCCGCTATGGTGACCGTCTTCTCCTCGGTCAGTTTCCAGGTTTGGCCCGAGTCTCCTGAGAATCGCATCACATACGTCCATATGCCTGATTTTGCAGGAACAAAATTTGCTTTATACCGATCGTTATTGCCCGTATCGCCAGCATAACCGGCATCAACCCATGTAAAATCAGCGCCATCGGATTTATAGCCTAGTTGGGCTTTGATCGGCGCTCCTTGTCCGACTCCTGCGGTCACCTGATCGATATAGACCTCCGCTTGAATATCCGTTGTCGGTTGGTTAACAATGCCAACTGCACTTGTTAAATTGCCAACCCAGGCTAAGGTGTATACTTGCTCGGTGACGGAAGCGCTCGATCCGCTGTTTCCACCTGCACTCTCGGCCAACGAGATGTCTGGCAGACAGTTTGAAACGAGTTGAAACACCAGTGCAAACGTTAGCACAAAACTGCAAAGCTGCTTATTAACGAAATTCATTGCTTCACCCTCCTATAAATTATACAAATTTTACTTTAATCACAAATTGTTCGGAGAATGTTATTTCAGTATGAATGTTTTATGTTTATGCAAGTATGACATATCTTCATGCCAGGTTCTTTGTGAACCACAACGTCAGAGTTTTTTCCGCAAACGCATTGAAAACAGTCACCAAATAGGCATTTGCACAATATGATGATTATGAAAATGGCCCATCGCCTAAGTCTTGTAAGAAAGGAGTAGACGGAGAGGCGGCATTGTCTGATACTTTCACGTTTCCTACCGCTTATGAAACTTCTGGTTGATGATGTGCCATTCGTTGAAGAACGCTCAAAAAAAAGATTACGAAGAAAGCTTTCCGATTGAAAGCTCAGGGAGGATTTACAATTATGATGAATAACCCTTACAAAACCGGGATACAAGTACCGCATGCCCCTCAAGCACAGAATGGCTATCCGTACCCTTCATACCAAATGCACACAGGAAATTTCCCGCCTACTCCGACTGGCACACAGGCTCCGACTGGTGCAGCAACCTATATTCCCGGCCAACTGCCTTTGGAGGAATCCTTTATTGAAAACATTCTCCGACTGAACCTTGGCAAGAAGGCAACCCTGTATATGACCTATGAGAACAACTCCGAATGGAATGCCAAAATTTTCAAAGGCAGACTGGAAGCTGCAGGCCGTGACCATATCATCATCAGCGATCCTGCAACTGGCATGCGTTACTTATTGCTCATGGTGAACCTTGACTACATCACGTTCGATGAAGAGCTCAATTATTACTATCCATACGCAAACAAAGGTCCACAAGGCAGATAAGCCTATGCAAACAAAAACCGCCGGCTCTACGTCATAGAGCAGCGGTTTTTTTCATTTTTGCGGAGTCACCTGCGTGAAATGCCACATATGCAGCTTCGACAAGCCACCTTTGATCCATTGATCCCATTTGGCCTGATCTTCTGAATCCTCGACTTGCTGCGTGCGTTTGCGTTTCAACACCTCATACTCCGCATATGTTATATCCGTCCAAATCTCCACGAACAACCCCGGCTGATCTGTACCTTCCAACAGTTCCAAACGCCCTTCCCTGCTTTGGAGTTCCTGCATATAGATGAGATAGGACGCCCGCCCCTCGGGATTTATGGCATACTCCACAAAAACTTTGCACATTTTTAGATCTCCCTCTGATTTATTTTTGGCTCTAAAATGGTAAACTAAGCATAACGCTTACGAAGAAAGTTTTTTTCACAGAAAACTCAGTTTATGCTTACGATGCAAGCTTTCCTACGGAAAGCTCTTAGGAGGAACCCCATGGACACAGGCACACATCTTGTAATCGGATTAGGGTTGGCCGGACTTTCACACATCGATCCTGTCGTTGCAGCAGATTCAACAATAGCCACTGCCGTTTTCATTGGAACCGTGATCGGTTCTCAAATTCCTGATGTGGACGGGCTGCTTCGCTTCAAGGGGAATGCCACTTACATTCGCAACCATCGCGGCCGATCTCACTCTTTGCCAGCCTTACTGCTATGGACACTGCTGATTACGGGTACGCTAGCTCTCTTCTTCCATGGACTCCCTCTCCTGCATGCAGGAATGTGGGTGGCCATCGCCGTTTGCTTTCACGTCTTCACTGACCTGTTCAATACGTATGGCACCCAAGCCTTGCGCCCCTTTTCAGAAAAATGGGTGTCATGGAACATTATACACATCTTCGATCCTTTTATCTTTATCAGCCATCTTGTGGCGATTTTCATGTGGTCATTTCATGTGGCAAGTCCAACATTGATTTTCCCTGTGTTGTACAGTATCCTCGGCATCTATTATATGTGGCGCTCTCTGGACCATTATATATTGGAAAAAGGGCTGTATCGCAAAGATCCGACTTATCAGCCAGGAGACAAATACACACTCATCGTAACTTTCAACCTGTACGTGTGGAACGTGGTCAAACAAAGAGAAAACGGAACCTACCAGCTTGGGGAGATGCGCAATTTAAAATTAAAGTGGATCGATACAGTAAAATGCGACTCGCATCCAGCAATTGAAGCATCCAAAAATCACGAAGACATTCAAGCATTGCTGTATTTCTCTTCCTTCGCCTGTGCCGAAGTAAAAGAACATCGCTGGGGGTATGAGGTTCGATGGGCCGATGTACGCTATCGTCATCGTAAGCAGTACCCTTTCGTAGCCGTTCTTCGAATGGATCATGATTTTCACACACTCGACTCCTATGTCGGCTGGGTGAACGAGTCGCGGCTGGACAAAAAATTGAAAGTTGATTTATATTAGCAAGCAGCAAGACGCGTTGGCAAACGCGTCTTTTCTCTGTAAGACAACTAGTTGCCGAACGCTTCTAAGGAACCTATCCTACGGCAAATGTCCTAGCTAATATACACGCTTGCTGTTAGCGATACCCTTGGCAGAGACGCGAAGCTACATGCTAATCTCTCGCTGCTATTGACCAGACTTTACCAGTAATCACCACCTCTTGATTATCAACTGCATTCGGTACTGGAATTTGCCGGGAGATGCAGCATTCTCCGCTTAGCTCGCGGAACTACAGTGCGCTATCCCCCCGAAAATTCCCTTTTCAATTAGCCAAGCGGAACTACGATGCGCTAAACGCACATTTCTGAGCGTATTCCCCCTCATTTTCTACGAATAGCGTACTCACGTTCCCCGAAATCATCCTTTACGCCCAAAGAACGATCCATAGCGCACTCACGTTCCGTGAAATCATCTACTTCTACTTGTATCCAAGGTTCTCGATTCATCTACTTCACCTTGCATCCAAGTTTCTCGAATTATCTACTTGCACCTTGCACCCAAATTCCCAAAATCATATGCACACCCAATGGACAATTCAAACCATACTCGCACTCCGCTCACCGTGCATTTCCAACGCACAAGAATCCCGGACATCCACTACGGCACTGCAAAGCAGACGCGATACCTGGCCTTTCAATCCTCGACTTTGGGCTAGCCCTCATCTTCTCCATTGTGTTTAGCGACATCTGGCAAGGCAACCTAACCCCAAAACCAAAGTTCAAAAAAGCCCAGAGGAAAATTCCTCTGGGCTTCATATGGTTCTTAACTTAACGGAAATTCCCTTGGCCGCCTGCTAGAGACTGTTCCGCGATTTGCACCAAACGGCGAGTGATGTTTCCTCCGATTGCGCCGGTATCACGGGACGCCATGTAACCGTAGTAGCCATCTTGAGGAATTTGGATGCCCAGTTCTTGAGCTACCTCATATTTCAATTGGTCTAAAGCTGCTGTCGCTTGTGGTACTATCAATGTGTTGCTGCTACGAGATTGTGCCATAGGGATCAGACTCCTTTCATTCAGCTATGATCTTTGATGTATTTGCAAGCTTGCATAGATAGTATGTGGAGGAAATGAAATTATATGCACAGCGATAAAAAAAGATTAAAATAGATTAAAATAGTAAAGACAAGTTTACCTCTCAAGAAAGCAGGTACATATTCATGAACAAACCGCTCGCATTTCTATTCGCCGTAATCGGCACCCTGTTATTGGCCGGCATCAGCTTATTCATCGCACTAAGACAGCCTTGGATGGTGCTCCTCTTCGCTGTAATCTCATTAGGATTCATCGGGTATGGATTTGTTGTTAAAGCTAAGCTGCGCAAAAGAGGCAATTAGTTGAATTGACTACTAGTTGACACCAGCTTGGCTAGAAAGCTATACTTTTCTCACTACGTTACATAAGGAACCTGCCCACAAGAAAGTAGTTGATCCTCTGCACTACTTTTTTTCATCTTATTTATTACCAAAATGAAAATATTCTATTATTGAAATAGTTTTAATAAATTGTAAATCAAGAGGTGAGTCCGTTGCTTAAAATCGGAATTTCCTGCTATCCAACCTTAGGCGGATCTGGCGTTGTGGCCACTGAACTCGGTAAAATGCTTGCTGAAAGAGGGCATGAGGTTCATTTCATAACCGATCGCATGCCTTTCCGGCTCGGCCAGTTTCACCCTAATATTTACTATCACGAAGTCGAGGTCAGCGATTACTACGTATTCCGCTACCCGCCCTACGATCTGGCGCTTGCCAACAAGCTGGCCCAAGTTGCCAAACAGGAAAAACTCGACCTGCTCCATGTTCATTATGCGGTTCCACATGCGATATGCGCTTACTTGGCTAAGATGATGGTCGGGGAACACCTTAAAGTCGTCACGACACTGCACGGAACTGATATCACGATTCTTGGCCATGATCCCTCGCTGCGAGATTTGATCCGAATGGCTATTCATGAGAGCGACGCTGTTACAGCGGTCTCGGGAGATCTGATTTCGGAGACGTACGATGTCCTGTCTGTCGAGAAGCCTATTGATCTCGTCTACAATTTCGTCGATCCCCGCGACTACATCGCACCCGCGAATCCACAGCTTCGCGCAGGGTTTGCTCAACCGCATGAGAAAATTTTGCTCCATATGTCCAACTTCAGGCCTGTGAAACGGATTGGCGATGTGATTGACATATTCGCAAAGGTTCATCGCGAGGTGCCCGCACACCTCGTATTTGTCGGCGAAGGTCCTGAACTGGCCAAAACAGTCAATTCCGTAAAAGAGCTAGGGCTGGCGAGCCGGGTTCACTACCTCGGCAAGCAAAACAACGTCGCCGAAGTCATAGGCCTCGCCGATCTGCTCCTGCTTCCTTCCGAGAAGGAAAGCTTCGGTTTAGTCGCCTTGGAAGCTATGGCTGCCGGCGTTCCGACCATTGGCTCCGACGCCGGCGGCATCCCCGAGGTCGTCCGTCACGGCGTCGACGGCTTCCTGGCGCCTGTCGGGGATACCGAGCAAATGGCCGCCTACGCCGTGCAGCTCTTGAAAGACACACAGTTGCTCAGCGAATTTTCCCTCGCAGGTATGCAGCATGCGCGCGCACAATTTTCAGCATCGGCCATTGTCGAGCAGTATGAGCATATTTACTACCGCGTAGTGTCACGGAGCGAATCTTTGGAATCCTCTGCGAGCGGATGAGATGAATTCTGGATGCTTCGAAACAGGCGTCTCACGCAAAAAAAGTGGTCGAGCAGAGAAAATGCCACTGCTTCAACCACTTTTTTCCACTTGCTAATTACAAAACAAATCCCATCCGTTTCTTCACTTCAATCAACGTTTGGTTGGCGACTTCCGCCGCTTCCCGCGCGCCCTTTTTCAATATATCGTGAATTTCACCCGATTTGCGAATTTCTTTGTAACGCGATTGAATCGGCTCTAATACGGCTACCAATTGCTCCGCCAAATCCTTTTTGAATGGGCCGTAACCTTGCCCTTCGTACTTCGCCTCAATTTCGGCAATGCTCATCTCCGCAAAATGCGAGTAAATGCTCATCAGATTGCTAACTTCGCGTTTGTTTTGCGGATCGTACTTCACCTCACGGCCTGAATCAGTCACCGCGCGGCTCAACTTCTTCCGGATTACATCCGGCTCATCGAGCATACCGATGAAGCTGGCAGGGTTCGGGCTGCTCTTGCTCATTTTTTTGGAAGCATCGTCTAACGACATAATTCTAGCGCCTACCTCCGGCATATAAGTCTCAGGCATCGTAAAGAATTCACCGAAACGATTGTTAAAGCGATTCGCCAAGTCGCGCGTCAGCTCCACGTGCTGCCTCTGATCGTCACCGACTGGAATAATATCCGCATTATACAGAA
This sequence comes from Paenibacillus tabacirhizosphaerae, assembly GCF_040812395.1. GTDB lineage: Bacteria > Bacillota > Bacilli > Paenibacillales > NBRC-103111 > Paenibacillus_E. The sequence goes on along the minus strand of NZ_JBFNXH010000008.1, from coordinate 105,798 downwards.
GAATGTCAGCAGCCATCAGAGAGGGATACGTAAACAATCCTACTCCGACGGATTCTTTGCCCTCCGATTTATCCTTGAACTGCGTCATCCGTTCCAATTCGCCCATATACGTTAGTGTTGTCATGATCCATCCAAGCTCCGCATGCGCGCTAACGTGCGATTGCAAGAAGATGGATGCTTTGTTGGGATCCAGCCCAGCTGCCACATACAGCGATGCCGCCATTTCTGTCTGTTCTTTCAGTGCCGCCGGCTCCTGCGGAACCGTAATGGCATGCATATCCACGACCATGAAGAAACATTCGTGCAAATGCTGCAGCTTTACATAATTGCGAAGTGCGCCAATATAATTGCCAATCGTCAGCTGACCGCTGGATTGCATGCCGGATAATACTCTGCTCATTCAAAATCCCTCCAAGTGGTTGGTTGCAAATACAAAAAAACAACAAAAAGGCCTCTCCCCGAAAGGGACGAGAGACCGTGGTACCACCCTAATTTGTCCCATCATGCACCATGGCATAGGAATGAGACCTTCAGGCTCCGGTAACGGGGAGCTGCCGTTTGGCATACTGGCAAATGCATTTCTGTGTCCGGCCTAGGTTCCGGCGAACTGCATCTGTGTTCAGCCTTAAGCTCAAGGATCCATTCGTCTTGTTCGTTCCACCGGTTCACACCATCCACCGGCTCTCTGAGAAACGGGCTGCAAGCTTACTTGTTCCTGTCATCGCTGATTGATTTTATATTATTATACACCCTCTCACTTCAATGTCAACTCAGCGAGCTGTCCTATCTTCCCATGCATGAACATAGAATAAAAGCATAGTGAATTTGCGGACAAAGGGGTAATGCGACTTGGCTTCAACTATTTACCGGTGGAGCGCTCCCGTTTCCACAGCCATATGTGTGCTTCTGCTGATCATGATCTTAACGACGAAACAACTCCCTGATATGATCTTACTTACCAAAGAGTTCAAGCTTGTTTTCACATCGTTCATGGACATCTTTCTGGACGCACTGCCCTTCATGCTGCTGGGCATCATCCTCTCGACTGCGGTCGAAAGCTTCGTTCCCGAAGCCTTCATCCGCAAATTGACGCCGCGTCACCCGCTTGGGGGCGTTCTTTTCGCCTGCGTGCTCGGCATCTTGTTCCCGCTCTGCGAGTGCGGAATGATCCCTTTCGTGCGCCGCTTGATGAAAAAGGGGATGCCCGTTTATATCGCCGTCATCTTCATTCTCGTCGGCCCCATTTTAAATCCTATCGTTTTCGCCTCCACCTACATGGCATTTCGCAACGATCCCGCAATGGCCTACTCACGCATGGGACTTACCTTCGGCGTTGCGCTGGTGGTGGGCTTCATGTTGACTCGCTTCCTAAAGAACAATCCGCTTCGCCATACGATTCAGACGGTTGGCAGTTCAGGGCCGCAGGACACCGAGCACGAGCTTCACCACCACCATCATCACCATTCCCATCACAACATGGAGGAACACGATCATCATCATGACCATAGTCACGCTCACGGTGGCCGTCTGGCTACCATGCTCAGTCATGGTACTACCGAGCTATTCGAAATGGGCAAGTATTTAATGCTTGGCGCTCTGCTCACTGCTCTCATTCAAACCTTCGTGGCCAAAGACAGCTTAACCGCCATCGGCCAAGGGCCATTCGTCTCCCATCTGTTCATGATGGGCTTTGCCTACCTGCTTTCGTTATGCTCAACAACAGATGCCTTTGTTGCTTCCTCTTTTACTACAACCTTCTCATCCGGTTCCTTGCTCGCCTTTCTCGTTTTTGGCCCCATGATTGATGTGAAAAGCACATTAATGCTTCTTTCTATTTTCAAAGCCCGTTTCGTGCTGTCTCTTTCCGTCCTTGTCGCTGTGACCGTGCTCATTGGTTCCCTGGCCTTCATGCACTTCTTTCTGTCATGAAAAAAAGCTCATCTCAGAGGCAGCGCATGAATCATCATGCACAGCTTCCGAGATGAGCTTTATTCGAAGCAAATTAGATCTTCAAAATGGCACCGGCACTTGCATTCGTAACCATTTTTGTATAACGCGCCAAATATCCGGTTTGGATTTTCGGCTCGAAACCTTGCCAGCTCTCGCGGCGTTTCGCAAACTCTTCATCGCTGATTTGCAGCTCGATTTTACGGCCATCCATATCGACATCAATGATATCGCCGTCTACGACGAAAGCAAGAGGTCCGCCCTCAGCCGCTTCCGGAGACATATGCCCGATGGAGATGCCGCGGGATGCGCCCGAGAAGCGACCATCTGTAATCAAAGCGACTTTAGCACCAAGTCCCATACCTACGATTTGGGAAGTAGGCGCGAGCATTTCCGGCATACCTGGCCCGCCTTTCGGACCTTCGTAACGGATAACAACAACGTGTCCTTCTTTCACTTTGCCATTGGCGATTCCATACAGCGCTTCGTCTTGGGAGTTAAAGCAAATCGCTGGGCCCACGTGACGGCCGCCAACTGATTTATCAACAGCGCCAACCTTCACGATGCTGCCCTCTGGAGCGAGGTTACCGAACAGAACAGCCAGTCCGCCTCTTTCGCTATGTGGGTTGCTCAAAGGATGGATAACGTCTGTGTTCTGAATCTCGCAGCCCGCTACATTTTCACGCAGCGTTTTCGCTGTTACCGTGATGCGATCGCCGTTAAACGCGCCCGGCTTTTTCAGAAGCTCATTAATGATCGCGCTAACGCCGCCCGCCAAGTGAACATCTTCGATGTGGTAATCGGAAGCTGGAGCGATTTTCGCAAGGTGAGGAACGCGCTCGGCTACTTCATTAATACGGGAGATTGGGTACTCAACACCCGCTTCAGCAGCGATAGCCAAAGTATGAAGAACCGTATTCGTCGATCCGCCCATCGCCATATCCAGTGCAAAAGCATTGTCGATTGCTTCAATCGTTACAATATCGCGAGGCTTGATGTCTTTCTCGATCAGCACCATCAACTGCTTCGCGCAGTCTTTAACGAATTGTTTACGCTCTTCGGCAACCGCCAGGATCGTGCCGTTACCCGGCATCGCAAGGCCAAGGCCTTCAGCCAGACAGTTCATGGAGTTCGCAGTGAACATACCCGAACAGGAACCGCAAGTCGGACAGCCGTATTGCTCCAGCTCTTCCAAACCTGCCTCGTCCAATTTACCAGCTTGAAACGCGCCTACGCCTTCAAATACGGAAGACAAGGAAATGGACTTCCCGTTTTTATCTTTACCGGCTTTCATCGGGCCGCCGCTCACCAACATCGTTGGAATGTTGACGCGAAGAGCACCCATAATCATGCCTGGTGTAATTTTGTCACAGTTAGGAATACAGATAAGACCATCGAACCAGTGTGCATTTACTACCGTTTCCAAGGAATCTGCAATGATTTCACGGCTTGGCAGTGAATAGCGCATACCAATGTGACCCATCGCAATACCATCGTCAACACCGATCGTGTTGAATTCGAAAGGAACGCCGCCTGCTTCACGAATCGCTTCTTTGACCAATTTACCGAATTCCTGCAAGTGAACGTGACCCGGAATAATGTCTATATAAGAGTTACAAACCGCAATAAACGGCTTGCCGAAATCTTCCTCTTTAACGCCGGCTGCACGCAGCAAACTGCGGTGTGGAGCGCGGTCGAAGCCTTTTTTAATCATGTCGCTACGCATCTTTGGATTAGCCATCTTATGTTCCTCCTAATATAGGTATCTATGAGTGAAGCTTGCAATTCACAAAACAATGCATCTATCATACCACACTTTTCACAATTTTTCTTCCTTTAGTGTGTTCCCGCGTCGATGTAGCAGATATATGGCTTTGCAACATCGGTTTCACGCTTTCCGGCGATTCAAATGAACGAAAGTAATGGCAAGCGCAAACACCAAGACGCCGCCTTTCACAATATCAAAGCCGAAATACGGCACATTCAGCATGGTGAGCCCATTGAGCAGCACACCGATTAGTACAGCGCCAAAAAATGTCCCGATCACATTCGGCTTGCCTGCCCCAAGCACGGAGTAGCCGACAAATACTGAAGCCACAGCTTCCATCAAGAGCGGCGCACCCGCGTCGATTTGTCCGGACCCTACGCGAGATGCGTAGAGGATACCGCCGAAGGCAGCGAAAATGCCTGAGAGCACATAGGCGGCAAGACGAATTTTGTTCACTGAAATTCCCGAGAGACGCGCCGCTTCGCGATTGCCGCCAGTAATATACAGCTGCCGACCCCAACGCGTGTAGGTCAAAAATACGTGCACCGCGATGACCGCGATAATCATGAGGACCACTGGAACCGGCACGCCCAATAGTTTGCCTTGTCCAATCCATAAAAATTCCGGGGTGAACTTGCCTTTGGCCACCGTACCATCTTGAAATCTCATGTTGTTATAGATCGAAAAACCTTTGGTAAACGTTTTTTGCACGCCCCCAATGATATACATAACAGCTAATGTAGCCAGCAGATCGGGGATACGGATTTTCACAATAAGAAGCGCATTTAGAAGTCCAATGACAGCGCCGATCAGAATAGGCACAACAATAACGATAATGAGCGGCTGCTGATACCAAACCATTAAAGCCGCCGCGCCAACGGTAGATAAGGACACCGTCGAACCTACAGATAGATCAAAGCCATCGACGATCTGCGATAGTGTAACCCCAATTGCAACGAACATCACAATCGAAATCGAGCGTAAAATATCAGCCATATTATCATAGGTCATGAAATTCTCATTAATGATTGAAAATACGATAACAACAAGCGCAATGATAAACAAAGCGCCATATTTAAATGAAAAATCCAAGGTTTTTTCCTTCATTATATTTCAGCCTCCCCCGCGCTCGCATACGTTAAAATCAGATCCTGCGTCGCTTCCGCGCGGGAGAGCTCCTTCACCACAGAACCATAGCTCATAACCAGTATACGATCGGCTATTCCAATAATCTCATTCAACTCGCACGATAAATAAATGACCCCTTTGCCCGCTGCCGCCAAATCGCCGATCAGCCGGAATATGTCGCTTTTAGCGCCAACGTCAACCCCTTTGGTCGGCTCGTCAAACATATAAACATCCGCACTCGTCGGCAGCCATTTGCCGACTGCAACCTTTTGCTGATTACCCCCGCTAAGGTGCTTCACGATCCGATTCGGATCGCTTGGGTGCACGCCGAGCTGTTTCACCATACTCACCGCATGCTCGCTCTCCAGCCCTCGTTTCACGAAGCCAAGGAAGCTCAGCTTGCGCAAAATGGGAAGCGACAGGTTGCGCTTCACCGTCTCCTCCACGAGAACGCCCTGCTTGCGGCGTTCCTCGGGCACGAGCGCGATGCCCGCGCGCACGGCATCCTCCGGCTCGCGCAGCGCGAGCTTGCGACCGGCGAGCCAAACCTCGCCGCCGTCCGCGGCGTCGGCGCCGAAAATCAGCCGGCTCAGCTCCGTTTTGCCGGCGCCAACCAAACCAACGACGCCGAGGATTTCGCCCCGGCGGAGGTCAAAGCTGACGCCGCGCACTTTGGTGCCGCGGCGCAGCGCCTTCACCTCGAGGAGAACATCGCCGATGGGCACATCGGCCTTGGGGAACTCCTCGGTGAAGGTCTTGCCCAGCATCGCCTCGATCACGGCGGCGATGTCCAGCTCTGAAGCCGCACGCGAGAGCACGTGCCGGCCGTCGCGCATGACCGTGATCCGATCGGCGATGCGGAACACTTCCTGCAAGCGGTGGGAGATGAAGATGAGTCCCACCCCCTCTTTCTTCAGGCCGTCCATAATCAGGAACAGCCGTTCAGACTCCTCCAGACTAAGCGGTGCCGTCGGCTCATCGAAAATAATAATCTTAGCCTTATGCGCCATAGCTCTGGCAATCAGCACGAGCTGCTTCTGCGAAATGCTCAGCTCATCGATCTTGCTGCGAACGGAGAAGGTAGCTCCAATTTTCGCTAAAATCGCTTTCGCTTCTTGATGAAACTTTCTCCAGCTGACCCAAGCTTCACCTTGAACCAACCTGTCCATCATGACGTTTTCCGTCACCGTAAGCTCGGAAACCAGTGCGGTATCTACTTCTTGATAAACGCAATAGATGCCCTGTGACATCGCCTCTTTCGGCGTTCTAATCGAAAGCGGAGTGCCATGAACAATGATTTGGCCTTCTTCATTCGTGTAGGCACCCGATAATACTTTCATTAAGGTGCTTTTTCCAGCTCCATTAGCCCCTAACAGGGCATGAATTTCCCCAGCCCTCAGATCAAAATCGACCTCCTGCAGCGCTTTTACGCCAGGAAATGATTTGGAAATGCCCTGCATATGCAGCAATACAGAGTTGTCCACCGGCATTTATTTCCACCTCCCCTTTCAATCTGAAAGTCCCATCGCGTATCGCCGATGGGACCCTCTGTTTTAACTTATTTTTTTTCAGCCGCTTTCAACCAGTCTGTGTAACCTTGTTGACTGCCGCCCCAGCCTTTTACGAATTCGCTCAGCTGCGTTGTATTGATTTGCTTATCTTTAGGCAATTGATCTCTGGATACATAGACCGGATCCAGCACAACTTTATCTGGCGTTTGATCACCGTGCAGCTTCTGATACAGATAACGAACTTGAACGCGCCCGATATCCTTCGGATCAACTGCAGCCGATGCTACCCAAGGGCTTTTCGGATCTTGCAGCAGTTGCAAGTCCTCATCGCTAAGGTCAATGCCGTATACTTTGATTTCTGTACGGCCGGCTTGTTGAATCGCACGTGAAGCTCCTTTAGCGAACTCATCCCAAGCAGCCCATACCGCCGTAATATCGCCTTTGTTCGGATATTTCTTCAGAATCGCTTCCATTTGCGTTTGTGTATCTAACGCAGGATCTTTGGCCGTTCCGAAAGCAGCAACTTCTTTAATATCCGGATATTTCTTTTGGAAATCCTGGTAGGCTAGCTGTCTGCGTTCCATTGGCGCAAATCCGGCAACCCATACTTTCACGATATTTCCTTTGCCGCCAGCATCTTTAGCGAGTTGTTCCAATGTGGATTCAGCCATCTTCTGATCGCCTTGCTCCAAGGAAGTTACGCCTGGTACTGTCAAGATGGAATCAAAGCTGACAACCGGAATTTTCTTTTCTAAAGCTTTCTTCACGCCGGCTTCCAACGCTTCCGCAGTTCCGTGGTCAATCAGAATGCCGTCGAATTTTTGGTTAATGGCCGCATCCAGATTGGACGCCATTTTCGCCAAATCTGTATCAGCTACGAATACCGTTACTTTGCCGCCAAGCTTTTCAACTTGCTCTTTCACACCTTCCACATATTGGGAAGAAAAAGTTCCTGTATTGAATTGCATAACGAGCGCAATTTTCTTTCCGCTAAGATCCGTTTTTGCCGCTTCAGCCGGTTTGCTGGATTCTGCTGCCTTCGCGCTTTCGGCTGGCTTTGAGGTTTCGCTGGCGCTCTGTTTTTGTGCGCAACCTGCAAGGAAACTCCCTACTAAAGCTAAAATGATAAACAAACTGGCTAAATTCTTCTTGCTCATTATGTACCCTCCCCAATCTACTTCTCTAAATAAAATCCTATCAACTCTATCGGAACATTATGCCGAGTTATTTAGTAGGAATTATTAGTTTGTATATTAGCATTAGCCGAGTACATCGGTCAATCCCTTTTTATATTTTTCGACATTCCTCTACTTTCGCCCGAAATCAGCCTTGATCTCGCCCCACTTTTTCGTATCCCATTTCACGATTTTGTTCGTGTAGGTGTGGGTTTTGATCCACTTCAGGGCACGATCGACCAGCGTCCATATTTCTTCGGTCGAAGCGTCTCTAACCAGATTCGTCGAGACTTCTTTTTTCCGCAGCCAGCTTAGGGCCGTCACGGAATCGGTATAAATCGTTTTGTTGCTGCCTTGTTTCTGCAAATAGGCAATCCCGTGAACGATAGCAAGGAATTCGCCCAAATTATTCGTCCCTTTAGAAATAGGCCCTTGATAAAACAAAATCTCTCCAGTTCTCGTATCGACGCCTTTATACTCCACGATGCCTGGATTGCCCGAACAGCCGACATCGACGGAGATGCTATCATACTCCACTTCGGGCGCTGATGCGGTGCCTGATGATTTGCCTGCGGCACTTGCTGCACTGCCTTTTCCCGAGAAATCCAGCGATTTCTGCCATCCTCTCTCGAAAGCTTTTTGCGCTTCGCCCTCTGATTCATACGACTTGAATCGCGCTTGCGGGTAACCTTTGGTCTGCGCTTGACAATCTGCCCACGACCGATAAATGCCAGGCTGATGCCCGACCCATACCACATAATATTTCACTTGTGCCATCTTACACACTCCGTACTTGTTGTTGTAATTGATCGACCAGTTCTGAAACTACTTTCACGGTATCTGCAAAATAAGGCCTGTAATCCAAACCTTGAATATAGTTCAGGTATGTTTGTCCCAATTTAAGCGCCTGCTCGGTGTATTCGGCTATCGGGAGGGTATAGCTTTCCAGTTCGCGGTACGTGCCGTTCGAGCGTTCCTCGACATGGCTCAGCTCCAGGAGCTTCGCATCCAAATGACGCACCGTGAAAGAGAATCCCCGACATTCAGGGTCACCGCAGCCGCACACGAAGAAAGGCATCCGCTCCCACTGATCCGCGGGTGCAAATCGATTCGGGCTTGTATCATGAAGCGCGCTATAGAGTAGAGCAGGCAGGCCCACATCTACACACAATGGCTCCTCGATGATGATATCATCATCCACCGCCATCCGCACATCAGCTTGTATGATTTGCAAATCTTTATCCAACGACCAGCCATTCACAGCAATATCAAGCATGGTTTCACCTCCGCGACCGCATATTCGATTTATCCATTATAACAAAAACTGTGTTTTCGTGCCTAAGACCTTATACTCAGGTGGTCAAATTTCCCAGTTTGCACAGCGAGTATAAACTAAAAAAATGATTATACTACCATTACTGGAGGTGATAACAGATGGCTACAGGACAATCTCGCAGCAGTAACTCCCTAGTTGTTCCACAAGCTACGGCGGCTCTAGACCAATTGAAGTATGAAGTTGCTCAAGAATTGGGCATCCAAATTCCTCAAGATGGCTACTACGGCTACATGGCAACCCGCGACACAGGTGCAATCGGAGGAAACATCACTCGTCGTCTCGTTCAAATTGCTGAGCAGCAACTTGCTGGCAAATTCAGTAGATAATCGTTTCACCCTATACTTACTTGCAAGGGCTTTCTCTTAAGTGACCAAAACTTAGGGGAGGGCCTTTCTTCATTGTCTCTTTCATGTGCAAAAACCCCCCGTTCAGCGGAACGAAGGGCTCACTTCATGTACTTAAGGCTTTACATCATAAATTTTGTAAAGATCATCCAGCATGATATTCGCTGCTTTTACGCCGCCAGCTGTATTCCACGTGGCATCATTCACTTTGATCAGCTTATTTTCCTTAACGACTTTGAGGTTTTTCCAAAGCGGATCGTTCATCCACTCTTGTTCTTGCTTCGTCCCTTTGCCGTCTCCGGTTTCATAGGTGAAGTAGAATACTTTATCCGCAGCATCCAATTCCGGCAAACGTTCTTTCGTTATATCTTCAAATGATTTTTCATCGCTTTTCGCATCTGAACGCGGGATACCAATTTGTTTGAATATGACACCTGTAAACATATTACCGTAGTAGTATCTCGTTTTACCGCCCATGAAACGGACAACGGCTACTTTTTCTTTCAGCTTATCGCCGGCTTTGCTTTTAAAATCTTCAATCCGCTTATCGAAAGCTGCAATGATTTTATCGCCTTCCGCTTTTTTGTTAAGCGCATCTGCATATAATTGGAAGTTACTTTTCCACTCACCGCGTAAAGTTTCCGAATAGACGGTTGGAGCGATCGCTTTTAACTGCTCATAAATTTTCTCATGGCGCATCTTGTTGCCGATAATTAAATCCGGTTTCAACGATGCAATAAGTTCCAAGTTAGGTTGGGATTCCCCACCGACTTTTGTAACGCCCTGCATATCCGCTTTGATATGGTCAAACCACGGGCTGCCATAGTAAGATTCAACAGCGCCTACAGGTTTAATGCCTAGAGCAAGCAATGCTTCCGTGCCTTCATTCGTCAAAATAACGACACGCTGCGGGCTCGCCGGTACTTGCGTTTCACCCATCACATGTTTAATGGTACGAGGTCCTTCCGCTTTCGCCGCTTCCTTCGGCGCAGATGATGCTGAAGCCGATGGTTGTGCGCTTGGCTTTTCTCCACATGCAGCAAGCACTACACTTAATATAAGCATAACAGCAAGAAGAGACCAAGCTCTTCCAAATTTAAAATTCCCTTTACTCCACATGTTGTTCCCTCCAAAGTTGATTCGGTGTCGTAGGCACCTTGTATGTATTCGTCTATGATAACGATTATCATTATCTATGACATCGTACTAAACCAAAAGGGGGATGTCAATTAGTTTATGATAATGATTCTCATAATCATTGACATTACCTCTCTCCAGTCATTAAAATGAATAGAGCATCTATGAAGGGAAGCAGGCATCTACTTATGAACCATTCCAGCAAACAACCTATTTATAACCTCTACAGGACTATTGGACTTATAGCTGCGTGCTGCTGCCTTGCCTTACTGATGGTTGCCAGCATGATGTTTGGTCTTAAGCATTATTCGCCCGTTCAAATCATCGCTTCTTTCACACATTTCGACCAATCTAATGAAGCTATCATTATTCAATCGGTGCGAATTCCAAGAGCTTTGATTGCGGCATTAGTCGGAGGAAGCCTGGCTGTTGCAGGAGCACTCATGCAAGCAATTACACGGAACCCGCTTGCTTCTCCGAGTATATTCGGCATTAATTCGGGTGCTGCTTTCGCTATCGTCCTATCTGTCGGTTTCTTCCATGTAACTAGCCTGTCACACTTTGTTTGGGTTGCTTTTCTCGGCGCAGCCGTAAGCTCTGCCCTTGTTTATGGCTTGGGCTCATTAGGCCGTGATGGTCTGACCCCAATGAAAATCACGCTCGCCGGGGCTGCGATGACCGCTTTTTTTGCAGCGCTGACCCAAGGCATTTTGCTTGCAAACGGCAAAGCATTCGATCAAGTGTTATACTGGCTCGTAGGCTCAATCGAAGGACGAACGATGGCCATGCTTCAATCGGTATATCCTTATGTGTTAATCGCATGGGTCGGCGCACTAATCCTTTCTCCACATATGAACGTTCTCTCTATGGGCGATGATGTTGCGAAAGGTCTCGGGCAGCGTACCGTGCTCGTTAAATTTTTCACAGCTGTCGTTATCGTTGTGCTGGCTGGCGGCTCTGTCGCTGTTGCCGGTCCGATCGTGTTTATAGGGATCATCATCCCCCATATTGTCCGTTATCTTGTCGGCATCGACTACCGGTGGGTCATCCCGTATTGCGCCATTTTAGGCGGCATTCTCTTAGTTGGTGCTGACATTGGCGCAAGGTTCATCATTATGCCCAAAGAAGTTCACGTCGGTGTAACGACAGCTATCCTCGGGGTTCCTTTCTTTATTTACATAGCCCGTAAAGGGGGGCTGCTGAAATGAGTCAATCGAACCGATATGTCTCCATTCGAAGCAAGCGCTACTCTTTTCTCATAAGTAAAAAGTCGATCATTGTCTCACTTCTACTGCTCCTGGCTGTGATCGTTGTGATGATTCTCAGTACAGGAATTGGCAGCATCTACATCAAACCGGCAGAGGTTGTACGCGCCGTCTTCGGAAATGGGACGGACTCGAACAATATGATTGTTCGCTCCCTTCGCTTGCCGCGAGTCATTGTCGCTGTGCTAATCGGCGCCTCATTAGGGGTTTCGGGAGCTATCCTGCAAGGAATCGTGCGCAATTCGCTGACATCGCCGGATACAATAGGGACTACTGGCGGCGCTACGCTAGGCGCTGTATCCTTTTTCTTCTTCTTTTCAGATAAAATCAGTATTCACTGGCTCCCGGTAGCCGCTATCGTCGGAGCCTTCAGCGCTACTTTATTGGTCTATGCGCTATCTTGGAAGAATGGGATAACGCCGCTGCGGCTTGTCTTAATCGGAACTGGATTTACCGCTGCCATGAGCTCGATTTCCTATCTAATGATGCTGTCGGGACCGATCATTCTTGCTAACCAATCCCTAACCTTTATGACGGGAAGCATTTACGGAGTTTCCTGGCAAAAAGCGGTTTATCCGCTATTGCCTTGGGTCGGCGTACTGATTCCGCTTATTTTCCTGCTTGCGCGGCACGTCACCATTCAGTCGCTTGGCGAGGATATCGCCAGCAGCGTAGGCAGCCGTGTTCAGCGTCAACGCTTCCTGCTCATCATGCTGAGCGTAGCGCTTGCCGGAGCAGCCGTTGCTTTTGGCGGAGCGATTAATTTTATCGGGTTAATGTCGCCTCATATCGCCCGTAAACTGGTAGGTCCAAGCTTCGGAGCCCTAGTCCCTGTGTCGGCTTTGACCGGGTCATTGCTTTTATTGTTGGCTGACTTGATTGGTCGCTCCTTATTTCATCCTTTGGATATTCCAGCTGGCGTATTTACCGCTTCGATTGGTGCGCCTATCTTCATTTATTTGCTGTATCGCAGCAGAAACCGTAGTTAATCGTAAACGTATGACAAAAAGGAGAGCTTACTTATGATGAGCGGAACAGCGCTTGAAGCACAATCGCTTCAGTTAACATATGGCGAAAGCACGATTTTCGAAAGTTTGAACATCCGGATTCCAAAAGGGAAAATCACGGTATTCATCGGCAGCAACGGCTGCGGCAAATCAACGCTGCTCCGCTCGCTCGCCAGACTGCTTAAGCCCAAATCAGGCAGCATCCTGCTGGACAGCACAGAAATCGCCAAATTGTCGACCAAGGAAATAGCCAGACGGATGGCTATTCTACCTCAAGGTCCGTCCGCTCCGGAAGGACTGACAGTGCTTCAATTAGTGAAGCAAGGCCGCTATCCTTATCAAAGCTGGCTGCAGCAATGGTCGGCTGAAGACGAGCATAAGGTTCAGAATGCGCTTCGTTTAACGAATATGCTTCCTTACGCGGACCGCAGCGTGGATTCCCTGTCCGGCGGCCAGCGTCAACGAGCCTGGATCGCCATGACCTTGGCGCAAGATACGAACACCATTCTGCTGGATGAGCCAACCACCTACCTGGACTTAACGCATCAAGTCGAGGTGCTCGACCTATTGTTTGATTTGAATGAGAATGAGCAGCGCACGATTGTCATGGTGCTTCACGACATTAATCTTGCCTGCCGGTACGCGCATCACATCGCAGCGATCAAAAATGGCGCGGTCTATGCGGAAGGAACACCGGAGGACATCATTAACGAGCAATTGATCCAGGCTGTTTTCGATATGAAATCCCGCGTCGTACTCGACCCTATTTTTGGAACGCCGATGTGTATTCCTTATGGAAAAGGGCGTGTGCTTTCGCTCGCATAACTGCCATTGTCTAAACCCATACGTCCAGGCATGGGGTTCCAACCGCCGCTTTCGCTTTTCCACCTCATACCCATTCCCTTTTCGTGTTATCAGGTTAACCAGAAATATTTGGTTGGCCTTTTTCTAGTTTATTTCGTTCTTCCTTCTCCTAACCTGTCTTCCATCCGGTATTCCTATCCATGAACACCCCTGTATGATTCCGGGTACATTCCGCCTCTGCAAGTTTCGCAAGAAAACGTGTAACAGCCGCCATTCGGCGGCGACACAACGCGCGCCCGAAGAGGTACTGCCAGACCCCCAATTCCCATGCACAGCGATATCGACGGAACGACGATGCCTTATTCTACGGTAGCGTCCCTTTTCTCCCCTGAAGAGGAACTAGGGTGCGTTAAATGAGCAAAAATTTGCCTAAAGCCCGGCATTTCCTGCTCATAACGCACGGTAGTTCCGCGAAATGTCCCTACAACCGAAAATACCCACTCATAACGCACCTACGTTCCTCTCACCCCTACAAAAAGGCGATCTGTCGCAGATCGATGCGGTATGGGGTAATCCAAACCGCTGTCGCAAAACCCCTGTGGCACTTTCGTATCTTCTACTTCCATCCTGCCAAAAAAGGCACCCCCGTCCTATTCGACCAGGGATGCCTTCTTCATCGATATAAGTAAGATGGAATAAGTGCTAAATCGTCCTTGCAAAATTCGACATATTATAATTGCTTTCAAAACTTATACTGGCCGACAGCATGTTCTGCCTAATCGTAAAATCGAACATCATTTCACCATGCGTCCAGTTCTTCTTATACTTCAAAGATTCGATAGCCATTTGCCGAAAGGTTTGGTAGTGCAGTTCCGTCAATCCCTGACCGCTCACTACAGGCAACACGCCTGCTTTGCTTTCCAGCGGCAAATGTTTGATCCCGAATTTCCCAACTACGTTGTTGCGAATGTGAATAAAGACCGTACCGGAGCTCACCTGCAGCAACTCTTCTTTGATTCCTTTGAATACCATATCAATCTGTCTAGCCAATGGAATTTGTTCCAAAATCATTATTTATCCCCTCACATAGTATATTATGTCATAAAATGTAATTCATGACCATAGACCTATTATACCTTCACTTCTTTAAAGTTCAATATAAAATTCCAAATATTATGAATATTTTTACCTATTTTTTATCAAATTTTTACATTTGACCCGTATACTTCGGAAAGATTTGCACCTATTCATGTCGAATTGTTGTAGAATGTTTCTAAATTCAATGATATAATTTCAAACAAGCACCTTAGATTCCATCACAAATTTACAATTTTCGCGGAGGGGTCGTTGGAATGGATAAGCTATCGTCGTTATCGTTTAGAAAGAAACTACAGCTTGGGTGTTATACGTTGATTGGATTAAATTCATTATTTATGTTGATTGTTATTTTTACCTCAGAATGGAATCGCTTACTTGGCATTATTTTCTTGGTCGTTATCCTTGGAGGCAGCTATCCTTTCATCAAATGGTTCGAAAAACAATTAACCGAACCCATCGCTGATTTATCGCAAATTGCGCTCAACATCTCCAAAGGCGACTTTTCCCAAAAAGTAACGGTAACTTCGGATGATACGCTTGGACAGCTCGGACAATCTTTTAACAAAATGATCGATAAGCTCCGCGATATTCTTAGGGATACAGGTTCCATCTCCAAGCAAGTGTTTCAAACCAGCCGGGACATCTATACGAAAAATGAAAATTTCCGCTCAGTGCTTGAGCAAGTCAGCGTTTCCGCGCATGAATTAGCCTCTGGCGCTGGACAAATATCAGAAGAAGTGTCCGGTGTTTCGGTGACCTCTCGGGATATCGAAACCAGGATCACCAATTATGCAGGCTCGGCCAAAGAAATGAAAGAGCGTTCCGATCAAATGATGTCACTCGTTGAAAAAGGCCGCACCTCCGTTGAGAGCCAAGGCGCCGGGATGAAGCGAAATGTTGAAGTGACGAAGCAAGTGTCGGATACGATTGACCTGCTGGCACGTCAGGCAGCGGGCATTACGAATGTAACGCGCGCCATTTCGGAAATTGCCGAGCAGACGAACCTGCTGTCGCTTAACGCTTCCATCGAAGCAGCGCGCGCAGGCGAGCACGGCAGAGGCTTTGCCGTTGTCGCTCAAGAGGTTCGCAAGCTCGCCGAAGAGTCGACTTCGCTGACACGGGAAGTGTTTGGCTTCGTGAAAAGCATCGAACAGGGCATTCAAGACGCGATTAACAGCATTCAAGTCAACGAAGATGTGGTGAGAAAACAAACCGTATTGATTGATCAAACGGAAATCGTGTTTGCCGAAATTGTCGGCAGCGTAGGCTTCATATCTGAGGAAATTACCCGTTTCGCCGATGAGAGCGAACAGATGCTGGCAAGCTCCGAGCAAATTGCCGCGGCCATGGAAAATATCTCAGCGATAACAGAGGAATCGGCAGCAGGTACTCAAGAAGTATCGGCTTCCATGAATGAACAGATCGCTACAGTTCAAGGCATCGTTTCCCAAGCGGAGGAAATGACGCGGGTCGTCACCCAGCTCCAGCAAACCATCCAAATCTTCAAGCTTTAAATAAAAAGAAGGCTCCCCTAATCGCTAGGGAGAGCACTGAAAAAGTCGTTGTTTTGTTGCCTCGAGCAACAGATCAACGACTTTTTTGTCATTTAGAAAGGAGCCGAGGCTCCTTTCTAAGCCATTTTCGGTGTTGCTAATT
Organism: Paenibacillus tabacirhizosphaerae; assembly: GCF_040812395.1. Classification (GTDB taxonomy): domain Bacteria; phylum Bacillota; class Bacilli; order Paenibacillales; family NBRC-103111; genus Paenibacillus_E. The sequence continues at coordinate 89,622 of NZ_JBFNXH010000008.1, read as the reverse complement.
TCACCATCCGTTTCGCATTTACAACAATTGCCATCAGAATAGCTTGTATGCGCATGCCAAGCAGACCTCGGCTATATTGTGAAATTGCCAGGCCATGATGAGTTTTTAGTTCGTTATTCTTCTGTTCAATCTTGCACTTCATTTTGTAGCGTTTCTTTAAACGCTTCCGATTATATAATTCGCTGTGAAAGGAAAGTATTTGTTGTTTGTTTAGTTCAAACATAAAGTCACCTCAAAAGTAGTATACCAAATTACCGCGGTGAATGGATAAAGTTTCGCAAGAAAAAAGACTGATGATTGCTCACCAGTCTTCTTACATATTCTGTAATCGTTTTTCAGTGCTCCCCCGATTCCGCATGAAGAATCGGTTTTTTTATTGTGGGGATTACGCTACCGGAGTTATCTCTCATGGGGATAAAAAGAAGAACCGTTATAAAGGCAACCGTACGGAATTCAACATCAGTGTCATTTCACAAATATTCCTTTACAGGAATATTCATTATGAGTTATATTAAAGTTAGCAACAAGATGTTATAGTGATAAAGGATGGTGAAGTTATTTAGATTGTGATTACGTGAGGTGAGCAGCATGTCAGTCAAACATCAGGCCATGGAGATAACGACGTTGAGCTCTTTGGCTGAACCTAATCGTATGCGCATCGTTGAACTCCTACGCGATGGTCCCCTGACTGTGGGGGAAATCGCCGATAGGTTGGGGCTTCGTCAGCCCCAGGCCTCGAAGCATTTGAAAATTCTTAGCGACCACGGGATTTTGGAAGTGAAGGCGGAAGCCAATCGCCGTATCTACAAGCTCCGGCTGGAGCCGTTCCAAGCGCTGGATAATTGGGCGCAATCCTTCCTGAGAGTGATGCAAGAAAGATTCGACAATCTGGACGACTACTTGCGGGAACTTCAGAACAAGGAAAAACCACAAAATCATTCCTAATTACGAGGAGAAACTACAATGTCAAACACAATAGTTTCAAGGGTAGAGAACGAACGGGTGCTAGTGTTAGAGCGTGTTTTCGACGCACCACGCGATCTCGTGTTCAAAATGTTTAAAGAGCCTGATCATCTCAAGCGTTGGTTTGGACCCAAAGGCTGGGATCTGCCGGTTTGCAACATTGATTTCCGGCCGGGAGGCTTTTGGCATTACTGCATGAAGTGCGTGGATCAGAATCAAGGCCAATTTTACGGTATGGAATCTTGGGGTAAAACGGTTTATAAAGAGATTGTCGAGCCAGAGAAAATCGTCTACACCGACTACTTCGCGGATGCTGAAGGAAATACGAATGAAACAATGCCATCGACCAATGTCACGGTAGAGTTCATTGATTTGGGTGGCAGGACAAAGCTGGTCAACCGTTCCGAATATGTGTCCCCTGAGGCCCTCAAGACCGTTATGGACATGGGCATGTTGCAGGGTATTACAGAAACTTGGGGCCGTCTTGAAGAGCTATTGAACGAGATAAAGAAATAGGGACAGCCGGAGCCAAGACCATTTTTGAATTATGAATTGTGTTGTATATTCGATACAGGAATCCCCTTAAGGAGTGTTTGACTTATGAAATGGGTTGTACGCATTCTGCAGGGTCTAATTGCATTGGACTTTTTGTTTGCTGGGGCTTCGAAAATCTTTTCCACTGCCGACCAAATCAGGGAATTTTTCACCGATAAAATTGGTACGCCGGTCGCATTGATTTACACTGTTGGCGTTCTCGAAATTTTGGCCGCACTGATTCTTATAGCCGGCTACCGTAGCCAGAAAGCGGCAGCTTCATCGTTAGCGATCATGATCGTCATCCTGATCGGAGCGACTCTAACGAATCTCGCCGCAGGCCACGTGACGGATGCAGCTGTTCCTTTATTGATTTTAGTATTTGTGGCCGTCCTCTTTTACCTGAAGCGTGACGCGCTCAAGAGCTTACGATTATAATCCGCAGGAACATCAATACTTCCAAGTAATGACGATAAAAAATATAATGAGGTGACCAAAGATGGCATACAAATCGACTCACACTTTTGTAAACTTGCCTGTTAAAGATTTAAATCGGACAAAGGAATTTTTCAGCAGCATCGGCTTCGAGTTCAACCCCCAGTTCTCCGACGAAAACTCAGCCTGCCTTGTAGTAAACGACAATACGTTCGTTCAGTTGCTTACGGAGTCGTATTTCCGGACGTTCATTACCAAGCCTATGGCAGATGTCGCCAGCGCTGCTGCAGGAATTATTGCGCTATCTGCAGACAGCAGAGAACATGTAGACGAACTGGCTAACAAGGCGCTGGCCGCGGGAGGGAAGGAAAGCAAAGCACCGGTAGATCATGGCTTTATGTATGTCAGAAGCTTCGAGGACTTGGACGGACATCTGTGGGAAATTGCCTTCTTTGACCCAAGCGCCTATTCCCAGGCTTAAGGTTCATGCTTGATAATCGGAAAACGATAGCACAATAAAAGCAGTGGCAAATCTAGGGTTTTCTGGTTCCTAGATCGTCACTGCTTTTTTATCAATATCCTTTATTTTCTAAATGTTCGTTCGTTTCATATTAGAGAAAGAAAAAACCCTTGCTCGCGCAAGGGCAACAAGAGCGGAACAACAATTAACTGTTCGCTAAATCCAATATGCTTTGATTAACGTTATCCTTGAATATGCCTCCATGATAACAAATCAATGTTTGAATATCGTAAGGTAAGAGCCTTTTCAATGACTTTTTAGCCAAATCCGAATCCACGCAATTGTCAGGTTCAACTAATCGACCCTCTTCAATCATTAAAGCATCTCCTGCAATGAGGGTCTTGCTTTGTTTAAGATAAAGGCTGATATGTCCAGGTGTATGACCCGGGGTATGGATGACTATGATTCCGCCGAACAAGGGGATTTCATCTCCGTCAGCTATGATTTGGTCAACTTTAGCTGTTGGAGGATTTTCAAACACATTAAGGATCGCCTTGCGTCTTTCCACCGGCAATTCATCAGGGATTAGCGCGCTGATTTGACTCACGAATTCGGGCGTTATTTTAAGCAATCTTTGATCGCCCTGAATATAAGGTTTCTCCTCTTCGGTAGCCAGTACCTCGATTTTTTGAGGAAAATCGTTTAGAAGTTCAGGCAAACCTCCAATGTGGTCCAAATCTTGATGGGTAATAATAATTTTACTCAGCTTACCAAATGGGATGCCTACCTTCATCATAGCCTCTTTGAAAACTGACAATTGGTTGGGAATTCCGGTATCCACCAAGACGGCTCCATCATTGTCCCAAATGAGTGTCGGATAATACACTTCCGGCCAACCTCTAAAATTTGTTGCGATTTCTATCGTTTCCACTCCTTCAGCTGCTTTCACCTTTATCATCTCCTTTTCTTATTATTAGTTTACCGTTGATAATTCATAACGTCTAATTTATTATATTCATTATAATCATGAAAAATTTTAATGAATGGAGTTTAGATAAGATGGAGCTGACTCAACTGAACTATTTTCTTACTGTGGCTCGACTTCGGCATGTAACGAGAGCATCGGAATCATTAGGGATTACGCAGCCAGCATTGAGTCATTCGATCTCCAAACTGGAGGATGAATTGGGTGTGCCGCTGTTCGAACGAAACGGACGGAATATTATAGTAAGTCGATATGGGAAAATGTTTGCCGAATCCGTAGAACGGGCACTGCACGAGCTCGACAAGGGCAAACAAGCAGTCGAAGAATGCTCTAATTCTGACTCGGGCAGCGTCTCTATCGCCTATCTTAATATACTTGGTGCGGAGTTGGTGCCGAAACTCATATCCGGTTTCCATCAGCACTACCCGAAGATACGATTCGATTTGGTACAAGGCAACCATACATTCATAAGTAATCAGATGGAAAACGGCGACTGCGACCTAATGATTTCATCAACCAAGCTGGCGGACACATACGAATGGATACCGATGAAGACCGTTCCCTTGTATGTAGTAGTTCCCCATACTCATCGCTTCGCGCAGCGGAGAGAGATCAGCTTAACGGAATTGACCAGTGAACCGTACATAGAAGTCAAACATAACTGTGGACTGAAGGCAACACTTGAGACTTGTTTCAATCGGATTGGATTCACACCTACCACATCTTACGAAGCGGAAGACTTGATGACAGTAGCGGGCTTTGTGTCGGCTGGGCTCGGTATATCGATGCTCCCCAAGACAAACGGTTTGATGCTTGAGGGCCTGGCGTGGCTGCCCATCAAGGATGAGGGTAGTTACTGCGAAGTAGGCCTTCTACAGAAGCGAGGCCGCTATCTGTCTCCAGCGGTGAAACGATTTTCGGATTATGTGCAGCTGACTTTTACTTAAACATTCTAAAAATTCTGTGGGAACAGAACAGGTCCATTCAAATTCCAGTCCTCGACACCAGGGCAGGAAATGGTCCCTGTCAAAAATGAATGCTGCACGTATGCTCCACGGTGCCCTTAACGATTTCACTCCCATGTCTCGACGGGTCAATTGCCCTTTCATTCCTTCGTCACATCTATTAAGGGGTGGAGGTCGGTCTTTCTAACGGAATGGGGCGGAGCCCTTTTGTTCAACGTATCCCGATACTCCGTGCTTTCTTTGTCATCCTGCGAATACGCCAACTTGCGTGAGATAAGGCTTAAATTTAGGCTGCCATTGCAAAGATTCTATTCGGGTTGTAGGCTTCAGTACTACGAGCCACTCCGACTAAGAGTCGAGCTAGCTTTCCACATAGCTTCAGCCGCTTCATTGATTTCTGCCATTCTCTAATGACATCGTCAGGATTCAGTTTACAAAGATCAGATGGAAGAGGAAAAAGCCGAAGGGTTAACAAAGCACCCTTATAAGTTAAGATTTTAAAGACTTGTCTCAGTTCAGGGAAGACAATGTCGACCCAGCGATGGGTCACCTCAAAAGTAGGATACAAAATTACCGCGGTGAATGGATAAAGCTTCGCAAGAAAAAAGACTGATGATTGCTCACCAGTCTTCTTACATATTCTGTAATCGTTTTTCAATGCTCCCCCTAACCGCTAGGGAAAGCCTTCTTTTTGTTAAGCCCGAACCTTGGACTCCGTAAGTGCCATGAATTGTTTCACATCTTCAACGGCCATGTCAACGGCGCTTTGCCAAAAATCAGGCTGAGTCAAGTCGATGCCAAGATGCTTCGCAGCCAATTCTTCGACATTCATGCTGCCTGTGTCCCGCAGCAGCGCCACATATTTGTCTTCAAAGGCTGCGCCTTCTTGAATGGCTCGGGCGTAAATCCCTGCGCTAAACAAATAGCCAAATGTGTACGGGAAGTTGTAGAACGGCACATCTGTCGCATAGAAATGCAACTTCGCCGCCCAGAAATGAGGATGATAAGAGCTAAGCGCGTCTTTGTAAGCGACCTTTTGCGCATCAACCATAAGCTCATTTAAGCGATCAACGCTTACAAGGCCTTGGCGACGCTCTTCATAGAAGTTCGTTTCAAATATAAACCGCGCGTGAATATTCATGAAAAATGCGATAGCGCGCTGGATTTTATCCTCGAGCAGGACAATTCGTTCATCATCTGTCGCCGCACCCTTCACAACCGCATCAGCCACGATCATTTCCGCAAACGTTGATGCCGTTTCCGCCACGTTCATCGCGTACTCCTGCGCGAGCGCCGGCATATCATTCATGACATGCTGATGGTACCCGTGACCTAGCTCGTGCGCAAGCGTGGACACGTTGTTCAGTGTGCCTCCATACGTCATGAAAATACGAGTCTCCCCGGCTACAGGGAAGGACGTACAGAAGCCCCCAGGGCGTTTGCCTGCGCGATCCTCAGCTTCGATCCAGCGATTCTCGAAAGCTTGCGCTGAAAAGGCAGCCAATTTCGGGCTAAACCGCTCAAATTGATCAACGATTAGCCCAGCTCCATCGTCGTAGGCAACTTTTTTGGAGGAATCGCCCAGCGGCGCATCCACATCGACCCAAGCCAGCTTATCGACGCCGAGCAGTTGCGCTTTCCGATTTAAATAATCGACGAATATCGCTTTATTGCGGTCGATAACGTCCCACATGACATTCAGCGTTTGCTCTTGCATGCGATTAATCGCGAGCGGTTCTTTATGTACGGTTTTCCAGCCTCTATATTTGTAAATCTGCAGACGGAAGCCAGCCAAGTGATTTAACGCTTCTGCGCAGTAATCCGCTTTGTCCGCCCATGCGTTTTCCCATTTGTCAAAAAGTGCAAGGCGCTCTTCACGGTTTTCCGTATGCAGCTTATTGAAGGCCTGACCTGCGGATAATTCCACTTGTTTGCCGTCTTCTTCAACCGCCATCCGGAATTGGCTGACCGTCGTATTGTACAGATCGCCCCAGCCATGATAGCCGTCTACGGCCAAATCATTAATTAAGGCTTCCTGCTCTGGAGAAAGCTTCTCTTGAGCCAGCGCACGGCGCTCATTAAGCGGGAAGGAAATCGACTGGAAAGCCTGTTTCTTCAGGATCGCTTCCCAAACTGCATCCGGGATGCCGGCCAGCAATTGATCGAAGTGTGTGCGCGAGGATAAAAATTCGGCATACAGACTTTTAACTTGTCCGCCAAGAACAGCCGCTTTCTTATCTTTTTGATTATCTGCAAGCAAGCATCCAACGAAAGAATCGGCTTCGGTGATGTTCGCTAATATCTCTTGAAGTAAACCAATGAGCGCCTCCAGAGGAGTTGTATCTTCCGCGTTTGCTGGAGATGTTGTGCTACGAATTTGAGCTTGAAATGATGTAATCGACGTCTGCAGTTCCTTAAGGAATGCTGCGAATGCAGGAGATTCACTGCCGCCTGGAAAAAGGGAATTCAGATCCCAAGTTTGACTAAGTGGTAATTTCAATGTGCAATCACCTATCCTTTCCTTCTTTTATTAAATCATAATCAGCCTGTCATCGCCAATTTGTCCTGAATGTCATCATTGCTTATAGGTAGAAAGTGTGTTATCAATTAAGTATGGTCTTACAAGGAAAACGAAACAGGATGGTGTGAATGTCACTATGAAACCATTACAAATCTCTCCAGAAACCGCTGTTAAGCTTGCTGAACAGCTTAAAGTGCCTCTTGAACATTTGATGCATATGCCACAACATATTTTACTCCAAAAACTAGCTGAGCTCGCCAAAGCCTCTTCCTCTGACAGCAGCGAACCGGAATCGAAGTAACCCTTGATTCCCTTTGCTAACACTTGGCCCTATGAAATTATTATGAAGGACGTCTATGTGGCAGAATGTCCCTTTTGCCATAGCGCAAGTGTGCTGCTGCCGCTCAAAACCCACGAACTGAAAACCATTCACGAGGGTAAGAAAAAACTTCTGGTATTTCCTTGCTGTTATAACAAGCTAACCCTCATTGATACAGACCGCGATTATTTATTGGCGGATTGCGCTGTACGAAAGTAACCATTGTAGCTTCCGGGCTTAAGGAGTAGGTTAGCCCTAATGAATGAATATCTCATCCCGCTTACAAGCGCATGTACGCTAATTACCCTAAACTACATCGCGATGAAAATTCGAAACAAGATGCTCATCGAGTCTTACGAGCACATTCTCGCTCCACTGCTCACGGGACTAGCCAGCATCATCATGATGCTGGAACCACTTCCGGAGGCGCTTGGCTTAATCGATCTGCGTTCGCTGCCGATCTTTATGGCTGGCTTGCGTTATGGGCTGCCAATCGCACTGCTCTCCACTCTTCTGCCTTCCGGATACAGCTTTCTCCTCCATGAACACCATGGCGTATTCATTATTATCCAAGACCTTATTGCCCCTGCACTACTTAGTTCTTTTTTTCACAATAAAGAGTATCGCATTGGCTTCTTGGACATTCCTATTCGTCACGGGCTGCAAATATGTTCATTTATATTTGTAGTTCGCTTGCTGACGCATGGTTTCTTTACCGGCAGTTGGACTTGGGGGTATGCAGAGGATCAGCTCTTCATGCTTATCATTATGAGCACTGCTTTTATCTTGCTTATCATTATGGTCAATGATGAAAATAAAAAATGGAGACTCCAGCGTCAGTTGGAACTCCAAGCGAATCAGGACGGATTGACGAGGCTGCCCAATTTACGAAGTTTTATTTCCATAGCCCTTAACGCGATGCGAAAGCGAAAAGTATCGATTATGATGATCGACATCGATAATTTCAAACTGTATAACGATCGTTTCGGACATCTGGAAGGCGATCAATTATTACGGGATATTGGCAGCGTCCTAAGGCATCATATCAATGAACAAGATTATGTTGCTCGTTACGGCGGTGAAGAGTTTGTCCTACTCAGCGTAGAAACCGATCCCTTGCAACTTGCTGTATATGCGCATCGCCTATGCGTCGCCGTTGCGGACAGCTTCCGCGATAAGGATGATACCCGTTCTACGCCAGTTACAGTCTCCATCGGTCTCTCTACCATGCAAACGCTTCAGGATGAGCTGCAGCAAATCATCTCAGAAGCCGATCAAGCGCTCTACGAGTCCAAACATAGCGGGAAGAACCGCTTTACGTTCTACAATAATACCAACCCACCAAACAAAAAAATGAACGCTTACTGAATCAAGGGAATCAAACCGACCCCAAGAATCACTAAGCGTTCATTCATTATTATGTAGCATGCTTCATTTCTTCAGGTAATTCCAGGCGGGAAGCTAACATATCCTCCCGAGTGACGACCCACTGTTCACGACTTGCTCGTATCATGCTCGCGTCCATAATTTTGCGGTCATTGATAATTCGAGAGAACCACTTCACCGCTTCATGATATCTGCTTAATCTGCGATTAAGCTCCCCCATCAAGTACATCAAGCGAGCATTATTCAAATCCATGCCTTCCATCTCATAAACACTGACATAGGCTTCAAGCGCAAACGTCAGGAAACGGATTTCCTGTTCCCGATTATCCTGTATACGGTACAACCAAGCAATGTGATGAAGGAGTCCAGCAACAACTCTGGATTTCTCTTCCTTGAGCTGGGCGCAGAACAGCGCCAGCTTGTAGCTTTGCATCGCTTCTTCCCAAGTGCGTTCTCCGCTATAATCGCGCTTCGTCCAGTTCTGCGACACTTTAATATCGAACGCTTCCCTCTGAGCCTTGTTCCAACTATCAGAGAAGTTCTCCGTATGCGCGTAACCGCATGAAGGGCAGATCCTTACCACATAAAAGTCAGGATTAATGTCCTTATAATGCATGCAAAAGTCAGTGTCCGTCTTCATCGCTTTTTTGAAACTGGGACGAACTCTCTTCGTCGTAAATGTGCGTGTGCAGAACGTACAGGTTACTTTAGTATCATATAAAGGTTCGATCATCAGGAACCCGCCTTTTTCATAAATTGGTAGAAGTGAAGAACTAGTCGGTTTCGGGCGTATTCACAAAGTGATAGGCAGAGCCTTTAAGCCTTTCTAACAAAAAATCCCGCAGGTCTTGTGGCAGACCCACTTCCGTCATCGCCTCCGACATACAGCTGAGCCATGCATCCGCATGTTCGACGGTTATGGGAAACGGCATATGCCTCGCACGCATCATCGGATGCCCATATTGATCGGAATATAAAGAGGGACCGCCGAAAAATTGGCTTAAAAATAAGATCTGCTTCTCTATAACAGGTGAAATATCAGAAGGAAACAGTGGCGCCAGCAACGGATGATTTTGCACTTTAGGATAAAATGCCTCTACGACCCGTCGAATGTTCTCTGCTCCTCCTATCCATTCATACAGTGTGCTGCGATTATTGTCTGTCATGCTTTCTTACCTCGTTCTAGTAGTATTCAACATCCTCATCTGCAGTGTTCATTAATGTTTCCCGAATGACAAACACAAAAGCACATACGACCAAACCGGCAATAAGACCTGTCATATGAATCACTCCCGCGGCCTAAGGATATAAGACTTCGAAGATTGTAACTAGTTCTATTTTACCATAAATAGAGTCTATGAACAGTACCAAAGTCCAAGTATTTTGAGACGGCATGTATGTCCACCCCACTTCATATAGTGGAAGGAGGAGGTGTCCTATTTCATGCAGAAACGAAACTTCACCACCGCTTTATTGATGGTATTCGTTCTATTCGCAATCTCGGTTTGCTTGTTCATTTTCCCTCACGAAGGCTTGAAAGCCGCCTTGCGCGGCGTTTCCATTTGGTGGGATGTGCTGTTCCCCGCCTTATTTCCATTCTTTGTCATCTCCGAAGTGCTGCTCGGCTTCGGCATCGTTCATTTTTTCGGCACGCTGCTTGATCCGATGATGCGTCCCGTGTTTCGCATTCCCGGCATCGGCGGCTTCGTCATGGCGATGGGCTTCGCCGCCGGCTACCCCGTCGGCGCGAAGCTTACCTCCCAGCTCTGGGAGCAGAAGCTGGTGAATCGCGAGGAAGGTGAACGCCTCGTCGCGTTCACCACGAGCTCCGATCCGATATTCCTGATCGGAGCCGTCTCTATTGGCTTCTTCCACGATGCCTCCCTCGCCATGATCATAGCAGTCGCTCACTATGGCGGCTCGGTGCTCATTGGCTTGATGATGCGATTTCATGGCAGGAAGAGCACTCCCACACCGCAATCAATCACCCGCAAAGGCTGGGTGTGGAAGCGCGCTTTTGACGCTATGCATGCCGCCCGTATGAAAGATGGCAGGTCAATAGGCAATCTGCTGAGCCAATCGATCCTGCACTCGCTGAGCTTGATCTTCGTCGTTGGCGGATTGGTTGTGTTTTTTTCCGTCGTTTTGGAGGTCCTGACAGCAGCCAATGTGATGAACTTCATGTTTCTGCTGGTTCAAACTCTTCTGCAGGTAACGGGTCTGCCCCATGAGCTTTCACAAGCTGTTATTAATGGATTGTTTGAGGTCACCCTCGGGGCAAAGGCTGCCGGGTCTGCGGAAGCAACATTGGCGCTTTCCAGCAAAGTAGCGATTGCCGCTTTCATCCTTTCGTGGGGCGGTCTTTCCGTTCACGCCCAGATCGTAAGCCTGCTGAGCCATACGAATCTGCGATATTTGCCTTTTCTGACAGCACGCTTCGTACATGCCCTTCTCTCCGCTGCTATTGTGCTCGTAATTTGGGAGCCTATGCAGCAATTCCGAGAACAGTCAACCGCCTTTTTACCGGCCTACAACCCCCTCACTCCTCTCCCCAGTTTCATGAAATTGCTACTTCCTGTTAGCGGAACCGTCGTTCTGGCAACTTTTTCTGTCATTGCGCTTCTGTTTGCCGCATACTCCTTTCTTAAACTCATGTATGAAAAAGTTGGAGGAACAAGATAATATGGCTAATCGTGAAAATCCAAACAAAGGAAGAGGACACCAAGAGATGCAAGCTGCCTTAACGAAAGAATCGAGACCCTTGCCGCAAGCGATCACGCGTCTGTCGGAGCTTGCCTATAATCTATGGTTCAGCTGGAACGCCGACGCTCTCGCACTGTTCGCAAGTATGGATGCGGGAAAATGGGAGGAGTCCGGTCATAATCCCGTGCTCCTTCTTCATGAACTGGATGATGCACAGCTCGAATTGCTCAGTAAGGACGAAGCTTTCCTAGCCGCTTATCAACATGTAATTTCACAGTTCGACTCTTATATGCAGGGAAGCACATGGTTTCAAAAACAGCACGAGGATCAAGCCTATGTGAAAATCGCTTATTTCTCCGCTGAGTTCGGATTCCATGAATCGCTGCCGATTTATTCAGGCGGACTCGGCATTCTAGCCGGAGACCATTGCAAATCCGCGAGCGACCTGGGTATTCCTTTAATCGGCGTAGGACTTCTATATAAAAAGGGATATTTTAAGCAAAAAATCGATGCTTCAGGCGACCAACAAGCCGAGTTGCTTCAGTATGACTTTGCAAAGCTTCCAATTCAACCCGCGATGCAAAATCAGCAACCCATCGTCATATCCATTACTATGCCCGGGCGTACGATTTCTTTACATGTGTGGCGTGTACAGGTGGGCAGAAACGCTGTTTATTTGCTGGATGCGGATCATGAAGCCAATCAACAGGCCGATAAAGATCTAACCGCTCAGCTGTATGGCGGCAATCAGGATACACGGATTGTGCAAGAAATCTTGCTTGGCATTGGAGGCGTTAAAGCGCTCCGCGCCATTGGGTATTATCCGAATGTGTACCACATTAATGAAGGTCATGCCGCATTCCTCACTTTAGAACGCTTAAGAGAGCTTCTTCACTTAAGCCTGCCCTTTCATGCGGCTGTGGAGACCGTGCGGTCTGCGACAGTATTCACGACACATACGCCTGTGCCTGCTGGCCACGATACCTTTTCAATCAGTATGCTGGAACATCACTTAGGTCCGCTGTTTCAGGAGGTATCCCGTCACAAGCAAGACATCATAGAGCTTGGACTTGACCGTCATACGGGTCTCTTCAACATGACTCACTTAGCCATGAACACCGCTGGGCTGCGCAATGGCGTCAGCAAGCTGCATGGGCAAGTTTCTCGGGAAATGTTCCGTGAGTTTCATGGAAACATCGATGTCAGCGAAGTGCCGATCGACGCCATCACGAACGGGGTGCATATGGACACATGGACAGCGCCAGAATGGAAAGAGCTGTTTGATCGCTTCCTCCCAGGGTCATGGAGAGAGGAGCAAGCGAATCAACATCAGTGGCAAGCGGTCGAACTGATTCCTGATGAATCGATTTGGAAGGTTCATATGCACCTAAAGGAAAACATGATCCGCTATGCACGCCGTAATTTGCAAGAGCAGCGCAAGCGCAACGGCGAATCGGATTCGCGCATCGAGGAGGTTAGACACTATCTGGATCCTAAGGCTCTGACCATTGGATTCGCCAGAAGATTTGCTACTTACAAGCGGGCTAATCTCATCTTCAACAACTTGCACCGGCTGAAAAAACTCATCCATGATGCGGATCGGCCAGTTCAATTTATTTTTGCCGGCAAAGCTCACCCCGCCGATCTTCCAGGACAAGAACTTATCCGTGAAATTTATCGCGTTTCGCAGAAGCCGGAATTTCTCGGTAAAATCCTCATCCTTGAAAATTATGATATGAACATGGCCCGTTATTTGGTTCAGGGGGTCGACGTTTGGTTGAATAATCCCCTCCGGCCATTAGAAGCAAGCGGAACCAGCGGACAAAAAGCTGCCATGAATGGCATTATAAACTTCAGCGTGCTGGATGGCTGGTGGGAGGAAGGATTTAACGGAACCAACGGTTGGGCCATTGGCTCTACTGGCGAAGCGGATTGGGCGAAACAGGAAAAAGAGAATACCGAAGCAATTTACCGCATCCTCGAGCAAGAAATCGTGCCTCTTTATTATAATCAAGGGGAGCTCCCTCATCAGTGGGTGAACCGGATGAAACGCTCCATAGAGACGCTTAGCCCCGTTTATAATACACACCGGATGGTGCAGGATTACACGGAGCTCACCTACTTGCCCACCGCCGAGCGGGCTCGGCGGTATGTCGACAATGGGTACGAGGTGGCTACCCGTGTCGCTGATTATAAACAGTTCATCCGCAGCAATTGGTATCAAGTGAAAATTATCGGCATTGACGATCGCGCAGCTAAACTTACAACTGAAACACCGCTCAATTCCACTCCCCCCTCGACGAAAGAAATTACGGCTAAGGTTTTCTTCGGGCCCATTTGGCCGCAAGATACGATGGTGGAGGTCGTCTATTATGAAGAAAACCAAGGAGCCTGGGATCAGATCATAGTCCCGATGGGACCTGCCGGCGAAGTGATCGATCAAGTTCAAGCGTATCGAGCGGTCATTCCCGCACATCTGATCCATGGTCCCCACTTCTCTGTTCGTGTTCGACCGGTTTCTTCAAACTTCGCCCACGCCTTCGAGCTGCCTCTGGTGACAAGTACGTTAACAAGGCCATGAACCGAACTTCTTAAGAAAAGCCCCTCTTTGGGGCTTTTCTTATTTTCTTTTATTGATTATGATGGGAGATGAAGTCACGTATTGTTTCACGGTTCATGAATGCAAATCTACCCACTTGGTGATGCTATGGATTGGAATAAGGCGCTAGAACTAGAAATCATTGCTCCGAAAGATGACTGTCGACTCATTATTGTCGGCGAATCGAAAGATGGACAGCCTTTTTGCTATGAAGAATATTTTACGATCGAACAAATTGTCGAATCGGCATTTTCCGTAATCCTTGAACTTTCTGGCCTATATCCTTTCGAGAAACTTGAACATGTAACTTTAATTGAATTTTCTTTTAAACACCGCGGCCTCTTATATTATTCGAATGTCGATCTCATTGAAATTGAATTCAAAAAAACATACTGTCTGCTGACACTTTCCATTCCCGATGAACTACATAGTCACCAGAATCGGCAATTCAATCGTGCCAGAGTATCGGTTCGAACGCCTCTTACGCTTCGAATTGTCGGTATTCGCGGATTTTCCGTCAGCAAAGGTGTTGCATTTGCCGGACAACTGCTCGACATTAGCGCAGGCGGCCTTTCTTTTGCTACGACCAATCGGCTCCTTTCGCCCTTATTTTTGGAACTGAGCTTTATCCTGCCGCAATGCCCGCTGCCGATTACCGTCTATGGTGAAATTGTTCGAGTAACGAACCTCAGCTATGATTCTTACCGAGTTGCCGTAGAAATGAGAAACACACCCGAAACGATACTTCAAGAAATCGAAAAATTTTGTTCGAACGAGAACCCGCTTGGCATACAGAGCTAATTTAGGAGGGAATCCATTGAAATATAATGTGATTGAACGAGGGGATGAAATCTCCAAGCAGTTAACGGAGCGGTTTCATGCTCTTGCTGCCGAGCACAATATGCCTAGAGATGAAGAAGATCCGGATATCGTCCTCTCGATTGGCGGAGACGGCACGATGCTGCAGGCTTTTCATAAATATGTGAAGCGGCTCCATCACATCGCGTTCGTCGGCATCCACACAGGCCATTTGGGATTTTTCGCCGATTGGAAGCCCAACGAGCTGGACGAGCTGGCTTCGTTGATGTTCAGCGTCACGAGTCCAGAAGAACTGCACATCGTGCAATATCCCGTTGTCGAAATCCAGATCACGACTGAAACCGGCGTCGAAACGCACCTTGCTCTCAATGAATTTACACTGCGAGGCGTTGAAGTTTCACTGGTTGCACAACTGCATATTAATGACGAGATGTTCGAAATGTTCCGGGGCGACGGCATCTGCATTTCCTCCCCTGCGGGCAGCACCGCATACAACAAAAGCCTAGGCGGAGCGATGGTCCATCCTTCCCTCGAAGCGATTCAGATTGCCGAGATCGCTTCGATCAATAACCGCGTATTCCGTACGCTGGGCTCATCCATGATTTTGCCTAAGCATCATCACTGCGATATCTATCCAAAAGCGCATCAAAACATGCTGTTATCGCTCGATCATCTTTATATGCAGCGTAATGACGTTGTCTCGATCCGCTGTCACGTAGCCTCCGACGTGAAAGTGAAATTCGCCCGGTTTCGCCCGTTCCCTTTCTGGAACCGAGTTCGCGAAGCCTTCATCGGCTATGAGGTTAAGTAAAACAAAACGCCCTGCTCGCTGTTTGGATAGCGAGAGGGCGTTTTTCCGCTTTATGATACGGGCACGGCTGCTTCTGCCGGCGCCTGCTGCTTGGCATTTACTTTCTCAATAATAAAGTACGCGCAGCCGAAGTTGCAGTATTCATTCAAATAGTCCTGAAGCGCAGCGATAGAGCTTTCCTTCGTTGCCTTGGGATGATTCTCCTTGAAGAACCCCCTGAGCCTTAACTGGTTATAGCCCCAGTCTCCCACAATATAATCGTAACGCTCCAGCACTTCGCTAAAGCGGTCCCGGAATACTTCGAAGTTCCATCCATTTTTGTGGTCAGTCACTAGCTCGTATGTTTTATTTGCGATATGGATCATGATGTTATAAAGCTCTCCTTTCTGAGATCCGTAGGTAAGGTCAGGCGTTGGTGGCCGATTGAACCTGTTCATGGGCATGGTAAGAACTTCTTACCATAGGGCCGGATTCCACATGCTTGAAGCCGCGCTTCATTCCCTCATCTTTGAGAATGGCGAACTGCTCCGGCGTATAGTACTTGGATACCGCTAAATGTGTCGTTGACGGTTGCAGATACTGGCCAATGGTCATAATATCACAATCGACTGCGCGCAGATCCTCCATCGTTTGCAGCAGTTCATCCCACTGCTCTCCGACACCAATCATAATGCTCGATTTCGTTGGGATATTAGGGGCAATCCGCTTGGAACGCTCCAGCAATTCCAGAGAACGGCGATACTTCGCCTTCGAACGGACGCGGTCTGACATCCGTTCCACCGTCTCCATATTATGATTCAAAATATCAGGCTTCGCTTCCAAAACTGTAGCCAGCGACGCTTCGCGCCCCAAAAAGTCCGGTATCAGAACTTCAACCGTACAGAGCGGCATTTTACGGCGAATCGCTTTGATGGTTTCCGCGAAAATCATCGCGCCCCCATCTTCCAAATCGTCTCGGGCGACGGATGTCACCACGCAGTGACGTAAACCCATTTGCAGGGCTGCGTCAGCAACACGTTCTGGTTCTTGCAGGTCTAGCTCGGTAGGCAGTCCAGTTTTGACCGCGCAGAAACGGCATGCTCTTGTACAAATATCACCCAGAATCATAAAAGTAGCCGTGCGATTCGCCCAGCATTCATGAATATTCGGGCATTTGGCCTCTTCGCAAACCGTATGAAGTGTCTTGGAACGCATCATGGATTTGATTTCTTTGAAATTCTCACCGGTGGTGAGCTTGATTTTGAGCCAGTCTGGTTTTCTCTCTATGGGTTTCGTAGGCATTATAAATCCCGCCTTTTTCTTGGTTTCTCGTTGTTGTTATTATAACATGAATGCTTGACAAAACAATCCACTTTGACAGTCAGTTGTGATACACTGATCTAGATGGACCAAGGCAGCTATTCATGCATACAAGCTGTATGGGAGGGAAGAATCATGAGCATACCAGAATCTACACGCGAGAAAGACAGGCGATTAGGCGAAATCCTGAGAGGGATGGGCCGTGTGATCGTTGCCTTTTCCGGAGGCGTAGACAGTACATTCGTCCTCAAACGCGCGCAGCAGGAGCTCGGCGATCAGGTCCTGGCCGTAACCGCAGCGTCCGAAACATTCCCGTCCAGGGAATTCGATGCCGCCGTAGAACTCGCCGAACACATTGGCGTCCCACTGTACAAAACAGAGGTCAAAGAACTGGAAAACGCGAATTTCGTCGCGAATAATCCAGACCGCTGCTACCACTGTAAAACGGGACTCTATTCACATTTGCAAGTGCTTGCCAAAGAATTAGGCTATCCTTATATCCTAGACGGCTCTAACGTGGACGATCTTGGCGACTACCGCCCCGGCCTTCAAGCCAAAAATGAACAAGGCGTCCGGAGCACCCTGCAGGAAGCAGGACTTACCAAAGATGAGATTCGGCAGCTTTCCAAAGAGCTCGGTCTCAAGACGTGGGATAAACCTTCGTTCGCCTGCTTGTCGTCCAGAATTCCATATGGCACGAAGATTGAAAAGTGGAAAATCGATCAGCTCGACGAAGGCGAATATTTCTTGTCGCAGCTTGGGCTGTATCAAGTACGCGTACGCCACCATGATAAAATCGCCCGCATCGAAGTAATGCCGGACGAAATTCATAAGGTGGTTGAGCACCGCGACGCGATATACGAGAAATTCAGCAAACTCGGTTTCACCTATGTGACGCTTGATCTGCAGGGCTACCGAACCGGCAGTATGAACGAAGTGCTGTCCAAGGAAATCAAAGAAAAGGTGAAAGAAGCATCCCTATGATGGATTTGGAAAAAATATTAAAGCTCGTCCAAACGGGCGATCTGGACGTTGAAGAAGCGAAAAAGCAAATCATTAAGGAAGGCACCGGCGACGGTCCCGCAGGCCTTGATCTCGGCTTTGCGCAGCTGGACATCGAGCGCGAGAAGCGCACAGGCTTCCCCGAAGTCATTTTCGGGGAAGGCAAGACGGCCGCACAGCTCGAGGAGATTTTCCGGCGGCTCACCGAGCATACCGACCGCGTGCTCGCCACGCGCATCGATGCGGCCAAAGCCGCCCATGTGGTAGGTGCCGTAGAAGGCGTCACCTACCACGAAACCGCGAGGGCGCTCACTTGGTTCAAGCGCCCGATGCTCAAGGTCCACGACGGCTACATCGCCGTCGTGTGCGCCGGCACTTCCGACCTCCCCGTGGCGGAGGAGGCGGCCCTTACGGCAGAATGCCTGGGCAGCCATGTCGAACGCGTGTTCGACGTCGGCGTTGCCGGCATTCACCGGCTGTTCCGTCGGCTGGAGCTCATTCGCGGCGCGAACGCGATTGTGGTGGTAGCCGGCATGGAGGGCGCGCTCGCCAGCGTCGTCGGCGGGCTGGTCGCGAAGCCGATCGTCGCGGTGCCGACGAGTATCGGCTACGGCGCGAATCTGGCAGGCATCGCGCCTCTGCTCTCGATGTTGAACGCCTGCTCGCCAGGCATTTCCGTCGTCAACATCGACAACGGCTTCGGAGCCGGCTATTATGCCGGGCTCATCAACAAAAATATGTCGAAACGAGCGTGAAGTTCCCATTATGCGTATTTTGTATTTGGACTGCTTTTCCGGCATCAGCGGCGACATGACTCTCGGCGCTCTGGTCGATGCCGGAGCAGATCGTGCTTATATAGAAGATGAGCTTGCCAAAATCAAGCTGGAGCCTTACCAACTGGAGTGGAAACGCGTCGTGAAGCGCGGCATTTCCGCTTTGAAGCTGGATGTTCTGCTCGATCCGGAGCATCCGCCGAAACATCATCGGCACTACTCGGAGATCGTAAGAGTCATTCAATCCGCAGGCTTCAACGAGCGCGTCACGGCGCTCAGCTTGGCGATTTTCGAGAAGATCGGCATCGCAGAAGCGAAAATTCACGGTATTCCCGTCGAAAAGGTCCATTTTCATGAAGTTGGGGCCATTGACTCTATCGTTGATATCGTCGGTGTAGCTCTGGCGATTGATTCCTTACAAATCGAGCGCATTTATGCTTCTCCGGTACCGCTTGGTTCAGGAACGATTCATATCGATCACGGCATCTACCCAGTCCCTGCTCCAGCGACGCTGGAGATGATGCGGGGCTTGCCGATTGCTTCGACGAATTATAGCTTGGAGCTGACGACACCAACCGGCGCCGGTATTATTTCCGGCATTGTGGACGAATTCTCGAAAAGCTTCCCGCCAATGATTGTCGATACCATCGGCTATGGCGCAGGTACGCGGGATTTGCCTAATCAACCGAATGTGCTCCGTGTCGTAGTTGGACAGGTCGATCCTTTCATCGGCAAATGGCAAGTTACGCACGAGCATCTTGCGCATGAGCACGGTCACACACATGCCCACGAGGATCATCACCACCATCACGCGCATGATGCTCACCACGGTCATGCTCATGCGCGCGATGAACATCAGCATCACGGGCATACACACGAACATACGCACAGCCATGACCATTCGCATGCGGCGGATCATCACCAGCACCGCGAACACGGGCACGAGCATGTTCATCATGTTGGAACGGATCCAGTTACTCAATAGCTATTGAATGTGAACATGCAAACGCCTCTCCCTGATCTTCAGGAGGAGGCGTTTTGTTGTTTGTCCATAAACTGTTTTCTCACTTCGTCATACACATGTTTGAGAGGTATTCGGTGCTCCTTGGCGACCTGCTCGCATTCTTTAAACTCAGGCGCGTACTGCACCAGCTTGCCTTGGTGATAGCCTACTTTCACAGATAGAGGCCCCCACTCGGTCTGCACCTGCTGGAACTCTCTGGCCAACCGATGGCAGGATGCGTCCATGTATCGAATGCCGAGCGTGGTCGTCTCGCTAAAGATGATCGCTTCTACTTCTTCAAGGAGATCCGCTTCCGCCAAAACGTTCAGCATGAACCCAGGTCTTCCTTTTTTCATAATAATCGGCACGACAAATACATCATTCGCTCCGCAGTCGAACAGCTTATCCATTATATAAGAAACCCACTCGGGATTCATATCATCCAAATTGGCTTGAATGACTAACATCTGATCATCCACATGCTCTTCCCTGTGCTCAAAACTCATCCATCCCACCCCTTTCAGGCATCATAGCAAAAATGCGCTTCAAACGAAAGATGCGGGATAAATACAGAACAAACGGCGCAAGCTAAGGACTGACATTTCAGGAAGGATGATAGAGATGAAACACAGACCTATATGGCCGCGGGTGCTTGTCCTTAGCTTCCTCCTATCGGCATCCGAGCTGGGAAATCAGCCCATAAACGCTGCATTTCAAGCCGCATCTTCTACTCAATGGCAAGCACCTAGCCCTCCGAAAAGTGACAAAAACGCATATAGCGAACGCAAACGATTATTTGAAGAAACAAGTACGTTGTCCGGTGTTCCATGGGCTTACATAGCGGCTGTTGACCAATACGAGCGAACGATGAATGCCGTTAAAAAAAGACCCGTTCCCGATGGGCTGGTGAACATCCACTTCACCGAAGCGGAATGGACAGGACTGCTCAATCCGGATCAGCAGGATACGAATCCATCTAGCATCTCGTTATTCCGTGGATACGGAAAAGACGGATCAGGGGATGGCATCGCTGATCGCCATAATGATTTGGATATACTGGCAGCGATGACGACGCTTATGACCAAATCAGGAACACGGGTTGACAATATGCTCATCAACTTGTGGAATTATTATCAAAATTCGCGCAGTGTGGAACGGATCAAGCAATTTGCTGCTATTTATAGAAAGCTAGATACGATGGATTTGAACGAGCACGCCTTCCCCCTGCCTGTCCAAGCCGACTACTCCTATCGCAGCACATGGGGCGACAGCCGCGGGTGGGGCGGACATCGCATCCACGAGGGTACCGATTTATTTGCCAGATACGGCGTTCCCGTTCGCAGCACCTGCTATGGCATCGTTGAGGTTAAAGGTTGGAACCCTTATGGCGGTTGGCGTATCGGTATCCGGGATGTTAACAACCTGTATCATTATTACGCCCATCTATCCGGATTTCAAAAGGGAATCAAAGAAGGGGATATCGTAAAACCTGGTCAAGTCATCGGAAGGGTAGGCAGCTCGGGTTACGGTAAGCCTGGGACGAGCGGAAAATTTCCGCCTCATCTTCATTTCGGCCTGTACCGCGACAATGGCCTCACAGAGTGGAGCTTCGATCCCTATCCATCCCTGCGCAGATGGGAGCGTGCGGATCTCGGTAAACCGAAAAACAATTAAGCCGCTCCTACTGGGGCGGCTCTTCTTGTATGTTATTCGCCTTCGAAGCGGGCAACCCATTCTCGCCTTTCGGAGCTGCGGCGCCGGCATTCGGCAAGCTCGGAATGGACAAATTAGGCGGCACTGTATCTTTATTGCTTCCGACAGGGTTCCCTTTATTGTCAAAATAGTACGTTGGAACATCCCCAACAACAAGCGAGTAGGAGATTGGAATTTCCGTTTCTACGATTTCCGTGTCGGAGTCAAAAGGAATAATGACCGACACTTCCGCAATAATGCGCACATAGACCTCAAATAAAACCATATTAATACCCGCGTTTTGGGAGCGTGTATTCAAATCCACTTTTACATTCCCGACCGGCAGCAGCTTAATGGGAACGTCTGGGCCGAACGAAGCCAAGATCGCGCTGTTCATCGCCTGACCGACAGGAATATGTTCATTGATGCTTTGCAAATGAATCAGTTCATTTTGAACGGTGTTGATGGTATTCGATGTAATTCGCATGTGCTCCGCATAGTTCAGCATGAAGCCAGTAATTTTGCCGTTTTTATCCGTTTTCCAGTCGATCAGTTGTTCAGCATTCGTACTCCCCGCCACATGATCAGCGATAGCGCTGTTAATGGCTTGCGTAGCAATCTGCTTGATGCGAATCTTCGCCAAATTCATGAGCGGCGGGCGCAAATTGCGTTCCACGAACATAAACGACTGAACAGCAAACAAGACAAAGATGAGAAGCCCGATGAGCAGAACTCTTTTGCGGCTTACTTTTCCCGTAGGCCGGCTCCTCCACCGCCGTCTTCGCAGCATCCCTTTCCCCCCTAGCCTGCTTGTCATTATTACCACCTTATGCAGACTTGGGTTAAAAAAGAAGACTTGCATGCGTAGGCTCTTGAAGTCCAAACACGTTCACATGATGTTCCTATCAAAAATCAATTTTTATCCGTGCTGATACATACGCCGTCCGCGCACACTGCCCCGTCTGAGCCAGAAACAGGTTTCAGCACGATCAGCGGATGCTCCTCATCCCAAGCCTTCTCCAGTGTCTGCAAGAAAACCTCCGGCGATTGCGCGCCTGAAATTGCATATTTACGATTTACCACATAAAAAGGTACGCCGCGCACGCCAAGTCTTGCGCCTTCGGCCTGATCGGCTTGCACTTCAGCTGCAAATTGATCACTGGCCAGCATGGCGATGACAGCCTCGGGATCGAGACCCGCTTCAGCTCCGATGGCTGCTAAAGTAGCAGGATCGCCAACATGCTTGGAATCCGTGAAGTAAGCCTGGAACAGCCTTTCGGCCACATCCGTGCTTTTCCCGAATTGTGCGGCAAAATGGAGGAGTCGATGGGCATCTAACGTGTTCGTCAATTTCATCGTGTCAAAATGATAATCCAACCCCAGCGCCGCTGCTTGCGCCCCAACCTGATCGTTCATGCGAACCGCTTCCTGGCGACTCATCCCGTATTTAGAGGCGAGCATATCGTGTACATCATATTCAACTTCTTTCGGAGCGTTCGCATCCAGTTGAAAGCTTTTATACACAATTTGAATATGCTCCTTTTGCGCAAAGCGCTCTAAACCTGCCTCAAAACGGCGTTTGCCAATATAACAAAATGGGCACATAATATCGGACCAAATTTCCACCTGCATGTTCATGCCTCCTCTATTTGTCTGGAGAATTCACCAGATTAGCACCAAAATATGTGCCTATAATTAGCACAGTTGTTCCTAAAATAAAATTGCAGTCATCCATGCAACTGCAACTCGTATACGCACATTATAAGTGAATAGCTGCGGCTAGGCAAGCTGCTAGTTACGCTCATTTTTTTGAGGAAAAATCAATTGAGCCCATAATATCAACGATACTGTACAGGCGCAAGTGTTCGATTGTTTTCGTCTCAGCTGCCGTCATTATGTTGTCAATCACTTGATCCAATTGCTTGCCTGCTTCCCCACAGTCCACTTCGGCTGCGGCCTCCGTACACTCTCCTTTGACGGCTAGATAGACATCCGCCAGAGAAATGTGTTCAGGCGCTCTATTGAGCGTATAGCCGCCTTCCCTGCCTTCCCGTGCCTCTACAAGACCGGCATGCACTAGCGAAGCAAGCACCCTCCGCAGAAATGTCGCGTGGGAGTTCACTTGATCGGCAATGACTGCGCTGGACAGAACACCTCCGCTTTGGGTTAGCCATACCAGTGCGTGAACAGCAATGCTAAACCGCGGCGGACCTATCGTTATCGCATTGTTTTTTGTACTCAAGGTCCTCACCTCTCCAACTCTTTCATTTCCTGCTTGCATTATAGCACGAACGTGGCAAAAAAACAGATGGAGCACACTGGATGGACATCAGCTATTTTCGGCTCCCCGAACAGAACTACTTTGTGCGCTAAGCTTGTACCACACCAATACGCCCGAGGAACATAAGCACACCAAACATAAAATACCATAAATGTCTTCATAGGCATGGAGTAAAGTTGCTTTTTTCAGAAAAGCAAGTAAAATTCCACAGGCAGCAACGGAGATGGAGCCTCCGAAAAACTGGATCAGCTGCATCAATCCCATGCCCGAACCAATATGCGATTTGGGCAAAATGCCGGACGTCTCATTGTTTAACGATGATATCGTGGCCGAGAATGCCGGCGAGAAGAAGAGATACCCACAAAGGATTACGGCAGGCGATGCGCCAAGAATAAAGTAAAAAGCAGCCAAGACTAAGGCCAATATCCCGTGGCCAAGCAGCAAAAACCGATGATTCCCATACCGGTCAATCCAGTGCCCCACAAACCGAGTCAAGAATGCGGACAAGATCGCTCCCGGGGCAATCATCAAGCCGATCACCATTGCCGATTGGTGATATAAGTTGGCGAGGGCCAGCGGCATTAGAAACAAATTCCCCAAATTCATTACCAGAATACAAAAACCAATAACAACAAGCTTCCGATAAGCTGATCTGCTCAGAAGATCAGGGTTGATGAACGGCTCCCTTTTGCGCTTCATATGCCAAGCATGCACGAATAGCGAAACGACCGAGCATCCGAACCATACAAAGGACCGCTGTGTCACGGCTAACAGTAAAGTGGCAGCATTAACGACAGTTAGGATCGCTCCGAAGCTATCGAATTTGAAAGGCGCAGGATTTTCTTTCGGCAATAGCGCTAGCAATATTGGAAGAATAACAAGAATAAGACAAGTGATGGCGAATAAGCCGTTCCAGCCCAAATACTCGCTAATAAATCCGCCAACAAGCGGCCCCAGTCCGAAAGCCATCGCACTTCCTGCAGAGATCATGGCAATCGCCGATCCTCTTCTTTCAACGGGAATATACCGGCTAGCCAGCACCAGTCCCAGGCCCGCCATAACGCCCGCACCTGCGGACTGCACAATTCTCGCCGCTAACAAGGCTTTAAAATCATGGGCAAACAAGCCAAATACCGAAGAAAGACCAAGAATAAGAAGGCCAATTGTAAGTAGCCTGCGTATGGGAACGACGTCCGTAAGCCTGCTGTAAATGACAGTAGATAAAGCATAACCGATCGAATAGCTTGAGATCACCCATGAGCCTAGATCTGCCGAGATGCCAAGCTCTTTGATAATGCTTGGAATAGATACATTAAACATCGTTGTATTCATCACAACGATAAACAAGCCGATCGTCCACACCGGCATCACAATTTTATCGTTCATCTGCACGACCATCCTGTCTAAACACGAGATGAATTTCTATTTTTCTAAGCGTTCATGACATCTTTCAGTTCATCCCAAGATGTAATCCGAGCCATATCCAAATGCTGATTATATGACCTGTCTCTCGCGTATACTTTTAACGCCAAGTGAGACAGCGTCTCCAATACAGCAGGTTTATCATCAAAATAATAATCCAAGCCTAATTCCTGGATGATATGAACTTTCTCCTTATCGTCCATACCGCAGAAAAAATGGCCTTCAGCCACAGGAAAACCATTGTCTACCAGCCATTTGTGCGTGCGTTCGCAATGCTCTTTAGCCCTTGCCGTAATATAGTAAACCTCATGGCCTTGGCTGATCAGCTCATGAAGTACTTCCACAGCATTCGGAAAAGGAGGGCATGCGGTATAGTAGATTTCTTCGCGGAGGCTT
Source organism: Paenibacillus tabacirhizosphaerae (assembly GCF_040812395.1). GTDB lineage: Bacteria > Bacillota > Bacilli > Paenibacillales > NBRC-103111 > Paenibacillus_E. The sequence continues at coordinate 64,254 of NZ_JBFNXH010000008.1, read as the reverse complement.
GACCACAGCTTGCTTCCTTCCTCTTTCGATAAACCAAATGCATCGTGAATTTCAAGCGTGGTTAACGCGTTGAATACGTCGATCCCCACATTTTGGCCAAGCTTCTTATTGTAAATATGAAAAGCATGTTCTCTTAAATTAATCAGTGTATCGTCGATATCAAAACCAAATTTCACCTGAAATCCCTCTTTCATTCATCCATTTCTCGATCATGGCACTCTTTTAGTTATAACAGAATGGGGCAAGCTTGTAAAAAGCCCGGCTTTGCAGCAGCCTGTACATATAGAGTGCGCATTAATCATAAAATAAATATATGATTTGACGTAACTAAATAACTATATTAAACTTAGTTACAAATAGTAAGCAATAAGGAGTGACTCATGGATGTCTACCAAGCTGCATCCCGACATTAAGTTAGGACTGGTCAAACTGAAGGTATCGGATTTGGAGCGATCCATCCGCTTTTATCAAGAAGTCGTAGGCTTGAAGGTATTGCAAGCAAACCCGAAACAGGCTGAGTTAACGGTTGACGGGCATACGCCTTTTCTTACCCTGACTGAAATACCACAGGCACAGATACTCCCGCGCAGGTCGGCTGCCGGTCTATATCACTTTGCCATTTTGCTGCCAACACGCCGGGACTTAGGCTTATCTTTGCGGAATCTGATCCAATCGGGCATTCATATCGGTCAAGCCGATCACTTAGTCAGCGAGGCGCTTTATATCGCCGATCCGGATAATAACGGAATTGAAATTTATTGCGATCGGCCTAAGGAGATGTGGCGCCGCGATGCTGAGGGCAACTATCTCATGGCCTCCGATCCAATTGATTGGGACGGGCTGCTCAGCGAAGCGGAAGGGCACGAATGGAACGGTCTCCCCGCAGGCACGACCATGGGGCACATTCATTTTCATGTGAAAGACCTTCAGACGTCCAAGCATTTTTACTGCGATATCCTTGGCTTCGATATCGTCGCTGATGCCGCAGCTGCAATGAGAGCCTTGTTTATCTCCGCAGGGGGCTACCATCACCATATTGGCATGAATCTTTGGGCTGGCCAAGATGCCCCATTGCCTCCAGCCAATGGCACTGGACTTGAATATTACACGATCGTTTTCCCAAATTCGGAAGAAAGAAAGCACGCTCGCGAGCGCCTGCAGCAAGCCGGATATACCGTCACCGAGCAGGATCATGCGTTTGTGGTAATCGATCCCTCTGGGGTTCAATTACGTATGATAACAGCGATCTGAGATCCATCGACGCGTAGCTTTTCATAAGAAGGGCCTGAGGCTGTGCCTCAGGCCCTTCGATTCGGTATTCCTATCCATGAATGTCTTTGTAAAATTCCGGATACTCGCCTCCGCAAGCTTCGCAAGAAAACCAAGGAGGTGCTGCCGGACCGCCAATTCCCCATACACAGCGATGTCGGCGGAACTACGATGCCTTATTCCACGGCAACATCCCTTTTCTCCCCCTGAAGCGGAACTAGGGTGCGTTAAATCAGCGAAAACGTGCCTGAAACCCAGCATTTCCTACTCATAGGATACGGTAGTTCCGCGAAACGTCCCTACAACCGAAAATACCACCTCATAGCGTACCTACGTTCCGCTCAACCGTGCAAAAAGACGATCTATCGCAGATCGAGGCCGCAAAGCGGTATTTCATATACTCCAGTCCGCTGTGGCACTTTCCGGATTTTCTACGTCCATCAAGTCCAATGCTCGCACCACACGATCCGTGCGGAATCTCTCCGCTCTGCGAGCTCGTCACACACAAATCTAACGACATATGCTTTCTGGCGTGTTAGAATGTGCTTCCCTAACGCTTTAGCTCTGTAAGGATTTAAACACACTGTTGTTCATAAAAACGCCATTCTGGGGTTGCCGCCCCTGATGGCGTTTTTGTTTACACTTGGATATTTGCTGTTTATCAGAGGCATCCTATTTCTTAAAATTACACGTTCATTTAGGAGGCATCATGAGAATTATCGCAGCACTAAGCATCTTTTTGTTGTTGTTTCAGTCCACTGCCAGCGCTAGCCCCAAGAAAAACCGGGCCTATTACGAAGATCGCGGCGAAGTGGTGTGGGAAATTAATACGGATGAGAAAGTCATTGCCCTAACCTTTGATGACGGCCCTCATCCGACGTATACCCCGCAAATCTTGGATTTGCTCAAACAATATCAGGCGCAAGCGACTTTTTTCGTTGTCGGAAACAAGGTGAAATTGTATCCAGACTTGCTTAAACGCGAGTTGGAGGAAGGGCACGAACTTGCCAATCATACATATAGTCATGCCTATTTAGGCGGAAATACCAATATGAAAAAGGAAATTAACAAAGCCGAGGAAATTATTCACGCCACTACCGGATACCGCTGTCAATTATTCCGTCCGCCTGGCGGCGTTTTTAATGACAACCTGGTTTCTGTCGTCAAAAAAGAAGGCTATAAGATGGTGTTGTGGTCCTGGCAGCTCGATACCAAAGACTGGAGCACCCCAGGAGTCAAAAGAATTGTTGACCGTGTATTGTTGCATTCAAGCAATGGCAATATTGTCTTATTCCACGATTATGTGGAAGGCCCTACACAGACGATCGATGCGCTCAAGATCATCTTGCCTGAATTGACCAAGAGAGGTTACCGGTTCGTTACCGTCTCTGAGCTTCTCAATTACCGGAAAGCGATTCCTGCCAAGCAGCCTAACACTGGTTCATGAGATAAGGCTAGTGCCCCAAATCATTCTAAGCTATATGTCTGAGCGAATATGCCTATCCATAAGGCATCTACATTCCACTCACCCGCGCCCCATATAGATAACAACGGCATCTCTAAGAAATTTAGCCATGCCAGGCCGGTCTTGATCGTAGTAAGCGGTAAATCTTTCGTCATCCACATACATCTGGGCAACCCCTGCATGGGCTTCTTTACTGTAGCTGTCCCAGTAGAAGCTCAGCCATTGCCGATGAAGGTCCGCAGCCTTCTGGGCAAGCGCCCCTGCAGGGTCGCCTGTGACGAAAGCCTCAGCAAGTGCTGCATGAATGTCTGCACCTAATTGTTCGATCTCGGCATGCCGCTTCTCGGTCATGCCTTTTATTTTTATATTCGCCTTGTCGATTGGAGCCGCACCGTATTTGGAGCGAATCTCCGCGCCATATTGCTTTTCGTTCTTGTCAATGAATTGCTGCTTAAAGCCTTCGAATTTCTGCTGATCATTCATTGTTTTGCTCCCCTCTCTCTGGGCTAGTGTCAGATCGACATTGGCGATGAGTATATCGATTTGTTTCCGTTTCGCCAAGAGTTTCCCGCGATGTTCCCTCAGTGCCTGATCGGCATCATAGGAAGGCGAGGAGATCAGTTCCTTGATTTCTTCCAAGCTGACGCCCAGCTCCCGATAAAATAGAATTTGCTGCAGCCGGTCAACCTCTGACTGCCCATAAATGCGGTACCCGGATGAATTGATTCTCGCCGGCTTGAGAATGCCAATTTCATCATAATAACGGAGTGTCCGCGTACTGATTCCCGCCAGCACGCCTAGCTTTTGCACGGTGTACTCCACGTTCATCCCTCCTGACATATTCATCGTACACCTTTACGCTCCGTCAAAGTCAACCCACATTTTATCCACTAGCTTTTCCCTTTATTCCAAAGCTTGTTATACTGATGGAATCAACGAAACTCAGAAGAGAAATCAGGAGGCTGCGAAATGGATGCCAAAGTGGAAGAGACACTGAATGCGGCATTAAGGAACTGGAAAACCATGTCAAAACCGGATGACGAGGATGCTGAAGAGACCGCAAATGAATTTGAGGCCTCCTTCTATACATTTATTGATGCTGTGCGGGAGTGGACCTATCGTCTGGATGAACAACCCCAGAGTCTGGAAGAGTTTTTAGAACTCGGGATGATCCAAGAAATCCTCGAGCGGCTCCCCGCTCCCCTGCATTTGAATTTTGAAACCGAAGCTGAACTTATCCTTGACTATCAAAACCGTGTTGACGAAGACAAGTACGATTAATTATGAGACTCCGTGCCTTGCCGTAGTCTTACTTAGGACGACGAAGCAGACGGATAAACAGAATCAAACCGATGATAAATACGACCCCGATCGCGGCAGCTGCCCAGATCAACGATATGTTCGATCGAGCCGCACTCGCTGGCGTTGTTTCAGGCTTCGCTTGCTCCATGCTTTTGGTATCGAAGGCTACAACTTCCCCCGATTTGCTCATCACGACGGCTTGACTGCTTTTCTGCTCATTACTCAGAAATTGGAGCAAACTCGCGTTCGTGAACGTATCTGCCGCCTTTTGGTTGTTTGCTCCGGCCTGAAAGACCGCCATCACCCGTACTTTGTCCCATAGAGAGGTTTGAATCCAGGCTGCGTAGTCCGTCGTTTCATTAATCAGATTAGGATTAGCCAAGCGAAGCTGCTCATTGCCTGGACCCAATACCAGCGTATCCTTATAAGCTTGTAGGGACTGGAAATCGCTTGGATTACCGACAATAACTACGTTATGGCCTTTAAGCTTCTGTTCCAGATCAGGATCTCCATCCCGGACGATGTCGACAGCGGTGTTCTTCGAGACATCGCTCGTCATGGATCGAATCATCGCAGCGAACTGGCTAAGCAAAGTGCCGCCAACATCTTTCGGCAAAAGAAACACCGTTTGCCCAAGTCCGTTATCATCAACAAACGGGGCTGGCCAGTTTCTAAAGCTCGTTTCCTTCAGGATCTCATGCGGCAGCTGAAGTGTGCTGCTTTTATCAATGAAAATCCATTTCCCGCTATCAGATTTCGGACCGCAGGCATTGTGCGCTTCATTCAATTGTGCCGAGAATGACATCGTCAACACGTTGGTTTTGTTCTCTTTCAAATAGGGCGCAAGCGGCACCGTCAGAAGGTAGCTGTCATCTGCTTTTTGGGAGGCAACGATTTCCGCGAAAGAGAATGTTTTGGGGACATCATTAATGATGACCGTTAAACCTGTATTTGCCGTCGGCGCTGGCGTGCTCGTGCTCTTGTTATCCCTGGAAAGCGCCGAGTCATTCTGCAAGAGGGAAGAAACACGCACTTTCAATGTCAGTTGGCTTTCCCCGGTTAGACTCCAGAATGAAGGAATCGTGTAGAACAACCGTTCAGAATTCAGGTGTGTTTCATCCAATTTGATATTCGATGTCCCCACTGATTCGAATGTGATTGGTTTTGTCGGAGCTTGTACATCCGCCGCCTGCTGCGCATCAGTAATCATAAGATGATTGCCTGCCAGCTGATCAACGAAATCTTTTTCTGTCAGCAAATGAATCCGGTCTTTGATCACCTTATCATCAACCGCAGACACAAGAAGCACTTGTCTGGTCTCATTGCTAGCTTGCTCGGTGACCGCGAAAGCATCCAGGCTCAGCTGCTGGTTATGTACGTGAACCGGATTATTTTGCAGCATTTGCTTAACCGGGCCGCTCCACGCATTGATGCTGCCGAGCGCTAGGGCCGGAAGTAAGTGGTCTTTACTCAACCACTCGGATTCCGTCACAATCGGTGTTGGCCGTTTAGTGGCTGTTTTCGATGAAAAGTAGGTCGCCACCTGCATCGCCGACGCAATCAATTCCGCCGAAGGATGATCCGGAAGCATAACCGCCCCGTACATTTCATTTTGAATGCTTGGTTCAACGAAGGGAAATGGATAATTTCTGAGCACATCATTCGTCGTGAACGTCGTCGCCGTGTTTAAGAAAATGGCCGAAGAGCGATTGATTCTCACCCAATTCGCCGGATTCTCCTCATCGCTGCACACATCGTTCGAGATGGTACTATGCTTGTCAAGCGTAACGGCATGGAAGCCCGGCGTCACATCGTCATTCCCCAAAGGAATTCTGGTCACAAGACGGGAACTTGTCTCTTTCGTCAAAGGAATGCTTTTTACCGGTCTGCCATCGACCGCTATCGTAAGCGTAGAACTCGTAGGGACGAGCAAATCGGAGTAACTGATATCTAAATCTATATAGCTTCCCTCGCTCATCCCGGCTCTTGGCACGCTATAAAACAACTGCTGCGAATGATCGACTCTGGCCATCGAAATATTGTCATTGGTGAGGTGAGTTAAGTAGCCTGGAGATACGGCAGATAGGTTAGAGGTGAATGTGGCCAGAGCTCCGTCCTTCATATAAGCCGATGTGACGTTCAGTCTTCCCGCCGCGGCGGGATCAGCGCCCTCAGCTTGCGCAAGCAAAGGCTCAGCGGTGAGCTGCACAGCTAACAGACTTATGCTGCTGTACAGCCATGTTTTAAGATAAATGTTCATGCTGGAAACACCTTTCAACGAAATGGAATCAGGTAATGGAGCTGTCATGTTTTTTCGTTTGCTGAAAGCGCTCTGTCTTGTACCATTTGGTTTCTTGCTTCAGCAATATGCGTTTCATTTCCAGGAACAAAGCGTAGAGCACAAGCAGGATCCAGAACTGGGAGTACGTGAAGTACATGAGAGAGACGATAAAGAAGTTTTTCGTGTTGAGCTCCGTTTTCTCAATACCCAGAGCCATCAATACTTCGGTTATATACAAGAAATAAGCCAGAATCCAAAGAATAGTCGAGATGATCCCCACATTCAGATGCAAGTCTACGAATAAATTAACGAGAAATAAACCATCCGAAACGATAACGCCGAAAAAGAAAAGAAAATACGTAAAAAAGAAGTAAATCAGATCGAATACGATACTTTTCCGTTTTAATGTAAACAGTTTTGCCATGAATTTAAGCACGACGTATTGATTGCCTCGCGCCCAGCGTGTGCGCTGCTTCCACCATACTTTCATCGTTTCCGGTTCCTGCTCCCACGTGATCGCGGCAGGGAAGAAGCGGATGTGATAGCCCATATTGTAGACGCGAATCGTCAGCTCGGTATCCTCCGCCAAAGCTTTCTCATCCCATCCACCCAGCTCCTCTATGATGCTGCGCCGTATAGCGAAGTTAGTTCCAGGGATGGTTGCCACACGGAACCAATGGAAACGGCCCGCTTGCGCCATCCATTGAAAGCAGATCGTTTCAATATTAATGAAACGTGTCAACAGCGTTTGAGCCGCATTGATGACGCGAAATTTACCGACGACGGCTCCGGCTTTCGGATCGTTCAGCATCGCTAGTACCAAATAGTATACCGCTTTACGCTCCGGGGTATTATCCGCATCATAAACAACAATCACGTCACCCGTGGCGTGTTTAAACCCTTGGTTCAATGCGCCAGACTTTCCGCCTCCTATATTGGGAGGTTTGAGATGCACGACTTTCAACCTAGGATAGCGGCTTGCGTAGCTGTCTGCGATCTCTCCTGTTCGATCCTTAGAGTTATCGTTGATAACAATAATCTCCAGTAAATCTTTTGGGTATTCGAGCTTGAGCATCGCTTTAATTGTCCGTTCAATGACAACCTCTTCATTATGCGCAGGGATCATCACACTAACTTTAGGCCAGTTATGCTGCTTCTTTTCCCATTCAGCAATGGGCCGCCTATAGCGGAGATAGTGCATGTAGCCTCCCTGCATGAGAAACATATGGTATAACAGCATGAGCCAGATGACAGTCAATGAGGCATAGAACAAAGTATTAGCCACTGATGTTTCGCTCCTCAAATAGTTGTTTGCGCAGGTTCATTCTCATGCTAAGGGTGTACAGGAAGAACATCAAAACCATCATCGCCACGAGTATCGCCATGCCCCACAGGATCAACTGCAAGCTCCCTAGACGCTTAATGCCTTGCACAATGTGCGGCGTTTCCACAGGAGGCGATGTGTTGTCATAATGAATTTTCCCCTGTGCATCTGTTGAGATAGTCAGGTTAGGCGCATGCACAGAAATGTTCATTTTTCTTAAATCCAGCCAGGATACGTTCGGTACACGCTCCAGATGCGAAATAAACGTTTTGAGTTTCTCCAAGCCCAAATAGGGATGATAAAACATGCCCATCATGCCGCCTTCAACGAATTCCATGTCATTAATTTTTTGATCTATATCCGCCTCTGGCGTGAGTGAGGTATGATCATAAAAGCCTATGGTTTCGGGAAGCAGCGCCATTCCATGAAGAAAGGACGGTTTCGACATAAAAGCAGAGACACCCATGTGCTGCCAATCGCTATCGCTGATCTGTGTCTGGCCAAGCAAATAGTTGAAGTAGCGGGACACCACCTCGTACCCGTTTTGGCTCATGACATAGTGGGGAGCTTCAAAAGCAAGCGGATATAAACCAAGTTCCGTTAATTCGCGAATACCGCTCTGCACTCTCGTCTCTACATAAGCGCTCTCGAAGGCATTGAGCCCATCCATATAATGGTCATAATCCGCTTTGGATGAAAATTCGTACCGCTTTTTCACCGTTGTCTCGTGATCAGCGGGCCCCCAGATTGGTGTGTTATTCTTCACATCCCAGAATTCAAAGCCTTCCCCTGTCTCGGAAGATCTGTATTGGTGGGTATATCCGTGCAAAAGAATACTTGCCCCGCGCCCTTGCAAATAGCGCAGTACCTCGACGAGCTGCGGCGATTCCGCTAGATGAATCTGCTGGTTGGTTTCCGAATTCGTGTAGACCGGAATGACCGCTATCATGAAGGGAATCCCCTTATCAGCCAAATAATCGCCGGTTTGTTTCAGCAGCTTCGGGTCAGACATGGGATGAATGTCTTCAAGGCGGATATAGGCCATTCGCTCCGATAGGAGCGGTTTGCCGAGAAAAGCCGCAAGGCCTTCGCTCAAGAAGCGATTGAAGGGGACATACAAATCGGACGATGCCAGATAAGCGCTGTTTTCATATTGGACAAATAGAGGAAAGGGGATATCCCCCTTCCAGCCCTGTAAAATCGTTTCTCCACGCAACAATTCGACATGTGTAATGGCATAATTAACATCCAGAAGCTGATACACCGGTTCATGGGTCGAAGGATCCGTTTTAGAAATTTTATTAATGACCGTGTCAGGCCGGGTCTTCATAAAAGAAAAGCGGGCGCCGAGTTGATCTGCGTTTTCTCCAATCGCTAAGACAGAACCCTTAAATTCCCCAATGAGCGGTGCAACGGCAGATGGGAGTTTCTTTGCAGTATTCCCGTAATAGACCAGATGAGTGACTTCCTGCAAATCGCCGCTCGTCACAGCCTCATCTGCTTTGAATGTAATCTGACCCGTAAACTGGCCCAGCAGCAGGTCCAAGAGACGAACCGACTCGTTCATCGTGCCGGATTCTGTCGAGTAGATGACCAATACCCGACTAGTTGAGACGGCCGAGAATGCCTTGGACTGAGGCATGAAGTTAAGGCTCAAAATGATCAACAAGCTCACAAGAATTGACCGATGTATGATTTTATTGTGTAAAAGCTTCAAGTTCTTCGTAAGCAAGCTGAATCAACTCCGAGTAATCATTTAGCTCACGGTCAAAGCTGGCCGCGCCGAAGGAAACGGTAATGGTCACTTCTTTTTTCCGGTTCGCCAATTGATGAACCTTCAGCGGATCCTCAATTTTATCGAGCACATAATGAACACTCTCTGCCCCCGTATTAAATAAAATAATGGCAAAGGTGTCATCCTCTATCCTAAACTTGCGGTCACTGATCCGCGTTTGCTTCCACAGCACATCAGAGAGCGACTTGATCAAATGCTTCTTCTCTTCGCTCCCATATATACGTTCATATTCTTTCACATACTTAAACTGGATTAGCAGAAGCGTGAACGGGGTACCCGTGCGTATCGAACGCTTAAATTCTTCCTCTAGCTCAAAATAGAATCTCTTTTTATTATCGAAACCGGTCGTTTCATCAATCGTGACGAGCTCATCGAATTTACTGGCCATCTCCTCGTTCTCATGAGTTACCGTGGTAGCCCACCTGTGGAGAATGCCCCCCATGAAAGCGGAAACGCCAATGGCAATCATCCAAATCACCGTTTCTCTGACGGATAAGATAGCAGTGGAGGAAACATACACATTCCAAATGAGCACAGACCCAAGCAGAAACATCGCGGCGAGGGAGATGCCCAGACCGAACAGCAGTCCGCCGAGCAAGCTTACGAAAGCAATGAGAAGCACACTTGCAAATAGCGCAGTTGTTGTCCATGAAATTCCCTGAAACCCGGTCACATATAAACACAAAGCAACTACAAAGAGCAAGAAGCAGCTCTGAACAATGGAAAAAGTACGCGTTTTATTGTAAAATCCTTGCATTATAAAGCTTCCTTTCTGCGAGCAAGGGAACCAAGTTGTCAAAAATGTGCGTATCCGTCGTCGGCCCGTAATTCATATAGCCGCCGTAATATTCACTGGTCGGATTCAAGGTTTGGAAGCGAATCATTCGATAATACAGATCTTTCGCAAGCTCGCTTTCCCCCCGCTCCAAGGCACACAAAATGGCTAGGCCGTATACAGAAGGGGATTCATAATCTACAGCTCTTTGTTTTGTGGCCAAGTCATATTTTCCGTATAGAACATGATCGTTTTGAAAAGATTCCTTGAGGAACGACCACAACTCCGAGTCCTTTTCTCCAAACTTCGCACGGGAATATTCAACAAACAGCTGATCTAACAGATTAACCTCATCTTGGTATTCAAAGCGTTTTTCGTCCACATGATAGTTAATGGGATAGAAACCGTTTTTCACTGGAAGATCGATCATGAATGTTTTCGTTTTCTGATACAGGTCTTCCGTAATCTTGCTTTGTTCATATAAATTGACAATGGCGTAAGCATCCAGATAGGGCAGTGTAATCACATTGCTTGGCCACTTTTTCTCATTATCATAGAAATCCCGGAAGGTGCCGTTAACAACCTGCCTTTTCGTCACGCTCTTCGTAATCGTATCCGCTGTTTTCTTGAAATCAGCATCCTTCCATTTAACCGAGGCGTTGTAGAAGGAATAAGCGATTCGCAAATCATCGACAAGGGCATTGGTTGTAACCGGCTTGCCGCTCGAACTGATCTTCCAAGCAATCCAGCCGTCCGACTTCATAAATTTTTGTTGAATGACATCCGCAGCATGGCGAAATAAAGAAACGTCGCCCTTTTCATACGCATATTGCAGCCATAATCCCATAGATTCGGATAAAGCGTCCTGACCCATGGCCGTCTGCGGATCTGTCGTAACTTTGGCAACCAAATTCGTTCTTAGCGTCCCGTTCTCATTCATCATGTTCGATCGAATAAATTGCTCGCCGGGAAGAACGCGTTCCTGAGGCTCTTTGCTTTGAGAGTTCACGTCAGTCACCATTGTATATTTGTGATCAACTGGCAGGACGGTATACACAACGACCGCGCCAAAAACAATCATCAAACTCCACATGCTCTTTTTGAAAAAAGTCACCACTTGCCTCCTAAGTCTTGTTGTAGAAATGGCTAGATTATCTAAGTTTATTCCTCTTGCTTAACAATGTAAACAATCCAAATTCTGAACAAACAACAAAACAGACACGAAGCGAGCTTCCCGCATTCGTGCCTGTTCGGCTTCTTTCTTATTTGTTTACCGTGTAATTATTGCCATAATTGTTATCCCAGTAGGTTTGACCATTGACGCTATAAGAGATCGCATACTTGATTTGTGCCGCGTTCGGATCCACATAAATGCCAAAGCTCCAACTCTCTACACTATTGCTGCCGTTCGCTGCCCCATAGTAATAGGCTTGGCCTTCATGCGTTGTTTGCCAGTTATCTGTCGTGTATACGATTTTAACCGTTTTGGCGTATCCCTCATTTTTCACGAACAGATTGCCGTTGAAAATGCCATTAGTCAATAGTTCATTCAAGCGCAGCACCTGAGGAGCACCCAAAATGACGGATTCCATGTTATACCGGCTCACGGAATAATTCTGATTGCCGTTGTTGTCCCAATACGTTTGGCCGTTGACTTCATACTTAATGGCAAACTGTATCGTATCGGCGTTTTTCAGCTCCGGATGCTCATCCGTCATTTGATGCGTCGAGATGTCAAAATGCCAAATCTCATGCGATGCATCCGCAGGCCTTGCATACGATGCGCTAGTATCATACCATTGGCCATCACCCGGGGAGTAATGAATCGTTACATTTTTTTGGTAGGCAAGATTCTGAACCTCGATATCGCCGCTGAAGGAAGTAAACCCGAATTTGTAGGAATAAATCGATGCTTTAATCAGTTCAACAGGACCTCCCGCAGCAGAAACAGGCGCATTTAACCATGTAGACCCTAGAATCAACGCAAACGCGAATAAAGCTGCGAACATTCTTTTAACAATCTTCATGGATATCTCTCCTTTTTATCACATTTATCCGATTTCAATCTCTCTATTTTTATATAAGATCTCTATTAATTAAAATGTAGGGAATAATTAGCACCATGATTGTTATCCCAATAGGTCACACCATTGACTGTATATGAAATGGCAAACTGTACGGGTTGTCCGTTGGCAGTAAACGAGAATGTCCAGTTCTCAAAAGCATTATTCGATCCGGCGACCGCGCTGTCGTAAGTAGCTGTGGCCGTTTGTGTCGTTGCCCAGTTATCATACGAATACACCACGTTGACTGTTTTGGTCGGAGCCAGATTTTTCAAATACACTTTTCCGTATATATAGAGTCCTGAGCGATTCGAATAATAATGTTTTTCGGACAGTTGCAGAGCCGATGTACCGAGAATACGATCCGGTTGTCCGGTCCCTCCAACCTTGTAATTGCTGCCTCCGTTGTTATCCCAGTACGTTTGGCCGTTGACTACATATTTAAAGGAGAATTCAAAGGCAGAAGATGCAGGAGCAACGATATTGAACGTCCACGTTTCATAGCCATTGCCATTTGACGCTGCATAAGAAGCAGGTTGCTCATTCCATTGCCCATTGCCTGTTGTATAGGCGACGCTGACTTGTTTGGTGTACGCAAGATTTTTCACTTCCACTCCGCCTGTCAGACTGTAGACGCTGCTTCCTCCGCTGTAATCAATACTGGTATTTGCATACGCGAGCTGAACATTCGGATCCGAAGCTTTAGCTTCACCACTAAATCCTACTACTGCCACACTTAAGAAAAAGGTAAAAGCAAGTACAACAGATAACATTTTTTTTACAGCATTCATTTTTCATTCACTCCTGTCTATTATTTAGAAATACCTACCGATAAAACTCTGCACCAGCGACGTTGCAACCCTATTTACAATGTCCGCCTGTAGCCACCCCCTCCTCAGAAAATAGTAAAGATTTCGATAGCAAGGAAACCAGTTTCCTTACACCTCTAATATAGACCTTGTCCCATTTCCTGTAAATGGTTTTCATGTAAATTATTATATTTATGCATAATATGATTTAACATGACAAAAAAAGCCAAGCCTATCCTGCCTGCACTTAGGCAAAACGACTCAGCTAGCGAGGATTCTCATTCCATCCAGTTTTCGTTCAAGTTCAATCCACTACATATACCTTCTCGCCAATGTGTACTTGGCCTGTCTTTTTAACCGAAGCGTACACGCCGAAATGTAAACCCATCTCCTCATTCACTTTCCTTAACAGAGAAGCGTCACGCTCAAGCGTATCAGGGTCAAGCATAATCATGGAACAACGCTCGCAATAACTGTCGACTTGTAATTCCGCACTGCCAATGGACAAGCGCTTTCCTAACCATTCTCCTTCATTGCCAGCATTTTCATTTACTGAAACCAACAAGTTTGCTCTAAAGCGGCGATGGTCCAAGCTCTTCCCCCATAACATTTCAAGTCTCCGCAGCGTTGTATCTGTGATGATCAAAATACTCCCCGTATCAACGGCCATGAGCTCGGTCACTTGCGGGCTATAACTCATCATCGACATGTGGACGTTCGAATGCTTTTGCATTTCAGCTAGCAGCTCGTCATTCCAATGATAGGTACGCCCATCCGGTGAGGTTATGCTCACTTTAAAAGGATCAAGCCCATTTTGAACATCTTCATTATCGAGCTTCGCCTTATAAGTAAGCATATTGGGGATATTTCTAGCCGTGATAAAGCTCTCCCAACCTTCCTTAGTTTCATCAATAAACGCATGGCAGCGATCGCCATATAAGCCATAAGGCTCGATGCGGCAAGTCTCCAACCGCTCTCCTGCAAACGATTTTATCGGATAGCGATTAATTTCACTTAATTCACCGATTAACCTCAAAGTGATACCCTCTTTTCAACAATTGCATCGTAGTTCCTAATTCTGAATAAGCCGCTCAGATAGTACATTTTCAATTAATCGCAGTCCTACTTCTCCGCGCAAGGTGGCGATGGATTCGGGATGAAACTGTACAGCTGCAATTGGCAACGTTTTATGCTCGACGGCCATGACAATTCCATCCTCTGAAATCGCACTGACACTTAAACAGCTTGGCACTTCTTTGGCGTACAAAGAATGGTACCGGCCAACATGAAACTCTTGTGGCAATCCCTGCCACATGGGGCTCGTTCCGTTCGTCTTGACTAAACTGGATTTACCATGCTGAGGATAATCTAAAATATCCAAGGTTCCCCCAAAGTATTCAACAATTCCTTGCAGTCCCAAGCAGACTCCGAAAATAGGTATTTCCTTCTCCAGACAAAGAGCGATTGTCTCGTTTAAGGAAAACTGCGATGGTTGACCGGGGCCAGGCGAAAGCACGACCATATCGAACGGCTTTTCCTTTAGCATATCCCGCGCATAGGGTGCTCGCAGAGTCGTTACGTTCGCGCCGGTTTGCTTCATATAGTTTGACAGCGTATGGACAAAAGAATCTTCATGATCTACAAGCAGTATGCTTTTGCCATGCCCCCTATCCGGTGGAATCGGCTTCGATTTCTCAGTCCCCCATGTACTTGATTCACGCACAGCTTGAACGAGGGCAGCCGCTTTTGTGATAGTCTCTTGTTCCTCATCCTCAGGTACAGAGTCGTAGAGCAGTGTTGCACCAACACGAATTTGGGCTACACCTTCTTTGATTCGGATGGTCCGTAAGGTCAACCCCGTGTTCAGATCCCCATTGAATGAAAAGTAACCGACAGCCCCGCCATACCAGTTCCTTTGCGAGTTTTCGTGGTTCTCAATCCACTGAATAGCCGCGCGCTTAGGTGCGCCTGTGACTGTAACTGCCCACATGTGGGTCATAAACGCATCCAATGCGTCAAACTCAGGACGAAGGGTCCCCTCCACATGATCAACGGTATGAATGAGGTGAGAGTACATTTCAATTTGCCTTCTCCCGATGACTTGAACGGAACCAGGTTCGCAAATCCGTGATTTATCGTTTCGATCCACATCGGTACACATCGTCAGCTCGGATTCATCTTTAGCCGAATTTAGCAATTCTCTAATGCGATCTGAATCTTCTATCGCGTTATTCCCGCGTTTTATGGTGCCTGATATCGGGCAAGTTTCCATCCTTCTGCCTTCTACCCTCACGTACATCTCGGGGGAAGAGCCGACCAGATATTCGCCTCCCAAATTAATAATGAATCCATAGGGGCTTGGATTAATTACCTGTAGTCGGGAAAATACACTTGACGGAAGACTGGAACATGTTTCATAGAACGTATGGGTGGGGACAGCTTCAAACATATCCCCTACTTTGAACGATTTAATTGCTTCCCGCACTACATTTGCGTAATTGCCTTGGACATATCCTTCTAAGGGCACTTGCCCGCTTAATTTCGGCTGCAGGAGCTCTCCGCTTCTTTCGAGGCCATCCGTTTTTTGACCATTGAAGCTAAACTCGTAGCTCAGCTGATACGCGGCATTCAAATGATGGTCAACGATAATGATTTCATCAGGGAAATACAGGATGACATCTGATTCCGTCGCGTCCCTGTTATGCTTGAGCTCCATAGGTTCAAATTGAAACACCAAATCATAGCCGAAAGCGCCATACAAACCGAGAAAAGAATCATCCGGAGAGTAAAAGAGTTCCTTAACCGAGCGAATGATAGAAAAAATAGAGGGCTGTTTTGTTCTTTCCTCCTCATGGAAAAGCTCTGCACGTCTCCTTATGTTTCCTGAAATTTGGTTTTCAGCATACATGAGATTTTCAATATCGGCATGATTCTTCAAATGGAGGAAAATGGCACTTAATAGTATATCTCCTCTCTGATTTTCAGCCGAAATACAGAAGCTATTTCCACTTGCTTTCAGCTCTAAAGCAGGGTTAATAAAACCAATATCCCAGCGCGAATAACGCCCTGGGTATTCATAGCCGCTGGAAAATAACGCACCTTTTTTAAAGTCGATTTCTTTGAGTATGGCTTGAGTGGCAGTTGCAATTTCAACCGGTTCCAAATTGCGGAATACTTCAATGTTGCCTTGGGTGGTGTAGGCTTTTTGGCGGGGAATAGCGTTGAATGATAACAAAATACTCATATGAATGACCTCCTCTAAATTAGAGGAGAACAGGAGCAACCGCAGAGAAGGTTTGTATGAACAAATAATCCAACACAAATACACTTCACATCTCTCGACTAGTCTCATCTTATCTCAGCTCAGCTAACCTGTTCTCATCTCAACTGTTTACAGCATAATGGATAGCTTGGAAATTTTCAATAATTTCTATTTAGGGGCCCATAGAGAAATACACGTCGATCTCCGAATTCGGATCGTGCGGCTGCGTATAGCGCAGATCGATCCTCATCATTCCAATGTTACTTATCATCTTGCTGTGCTATGCGATACGTTTGTGGGTTGAGGAGGGAATAGGGTATGGGCTTCCAACCGCCTTTAAAGTCGTGTTTCCACCCCAGATCCATTCCCTCTTCCCTCTGTTCTACTTTGTGCTGCCTTCTTCTCTTTTCCCTAACCTGTCTTCCATCCGGTATTCCTGCCCATGAATACCTCTGTAAGATTCCGGGTACATTTCGCTTCAGCAAGCTTCGCAAGAAAACGGGAGGAGGCACTGCCGGACCTCCCATGCCCCATGCACAGCGATATCCACGGAACTACGGAGCCTTATTCCACGGTAACCGTCCCTTTTCTCCCCCTGAAGAGGAACTAGGGTGCGTTAAATGAGCGAAAACGTGCCTACCACCCAGCATTTCCTGCTCATAACGCACAGTAGTTCCGCGAAATACCCCTACAACCGAAAATACCGCCTCTTAACGCACCTACGTTCCGCTCACCCGTGCAAATAGACGCACTATCGCAGATCGAGGCGGTATGGGGCGATCCAAACAGCTGCGGCACCTCCGAATCTTCTACGTTTATCCTGTCAAATGCTCGTACCACACGATGCGTACGGAGTCTCTCTCTTCTGCGAGCTCGTCACGCACACATACCTGACGGCATATGCTTTCTGCCGTGTTAGAAAAGGGTATCCCTAACGCTTTAGTTTCGTAAAGGATTTAAACAAAAAAGGAGCCAGAACTGTTTAAGCAGTCCCGCTCCTTTTTTGTTATGTATGCTGCTCAAACGGTCTATTGGCTCAGCTTCAAAAGACTCTTCCAGGAGGCTTCAATTTTCTGGGCACCCGCTTGAACCGACTGCTTCCCGAGAAGAATTTGACCCAGATTAGGCGTGAAATCCGAGAACATTTGAGCGCCTTCCGGGATCAGAGGACGGGCCTTTGCAGCGTCGAGCTGCTTTTTGAACCCTTGAAAGATCGGATCCGCAGCCAGCGTTGCATCTTGATAAGCGCTCGTTCTGGTCGGGAGCGCTTTGACCTCTTTGGCCTGTAGAATCTGAGTTTCTGTACTGGTGAGATAAGAAATGAGTTCATACGTCTCTTTCGGATATTTGCTGTATTTAGAAATTACGAGACTGTGCCCACCGGCCGGTGAGCCTTGTCCCTTTGGCCCCTTCGGGATCGCGGCAATTCCGAGATTGCCTGCGTCCTTGAATTCACTGCCAGACAACAGGTCGGCAACCGCCCAGGGGCCGTTAATAATCATGGCCGAACGGCCTTCCTTAAAATCTAGCATCATCTTGTTATAAGCATCGTTGAAATCAGGATACGGCTGAGTTACTTTTTCTTGTTTCAATGTCAACATGAACTGGAGTCCTTGCAGAGAATCCGCAGAGGTGATCTGTACCTGCTTGTCATCAGTAATTGTCCCGCCGCCGAAAGCCCAAATATATGGCAGGGCAAAATAAGAATCATCAGAGAGGAAGATGCCGTATCGGTTCTTATTCGTCAGTTTCTTGGCCATCGCGAGCAGTTCGTCCATCGTTTGCGGCGGGTTCGAGAAACCGCCTTCCTGCAAAATCCGTTTGTTATACAGCAAGGCCGGCGCTTCCATGACGGAAGGCATGCCGTAAACTTTTCCTCCGCTCTGAACCGAACGCATGACCGTTGCATTGAAATCAGTTCGATCGGACTCCGTGATCATATCATCTAGCGGATGCAATAAATTTAAATCCGCAAATTCTGGAACCCAGGAATTATCCGACCGCATAGCATCAAGCGGCTGGTCGCCAAGCAGAGCCGTTTTGAAAACATTCGAGGCCGCCCCAAAATTCACGTCGGTTACATTCACTTTGATATTCGGATGCGACTCTTCGAAACGAGCAATACGCGCTTTGACGAATTCCGCTTCTTTCCCCTCATAAGTACTCATGAAGGTCAAAGAAATAGGCCCCACCTTGGGCTGGCTGGAACAGGCCGTACATATCATCCCTAATGAGAGACAAAGGATAAACAAAATAGGAAGCTTTTTCATGATGTACTCACCTTCGATCCTTATAAGTTTATAAACGGAACTTGCCGATTAATGTCTTCAACTCATCAGCAAGCGCAGCCAGATAGCTCGATGAAGAGGTAATTTCCTCCATGGAGGCCAATTGTTGCTCGGTAGAAGCCGCGACGCCCTGTGTACCTGCAGAATTCTCTTTGGCAATTTGGGAGATAACCGAAATGCCTGAGACCACTTTCTCAGTGTCCTCCATGATAGTGTTCGTTGAGTCTGTTACTCCCTGAATGTCGGATTCCACTTGCCGGATCATCTGTAGTATGCCTTCGAAAGATTCGCCTGCCACTTCAATGAGCTGGATTCCCTTCTGCACTTCCAAAGTGCCGTGTTCCATCTCCACTGCGGCTGATCTTGATTCCTGCTGAATGCCTGCGATCAGGCTTCTAATTTGATCAGCAGACACGCGGGATTGCTCGGCAAGCTTTCTTACCTCTTGCGCTACGACCGAGAATCCACGTCCTTGTTCCCCAGCTCTAGCAGCCTCTATGGCAGCATTAAGTGCAAGCAAGTCGGTCTGATTGGAGATGTCCATGATAATTTGCGTAACGTCGCCGATCTGGACGGCCTGTCGATGCAAGCCTTCAATTACTTGAGAGAGCTTTCCGTTGCTGCCTTCAATGACACGCACCTGTTCCATCGCATTGTTAAGATCGTTCTTACCCTGAAGCGCTGTATTCGTTGTATTGTTAACGGTTCTGAGCACCGCATGACCATTGGTTGCGATCTGATTCACTTTCTCCGACAGTGAGGTGATCGTCAACAAGTTACCGCCAACAAGCGAAGCTTGGCGCTCAGTTCCTTCATTGATCTCCCCCGTGATGGTGGCGATATGTTCCGTAGCATGGCTGGTTTGCTCTGCGCTAGCTTGAAGCTCAGCAGAGGAGGCCGCAACCTGCATCGAGACTTGATCCGCGCTGCCTATAACCGACCGCAAGGACTGGGTCATCGTGTTAAAGGCATTAGCCAATTCCGTTAGCTCGTCCTTCCCTTTAAAACGCAGATCCTGTATTTGCAGGTTGCCCTCAGCAACGGAACCGGCCAATTGGATTAAGCGTCGGGTACGCGAGATCAAATAGTTCGACAGCAGGACGGCAATGCCAACCGATAGTAAGATTGCGACCCCAACAAGAACATAGTTCAAAAGCTGCACTTTTTCGTTCATGCTGTGGATTTCACTCTTATACCGTTCGATCTGATTTTGCTCGTCTTTAAGAAAGGAAAGCAAAGCGAACGCGATAGGGTCGAATGAATCCTTCGTATATTGCTCTTGAGCCGTCACAAAATCCCCTTGCTCCAGCTTGCCCATAAGTTTCAGCTTGTCTTCTTTACTCGCAGTCCATTTGGCCTGGAATGCTTCGATTTGTTGAAGGCTGTTCGGATCTGTTGTCATATCTTTCAGACGGACCAGTTCCTTATCGAGAAAGCGCACGGTTTCTTCAAAACGTGATTTGTATCCGCCTTTCAAATGGCTAGGCGCAAGCATGAAGTGCGCGCCATTATCGTTAGCCGTCCTAGCAAACAAATTCAACCGATGAATGACTTCCATGCGCTGTTGGGAAGCGAGAATCTCATCAGTCAGCTTAGCGATACGCTGATTCATTGTGGTAGTAACACTCACTGTTATCAAGAACAGTACGATGATCGAAAAAAAGCTGATCAACAGTCTAGTGCGAAGTTTGAAAGCCAACTAGTTCCCCTCCGGTCGTCTAATGATGTGTGTAATTACCTTGCCACAATCGTGTTATTTACAAAATTGCGGGCTTACGCAAGATAATTCTTTGTATATATCGTCAACCCCTACAGAGATTATTAGATCTACAATTGATGTAATCGCTTCCTTTACATGATATCTTAGTAGTAATTTAAAGAGGGTGACTGAATCTGTATTTTTCTTCAAAATAATGTTTAACATATAAAGTAATTACAATAGAATTGCAAAAAAATCACCCTCCTCACCTATAGCTGCAAACTTTGGTTTGCTATAAGCGGGAGGGTCAAGAAATTCGACATTATATAGGAATCAACAAAATTAGACGACAACTTGCAAGCCAAAATCCGCCAACAATACTTCTCCATTAAACTTAGCAGCAGCTTCTTCCTTCAATAACTGAATATGACCAAAATGAGGTAAATGTGATAACAGCAATTTCTTTACACCAGCCGCTTCCGCTAGCTTCCCCGCTTCATGAGCATTCATATGACCGTACTGGCCTGCATCGAAGCCGGCATAAAATGAAGCTTCCGTAATCAATAAATTCGCATCTCTGAGGTGAGGAATAAGCGATTCGTCATAACGAGTATCCGCGGTATATACCAATACTTTTCCTTCAGCTTCTACCCTCACTCCTAAGCAATAAGCATCATGGTTCGTTCGGAAAAAAGATAGCTTTACACCATCCTCCATGGATACAGCAGCACTTTCGTTTACTCCTATTGCATACGTGCCCTTCATAGCAGGAATTGACCAATCTTCTTCATTCTTTTCTGAAATCAGGAGCCTTAGCGGCTTATCTCTACGTTGCAGATCCATATCAATTAGACATGCATACTGAAGACATCCCAAGTCTGCCATATGATCATGATGTTGGTGTGAGAGAAATACAGATGTCAATTCACTTAGTTCAATAAAATTCTGTAGGACAGCCAATACGCCACTTCCGCAATCAAGTAAAATTTTGTGGCTACCTACTTCTAATAGGTAACCCGCGGTTGCTTCCCCTGCTTTTGGATAAGCGCCCCATCTGCCAAGAACTCTTAGTTTCATGCGAATGCCACCTTTCTCATTTGCGTAGAAAATCAATAATAGTAAGTTTAACATCAACCGAGCGAAGATACTCGAATAAAACCTGAAAATCGGTCGGCTCGGTTTTGAGTTTTATTGAGCAACTAACAGATTTTGAGGTACAGATAAATGTTAAATTGGGAATTATTGACACATAGTCTGCCTAGGTATACACTTATACTTAGTCAGACTATGTATAGGAGGAATTCACTTGAGTATTGAATCGGATCTACTTAGGGGAAGCAGCGCCATGTTAGTTCTATCACTTTTGAAACAAGAAGGGAATCTGTACGGCTACCAAATTATTCAGCTCCTTCAAGAGAAAAGTGGAGATGTCTTGCTATTAAAAGAGGGGACATTGTATCCCGTTTTATACAAGCTTGAAGAGGAAGAATTGGTCTCAAGTCATTGGATGGAGATCAATGGAAGAAAAAGACGATACTATCAAATTACCCCTGAAGGTTTAAAAGCCCTAGATCAGAAAGAAAAGAAGTGGCAAATGTTCATATTCTCAATTGGAAGGGTCCTTGGTCATGAATAAAGAGTTGGAACAGTATGTGAATTCCTTACTTTTGACAGAAAATACTCCATCGCTAGTTGCCAGAGAAGAGATAATTGGTCATTTAGAAGACGCAGTGGAACATTTTGTCTCCCAAGGTTATTCAAGCGGAGAAGCCACTCGAATTGCGATAGCTAATTTTGGAGATCGGGACCAAATAGCTAGCGAGCTCAACCAATATTTCAATCAAAGTCGGCAAAGAGTACGATTATCCTGGTATCGACTGTTAACATTAGCCACCTGCATCTCCTTTATTGACATTATCATAAGAAACGACTATTTCTCCTCTATGCTATTGTTCTCAGCTTCTTTCTTTCTAGTAGCGACGAATTCAAAAACCCCGAAGTCTAGGATTGTATACTTACTTGGAACTTGTATGCCTGTGACTACCTTTGTTAAGCAATTGTTATTTCACCCAATAGCACTCAAGAATCATTGGGACATCTTTCTCCAAAACGAATTGTATACAACGATCGCTGTCATACCTATAACTGCAGGAATCCTAACAGCAATGATTGTCAATATAATTACACATAGAAATTACAGGAGGAGAATCCTTTGAACAGTACGCTTCTTCCTATAGCGAAGGAACAACGGTTAACTAACATTGATGCATTAAGAGGCATCGCTGTTTGTGGAATCCTATTCGCCAACAATATCTGGGAGTTCTCTCATCCTATGCTGGGACACTATAGCACCTGGATGATCTTGCATAATGCGTGGAATCTAGGAGCATTCCATATGCTGGATTTGATATTTCTTGGACATTTCCGCACGATTTTTTCATTTTTATTTGGCTTCAGCATGGTGATCATGATGAATAGAATCCAAGCAAAGAACCAGCCGTTTTTGCCGTTTTATATCAAACGTCTATCAACATTGGCAATCTTGGGTTTTGCCCATGCTGTTCTCATTTGGGATGGTGATATTTTAGTCGAGTACGCAGTCGTCGGGTTTGTAATGTTATTTTTTCGAAACCGATCCGTTAAGTTCTTAATAAGCATGGCATTTTTACTACTTTTTATTTTTGGATCTCTTGCTATTATACCTGAACTGAACCCCCCTCCTGCTCAGAGCACATTTAAGGCGGAACTGTCAGGAAAAGAAAAATATGAGAAGACTAAATTATTGTACACTTCTGGCTCATATAAGGAGATCACTGAGGCGAGAGTCTCAAACTGGGAGTTATCTGGAACCAGTGTATTGGCTGGCACTCTGGCTATGTTCCTATTTGGAATTGCCTTTGCGAAGTCGGGGGTTTTACACGATTCCGAAAGTCACGTCCGTTTTTGGAAAAAAGTCTGTTTGGGAAGTTTTCTTACTGGCGTGCCACTCCTGGTCATGAATCATTATTTGGCTTTGGAATTGTATAGGGGACAAGAGGTTACACAGGGGTTATATTATATCATTCGACGTGCGAGACAATACATTTCCGATCCAGCCATTTGTTTTTTTTACATCAGTGGCTTTGTTTTACTCACTCGACATGCATGGTGGAAGAAATTGATAAAACCATTTGAATATATGGGAAAAATGGCTTTTACAAATTATTTGATGCAGTCGATACTTCTTACCACACTTTTCTATGGCTACGGATTGGGTCTATTTGATAAATTTAATATGGTATTCTGTTATCTAATCGCCATTGCATTAATTATTACGCAAATGGCAGCAAGCCGTCTGTGGCTCAAATACTTCCTTTACGGCCCATTTGAGTGGTTATGGAGATCGATTACATACTCAAAGATACTTCAAATTCGAAACCATTCTAATCACATTTAATCGGGAGGTCAGTCGGGGGGAATTGCCCGATTAACTTCCAGTCCTTTGGTGGGTTTGAGGAAAAAGAGAGGTAAATTGAAGGGTGGGAACAATTGATTACAACTGCTTTTTTTTAGCTTCCCCCTGCGCTTACTTCTGTTTTTCATTCGCTATCCCAGTAGTCCCCCCCCCCAATTATCTCCTGCTTTGAGTGAGGAGATAATTGGGGGATTGGTTGGGGCTGATAAGCGTTTATTTATGGGGTGTAAACTAGCCGCTGCCGAGAAGCCTCAAACAGCAGCACCGTCGCCGCCATCGCCACATTCAGCGATTCCGCCTTGCCCTGCATCGGGATGATCACCTGCACATCCGACTGCGCGGCAACCTCAGCGGACACGCCCTTGGCTTCGTTGCCGAGGATCAGCCACGACGGCTGCCGCAGGTCCGTGTCATAGCACGAGCGCTGCGCCTGCAGGCTCGTGGTCACCAGCCGCACGCCGCGTTCGCGCGCGCGCGGCAGCAGCTGGAGCAAATCTGCCTCCACAATCGGCAGATGATACATCGATCCCATCGTCGAGCGGATCGTCTTGGGATTGTACAGATCGACCGTGCCGCGGCCGAGCACGACCGCACTTGCGCCGACTGCATCGGCGCTGCGGATGATCGTGCCAAGGTTGCCGGGGTCCTGAACCCCGTCCAGCACGACAACCAAATCGAATGCGCCGGACAGGAGTTCGTCCGAACCAAGGCTACTTTTCGCCACAACGCCGAAAACACCCTGCGGCGTCTGCGTATCGGAGCATTTCTCCAGCACAGCTTGGCTAACGCCGACCCATTCCACACCCTCTGGCGCAAGCTCTGATAAGTCGTGAGGCAGCCCCTTGTCCAGACTATAAACAATTGTCTCTACAGGCGCCCCAGTTTTGAGCGCTTCTTCCACAAGATGATAACCCTCGATGAGGTACTTCCCTTGTTTATCCCGACCACGGCGTTCTAATAGTTGGGACCAATCTTTCACTCTGCTATTTTGTACCGAGCTAATTTCTGCATGCATGATACTCATCTCGATTCTACCCCGCGAACGACACTTCGAAATTTTTTAAATCAATATTTTTCCCTACGATGACCAATATGTCATTGTGGCTCAATGGTTCCTCCGCACTAGGCGGGATGATCAGCTTCTCGTCTTGCTTAATCGCAATTACGTTACAGCCGAATTTAGCGCGAATATCGAGCTGTCTCAGGTTTTTTCCAACGATATGCTTAGAGGCCTTAATTTCAACGATACTATACTCGGCAGACAGCTCTATATAATCTATGATATTAGATGAAATCAAATGATGGGCAACGCGCTGTCCCATATCCCTTTCAGGATACACGACTTTGTCTGCGCCGATTTTCTTAAGCACTTTACCGTGCAGATCGTTAACAGCTTTCACCACAATTGTGGCAATCCCCATTTCTTTCAAAATCAATGTAGTCAGAATACTCGCCTGAATATCCTCACCAATCGCAACAACGACAACGTCAAAATTACGAATGCCCAGAGCCCGCAGCGCTTCTTCGTCTGTGGAATCTGCTTGAACCGCGTGGGTAACTATAGAAGATATATCCTGAACGGTTTGTTCTCTATGATCAATCGCGAGCACTTCAAAGCCAAGTTGCGACAACGTTTTTGCAATACTCGAACCGAATCTTCCCATTCCGATGATAGCAAATTGTTTTCTCATTCGTGACTTCTCCTCCTCAGTCATGTCGACATCTAACAATTATAACACACCTCATCCCTCATGCCATCAAGCCCCTTCGTGAGCAAGCAGTGGAGAAGTGTGGTAGCATGAAGCCGCTGATACTTGCGCATATTAGAAGGGATAACGAAATGGAAGCGAGGTTCCATAATGAACATTAATTTGAGACAGGCCATCTTGCAGCGCGTCCAAAATAAATCGAATGATGAACTTCAGGAAATTATTGAAGAATCCATCGGCGGAGAAGAACGTGTGCTGCCCGGACTTGGCGTGCTTTTCGAAATTATTTGGCAGCATAGTGAAGAGAATACTCAAAACGAGCTTGTAGAAACGCTCAAGGGCCATTTGCAATAAGCATTCAACAAGAAAAACCTGAGGCTGTGCCGCACAGTCTCAGGTCCTTGTCTAAACCCATACGTCCAGGAATGGGGAGGGAATTGGGTATCGAGTTTCAACCGCGCTATTTCTTTTCCACGCCACACCCATTCCCTGTTCTGTTCTGCATTGTGCTGCTTTCTTCTCTTTTCCCTAACCTGTCTTCAACCCGGTCACCCGGTATTCCTACACATGACACTTTGTAAGATTCCGGGGACATTTCGTCTCCGAATCTTCGCAAGAAACGGAGGAGGTGCTGCCGGACCGCCTATTCGCCATGCGTAGCAATGTCGACGGAACTACGATGCCTTATTTCACGGTAATGTCCCTTTTCTCCCACTGAAGCGGAACTAGGGTGCGTTAAATAAGCGAAAACGTGCCTACAGCCCAGCATTTCCTACTCATAACGCACGGTAGTTCCGCGAAATGTCCCCACAACCGAAAATACCGCCTCATAACGCACTCACGTTCCGCTCATCCGTGTAAAAAGACAATCTCTCGCAGATCGAGGCGATATCGGGCGATCCAAACCGCTGTAGCACTTCCGGATCTTTTACCTCCATCCTGTCAAATACCCGTACCGCAACATTCCATAGATAAAGCCAGCCGATTCTCTGGGGAGAACGACTGGCTTTTATTCATGTGGATGTGTCATCCATTTTTCTCCCCACTGGCGCATTTGAAAGAGGATTGCTCGATATTCCTTACCTTTTTCCGTTAAAGAATATTCGACTCTTACAGGAATGGTTGGGAATACTTGACGATTTACGACTTGATAATGCTCCAAATGTCGAAGGATATCCGTTAACGATTTGATGCTGATGTTATCCGCATTTCTTCGCAACTGATTGAAGCGCTGAGGACCATAATAGAGCTGAGATATAACGAAGTATGCCCATTTGCTGCCAATAACTTGCATAAGCAATGTACACGCGTACATTTTCTCATTGTACTCTCCTTTTTGTCAATATCGTTTCACCATTATGTATTCGGCTTCAACAGGAATAAACCGGTTATGTGTTATAACCGGTCGTACGCCCTGCCATATCGCCTGATTTTTGAAAATATCCGCTTATCCTTCAATCTGTTGAAAATAAAAGGATCTGGACTCGTATTCACCTCGAGAACCCAAGGGTGCAGTTCTTTGTCCAGGGCAACGTCTACACCGATCTCTTTAACCCCTTGGTATCGGGCATGCACCGCTTTAGCCACCTGCACGCCTAGGACACGCAGCTTTTTCACATATCTTTTTTGCTCATTTACAGACAAATACTTGGCAAGCAGCTGTTCTACTGGCTTCAGCGTCCCGCCGCTGTGGAAATTCGTTACAATTTTACTTGGGTGGGCGACCCTTCCAATGATGCCTGTCGTTTCCCACTTCCGCAGCGGCGATTGCTGCACCATCACCCGCAAATCAAAGCGATTTCCTCTGTATTTCAACAAATGAATACCTTTTTGAGCCAAATAATACTTTTTTTTCGTTACCTTGAGAATAGCTGTATACATCTCCTCAAAGCTATCGAAACTCTTTAATCGAACCCCCGACTGAAAAGAGTATGGTTTCTCCGCTGCGCCTTCTGCCCATTCAACCCTGATCACGCCATTGCCAAACATGCCGGAATTCGGTTTAATGTAGACCATCCTATATTCATTCAACATGTCTAACAGTGTCTCTTTGGACATCTTTCTAGTCACCGGCACGTATTGGCGCAATTCTTTTACCGCTTCAATCGCTTTTGTTTTTGCCCATTTGCTGTGTATATATCTAGATCTGTTGATGCTTATTTTTTTCCTCGGGGTCTTTTTCATTGTTAGCCTCCAGCTTCAATTTGTAGAAGTCGGCCAGTGACCGCGCTGTAGCCTGCCAGCTGAATCGCTTCACGGCATCGATACGCGCCTGCTTGCCTAGATCTTGGGCCCAGGTTCTACGCTGGGCAACGTCCACGATACTTTCCGCGAATTCCTGCGGCTTGCGATACGAATGAACCAGAATGCCGTTGTGCCCATCCTGAATCACTTCTTTAATACCGCCATTTGCCGACGCAATAACCGGCAACCCCGATGACATCGCCTCCACGTTTACAAGGCCGAAGGCTTCATGCTTTTGAGACGGGCAGACGAAGCAATCCGCGATTCCATAAACCTTATGAATCTTGCTATACGGAACTCTGCCAAGAAACTTTGTAGGCACCCCGAGTAATCTGGCTCGCTTTTTCAACATATCCCTAAATCCTGACGCCAGCTCGCCGCCTACAATGAGTAATCTTACTTCTGGAACTCTCTTTCTTGCTATGTGCACTGCTTTAATCAGCACTGAGATTCCTTTTCGCTTAATCAAACGCCCTGAATACAGCACATGAAAGCCCTTGCTTAAACGATATTGCTTCCTCCAGCGTGCAGATTTCTGAGGGGAAACCGGGCGAAACCGAGACACATCCGTGCCAAGATGAACCGTTTGGATTTTGTCTTTCTGGCCTGGAAACAGAGCAGCAAGTTCCTCTGCTAATGAGTTGCTGTTTGCAATAATCCAATCTGCCTTCATCATATGCCGGGAAGTCACAGCGCGCGAAGCGTAAGGCGGCTTCACGAACGTTAACGAATGCAGAAACAAAGATACGGGTTTATTAGGAAAATGCTTCTTAATAGCAGCAGCATACCGGGGTCTGTTATCGACTTGGATCCAATCAAAGACTCGCCCTTTGATCGCGGTAAGAACGTTTTTCAAGTACTTGCCTTTATTTCCGGCAGGTACTCTGATTATGGTGAGCGAGCCTCGCTTCGTAACATGCTGGTAGCGCTTATGCCTTCTGCTAATGATGGTTACCTGATGCTCTTCTGCCAGCTTGCGTGCGATCGAATGAATACATATTTCAACTGAACCGCCAACAATTGGTGGAACCGGAATTTGTTCAGGAGCAACAATCAAAATATGCAAGTGGCAAGTCACTTCCTTCGGGAATCGTTTGTTGGCTCAGTAATTAACCCGTACCTATTGTATGAAGCAAAACGCAGGTTGGCTACTAAAAACAAAGAAGAGGCTGTTCCCCAGAACTCCAAGGAACAACCTCTCCATGATGGCGCTTATGGCGCGCTTGTTAAAAACTGCGCTGTAGGATTTTTCTCCACTGCTGAACGTAAAGCGTACTCACTCTCGAACAAACCAACGTAGTTGCCTTTCTTATCTTTCACCAGCTGCGAGTTGATGCGGAATTTGCCGGGATCCACTTTCTCATCCACGATCCACCGCGCGAATTGGTAGTTTTGCCGTTGCAACTGGATATCGACGCCATACTCAGACTTCATCCGATGTTCAAGAACCTCGAATTGCAGTTGGCCAACGACGCCGAGAATCATGTCCTCGAAACCAATCGTGGTGAAGATTTGAATCATTCCCTCTTCGGTCAGTTGATCAATGCCTTTTAGAAATTGCTTTTGCTTCAAAGCATTCTTAATCGAAACTCTGCTGAACAGCTCCGGCGAGAACGTCGGCAGCTCATCGAACGTAATCTCCTCGCCTTGGCTAAGCGAATCGCCAATCCGGAAAATACCCGGATCAAACAACCCGATAATGTCGCCTGGAAAAGCCTCTTCAACAATATCGCGATCCTGCGCAAGAAATTGCTGAGGCTGGGAGAGCTTAATATCCTTACCTGCACGCACATGCTTCACGGACATCCCGCGCTCGAATTTCCCCGATACGATGCGAAGAAATGCCACACGGTCACGGTGTGCGGGGTTCATATTCGCTTGAATTTTGAATACATAGCCGGAAAACTTTTCCTTCGTAGGCTCGATTATGCCTGCTGAGCTTTTGCGTGGCTCCGGTTTCGGCGCTAACTGCAGGAAGTTCTCCAGAAACGTTTGTACCCCGAAATTGTTAACCGCACTGCCGAAGAAAACCGGCGTCAGCTCGCCCTTTAACACTTTTTCCATATCAAAAGGATCGCCTGCCACGTCAAGCAGCTCGATATCCTGACTTAATTGCT
Source organism: Paenibacillus tabacirhizosphaerae (assembly GCF_040812395.1). GTDB lineage: Bacteria > Bacillota > Bacilli > Paenibacillales > NBRC-103111 > Paenibacillus_E. Next base: position 34,398 of record NZ_JBFNXH010000008.1, on the reverse strand, counting down.
TATGCAGAAACTCACCGGCTATCTGCTTCACAAGGGGGTCGTCAACGCCGCTTACTTTACGGACTTCAATCTGCTTATGATCATCGCCTTGGAACAGCTCCAACTGTGTCTTCTCACGGTCATATACGCCGCACAGCTGCTTCCCGGAACCGATTGGCCAGTTCATCGGGTAAGAACGGATACCGAGTACCTCTTCAAGCTCTTCAAGCAGCTCGAACGGATCGCGGCCTTCACGATCTAGTTTATTGATAAAGGTGAAAATAGGAATGCCCCGCATCCGGCACACTTGGAACAGCTTCTTCGTCTGCGCCTCGACCCCTTTGGCTACGTCAATCAACATCACTGCGCTGTCGGCAGCAGTAAGCGTACGGTAGGTGTCCTCGCTAAAATCCTGGTGGCCAGGCGTATCCAGAATGTTAACGCGATGCCCTTCATAATCGAATTGCATAACGCTTGACGTTACCGAAATTCCACGCTGCTTCTCGATCTCCATCCAGTCCGAAGTGGCGTGTTTACTAGCCTTACGGCCTTTAACCGTTCCCGCCAAACGAATCGCGCCCCCGAATAAGAGCAGCTTTTCGGTCAAAGTCGTTTTCCCCGCATCCGGGTGAGAAATAATCGCGAACGTGCGTCGCTTGGCGACTTCCGTCTCGAGTTGTTTACTTAATTGCGTTGTCATCAGTTTAGTCCCTTCTTCATCTAGGCTTTTTTCAGATCAATGCTCCAATTGGCTTCGTCAATAAATGTGCGGTTGCTGAATTCTCTGCCTCGAATAACCACTTTATTGGCGTACACCTGCACATAAAGACCTTGTGCTTTATTTTTAGCTTCCTGTTGATACGCACGGTTCAACGTACGGCCAACCGAGGAATTATGGAAATAGTGGAACGTTTCCTTTACATAATGCGGGGTGCCGTTTTGAAAATCCTGATGGCGGTGTCCGCAGAAAACGAACACATTCTTATACGGTTTAAGAATGTCGCGGAACTGAATCGCGCGAATCAGTTGATGCGTCGCCCCGTCAGTACCGCTAGGAGGCAGAGGCTGATGCGTCATGACGAAAACAGGTTTGCCCGGCCGATAGACGGCTTTCATCCTCTCTTTGAACCAAGACAACTGTTCATCTGAATACCAAGCGCCTTCCCCGACCTCGGGCTTCTCCTGCACATAGGCCTCTTGAGAGAGGAGCAAGATCGAATGCCCATTCGCTGTATACTCGTTATAGGTTTTCTCATATCCAAAAAATTTCTTGAACTGCTCTCTCGCCATGGCATCCGTCTTCCCGTTTGGAACGGCATCCTGATCCCAGCTATTCGCTTTATTAATCCAAATGGAATAATAGTCATGATTGCCCATATTCGCATGAACAGGCGGAAGTTTATATTCGCTTACAATTTTATGCAGCTCTTTATAATCGCGTTCTGTACCCGTATCGGTCAGATCGCCCGTCATCATAATGGCATCAACAGGGGCATCGAAATTCTTAATGTCATCGAATGCTTGCCTTAGCTTTTTGACAGTTTGCGGATCTCCAGCGCTCACATGTAGATCGCTTAAAATAAAATACGACATCAGCGGCTCCGTTGACAATGGCTCGACAGAAGGTTGCGCAGTTGCTGCAGCATCCTCCGAATGAATGGAAGATACGGGAGCCTCATCACCAGTCATGAACACTTTTTTCACCAATTGACTAAATAATGCGCTTAATCCGACCAGGACGGCTCCAATCATCATCAACCATCTGATAAAAGCTCTTCGCGACATGCTGCACCTCAAATTTTGTTAAAATCCTTACTCCGTAAACTCTATTATAACATAAAAAAAACCAACGGACAGTTTAGCCCGCTGGCATGTCTTGCCTATCTGTTAGGTCAACACGGATGCTTTCTGCATCTCTGTTTCCCAATCGACTTCGCCTTCATTTTGGCCATTGATCGGCCACCACTTGAAGCCATCCTGAGCCAGCAAGTCACTCGCTTCGGCAGGCCCCCAGGAACCAGCAGGATATTGCTTCAGATCATCCGAAGTCTCTGCCCATGCAGCAGCAATACGGTCTACATAGGACCAAGCAAGTGCTACCTCATCCCAACGGGTAAAGTACGTTGAATCGCCGCGCGTCGCATCATGCAGCAGACGCTCATAAGCTTCCGGCGTGTTGATGCCGATTTGGCAGCTTTGGCAGAAATCCATCGCAACCGGTACGATCACACCTTCTGATCCTGGCTGCTTGGCATTCATTTTCAAGTAAATGCCTTCCATCGGATTGACGCGGAACACGAGCAAGTTCGGCTGCAAATCGTGCTTTTTCGCCAAATATACGTTATTGGGGATGTTTTTGAACTCAACGACAACCTCCGTCGTTTTCACAGGCAGCCTTTTACCGGTCCGAATGTAGAAAGGTACGCCAGCCCAGCGGAAATTATCCACGTGCACGCGTGCAGAGAAATACGTCTCTGTCGTCGATTGCGGATTCACGGAATCCTCTTCGCGATAAGCCGGCAGCGTTTTGCCTTTCGAAGTGCCTTTGGCATACTGGCCGCGGACAACATTGGCCCGTACCTCGTCTCCGGATTCAAACAGGCGTAGAGAACGCAGCACCTTCACCTTCTCATCTCGGATATCTTCCGGATGCAAACGGCTTGGCGGTTCCATCGCCATCATCATCAGCATCTGCAGCATATGGTTTTGCCCCATATCGCGCAGTGCGCCCGAATGATCGTAATACCCGCCGCGTTCTTCAACACCGACTGTTTCACTTAGTGTGATTTGAATATTAGCTATGTATTTATTGTTCCAAAGCGGCTCGAAGAAAGCATTCGCGAAACGAACGAATTCAATGTTCTGCACCATTTCCTTCCCGAGGTAATGGTCAATACGGTAAATATCTTTCTCCTCGAAAACTTGACGAAGCTGTCCATTCAGGCGCTCCGCGGATGGCAAATCATAGCCGAATGGCTTCTCGATAACAAGACGATGCCAGCCTTTTGTCTCCAGCAAGCCGCCTTCTTTCAAATTGTAAGACACATTGCCAAAAAGCTCAGGCGCCAGCGCTAAATAGAACAACCGATTACCGCCTGTTTGATACGTTTCATCCAGCTTCGCGGTCAATGTGTTCAGCTCACGAAACCCAGCCACATTGTTAATATCCAAAGACATATATTCAAATCGTTTTGCGAAGCTATCCCACTCTGCATCATTCGTAATTTTGTAACGGGCAAAATCATGAATGGATTGCTTCACATCCTCACGAAACTGGTCGTTCGTGCGCGGTCTGCGAGCAAGGCCAACTACCGCAAAATTGTCCCCTAGCTTGCCTTCACGGTATAAACTATAAAATGCCGGAAATAACTTTCTTTTTGCAAGGTCTCCTGTTGCACCGAAAATATAAAACACAGCTCCACTCATCTATGCATCATTCTTTCTCTATTGGATTGGGTATTATGCTTAGCATACCTAAAATAGGACTGGTATTCAACTTTTCTGTGCAATTTGTCTGATAACTTTTTCTTATGCAAAAGTAGACATTTGTCTATACCGAAACGGGCACCGCTGAATAGGCTAATCGTAGTCTACAAACGCGGAGGTGCAAGATCATGATGCAGCCCATTTATCCGATTACAGAAAAATCCTGCTTTGCTCATTACAATAAGCCTGTTCTGATGTTCTTAAATGATGGAACAGAAATTTACGGCGTGTTAAGCCGTGTAGAAAAAGGCAAGCTTATTCTAAATGAACCGCCCGCTGCGGTTGCCAGCAAAACCGTCAAAAAAACAACTAAAAAAACAGCAAAAGTTAAGAACAAACAAAGCAAAGCAAAATCACAAGTCCTGGAACAACCCCCCGCTTCCGGCGAATATCCCGTCTTCGGAATCCCCCCTTTCGGTGGATTCGATTATCGTCAAGGCGCACTGACATTCGACATAGAGAGCGTGGTCGCATTGTTCTCTTGATAGAACGAAGCCATGGATATCCTAATCCATGGCCCTTCCCTTTTTTATCGGATTGGCTTCGTCATCATCATACATCCGAGTTCAGGCAAAAACTGTTTCACCGAGTAGCCTCTACGCAGATAGAACTGATAGGCTCGTGCATTGCTATCATCAACCAGCAGTTCTACCGATCGACATCTCTCTGCCTTCCCATATGACTCTGCAACCATCATTAACTGTCGGCCCCAGCCTCTGCTTTGTTCCCGCGGATCAACCGCAAGCATATCCACATATAAAACGCGCGATTTGCGAATCATCGTGATGAAACCGAATGGATGCCGCGTGCCTTTGGATGCGACGAAGGTTACATTCCGGTTCAACCGTTTGCGGATTTCTGTGAATGTAGCTGAAGCGCTTGCGTCAATTATTCTGGAATAGGGCACTAACTGCTCAACAACTAGTCTGTGTATAACCGGATCGTCAACGGAAGCCACTCGTTTGCGTATCATAAGACACCGCCTCCACAAGAAGCAATAATGCTATCTTATGTAGGTGAACCCCCGCTTGACTCCGCTTGATCCCCATTCTTCAATGAAAACTATAAAAGCAAGTACCAATTTACCCCAGTCGCTACGAATGCTATAGTAATGATATGCAAAAGTGAGGTGATTCCTATGATTAATGCCTATCCCATTACAGCAATAAAAAGCTATAAAACACACAAAGACTACTACAATGTTAGTGCTGTGCGTGGCGTCTCCGGCAGCAGATCGAATACAACGCGACAGCCTCTTGACCTGCCGTACGATCGTTCAGCCTATAAGCAACTGGTACAATCTGCAGCTGAAGGTCTTGCCGGACTTGTACAGTCTGCTTCTACTGTCAAACAATCCGCGCAATCACTAGTCTATTCACGAGCGGCTTTCATGCAAGACAGGGATTCTTCCTTTACCGAGGGTGCAGAGGGTGAAAACACTGCCATTCGCGACTTCATCGACGCCTACAACACATTTCAAGACAACTTACGGGAAACCCCTGAATACCTCAATCGTTCTCTTCTAAAAGGGCTTGAGCAAGCGGCAAAACCCTACTCGCTAACCGATTTAGGCATCTCCGAACAGGCCGATGGCACCCTTCAGCTGCAAGAAGGCCAACTTCAGAAACAGGCAGCCGAACGCAACAATCCTATTCAAACTAGCCTTGGAAACATAAAGAACTTGGCTGCATCCCTATCAACCAGCTTGGGGCAGCTAACGCAGCTTCCATCGGAAGCCTTGTTCCAACTTGCTAACTCGCCCTTAAAACCTTATCGTCAGTATCGCTCCAAACTTCAGTCCTACCTGCCGGTACCCATGAGCGGACTGCTGCTGGATAGGCGGCTTTAAACGGTCGCCTACTCAACAACCTGAAACAATGGTGTGGACAAGTACCTCTCACCCGTATCAGGCAGCAGCGCCACAATGCGCTTCCCCTTATTTTCGGGCCTTTTCGCTAATTGAGTCGCCGCATGGATCGCTGCACCAGAGGAAACGCCAACCAACAAGCCCTCCGTGCGCGCCAATTGACGCGTCGCCTCGAAGGCTTCTTCGTTTTTCACCAAATAAATCTCATCGACCACGGATCTTTTGAAATTACCTGGCACGAACCCCGGCCCTAGTCCTTGAATCTGATGCACGCCTCGACTGCCGCCGGACAATACAGGTGACTCGAAGGGTTCAACCGCAATTATTTGAACAGACGGATTTCGTTGCTTCAATACTTCGCCCACACCTGTAATCGTGCCGCCAGTACCGACACCGCTTACGAATATATCGATGTTTCCACCCGTATCTCTCCAGATTTCTTCTGCTGTGGTGTGACGATGAATATCAGGATTAGCGGGATTATCAAACTGATTTGCAACAAAAGCATGAGGAATCTGCGAAGCCAACTCTTCCGCTTTACGCAGAGCGCCCGGCATCCCCTCTGATCCCGGAGTCAGCAGCAGCTCCGCTCCAAGCGCCTGGAGGAGGTTCCTCCGCTCTATACTAAACGTCTCCGGCAACACAATAATAAGTCTATACCCTTTAGCTGCTGCCACAAAAGCAAGCGCTATGCCCGTATTGCCGCTTGTCGCTTCGATAATGACGGAATCCTTATGAAGCAGCCCCTTTTCTTCGGCATCTTTAATAATGGCAAAGCCGATGCGGTCCTTCACACTTCCAGCAGGATTAAACGACTCCAGCTTGGCCACCAGTTCCGCCTCCAGCCCATGGCTATTATTAAAAGCAACTAACTCCAACATCGGAGTATTTCCGATTAATTCTGTTAAATTCTTTGAGATGTTCGTCTTGCTCATACAATCCCTCCATAATTCTGCTATTCCCATTGAAATAGTTGGTAATACTTACAATAACATGTGTGCGCTTCATCTTCAACTTGTGATCCCAGGTCCATTTCGTCTCGCAAGCTTCGCAGGAAAGCCGAGGAGGTACTGCCGGACCGCCAATTCCTCATGCACAGCGATATCGACGGAACTACGAAGCCTTATTCCACGGTAACGTCCCCCTTCTCCTCATTGAAGAGGAACTAGAGTGCGTTAAATGAGCGAAACCGTGCCTACACCCCTACTAAAACCCAGCATTTCCTGCAAATAACGCACGGTAGTTCTGCGAAATGTCCCTACAACCGAAAATATCGCCTCATAAGGCATCTATGTTCCGCCCACCCATGCAAACCAGACGATCTCTCGCAGATCGAGGCGGTATTTCAACACTCCAAGCCGCTGTCGCACTTCCGGATCTTCTACGTCCATCCTCTCAAATGCTCGTACCACACGATGCGTGCGGAATCTCTCCGCTCTGCGAGCTCGTCACACACATGCCTGACGACATATACTTTATTGGTCAAAAAAAAGAAGCGTTCCTCTACGGACGCTTCCCACAAACGACTTAAAATAATTTTTTGCCCAGCACATGATCCAGCGGCACAGCTCCAATCACCCTGCTGTCCATGCTATTGTTCCGATTATCTCCCATGACGAAAACATGATCATCCGGAACCGTCCACTTTTTGTTCCCATTGCCTCTCATGACCTCATTAATGTACGGTTCATCCAGAAGCTCACCGTTGCGGTACATCTTCTCATCCTTGATTTCAAGTTGATCTCCCGGCTTGCCGATCACACGTTTGATCCATACATGCTTATCGTCACCCTTAGTGAACAAACTAAGCAGCGGGCTGTCCAGCAAATCGTTTTTGAACGTCCGTTTGAGCTCGACTCTGCTGTCGATAATGACAATGTCTCCGTAGTTTGGTTCATATTTGAACGTATGAGACAGCTTGGACACGTAGACTCTTTGCTGATCGTGCAGCGTGGGATCCATGGAATGTCCCATAACCTTCGTCGATTGAAACACGAATACACCCAGAAATACGACAATTACAAATGAAATGGCAATAGAACCAAACCAGCTCCATATTTGCTTTAACAGATTCATCGTTCCTGCTCCCTTATCTATTCATTATTCAGCCAATCCATGCTTGAAAGCATAAATGGCCGCTTGCGTTCGATCTTCTACGCCTAATTTGGCTAGTACATTCGTCACATGAAACTTGACGGTTTTGATACCGATAAACAGCTCATCGGCTAACTCCTGATTCGATTTCCCTTTGGCGATCAGCCGAAGCACTTCCATCTCGCGATCCGTCAGCTCTTCATGAGGCTCCGCAGCCGCTTTAGGCTGACGAAACCTGTTCATGATTTTGGAGGCAACCTGCGACTCCAGAATAGATTGGCCTTTGGCCGCGGCTCTTATTGCCTGTGCAATTTCCGAGGCTCGGGATGTTTTCAACAAATAACTGAATGCACCTGCCTCAATTACAGGGTACATTTTCTCATCATCCAAAAAGCTAGTAAGCACAATTACTTTGCACTCCGGATACAGCTGCAGCAGTTTACGAGTCGTCTCGATTCCGTCCATACCTTCCATCACAAGATCCATCAATACGACGTCGGGTCGATACTCCTGAGCTAGCCGGATGCCATCTTGCCCATTGCTTGCTTCGCCGACCACTTCAATTCCATCTTCTGTTCCAAGCACAGCTGCCAGTCCGATCCTTACCATTTCGTGATCGTCGACTAGCAGCACCTTAATATTCGAATCCATTCGCTTCTCCTCCTAAAGAGTTTATCTTTAGTAAAACTTGCGTCATAGGCATGTACCATGTTTTCGGAAGGGATGCTCATTAGCTGAGTTTTTCTCCAGAAGAACTGGCATCGGAAGTATAATCAGCGCCCAAAATCGGTACGCGGATTTCAATGCGTGTCCCCCGATCCGGTGCAGTAATGATATGTAGAGAACCGCCAATCTCATTGACGCGTTCTTTCATCGATACGATTCCGTACGATGTATGTTTCTTCGCATCCAGTTCAAAACCGACGCCATCATCCCGAATCGCCAAGCGGACGCCATCCGAACGATGCTGCAGCTTCACTTCCAGTTTATTTGCCTTGGAGTGGCGCAGCGCATTAGATAACGCTTCCTGCACAATGCGGAACAGATGATCTTCAATTCCCTTCTGCAGACGGATTTCTTCATCCATATCCCAAGATATCGCCATCGGGACCTTAGCGGCCAGCTCCTTTAACAGCTCGACCAAGCCCTCAGAGAGTCGCTTGCCTTCCAAATGAACGGGTCTTAAATGCAGCAATAGCGCTCTCATTTCCGACTGCGCAACAGAAGCCATTTCTTCGATCAGATGAATTTGCCTTTGCGCTTTTTCAAAATCCTTGTCCAGCGTGCGGCCAACAGCAGTCGCCGTCATCGAAATAGCAAACAATTGTTGGCTAACCGCATCGTGAAGCTCCCGCGCCAAGCGCTGACGCTCTTCAATGACCGCTGAGAACTTCGCCTTCTCGGCAAGCTCCGCATTGTCGTTAGAGAGGCGCTGCAGGGAAGTTACCTGCTCCTCCCACCTTTTCATGATGCGAGCGAGCTGTTCGCCGAGCCGGCCGATTTCGTCTTCTCCATTCTGGAACCCGCCGCGAGTAAATGTCCCTTTTTCAAGCAGGATCATTGTCTCCATCAACGGTTCAAGCCGCCGCGTGATGCGGGAACTGTTCCAAAAGCCGCTAATCGCGCCAATACCAGCAACAACACCAATCAGCATAAGAGAAAACTGCACGCCCTCCTGCCATGTCTTAAAAGGCTCGATCATATGTTTAGAGTTAAGAAAATAAATAATGACGCCCAGAACAATTAAGCTAAAGAGGATCGATTCGCCCATGCTGCGCCATATCATATTCGTTAATCTTCGTTTATAGCCGTCCAATGCGCGATGACCCTCCTAAGAGTTTTCTGTAAGAAAACTTTCTTCGTAAGCATAGGCTGAGTTTTCTGTAAGAAAACTTGTTCCACAAACATACATGTCTTACAAAACTTTGATATTAATATCTCCTACGATATAAGAGAGAACAAGTTTCACACGATGATCGCAATACTCATAATTAGCCGACTGCCACTCCAGCTTGTTCATCACACCAGTTTCCCGTTCGCCGGAAACTTGTATTTGGCCCATGGTCACCGATGATGTAACGGAAATGCCAATATCATCCGGCACTTTAACGTCCACATCTCCAATAACGCCTTGTAAAATAAGCGTCGTCTCTTTTTGCTCCAAAATGGCTAGAGACAGATCGATATAGGTTTCTCCGATAATGTACCACGTGCTGCTATTGCGTAAAATCCAAGGTTCCCTGCCAAGTCTGACGCTGTCCACCAGCTTCTGCTTTTGAATATACGTCTCATCCCGATGCACTTGCTTTGAACGGATGAAAAACAAACCAAGCGAAATGAGAACGACAGATAAAACGATCATGATGTGGTCCCCGAACAAAATTACGGCTCCCACTCCAATTAGTACATAGCCCTTGCGTTCTCTGCGCGAGCGGAGGCGATGAATCCCAAGCAGAATCAGGACAATCGCAAGAATGGGAAAAAAGCCAAAGGTATGATCCAGAAGCAAAAAAAGACCGGCTCCAATCAGCAAAAGCGCTGTATTCCGGTTACGATGATTTTTGGTTTCTTCTCCCATAGTTGCACCTCCTCTTGCTGCGCCTTATCAATCTTGTTCATCTAAATAGATGGAAATAAACCCTTCCTAGCATACCACAAGAATGGACGGCCTCCAAGCAGCAAATGCTTGCGCTGCTTGATCCCGCGCCTTGCGGCGCCGGCGCGGTTCGCTCCGGGCGCGCGGGCTATTTCTTCCCGCGCGCGTCCTTATCGTCGCTGAACCGCCGCTGTTGCCATTCATGCTGGAGCTTGCCGCGCAGCGCGCGCACCTCCTGCTGAATGTTGCCGCCGGCCTCCTTCAGCGTATCGCGCGACAGGCGCCCCGCTTCGCGGAGCCCGAGCAGCGCTTCGCGGCCGAGCTCGCGGCCGGCGACTTCCAGCTCGCGCAGGGAGTCGCGAGCGCCGTGCTCATGCGGCCCGCTCCGCGGCTGCTCACCAGCTTTAGGCGGCGCTGTGAAGCCGCCAGTCTGCGCCTTTGCAGCTCTTGCACCTCGGAGCTGCTGCAGCTCCTCCGCGAGGGCAAGGACTTCGTCCTGGCAGCTCGCGTATTGCTGACGGTAGCGCACTGCCGCCGCCTCTTGGTTCAGCCTCTCTTGCAGCGCAATACGAGCAAGCTCCTCGTCGCCGGCGCGCATCGCCAGCTCGGCCTGCTCGCCGCGCAGCTGCGCCATCTCCTCCGCGTTCACGCTTTGCTCGCGTAGCTCGAATGCCCGCTGCAACGCCTCCTCATAGCACCGCTCTTTAGCGGAAATCATCCCTTGCGAGGCAGCAGTAGAACCACCACTCCCGCGTGCATCCATATATTCCGCTGCTTCATTCGCAGCAGCTTCTGCCATTTTACCGATCCGATTCAATACTTTCATCGTCCCCACCCCGTATTCCTATGATTTAAAATTCGCTGCCTGGCGAATTCGTACGTTTTCTCAATAAATGAACGCCGTAAGCAATCAAAGCTACAGCAAAAACAAAAGCGATGAGACCTGATAATTTCCCCATCAACACCAAGGCACCCACACCGCCAATCAGCCATCCAATCTTTTTACCGTTCTTGATGCCTACATAACCTAGTCCAACCATTGCAAGCGGGAAAAGAATGCCCATTACATGCAAATGAAAGCCTAATTTACTTACACAAATGATAAAACCTGCAGCGATAAGTAATAAAGCCAGTCCTCGTGTTCCGTTCATGTTCATCCGTAGAGCCGCCCTTCGTTTTCTTCTTATGTTACTAGCGTATAGCAAAGCGAATGCCCCAAAAACGGACCCGCGACTGTTTTTCAACCTAGACCTAGGTCTAGTATCATCTAAGACCTTCCACTATTTGGCCGTTGTTTCATGAAGCACGCTAGTGCTAAAATATTTGAAGCCGAGTCCGGTGCACAGACAAAGTGCCGGTACGGGGGACGATTTACATGGGGTGAATATTTGCTGTTTCTTGAAGCAGACTAGGGAGAACCTTCTTCCCGAACCCGTCAACTAACCTCGGAGGCTCATTTGAAGGAGGATTACCAATTGAATATGATTACTAAGGGGTTAACGAGCCTTGCTTTGTCGATGACAATCTTAGCAAGTGGCTTTATTTCTCCCTATTCCGCACAAGCTGCCGAAATGGACGTTAAAGTGCAAGTTAACGATGATCTCGTTAATTTTCCGGATGCGCAGCCGTTTCTGGACAACAATCATGCAACACAAGTTCCCATCCGCTTTGTCACGGAGAAACTTGGCTATGCGCTCAACTGGCAAAAAGACGGAGATCAAATTAAAGTTACATTGAATAATGAACAACATACGATCACTTTGATCTCGGGTCAGAAAAAAGTACTCATCGATAATAAAAGCGTTGAGATGGATACACATGCAGAGTACCAGGATGGCCGCGTCTATGTGCCACTACGTTTTCTCTCGGAAGCAGCCGATATCCCCGTACAGTGGGATGACAGCAGCAAACTTGCTATCCTGAGCAAAGACGGCAATTATCATTCACCTGATTACGAAGAATTTAAAGCTACAGCCTATTCAGCTGATTCTTCCGAAAATGGCGGTTATGGCGCTACAGACTTTATGGGAAATTCATTAATGCTCGGAACCGTCGCGGTAGATCCATCCGTGATTCCTCTTGGCTCCAAGCTGTATATTGAAGGCTATGACTTTAACGGGCTCCCAGCTGGAGGGATGTACGCTTACGCAACAGACACAGGCGGGTCTATCAAAGGCAATCGTCTTGATATTTACATCCCTGGATCCAAGCAATCGTTAAAGACATTTGGTATCCAAACCATTAAGGTTTACAGACTGTCCAATTAATAAAAAAAACTGATGACTTTGAGATTTTTTCTCGAAAGCATCAGTTTTTTTATTTGCCTATTGCATTCCTTATAATTCCGAGTATAATACTAGGTATAAGATTAAAAAAAAGGAGCTGTTCAAGATGATAGCCTATCAACACCCCATTGCCCAAAACTGGATCAATGATCATCTTGATCTATATAATTATGCAAGTCAGATCGGCGATTCCGACTGGCAACAACAGATTTTACAAACTTTGTCTCAATATGAACTCCATCTTCCACGCCAATTCGAATTTCAATTATGGCAAATGTTCGATGCCATCAACCGGAATATGCTAAAAATATTTCAACAACTTAAAGATAAGAAACAAGACACCATAGAGGAGCAACAATTAAGAGAAAAGGTATGGCAGCTAAAACTGCAGCGTATCGAAATTGTAAGAATGATTAAAGCGAATCAAGTGTAAGGGATTTTAAAAGGTAGCTTTAATAGAGGCTAAGTGCTAAGAAGAGTAGTATGGCATGCAGACGACTGCTTTGCCATGAAGTGTTAATACGAACTGCACCAGTTGACTGGTAGGCAGATGTTTACGTGGGCATGCAGTTTACTGCTCTGCCGCGAGTGGCCATAAGAATTTGGGAGATTCTTATAGGCGATGTTTCATTTAGTAGAATGAATTATGCCGTTGTTTGTTTCATTTCACGCATCATGTTCATCATCATCGTCATCATTTCATCGCATTCTTGCATGTTCATCATCATTTGATCCATATCCATGCAGTCCATCATCTTCATTTCCATCATGTTCCCCATCATCATTTTCATTGATTTCATGCGGCTCATCATGTCTTCCATACACATGTTCATCATCATTTGCATACACATTTTTTCCATTTTTTATTCCTCCTTTTTTTTCCTCTTTCATAGAGTACTATATTTCACTCTAGTAATCAATCTTTTTCTTGCTAATTTCGCATCATCTGTGATATTATTAAATTTTATTCTTATTATACCTATTAATCCGGTCGGTTTTTCCGATAATAATACCCACCAAAAACACTTCCCATTATTAGCATATCCATTCTCTGCATAGGTTCGCATGGCAAGCCGGAAACTATCCTCATTCAGCATGAATCAGGAGGACACGGCTATGCGCAAACCTTTACAGGGATTTTTCACATTCCTTCAACTTCTCACCATGATGTCCATCACGACAGCGGCAATGCCGATTCCGCAAAGTAAGGTTGTCTGGAATGTAGAAACTGATCAGAAGCTTGTCGCACTCACCTTTGATGACGGCCCCAACCCTACATTCACTCCCCAAGTGCTTGATGTACTGAAACAGTACGACGCTAAAGCAACATTTTTCGTATTGGGTCGGCGTGTTCAAATGTATCCGCAAATTGCTATTCGCGAAGTCAATGAAGGCCATGAAATTGCCAACCATACGTACGATCATCATTTTCTCAAACACGTGAGCCCTCTTAAATTAAGGGAAGAGATTGAGCAGACACAGGAAATCATTTTCGACATTACCGAACAAATACCTCATGTTTTCCGCCCGCCCGGAGGGTTCTACGACCAATCTCTGATCGAACTGGCGAAGCAGGATCGCTTTACGGTCGTGATGTGGTCATGGTACCAAGACACGAAGGATTGGAGGAAGCCCGGAGTCGATAAAATTGTTAAATCCGTGCTGTCCAACATTCATAACGGCGATATTATTTTATTCCATGATTTAGAAGGAGACTGTTCCCAAACCGTTGAAGCACTGAAAATTGTACTCCCTGAGCTTAAAAAACAAGGATATCAATTTTTGACTGTGACAGATCTGATTTCAAGGGTGAAGAAGTAACAGGGCATGCGTCCAATCAACGAATGCCCTATGGACATATGCTATCTCAGGACAGTCGGAAAGGGGATGGCACATGAGTGATGCAGTTGGTTACGGCATGACATCTGCAGGCGCCATTCTTGTTCTGTACCTATTGTTAGTCATCATTACACGCGGAATCTTCCCTTACTAATGGGTACGACACTTAAAAGCATGCAAAAGAGGGAGGGAATACGATGTCATATGCAGCTGGTTGCGGTTGTGAAACGCCTGTAGGCGGAGGTGGACTATGGACTTCCGCAGGAACAATTCTCGTCCTCTATGTCCTGCTCGTTATCATTCTACGTACTTTTATCTAATGTTATTTTCTTCTCTCAACAACCAATTGGCCTGCCAACGCATGCTTCTTTTGAAGCAGCGCTAAGCAGGCCAATTGGTCGTTATTTATATAGTGCTAGATATTAGTTACGACAACAGGGTCGCCTTTTTGAAAGCCTTTTCCTCCAGCCGGCAGCCTAATCAAACAATCCGCATCCTTAATAGACACCATAATGCTCGATTTATCTATACCAGCGGGTTTCACCCATAGACTGCCGTTCTCTACGCGCTTCGTTCCCCTCACATATCTTGGATAAGCTGAGGGTTTGTCATAATCAACTTCCAAAAATGCGCTTATCGCCACAGGATAAGGCTCAGCACAGCCCAGCATATGCAGGATCAGCGGTTTCACGAAGAGTTCAAACCCGACAAATGAAGCGCCCGGATTCCCGGAAAGAGCGAGCAATAGCTTATTCCTCCACAAAGCTGCGCTTGTCGGAGTTCCAGGCCGCATAGCAATTTTATTAAAAAGCAGTTGGCCATCAAAACGGCCGAATATATCGACAAGCACATCGTAATCGCCAACGGACACTCCGCCTGAGGTGACGATAAGATCCGCTTGCGGAATAACAGCCTCTAGCGCAGCCTGCACTTGCAGCACATCGTCCGATAACACGGGCATGATCATCGGTAGGCCGCCAGCAGCCTCTACTTGTGCAGCCAACATGTAACTGTTGCTGTTGCGTATACGCCCAGGCTCCATGGGGGCCTGAACGTTTAGAAGCTCTGAGCCCGTTGAGAAAATAGCGACAACAGGCTTGCGGTATACAGGGACTTCACTGTAACCGAAAGTAGCCAATATCGCTGCCTCACCAGGACCAATCTCACTTCCTCGCTGCAGCAAAAGCTCCCCCACGGCAACCTCGCCAGCGATGGGAGTTATGTTGCTTCCAGCAGGAACATCTTTTTTTATACAAACTAACGCTGCTTGTCCCTCATCCTGCATGGAATCCGTCATCTCTAACATCACAACCGTATCAGCGCCCTCCGGGACAGGAGCTCCCGTCATTACACGTGAAGCGCAGCCAGCCTGAACAAATAGCTGTGGTACCGTGCCGCTAGGGATGCGCTCAATGACCTTGAGCTGGACAGGAGCTTCAGGAGTCGCCTGCCGAATATCCGCTGAGCAGACAGCATAACCATCCACGCCTGATCTTCTAAAATGAGGTACAGGATGATCCGCTCTTACATCGACTGCCAACCTTCTGCTGAAAGCGGAGGCTAATGGAACCTGCTCTATTTCCATTAGCGTAGTATGTGTGCGCAAGATGGCTCTGCCTTCATCGACAGAGATTACTTTACGCCCGAATTTCAAATCGCTGCTCACAAGCTTCTGCCCCTCCTGTGGTTCAGCTGACGCTTAACCGCCGATCTGCGACATCCTGCGCAGCGTCGGGGTATGCGACTGCTCTTGATTCATGAGCGCCTGAGCCATCTCATGATTTTGCGGTTTGATGTCAAGCGCGCGGAAGAACAGATCCTCGACGGCCTTGTCATCGCCAATGTATTTCCGAACGTTGAATTCATCAGACCAATAAAGACAAGGCTTTACGTTGCCGTCTGCAGTAATTCTCAAGCGATTGCATGTTTCACAAAAGTGGTCGCTAATCGGATGTATCAATCCGAACGAGCCTAAAGCACCCTCAATCTTGAAGCTCTGAGCCGGGCCGTTGCCATAGACAGCTTCGGATGGAACTGCAAGCCAGCCCTTTTCTGCACAGCGATCCAGTACGGTTGTCAGCGGTAAATAACGCGCTTTCCAATTCTCGTCTTGATGGCCAATTGGCATATATTCGATAAATCGAACCTGAATGGCACGATCGATAGTCATTTGTAAGAAATCTTCGATTTCGTCATCATTAATGCCTTTCATGAGAACAACATTGAGCTTAATCGGCGTTATACCTACACGATACGCGGCTTCAATACTTTCAAGCACGCGACGAATATCGCCGCCTCTTGTAATGAGCGAGAATCGGTCCGCTTTTAACGAGTCCAAGCTAATATTTACACGGGTAAGCCCCGCGGCACGAAGCTTCTCAGCCCGCGATGCAAAAAAGATCCCGTTTGTCGTTAAAGCAATATCCTCAATGCCGGGAATTTGCGACAGCATACCGATCAACTGCTCCAGATTTTTGCGTACAAGCGGCTCCCCACCTGTTAATCTCAACTTACGCACACCAAGTCCAGCTAATACACGGACAACCTCGGTTATTTCTTCAAATGATAAAAGCCTGTCTTCGGGTTCGAACTCCATCCCCTCTTCAGGCATACAGTATACACAACGTAGATTGCAACGATCCGTTACAGAAATGCGCAAGTAATCGTGCATCCTTCCAAACCGATCCACTAACAGCTGCGGCATAAGAGTTCACCTTCTCTCTTTGTCCATTATGGCATATTTTCTAACAAAAACATAGCATGCACATTTAATTTCCAGCTAAAAAAGGGATGTCTTCACCCACTCATCACATTCAATGTGATATTTTCTGGTAATCTTCAGGTGTATTCACGTTCATCACAAAGTGAGTCGGAATGCCTCTTTCTCTAAAAAAATCTTGGTCTGCTGCCGTCCATGCAATCTGCTCGAGCAGACCCATCAATCGGTATCGTTCTTGCACCAACAAAGTCTCAGCGCTTTCCCCGATATTTCGGGAGTAAATGCCATGAAGCGGATGTACGCGTCCATCAATGACAGGTACCACGGCATCGCAGCCAGCTTCGACACATTGCCGTTCCATCGCTTTTGCTGCTGCAGCTGAAATATAAGGCATGTCGCAGCCAACAACCCACAACAAAGGCTCATTTGCAGCCAGACATGCTGCGTGAAGTCCTCCCAAAGGTCCCGTTTGCACATAACGGTCGCTGAAACATTGGACATCCACATTAGAGACTGTAGAGAGGGGTTCTGCCAATGCTTCGGGCGCATTGGTAATAATAAGAACTTGCTTGCAAATCGAGCCCATCTCTGCCAACTGCCTCACAAGCAGCGGTTCTCCGTCAACCGGCAGGAGCGCTTTCAGCCTTCCGCCCATTCTGCGATTGGAGCCCCCCGCTAAAATTACCCCCGTCATTGTCATGCTCGCAGTTCAAGCAAACGCTTAGCGAAGGATTCTCTCCAGCTCTTAGACAAGGCTTCCACAGCCAAAATGCGTTCTACACCCGCGACATTCGCTTTATCATGATATTTGATGCCATTAGCATAAGCTATTGTTACACCCGCTTCATCCTTCTCAAGCAGCTTAATCGGGGGATTTACAGGGATAATCCCTTCTTTAAGCACTCTAAAATAGTACCCCGTATAGCCAGTATCCTGGACTTGTACAGCAAGATCCGCCACATCATAACGCTTTGCCAGCTTAAAACAAGGTTGGCGAGGCTGAGATACCTGGACAACAACTTCGCCAATTTCGAACGTATCGCCGATGCAGACCTCTTGCTCCGATAAGCCGCGCACCGTAAGATTTTCTCCAAACGCCCCGAATTCCAGTTTTTTATCCATGGCAGTCTCCCAGTAAAGGTAATGCTCCTCACAATAAACGCAGAGTGCTTTATCCTCGCCCCCATGATTGATTAAATCCGCTTGACCATCGCCATCCAATTGCACCTTCGACACATACAAAGAGGAGCTGACCGGCGACTTATAAATCCCCGTAACCAGCTCTTTTCCATGGTAAATCATCGTTTTCGGCAAACCAACGTTAATTGACATAATTTCCATCCGGCGATCCCTCATTTCCCATCTGCACAATTAGTATTTACTATACCAAAAAACGCTGGGAAAGTCAGGGACTTGCATCTATTCATACATGCTCTTGATCAACCCGTTGTCCAAGCATCATTGCTATAGCCTCTGACTTCCCAGTATCCGATGTGCTCCTTATCGATCAGTTCAATGCCCTGAAGCCATTTAACGGACTTATACGCATACATCTTGGGAACGATGAGTCTGACTGGACCTCCCAGCTTCTGTGGGATCGGTTTGCCATCCAACAGAACAGCGACCATAACATCTTCCATATCTGCCTGATCCAGCGATAACGCGTCCGTATACACCTTATCGCCTGAATAAAACTTCACGAATTTTGCAGAGGATTGAACCCCTGCTGCAGCCAGCAGCTGCTTCAGCGGAATACCTTCCCATGTGCATTTGTAAACCGACCACCCTGTGACACAGTGAAAATCGCTCACCTGAACCGAACGCTTCAGGGTAAGGAACTGTTCCCAGCTCCATACGCTGGGATGATCGACAAGCCCGGATACGGCGAACTGCCACGTATCCGAAGAAAAGGCCGGAATTTCCGTAACGGTGTAGATACGGAAATTCCCCTGAGCTCCTCCGCCGATCACAGCGGAGGAGTCTGGCAGCGGCTCCGGCGGCGGGAGCATCCGGTTGCCGTCTGACGCGGCAACCTCGGCGGTCGTCTTGCCGCCGGTGTCGAGCGCGCCTTTTACCCACCGGTAAAAGGCGGGACCGACCGCGATCACTAGCAGCAGCCCTGCGGCAAGCCGCAGGAACGATGCGCGTGCGATCGACGATGCCTTCAGCGCGGCGATAACCGCCTGCGCTGCCGAGCGCGCTGCCGCGGCGTCTGACGCCGCGCGGCTGGGCTCCGCCGCCTCTGCGAAGCTGGCGGCGGCTATGGGTTCGACCGCCTGCGCAGCGGGCGGACTTGGGGCTACAGCGGCTTGCTGGGGCCGCTGTTGGCGCTTCAGCCATCGGCTGCGCGAGATGGCGTGGTACAGGGCATACGGCACTCCGACCCAGGTCAGAATATCATGGATGAGGAGTGCTGTATTATTCCAGAGCGGCGGCAGATGGCGGAACTGCCACAAGATCACTCCAGACGCGCCCCAACCGATCAGCAGTGCGAGCACGAACACCAAATTCGCGCGTTGATTGGTGCGCGTGCGAATCTGGCGCCAGTGCTTGCGCAGCATCGGTGCATATAATACAAGAAGCAAGAGCGAAGCGACGCCAAGATAAATGTGGAGCTGCTTGAGGGTCACACGGAAAGCTCCCAAATCTCCCCGGATTGCACCTAGGCTAAGTACAAGACCGGTAACCGTCAAAAGCAGCAGAATCCAAGCATTCCAGCTATGAATGCTTGCCAATCGTTTGCCAAAAGATTGCTTTAACCAGCCTCTTTTTGAATCCACCCTCGCCACTTCCTTCTTCAATCACGCTTTTTTTATAAGCATAACGCATAAACCTTAAAAGAAGCTTACAATTTTACAAATTCAATTCCGTTTTAGCTTTGGACTTAGTATACCGCAGAATTCGAGGCTGAAGCTTACGGATGTATGTCAAAACAGAAAGCTCCCCCGATTTATGGAGGAGCCTTATCACTATGTTTGCAAAGTCACATCTACACTAGACACGGCTTTCTTCTTGTGCAAATTACGGATGTATATCGTCTGTGCAACGCCTGCGATGACAATGATCACGCTTAAGGCTGCGAACATGATGTTACCGCCGAAATGGCTGAAAATAAGCCCGCCTAGCACGGGTCCGACTGCGCGCGACACTTGCCAGTTCATCCCGTGCACAGAGAAATACCAGCCTCTTTGTTCCTCCGGCGCAATAATCGAGATCACTTTTTGAATATGTGGGCCATACAACATTTCACCAATGGTAAATAAAAATTCAACAAAAAGAAGAATGGCAAAGGCAGGAACAAGTCCATAACCTAGCGCAACAATGGCGAATAACAGGTAAGACACCGCGATAACGATAAAAGCCGAAACATGTTCCGTTCGCTTGGCAATCCATAGCTGAAGGGCGATGACAATAAGACCATTGAACGTCACGATGGAAGCAAACACGGTTTTATAATTCTCAAAATGGTTTTGCAGGTGAAGGGGGAACGTTGATTCCGTCTGCGCGTACAACATCGAAACCGGCACTCCCAGCAGGGTGATCCATAACAACGGCTTGTGATCCATCCATTTGATTTTCTGCTTTTGTCTCGAAGCAGCCTTCTGTTCGGCACTCTTCTCCGGCATTGTTTCCGGAACCTTCATAAACACAAGCAACGCATAAGCAAATAGTGCAACCGAACAAGTCAAGAAAATGATTGTCGGATTCCAAGTAAATAGCAAAAGCCCGATAAGCGGTCCAAACGCAGAGCCCATATTGAGTGCGGTATGCAGCAGCGCAAACACTTCTGCCCGCTTCTCCTGAGGAACAACATCTGAAATTTGTGCATTTGCAGCCGGTCCAAACATGGCATGCCCAATCCCATTGATAATGGAAATTACCGCGAACTCCCAAACATTATTAGCGAATATGTATCCGCCTATCGCGCAGGCCTGAATGATTAAAGCCGCAAGCAATAAGGGCTTACGCCCGTAGCGGTCGCTTAAGCCGCCCGCATACATATTCACGAAAATCCCGCAGAGAGGTTGCAAACCTACTAATAGCATAGATAATAAAATGGAGCCATCCAGCTTATCGTACAAATAGTACACCAGATAAGGCCTCATCATAAATCCGGCTAACGAGGTTAGAATTGTGCCAATGACTCTGACCCAAATCGCTGTATCATACTTAAGAATTAGAGATATAATTGGAATTCTGGTCATGTGGTATCCCCCTGTTGTTAATCTCTACTCATTGTAGGGGGAACCTCTTAAAAGAAAAAGGTAAAATCTCTTTACATGAGATTTCACCTTTTATCCTATTGACAAGTTGTTACCCGCCAATTCTAATTTTACGGTACGTATCAATGAAAGAAAGCACATCCACGCGCTTTCCTCTCTTTTTTGCTACTCTAGCCATGGTGACCAACGTGGCCCAGAACTCATCCAAAACAGGAGAATCAAACTCATTTTCTTTAGATGATAACGTTAAGTTATGATAAGATCCGCCTTCATCAGAAATGAGGTACTGCACTTGTCGCTTTTTCCATTGTTCACCGCTTACATAACTCACGCCGATTTCACGCATTTTCTTGCGCACTGAAGTCACCGGACGGGATAATTCTCTGGCAATTACGACGGGCGGACATTCGGCAGAAAGGCGAATCAACTTATCTAATTCTTGCGTGGACCATGGCTTCTTTGTCATCTAAATGACCCCATTTCTTGATCTCTATGTCATGTAATTTATTGTAAAGATTCGGGATAATTTGAGAATACCAAACAATTGTTAGAGAAGTATGTGTTAACCATAATGAAAATGTTATGACATAACTTTGGATACCCGAATAGGATTGGTGTAAAATAAAGAAAACTAAGAAAATGGAAAATGAAGGAGATGGATGAGATGAAAGTGAACATTAACGACACACATATATATGTAGAAGAGCAGGGTCAGGGGGCACCTGTTATTTTGCTGCATGGCTTCCCTCTGGATCACCGGATGTGGAACCTGCAGGTACAAGCATTATCCCCCTCTTTTCGCGTCATTACCCCCGATTTGCGAGGTATGGGGCAATCCGATGTGCCAGTGACGAATGTATCGTTGGACCAATATGCCGATGATATCTTAGCGCTTATGGATAAATTGAACATACAAAAAGCCACTCTAGGCGGCTTCTCCATGGGAGGCTATATTGCATTTATTTTACTGCGCAAAGCACCCGAACGGTTTTCAGCGCTCGTACTTGCGAATACACGTCCTGAGGCAGATGGACAGGAAGGACGCAAAAATCGGATGAACATGGCCGCCTCCCTCTATGAGAAAGGCGCTGCAGCAGCAAGGGATGCGATGCTGCCGAAACTGCTAACGGAGTCAACTAGGCAAAGCCAACCCCAGCTCGTTGATGAGCTAAACAGCATCATGGGCTCGATGCATCCGGAAGGGCTTGTCCACGCTAGCCTAGCGATGGCATTCCGTGGCGACTCTGTCGAGCTGCTCGATTCGATCACCATCCCGACGCTCGTAATCGCAGGCGAACAAGACCCGATTACGCCGATCGATGTGATGAAAGCAATGGCCGACCGAATTAAAGGCGCCAACTTCCAGGTCATACCGGCTGCCTCTCATTTGACACCACAGGAGCAGCCCGAGGCCTTTAATACGGTACTTTTGAATTTCCTCCGTAACGTTACTGCCTGACTAATTGATCCATGACCATCACGGCCGCGCCGATCGCAAGCGCTTCTTCGCCTAGTTGGCCTTTGCTGAATACAACCTGATAGGCTGGATAATAGTATGTCTTTCTAATTGCTACCTGCGTAGCCGTCTGGAAAAACAAGTCGCCTCCCGCAATGAGCGGACCTCCGAGAATGACTTTCTCCGGGTGCAAAATATTTAACAAATTGGCCAATCCAATGCCAAAATAAGTTGCAGCTTCCGTAATGATCTCCACAGCCAGGGGATCATTTTTTTTGAGCGCTTCTAAGACATGCGAATACTTCAATTGATCAGGATCATCGACGAAATGCGTCAATAGGGTCGCTCTCCCTTGCTTTAGCGCTGAGCGCGCAGCTTTCTCAATGGCATATAGGGAGGCATATGACTCTAAGGCTCCATAGTTGCCGGACACATTCCTATGAGCCACTCCGTCAGTCTGAATAATCATCTGACCGACGGAGCCTTCCATATCAACAGCCCCATAGAGCACTTTCCCTTCCGACACTACGGAAGAACGCAAGCCAATGCCCGCATGAATATATAGGAGATGTTTGAAGCTCTGCGTGCGTTGAATCCACGATTCCGCCAAGACGGCCGTGTTGGCTCCATTATCAAGCAGAACAGGAATCCCGATGCTTTCTGAGAGCCTCCTGCAGATTTCAATGTTCTTCCACCCACTTGCCGGGAAGTAGGCAGGCTCCAGTATAATGCCTGATAAACGGTCTATGGGCCCAACCGCACCAATGCCTAGACCTAGCACCACTGATTTATCCAGCTTGTGCGCCGCGAGCATATGCTCAACTTCCTCAGTAATAAGGCTGATGAGAACTTCTGGCGTCAGCTCGGCGCTCATGTTCCAACTCCGCGCATCCAGCTTATTCATCCCTAGATCCACCAAGACAAGCTTAGAGAGTGTCCTTGATATCTCCAGACCGAATACATAGCCGTAATGCGGATTTTTCTCATACAAAATAGGTCTGCGGCCGCCTGTTGACGCCCCAAACCCAGATTCCAAGATGAGACCTTGGCTTACTAATTCATCTAACAACCGGGTCAGCGTACTGACCGTCATGCCGCTCTGATCAAGCAAATCCGTTTTGGATACGTTCGTTTGACGACAAATCCACTCATATATTTCTTTTGCCTTCCGGTTCGGAATGCGTTCAGTTAGTGCTATCAAGTCCACAAGAAGCAGCCCCCAATGATAAATCTTTCTCAAAAAGTTCGCCATAGAGGGGGCAAATTCCTGCCTGCTGACAGTTCGGCTACTTTGTGCCCAAAATCAGCGTATATCCCAAGTAGTCGTGATACTTGTTCACCAATTCATCGTACTCCGCCGTAATTTGCCAAATACGCGGATCCAGGAACGATTGCTTATCGGATAGATGCACGGGATCCGGATACTGCACTTGATCCTCGAACATCGTCTGAGGGAAAGGATGTATGCCTGAGGAGTCTACTTGGGTAAACCCACTGATCTCCAACAGATTCGCCCACTCATTTATGCTGAATAGTTTGTTAACTCCATAGAAGCCGCACAAGGCACCATGTATAACCGGTGTCATCTCCTTAATTCGGATCACTTCCCGGTCATAGAGCTTTCCTCCAGGCTTCAAAACTCTATAATATTCCGCTACAGCTTTTTGTGCGTCGGCAAAGTTAGTTACAGATTCGACCATCACGACATCGAAGCTGTTCGCCTCACAAGGCAGCTGGCACACATCGCCTTCCATAAATCGTACCTGCATCCCCAACTTTTCTGCCCGAATCTTAGCTTTCGCAATCATTTCCGGACGAATATCGATAGCCGTTACATCCAGCCCTTGCTCCGCCAAATAGCAAGCCGTTCTTCCCGTGCCACAGCCAACTTCCAGGACGCGCTGACCTTTTGCAATCGGATATTTTCGCAGCTGTTCGATTGTCTCCCCGAATCCTCCGGGATGCGCATTCCCCACCCCAAGCTTAGCCAACATATCTAAGTACTCGATAGTCCCTGCACCTCCAAATGGCAAAATAACCTCTTTTCTACCATATGGAGGGCTGCTGCCTCATGTTCAATACATCTGGCATTTTCATAAAAAAAGGCATATGCCTAATCCGTTATTTTTCAAAACCATATAGGCGAAAAACCCAAGCAAAATGCACATCCGCCCCATAGGATATACAGTCTCTCATCCGATTCGACAGAGAGCATCCTAGGGAGATGGGGGGTGACATGAAATGGGTGTTGCTACTGGTGCTGTTGGATATGGCCATGGACATACTTCTTCCGCGGCTGTTCTCGTGCTGTTTATTCTGCTTGTTATCATAACCATGACTATGTTTGCTTGGTAATTACAAAGCTGTGAAGCGCATAGCCAAAAATAAAGGAGCTGGGGTTCAACTCGAACCCAGCTCCTTTTACATCTCCATTAAATCGTAAACCAACCGTTTGTGGCTGCCTTCTGATACCAGTAGAAACTATCTTTCTTCGTGCGCTTCAATGTCCGGTAATCCACGTGGACAATCCCGAATCTTTTACTGTAGCCCTCCGCCCACTCGAAATTATCCATCAACGACCATACGAAATAGCCCTTCACCGGGACACCTGCAGCTATAACGCGATTCAACTGCGTCAAATGCTTGCTCAAATAAGCAATCCGCCTATCATCCCGAACCCTGCCTTCTACCGGTTCGTCATTATAGCAAGCGCCGTTCTCCGTTATGTAGATTGGCGTGTTGCCGTAAGTATTTTGCAGATACAGCAATACATTGTAGAAGCCGTCTGAATAAATAGGCCAGTCGATATCAGTTCGCTCATAACCCATGTCGATATCCTCACAATCAAAGAGACCTTCGCCTTCTTTATTCCGGCCGACATTGCCTGTGTAGTAGTTGATGCCTAGAAAATCAATCGGCTGATGAATTTCAGCTAAATCGCCTGGTTCTAAGTGAAGTTCGGCTCCTTTGCTTTTGAACCACTGTACCAGATACTCCGGATAGGTTCCCTTGAATACTGGCTCGAAAAACCAGTCCGTGAACCAGCCGGTCGCTCTCCTGCTTGCTTGCACATCTTCATCAAGCGGGCTGTAAGGCTCAATCCATGTCACATTCGGCGCATACCCAATCGTTCCACCGAAACCAAGCTCACGGAATCTCCGGACAGTCCTGCCATGTGCGACCAATAAGTGATGTGAGATATCGACAGCAAGTTGAAGATCTTTGAAGCCTGGCGCATGCAAGCCTAAATAATTGGATAAAAAGGAGATGCACCATGGCTCATTTAAGGTAATCCAATCCTTGATCTTTCCATGAAATTCTTTGAACGCAATCTCAGCATACCGAACGAAAGCATCAATGGTTGCTCGATTCGCCCATCCACCTTTATCCTGCAAAGCTTGCGGCAAATCCCAGTGATACAATGTGCAGACCGGTTTAATTCCGTTTCTAAGCAATTCATCTACAAAACGATGATAGAAATCAAGACCTTTTGCATTGATCTCCCCACTGCCATCGGGGACGATACGCGGCCATGCCATCGAGAAGCGATACTCCGTGATACCGAGATCCTTCATCATTTGAATATCTTCTTCATAACGATGGTAACTGTCGCAAGCGACATCTCCATTATCCCCATTCGATACTTTGCCCGGTATGCGGGAGAAGGTATCCCAGATGGACAGCCCTCTGCCGTCCTCTTTATAGGCGCCTTCTACTTGATATGACGCAGTGGCTGCCCCCCACTTGAAATCTGAAGGAAATTGTACGGTTGACATCTTAGTTGCCCCTTTCGAATCTTGTTCTACGATAATCACACAAAAGAGCTGGAGCGAAGGGCCCCAACTCTTTTGCAACGAAATCCTTACTTTTTGTTTGCTGCTAAGAAAGCATCCAATTGTTTTTGTTTTTCAGCTATGATTTTGTCAACGCCTGCTGCTTTCAATTTTTCAAGATATTTAGGAATCACTTCATCCGGATCAACCGTTCCTGCGGAAAGCGCCGGTCCATATTGGTTGCCGATGTTCGCGCAAGCAGCAATTTCATTTTTAACTGGCTCACTGTTGAAAGCAAAGCCCAGCGCAGGGGATTTTACGCCTTTAGCGTTAAAGTCTTTGAATTTTTGCCATTTGTTTGGATCTTCATTCGTCCAGAGATAGTTAAGGAATTGGTTGCCTAATTCCCATTGTGCGCCTGGGTTGTAGCCTGTGTCTTGAGCCGTTTTACCTGCTGGCAGTTCAATAATATTCTCTGATTTTTTCACATAGTGCTTGCCTTCAATACCGAAGTTAATCAAGTTATTGAACGTTTTGTCGGAGTGCAGTAGGTTAATCACTTTCATAGCGAGGTCAGGATGTTTGGACGTTTTGGAAATAGCCAGCATCGCACCGGATGCATCGCCTGTCGAAATCGTTGGTGCAGTCAAATCAATTTGCGTCAATTTCGAGCCAACATAACCTTCTGTTTCTGCGTCTTTACCAGGCTTCAAGCCGTCTGTCCACATGAACACTTTACCTGCTTTAGCTTGATCTTTAGGGAATACAGTCGTTGTTGCTGCATCTTTATTGATATAGCCAGCTTTGTAGTAAGCACGAACTAGCTTAGCTGCTTCTTTGTATTCTGGCGTTTCCAGAGCATTTAACACTTTTGTATCTTTTCCAGTTTTAGAAATGACACCTGGTACCGAAGCATCGCCCAGATAATCCCAGTCAAGGTTATCCAAAATACCGCTGCTGCCGCCATTACCTTGATTAGCGATAAACCATGGGGTAATTCCCGGCTCATTTTCTTTAATTGTTTTCAGAGCTGGCTCAAGGTCTTTCCAAGTTTTGATCGTTGAAAGATCAATTTTATATTTATCTACAAGATCTTTACGTAAGAGAACACCGCGTGTGGCTGCCAGCTCTTTATTTGTCGGTATGCCGTAGTTTTTGCCATTAATTTTGGAACCTTCCAGGAAAGCAGGATCCAAATTCTTAATAATATCAGGACCATTTTTAGTTAACAAATCGTTAAGCGGCAGGAATGCGCCTTTGGCAACGTTAACTGTGTAATTTTGCCATGCAGCTGTGAAAATGATATCTGCTTCTTCGCCGGAAGCGATCATCAGGTTTAGTTTATCATTCCATTGACCAAAATCGATTGCATTAATTTTGATCGTTGCATTTAATTTGTCTTTCAAATATTTATTGGCTTCTTCCTCAACGGATTTCACATCTTTTTGCTCCGCACCCGGATAGTAAAGCGTTACAAGCTCTGTTTTACCGCTAGCTGTCGGTGCAGTGGTTGCCGCAGCTGTAGCAGCCGCAGTTGCTGCTGGCGAAGCCGTTGTTTCGTTTGATTTTGCACAACCTGCTAGAACCATACTAACGGCCATCATCCCAGATAACGTGGTTAACAGCGTTTTGTTGCCTTTCTTCATGTAAAACCCTCCTCAAAAATTGTTTATAATTTTTAGTACTAACCTGTATGAAAACCGGGAAAAACCCGGGGCTAGCCTTTTACTGCGCCAATCGTGAGCCCTCTTACGAAGTACCGTTGAAAGAACGGATAGGCGACCACGACAGGTCCAATTCCCACGACTGCCATTGCCATTTGAAGCGTTCTGGATGGCAAGTCGATTTGACCGCCTCCGCTTGAAATCCCGTTTAGAACGGCCGAGTTCGAGGTAATGTACTGAATGTTCAACAAAGTCTTATACATCAAATATTGTAAGCTAATGTTATGGCTATCAGATATGAACACCAAGCTGAGGAACCAATCATTCCAGTAGTTTACCGTGTTAAACAATGCAACTGTACCAAGGACAGGCAACGAGAGTGGAAGAACAATTCTTATAAATGTTTTCAATTCGCTAGCTCCGTCAATTTTAGCAGATTCCAGCAATGCGGTTGGAATTGTTGTAGAGAAAAAGGTCCGCATCACGATTACGAAGAAGGGTGTCATTAATAACGGCAAGATAAGCGACCATACGGTATTTTTCAAATGCAGAATATTTACATACACCAGATACCAAGGAACAAGACCGCCATTGAAGAGCATTGTAAAGAAGATAAAGAAGGCGAAAGCATTACGATACTTCAGGTCCTCCCTCGATAGCGGATACGCATAGAGAGCAATCAGGATCAAACTAAGCGCGGAGCCAACAACCGTTACAAATAGCGATATCCCGTAGGAACGAATGATCTGACTCAAGTCCTTGAACAAAATATCGTAAGCCTTCAAACTAAACTGTTCAGGGAAAAATTTGAACCCATTTGCTATAATCGACGTTTCATCTGAAAACGAGACCGAAATAACTAGAATTAGCGGAGCAATACATAGAATGGCTATGACAATAAAGAGGATATGGACGAATACATCGAGTCCAGTTACCTTTTTATTCAATACAGATGTATTTGACATCTTTTAACCTCCAAAGATTCTGACTTCGTACCACTTTCCGAATTAGAACAATGCATTTTCTTTACTTACCCTTCTCACGACAATATTGCTGGCAAGGATTAGAATAAATCCTACAACCGCTTGATATAAACCAGCTGCAGACGACATCCCGATATCTCCATTGATAAGGAAAGTCCGATACACATAGGTGTCAATAACATTTGTAGTAGGGAATAACGGACCTGAATTCAACGGAACCTGATAGAAAAGTCCAAAGTCCGAGTAGAAAATCCGTCCTATGGCAAGCAGCGTGGTAATAATGATAAGCGGTGTCAGAAGCGGAATCGTAATATACCGGAACTGCTGCATTTTACTTGCGCCATCAAGTGTCGCTGCTTCATACAATTCTTGATCGAAGCCGACGATAGCCGCCAAGTAAATAACGGATGAGTAGCCAACATATTTCCACGTATTTACAATCGGAAGAATCATCGTCCAATAGCTGGACTCCGAATACCAATCGATTCCTTCCAGCCCGAGAGGCTCCAGAATCGATTTATTAATAAATCCGGTCTCTATACTAAGGAACCCGAGTACAACATAGCCCACAACAACCATGGATAGAAAGTATGGTAAAAATACAACTGACTGGTAAAACTTCGATAATAGCTTTTGTTTTACTTCATTTAACAGAATAGCGATTGCTACCCCGAAAACAAGATTTAATACGATGAACACCGCATTATAGAGCAGCGTGTTCCGGGTAATTAGCCATGCGTCTGAGGTTGCGAATAAATATTTGAAATTATCGAACCCTGACCATGGACTACCGAAGATGCCATCCGTGTAATTGATTTTTTTAAATGCAATAATGATACCGAACATAGGAAGGTAGTTATTCAGTAATAAATAAAGAACCCCTGGTATCAGCATAAAATACAACGCTTTCTTCTGCCAAAAATAGCTCACCTTTTTTTTGGGCCTAACGGTTAATTGATCGCGAATTTGTGCAGGTAACTGCTGCGTATCTGCGCTGCTCATTGATCTTCCTCCAATCTGCTCCGATTTCTTCTCTTTTTCTTTTTCTCTTTTATATCCTCATTATAGGATGCCTTACCTTTGCGCTCTATAGCTTATTGTGACCTCATTTCTTCTACTTTTGTTACTTTTTATCTACATTGCATCCATCCTGCGCAATAAAAAGAGCCGCTCCTGTCGGAACGGCTCTTACATTATGAACCACGCTGCTGTTCTTTTCGATACTCTCTAGGCGTACGTCCCGTCGATTTTTTGAACATTTTTGTGAAATATGGAATATTACCGTACCCTACCATATCCGCAATATCTCCTATTTTGATCTGGGACGAAGCTAGCAAATCCTTTGACTTATCGATACGTCTAACCAACATGTAATCGGTTAAGGACGTACCCGTTTCTTTTTTGAATAACCGGGACAAATAGGCTGGATTAAAATGGACGTAATCCGCGATCTGCTCACGCGTAATATCTTCACGTAAATGGTCGTCAATATAGGAAGAGATTTTTTGTATGACTGATGCTTCTCCCTTTTCTTTGACGATTACATAATCAATGCAGCCTAATACAACGCGATAACACCAAGCTTTGAATTGCAGCAAGGAACGTGTAACCGATGCGCTGTCTGATAAATCACGAGCTGGGAACACATCTTGTATTGTAAAGCCCCGTTTATGAAACACTTGAAATATCATATGCACCAGTGCATGATAAGAAGATTCCAGCGTTTCGATCGTTAGGCTTGGTTCAGCCTCCAGCATCGCAAAAATCTCATCCAACTTATTCACAACATCTTCCTTACTGCCGAGATCGAACAATACGGAAATACCGGATACCCAAGGAATGGAAAGTGGTTGTCCTGATGCTTCCCGCTGCATACCGAATGGGATCACCCTGTTCGTCTGCGTCACGTTGTTCCTCTCGGTTTCCAGTAAATGGACATACATTTCCAGAAAACCGCCAAACTCCGCCGCTTCACCGATATAACAGCTCAAATTACAATAAAAATACTGATTACACAATTGAATATAGCGTTCGCAACGTGAAATGAGCCCCTGCATATCCAACGGACGATCCCGCTGCACATAAAATAATACAAGGTTATTCCCGCCACGATCTTGCAGAACTGCGCCCGTTTCCTCGGCCAAAATCACTTCAGCAGCCGCATTCCGGAGCGCATACTCCATAATATCCTCATCCCGGGCGCTCAGCTCTTTTTTCCACAGTTCGACAGAGATCAACACCGGTAATACATCACTCTCTGAAGAAAAATTCAGCTCATACGAAGCGATTAGCGACTCTAGCGACGAACGGGAAGGCGGTATGCGCCTCGCAAGTAAATCCTGCCAAAATTTCTCTTCCAATAATGGTTTATGCGTCTGAAATAACGAATAATACCGTTGATGGACTTCACTAAACTTTTTCGCTTCGCGAGATTCTACAATTTTCTCAAGTGCTCGAGCCACAACCGTCCTAAGCTCATCGTAGTCGAATGGCTTCAACATATAATCGAATGAACCCGATTGCAACGCAGTTCGTGTATATGTAAAATCTGCATGGCCGGTGAGAAAGATCGTCTCTGTCCCTGGTGAATTGACTTTCACCCATTTAATCAATTCAAGACCGTTCGTATTCGGCATTTCTATATCACAAATCATTACATCAATTTGCGATTGAGAGAATCTTTCTTTCGCCTCCTCCGCATCAAAAGCCTCGTATACCTGCTCTATCCCCAGCTCTGTCCAATCTATACCTTGAGTGACACCCTGTACGGCGTAGAACTCATCGTCTACAACCAATAAATTATAGGTCATCGTTCTCATCAACCTCTTCTTCCACATATATTGCGGGAATACCGATTGTCACAATTGCACCGCCCGTTTCCCCATTACTGAACAATAATTTTGCCTGATCCCCATAACGCATTTGCAATCGTAAAAGAACATTGTGAAGGCCCAAGTGTCCATCACTGGATTTTTCATTAAATTTGCCGCTCTGCAGCTTATTCAACATCTCAGGGGCGAACCCAACTCCATTGTCCTTCACTTGCACCCAAACGATTTTTCCATAGTCGCCTGCTCTTGCCATCATCTCTTCATGAACTTCAATTTCAATCACGAAAAGCTCACGGCGATTCATAAAACCATGTATAATTGAATTTTCAACTAATGTTTGGATCGTGAGCGGTAAGATGGAGCACTCGGCCAATTGATCAGAAATATGAATATCATAGGTCAGTTTGCCCGGGAAGCGAAGCTTTTGGATTTCTAGATAATTACGAATATGATTGAGCTCTGCATTCAAAGTTACCGTCCGTTGGGACGTTGAAATATTGAATCTGAAATACTCAGCCAAGTATCTGGCCATTTTTTGAATAAGATCATACTGTTTCGTTGCAGCAAGACTAGTAATAATGTTCAATGAATTTAAATAGAAATGAGGTTTAATTTGTACCTGCAAATGTTTAAATTCGGCTTCTTTCGTTAACAGCTGCTGCTCGTAAACGTCTATTTTCAGATTGCTGATTTCACCTGCCATATTATTAAACGTTCGAATAACAAAAGCAAACTCCGTCGTATTATCTCCTAAGAGTCTAACATCCAGATCCCCTCGTGTAATACTCTGCATGCCTCGAATCAATTTCTTCATCGGAGTAAGGAGAACCTTGCGGACGAAAATGAAATAAAAGAATAATATAAGCAAACCGCCCAATGGAATGACATAGATGGCCAAACGAAAAAAAGGCAGATTCTTAAGCATATTGGCTTCGGGTAAAAGCACTACATATTTGATAGGGACCA
The DNA here is from genome assembly GCF_040812395.1 of Paenibacillus tabacirhizosphaerae. GTDB lineage: Bacteria > Bacillota > Bacilli > Paenibacillales > NBRC-103111 > Paenibacillus_E. The sequence continues at coordinate 1,637 of NZ_JBFNXH010000008.1, read as the reverse complement.
TTGTCGAGGGAATATCAACAACAAGATAAGAACTATTATTTGTCGAATCCGTTACCGTTTGAAATGGATCCTCTGACCGCTCTGGCAAATGCGACACCATAGATATTTGCGATGCAGTCAGACTCGTTTTAGACGCGGCATTCCCCTCGTAAGTCATGAGAGCTGCCCCACCACCATTATCAACATCCAAAACCGCTAATGGTTCCGCCACGGTATTCGCTTTGATCCAACACCCTACGACTAGATTATTGTTTCTAATTAATTTTATGAATGCGGTTTCATCGCCAACCTTAATTAATTGCCAGGATCCAATCGCTTGTGTCCCATCATTCGGATGAGCTTCAATATAATCGGCAATCACCTTTTCATTCAAATAGTAATCAGATCGTGTATTCAATACGATATCCTTGTCCTTGATATTATACAAGAAAATCGTATCAATCACTTGGAAGTAGCCCAAATCGACCTGGAATCTTGTAAATATTTTTTGCTTCGTCAACATATAATCATCCGTACCGTATTCCATAAAATGCAGCAAATTCACATCAGGTTCCCGTTCATTCACCATATTCAAATAGTTGTTCGTCTCTTTCATTTGCTTATCCACTTGCTTGACATAGTCAGCTAGAAAGTTACGATTAGCTCCTGACACTTTCTCACGAACAACACTAATCGCATATAAATTGTTATATAATAAAAAGATAATCAGTGGAGATATTATAATGACGAACCCGGCAACAAATTTAAAGGTTAAAGATTTACGCCAATTCAAAAGATACCTCACCCTTTTTTAACAAATTAAGAATTGTCCCTTTAGGGTAACCTTGTATGTTAACAACGTCAAGATGAATGTTTCAATTGAATAATAAAAGTATGAATATATACGTAGGAAAAAGAAAAGACCTATGAAATATAACATTTCATAGGTCTTTTCTTTTCGTAATACCGGCAAGAGGACTCGAACCTCCACCCTTTCGGACTCGATTTTGAGTCGAGCGCGTCTGCCATTCCGCCATGCCGGCATATGAAATTTTGTAAAAATGGTGCCGAAGACCAGACTTGAACTGGTACGGTAGTCACCTACCGCAGGATTTTAAGTCCTGTGCGTCTGCCGATTCCGCCACTCCGGCTTGTTTGTGGAGGCGCCACCCAGACTCGAACTGGGGGTAAAGCTTTTGCAGAGCTCTGCCTTACCACTTGGCTATGGCGCCTTAGTAAAAATGGAGCGGAAGACGGGATTCGAACCCGCGACCCTCGCCTTGGCAAGGCGATGCTCTACCCCTGAGCCACTTCCGCATATAAAACTGGGGATCAAGGATTTGAACCTTGGCATGACGGAGTCAAAGTCCGTTGCCTTACCGCTTGGCTAATCCCCAACAAGATGTTTGAAAATAATGGGCGGACGACGGGACTTGAACCCGCGAATGCTGGATCCACAAACCAGTGCGTTAACCCCTTCGCCACGACCGCCACAACTATTTAATTGGCAGGGGCAGCAGGAATTGAACCCACACCAAAGGTTTTGGAGACCTTTGTTCTACCTTTAAACTATGCCCCTAAAAAAAGGTAAGAAATGGAGGCTGATGGATTCGAACCACCGAACTCGGAGAGAGCAGATTTACAGTCTGCCGTGTTTA
>NZ_JBFNXH010000007.1:60413-244777 GCF_040812395.1 Paenibacillus tabacirhizosphaerae | reverse complement strand
CGTGGAGGTTCGAGTCTTTTTGACCGCATCCACGGATAGGGGCTGTCCCAAAAGTGTTCGTATGAAATGGGAACGACTGAAATATTAAGCGAAGAACCTCGAAATCCACTGCTAGGTGGGATGAGGTTCTTTTTTAAAAGCAAAATTCAACTCTAGGTGGGGCATAAAAAATCATAAGTTGGCTTTGAGGGTAGCCTCATTCTTGGGATGCGGTCTGAGGGATTTGAACCCTCATGCCTGCGCCACCCCTCAAGAAGAGAGAAAGTGCTTTTGAAGGGGCCTGTTATAGTCCGGAAAAGCCTTGATTTATAAGGGTTTTCGACTTTTCAGTAGTAATAAATTTGATGAAGTTGGGGACGGTTTGAAGAATTTCGTCCCCAATTTTTTTGTTTCAACACTGTATTAGTCGTATGCATAACAGTCTTGGTAAAATAAGTTTTAGTGTGACATCTATAATACAGATGCAGATCTTTTAATAATAACTTCACCCTCCAAATCAAATACCATAGGTTTGCCTTTTGCCTTTGGATCCCATCCTTTAATTAATGCCTGATTAATAATTTTTTTAGCATCATGTGGTTTAATAATTTTTATATTCATTTCATTTACGTTCGGAAAGTTAGTCCAATATGAATTCAGATCAGATGTAATATAAACTTCTATTCTACTTCCTTTTATTTGTGCATGTTCAGCAACAAAAACAATATAACCACTATCTGGAGAAATCGTCCAGCTGTACGATTCATTATCAATTAGTATCGATCTTGAACTTTTCTTATTAATAGTCATGACAGGATAATGTTCCCCCTCAAAGATAACCAAAACAAAACTTTTCTGTTGTGTATGTTCTACATCTCACATTTATTTCCTTTACTTGAGTATTGCAAAAATTACGCTGTCGAATTGACTGAGTTAAAGTAATATTGTTAGAACCTTTGTCGTGGATTTACAAATAAGAAGGACATCGAACCTTTGTGTAGAAATTGACAGTTACGACAATATAATTTCCATATAAAGGATATTTCACGCTCTTATGGTATCCCTCTACATGCCAATCTTCAAGTTCATTTTAGCTTTGAAACTCGAATTTTCTAAACCGCAACTTGGTCATCCGTTTACCCTCTTCACGGCATCATTCTTTGCGCTGGACGTAAAAATATAATATAAATTCAATAAGCTGCCCGAGGAGATCGCCACCTTAGCAATGTCACCAACTTTTGATGATTGAAGCATTCCCGACTTCGCAAGACGAACAGGTCTACGTTCTGATAGATAGTTGGTACACTAGCAAGAAGGTCACAACCGCAAGGGGTTCCATGTCATCGCCCTCTACGTATATCAGCAAGCCTTAGAGAAGAAGCAGTTATTCGACGTTCTCAAACATCTCAAGCTACCTGCCTAAAAACAGAATCCCAATTCCTACTACAAGTCTGACCTTTTTCCGGATGTATGTTGGAAATCGCAATACTCAAGTAATTTATCAAGAATTATTTACAATATAAAACAATTTTTATATATTTGATAAAAATGTTAATTATTGATATTTTTATATCATAATATATTAAATATTATAAATAAAGGAAATTTTACTATTTCCTAAAAAGGAGAACAATCAGATGAAAAAAATTTTAACTGTATTAACAATTGCATGTACATTTGTATCAGCTTTAGCACCAATTAGTGCTTTTGCAAGCTCAGAGACTAAAAGCCCGACTCAGGTTGCAACTGCCTCAAAAGTAACTACGGCTGCTAATGCTGTATCTGATCAAATTAAATTAATTGAAAGCAAGTATTTAGTAAGAAACAATGACGGGACTTTTTCTATTAAATCCGATGTTAATTCTGACAGATCAATTGATAAAAATGTTTTACAACAGATCAAAAATGGTATGGAGCAAGTTAATGGAAAAATTAGGAATAAAGAACTTGCTTCAACTCAGATCAGTACAAGCGAAAGTGCCTCTGGTTCTAAAGTTTTCTCGCTCTCGGCTAATGTAGGAAATGAGAGTAAGTACGTTTGGCATTGGTACGGGTTTGAAAAATACATTAATGCTAGTGAATCAGGCATTGCCGCAGCAGAATTTGGTTATCTAGCAGCTAAAATTCTTGCTGGGACAGCAATATCTGCCGCAGTACCAGTTATTGATATTATAACTCTTCCTGTGGGAGGGCTTACTGGATCTGTCGTTGGGGTGTGGTCGGCAGCTTGTTGGTTAGGAAATGCAAACGGAAGAGGGAATATCATTTCTGCATTAGGTGCTCCAAGTTGGGCACAAATTTACAGTGTAACAGTTCAGTAATTTCTCAAGATTGGGGCATTGGGTGTATATTCCAATGTCCCTTTGATTCTTAACTTAAAAGTAATTGAATTATGTAATAGAAAGGTATAGAATCTAACGGAGTGATTTTTACTTTGGATAAAGGAGGGAAAAATTGAAAAAACCTCTTTGGTTTTACATTGTCATTGTTTTTGTTCTATGCATTTCCATAGTTAGTCTGTACAATAATACGCCTATCACAATAATATTAACAACTTTGGGATACTCTATACTCCTTGGCTCTTATGGATTTTTGGAAATGAAAAGTAATAAACGTAACGCAATAGTATGTTTCTTATTTATGTTAATTAGCATTTTATATTTGTTACGAACAATATTCATTTACTCTAAATAAAGTCAAACGTAAAGATCAGAAGCAGACGCGTTGTCGAGGTATTAGAAGGGAAAAGGTCCACTTAGCCTACTGAGTGGATCCTTCTTTTTTCTTATTGAGTTCTTCATTTTGAGACTGGATATCGGTATTTCAAGGAGTTGCGGGGCTTTGACCAATATCAGTTGCTTTCGTTTATAAGTATTCAACGCTTTTGGGCCATCCAGTTCCTGACACAAAACTTCTGGAGTTCCAGCGACAGGAGTCGATGGTGAAACAATCCGAATTGACGATTGGTAATGTGATATGCCGTATCCGAGATGAGGAGGAAACACGAATGAAACTTCTCAAACTAAACAATGAAGAACTTTCAGATGCCATTATAAGCGGCGAGACCTATATCCAGATTGGAAGCAGGAAATATATGCTTTTTGAAGTTGATGAGGTTAGCCAGTCAGGGAATTACGAAGTCAATGATCCAGAAGAAGAAATGTTATTGCTTGATGCAATGAATGCTGATAATCCGTCTTTTTCTAAAGAAGAAGTGCTGGAACAGTTAGCGCGGCGCAATCGGCAATGAGGATTACTTGGAAACAGAGCGCCATACATTCTCTAGTCAAGTTGGATCTGTGGCGGGAAGAAAATGGTTGGTCAGAAATCACAGAGCATTTGGTGGAAACCATCGAGACCTATTTAGTCGAAAGGGCTGCCTCTAAGTAGAAACTCTTCTTAGCAGCAGCCCATTTTTAAATTGTCATTTCCGCGGGCAACACATGCTCGACAGGGTTGTATTTCTGATGTTATTCACTGTAATCGCGAATAAGCTCCTGTTCAGAGCGAGGCTGGATCGGCGTATTTTCAATCGTAATAAATAAAGCATCCGTGTGGGCGAACCCCCCGTGAAGGTTCGAGTCCTCTTGACCGCAATCTATGGACAAACCCTTCAGAAAAAATTCTGAGGGGTTTGTTTTTTTGAATGTCTTCCATCATCGATATTCAGTTTCCGTTTCAGGATCTCCTGAAAAAGCATTTCTATAAATTCTTGATCAAGCAGAAGATTTACCGATTCCCAATAAGCTACTAATAGCATTTTATCGCTAAGTGATTCCCACCGCTTCTTCTCAATCATCCTATCTTTTCTTTCTGCTATTTTTAATTAACGTCATTCTTCTGGAGTGACGGAGCCACGAATAATATCTTTTTAAGTCTCGTAATTCCATAGTTTCTGACATGCAGCCAAGGAAAGTAATGACAATCATTTTATGTAAAGGGTTGCCTGCGATATCCGTTATTCTCTCATCTTGAGCAAACTGCACAACCATTAGCAGATCATCATCTACGACAAAAACTTCCTCCTCTTTGCGATAATAAGACGCGATCTTCCCCCTCTTAAGTTTATCCCATAAAAATAGGCATATATCCTCAATTTCCGTTTTGTTGCTTGTTACCCGACTGCTCCATCGGCTATGTGCATGATGGGTAATGACGATGTCGACAATTTTTTTATCAGTGAGTTCGACATAAAATGGGGCATAGGTACTCCATCGGCTCATGATTTTATCTCTCATCTCTCTCAACCCCCTTAAGGTTACGATAATAATGCTGCATATTTTTTCCATATTCTATATGTATTATCATAATGTTTAGTCGGATCAAGGTCACCGCATATTTGATTGCGTCAGTTTGCAAATGTTATTTCATTTTTATGTAAATTTTGTAAGGAAAGATGTATGAAAATGAAAAAAAGAATTGTATGATTAGCTTGGGGGCTAGATCTACAATTCTTTTTTAAATTTGGTAAAATAATACTAGGGAACTACCCCCAGGAACATTGCGGTTCCAATAGTTCCTTTTTCCTGGTATGTACAGGGGAGAGAAAGGTCCATCGCATAGAGGATAATTCTACTTCGATTAACGTCTCCGAATTGAAGAAAGGGGTTTCGTCATTGCGTAATTCGACACCTTTCAACAGGTGAACGGAATGCTTCAATTGCTTGGGTATCTGGATAACAGGCATATAAGCAACTCCCTTCCCAAAACGGGCAATTTGGACTGCTATATTAGTATAACAAATATATTGGAGGCTTGCGATGAAGATTAGCAAAAAATATGTTGTCGGATTGTGTGTGTCAATTTTTGTTGTACTACAGATTTGGTGTGCATTTATTATCTTCAATCACCCTTATATTGGAATATTCCTAAAATTGGATCAACAGCAGCAGTGGGTGATCGATGCAATGGATAAAAAAGGCGCCGGCGCCAGTCTTGATCTCCAGATTGGAGATGTCATCCAGCAAGTAGACGGACAGCTTCCTGGTAATTTCCTACATATTCTAAAATGGCGAACGATTGAACAAGCGCATACCTTGCTGATATCAAGAAACGGGCACGATCATAAAGTCGAGATTAATACGAGAAAAACAACCTTATTCGATATGATTACATTAATTGAAGAGTTCGTATGTTTGTTCATGGCCGTGTTGATATTTACAAAATTGCGCTATTCTCCGTCAGCTATGCTACTGGCGACTGTATTTCTGACCGGTGCCATAATCTTTATGAGTGAGGGTGTCTCAATCAGAGGAGAGGCTGTCGGCAAGCTTCTGATCACAAGCTTTATGACGCTTTTGCCGATTGTCTTTTTTCACTTTCTTGTGGTCTTTTTCAAGGAAAAAAGCAATTTGGAATTACCATCAAGTACTTTGAAGTATTGGTACTCATTGGAACTTGTCGGTTTTTTAATAAGATGCCTGTACTTTTACCCGCCTACGGCTTATCCAGTTTATAAATATAGTGCTTCAACTACTTTAGGATTTTTCGTAGTCGGTTTTTTACTCAATATGCTAGTTTTAACGATCTTATACGTTAAAATACGCAAACAACAATCATATGTCTCTAGCATTGTCAAAAGCGTGTGGTTGTCGTTGATTCTCTCTTTTTTACCAATCATTTGTCTTTCCTTTCTCCCTGAATTAATTGTTGGACACTGGATCGTTGACGCTGTGTACACAAGCGGGATTCTACTGCTGTTTCCTATCTCATTTGCTTATTTAATCGCTTCCGATCAGTTGTATGATATAGGGCTAATTGTACGTCGCTTTTTATTTTCTGGTTTAATTGCTAGTATCCCAGTTAGTTTGTTTACTGGAACGTATGTTTTCTTGTTTCAGGATGAAGTGGATGAAAAGCAAATTCTGTTTATTCTTTTCGGTGGGATGATCCTTGTAACAACAGTACTCTACACAACCGAATACATGACAACGCGGCTTGAACCGTTTTTGTTTCCTAGAAAACATATTCTGCAAACAGCGCTGAAAAAGATTTCCAAGAACCTGGGTTCAATTTCCAGCTTCCGCGAGTTGAAAGAGACTATACTCGTCGATATTGTCAACACACTTCAAGTTATTGGCGGTGCGATCGTATTTCACTATGAAGACGAAATTGAAATTATTTATGAGGGGGAAATTGACACGAAAGAAATTCGCCAGATTATCGAGACAGCATCCTTACGCAATCATTCGTTTTACACATGTATTGAGATGAACAGCCATGAAGAATATACGAGCTACCTTATTATCACCCGAAAAAAAGCAAACACACTGCTTAGCGCAGAAGAAACGCAATGGCTGCGCTTAATCACCTCCTATTTGGAAGTGAGCTTGGAGAATGTTCATTTGATCCGCAAGCTGACGGCAGGGTTGTCGCATTTCGCCTCCCAGCTTCCTCAAGAGAGCGTAGCGCAGGATATTCAATGGTTTCGCAAGGTGATGTTTGAATTACAGGAGGAGGAACGGATTCGTATCGCCTCCGATCTTCATGATACGACGATGCAGGATCTGTTCTTCCTCAAACGAAGGTTAGTCGATCTTGTAGAAAAAGTTGTTATGGACAAATGTGATCATGAGCAGCTGAAAAATACGATCAACTTTGTGGAAATGATCAATGCAAGCCTGCGGCAAAGCTGTTTTGAGCTCAATCCTCATCTGCTGAAGGAGGTTGGCCTGATCCAAACGCTGCAAATGTACCTGGAGAAGGAGGCGTATTCAACTTCGTTCGAGCTTGTTTTTAGCGCTCCCTCATCCTCTATTATCGAAGGGAAGGATTTGTTGACCAAACGGCATATTTTCCGCATCGTTCAAGAGCTGCTTAACAATGCGAAGAAGCATTCGCAAGCTTCGAAAGTTATTTTTCGGATTACAGAGGAGCACACGATTTTCTCTTTGATTTATGAGGACAACGGGTTGGGTTTCGATGACAAGGAGAAGCGTCAGAAGGAGATTGGCTCATCGGGGACGGGGATTGAGCAGATACGTAACCGCATCCTGCATGTGGGTGGACAGATGGAGACCATCACGCAAAAAGGGAATGGGACGAAATTCGTTATTCAGATACCGACTGAGAGGGGGAAATCTGCTTGAATAAAGTAGTTAAAACGCTTGTTGTTGACGATCATCCTTTAGTTGCCAATGCGACCAAAGCATTGTTGGAAGGAATGGACTGTATTGAGGTTATTGGCGTTGTCAGTAATGGAAAAGAGTGCATGGAGCAAGTATCGCTGCACCAGCCGGGGCTTATATTTCTCGATTATCATCTTCCCGATCAATGCGGCACGGATATTGCCGCGGAGATTAAGCGCAGCTATCCCGGTACTCATATTGTGATCTTTACTGGAATCGACTTGGAGAGCATATTCAATAAACTGATTGAAATCCAAGTAAGCGGTGTTCTTTCGAAAGAGTCGAGCGAGCGAACGATTCGCAATATGGTCAATTGCATTCTCGATAACCATACGATGCTGCCCCTTTCACTCTATCGACAGATGCAGTTGAGTTACGTACATGATCATGACGACTATGTTCTGGGGGAGGAAGAGATTCTCATCATGAACATGATTGTCAAAGGAGCCACACATGAACAAATTGCCGATCACATACACATGAGCAAACGAACGGTTGATAATTATTTGCGCAAAATTTATGAGAAAATGGGAGCCAAATCAAAAACAGAAGCGCTAGAGAAATATATTAAGAGTAAATATTATACATAAGTGCCCAGGGGGGCGGAGGGCTTGAATCAGGACACTAAGCATCATATGGAGCGAATTGTTGATGATTGCATGTTTACGGAAGATTTAAATCTACTGCTTAAAGCTTTTATAACGGATAAAGAACAAGAGCGAAGTTCATGGTCGCAAATCACTCTTTACACGCACTACATGCTAGGAGGCACCTCGCCTCATATTCATCGCATTGCTGCGGTGACGGAACTTATGATTCTTTGTTCGGATATTATTGATGATCTACAGGATCAGGATCAATGGGACAAGGCATGGATGCAATGTCCGCAAGCAGTAGCGTTGAATGCCGTCTTTGCGTTATTTACTGGGGTTGTTGGTGAGTTGGGGAAGCTGCAAGTCAGTGAGAGGGCACTTGTTGAGATCAGCAAAATTATTTCGAGATCTCTGAACGGGCAGCACAAAGATGTGACGAATGCAGCGCTTACGGAAGACGACTATTTGAATATGACGCAAGAGAAGTCAGGTTCTGTTTTCAGGCTTGCATGTTTCATGGGGTATTCTTTTGTGGATTGTCCGGATGCGACGATTGAACAGCTTCACGAATTGGCTGACTGTCTAGGTCTTATTCATCAAATTCAAAATGATATGAGAGATATTGTTCGAATGGACGAGAAAAGCGATTTGCTTCGCAAGAAACGAACGCTGCCTGTGCTGTATTTGCTGTTAATCGAAGATGAAGCTTTTAGCGCATTGAAAGCGTATTATGATGGTCATATGACCGAAGATTTCCTGTTAGATGAAAAAGAGAAAATTCTGCAAATGATTCAAGATTCCGGATGCCTGGAATATTCTCATGTTGTTCAGACGTTATGCCTTCAGAAAGCGGAAGAAATTTATACGAACTTGAAAGTCATTTCCCCATGGAAAGAAAAGTTCAAGGAAATCACGTTTGCTTCGTTCCTGGATGCAAGATTAAGCTGAAAAACGGTCTATTTGGCCTGAATAGCAGCAAAATGTTTGAAACGATAGCCGGATTTCTACGTACAAAGGTGTAGTAGTTTTCTTACGGGGGGTGGAGTCAGATGGAGTTGTCTTTCGATATGTCGATGCTTTTTTTACTGCTTGGTTTAAGCGGTCTGCTTGTCGGTTATTATTGCCATACTCAGTTGGCTCCGCTCCAGCATGTGAATACATTTGATCGGGTTGCACAGTTGGTTGTGAACCAAACGCAAGCACCAGCCTCGTTCCGGCTTCTTCGGGTCCGAAGGAAGATCCCTGGCCTCAAAGCCAGGGGACAAGGACTGCTCGGCGAAGAGGCGCCCTCCTCCTCATTCATGAACCTACGTTACTCATGAATCTACGAGGAGGAAATGAAACATGGATACTTTTTTACATCCGATCATCATATTATTATTTACTAGCTTATCGTGGTTGCATCAATACACATTGGATTGGGGCTTTGCGATTATTGCTTTGACAGTAATTGTCAGAATGCTGTTGTTCCCCCTAAATCTGCGGACGGCCAGGCAACAGTATAGGCAAGTGAAGATGCAGCCAGTACTGTCAGCATTACGGGATAAGTACGCCAAAGATCAGGCGAAACTTTTGCAGGAAACGGGTAAAGCGTACCAACAATATGGCGTAAAACCGCTGTCGTTGTTCATAGTTTCACTCATTCAAGCACCGCTTTTTCTAAGTCTGTACCGCGTTTTCTCAACGCATGGCGCGACGATGAGCTCCCACATTGTACCTTGGATTTCTACCCTGGGACAAAGTGATCCCTTTCATCTGGTGCCGCTTATTTACGCAGGCATCACTTTCATCAGCATGATAGTTCCACTGACGAATGAAATGACCGTAACCGGTTCCTTACTGACCCGGTTGTCTATGCCTCTGATTATGGTCCTCATCATGGCTATTGTGATGTGGTCTTCTCCTGTGGCAATTGGCCTTTACTGGACAACGAATTCCTTGTTCGCCATTGCTGAACGGCTTTTTTATCGAACGGTGATTGGCAGAAGGTGGATTTCACGCGGAAGCGAATTACAAGCAGCAGCTGGTGTTTAAAAAGAGAAGCTCACCAAATCCTCAGTGAATTGGTGAGCTTTTTTGTCGCATGTTTGGGGGCGTCGAGCTGATCATGCAACGGGCGAGTGGAACGTGAGTGCGTTAAGAGCCGCCGTTTGGGCGTAAATGAACAATTCGCGGAACGTGAGTACGCTATTCGAAAGAAATACGGCGTGAAAAGCTTAGGAATGACTGAATAGCGCACCCTAGTTCCTTTAAGAGGTTAAAAATGGAATAATTCACAGGAATAGCGAATCGTAGTTCCTCGAAAGGAGTCGAGCACGAGTATCTTGCTTGAATCACCTAGCAGTTCAAGGAGCGGGAGGCAATCCCCGGGGCATCGCCAGTCCCTGTCCCTCACATAGTCATGCCCCAGTCCTATTGCCTTTCTCTGCCACAGTCCCTCACCTCGAGGAATATCCCATACACAGCAAGCTGAGCTTTTGGCAAAGTCTAGCCACAGATCAGGTCTCTCTACCCATTATGCTTGCAGATGGTTAAGCAGGATGCGAAGTTTTTTCTCCGCAGCGCCAGGAATACCTTCGTGACCGAAATAACGATGAACGGAAAGGTCTTTGGAGCAAGTCAACTGATTGTAAGCGGCGAATACGGTGGAAGGCGGTGTAATATCGTCAATCAGTCCGATGCAAACCCAAGTATGGCAGGTGATGCGCGGAGTCAGGTTCATGACGTCAAAGTAGGTTAATGTACGTTTGGCCGTAACCTCAATCGCCGGATCACCATTTCTTCGGAAGTACTCGTTTAACTCGTAGTAAGGTCCATTTGGCGTAATGTCAATCGCCCGCTCGAAATGGGATAGAAATGGAAAGTCGGCACAAGCGACGACGGGAATAGGAGAAAGTGCCGCAGCAGCAAGCGTTAAGGCTCCTCCTTGGCTACCGCCTATCACACCGATCCGATTGGCATCTACCGCTTCTAGTGAAGCTAATACTTCTAAGGCTCGAACCGCATCCATGTATACTGCGCGATAGTAGTACTCCTGTGGATTTAAAATCCCTTTGGTCATCCAACCGCTGCTATGTCCATTGGAGGACACGATGTTGTCTTGACTGTTTCCATGCTGCCCTCGGACAAACATCTGCAGTGTTGCATACCCATGAAGCGCCATATTCACGGTATCGTGCAGGTTGCCCTCGAAAGCCCAGTTGTAACCGTGATACATGACGACTCCAGGATGCTTGCCTTCGCGATCAGGCAGAGCCAGCCAGCCATCGATATGCGCGCCGGCGAAACCTGCATATTGAATTCGGTAGACGCGAGCACCTTTAACCGGGTAATCATAAGGGGTAAGCTCGTATTGCAAAGGGATCTCCTTTAACTCAGCAAGCGTTTTCTCCCAAAAGTCATTGAAATCGGGCTGACAAGTTAAGTCAGGCTTGTATGTGTATAGCTGATCTAAGGGCAAATCGTAAGGCTGTCCCATAGAAGTAGCACCTCCAGTGTTAGATAGTCGATCTAATTCTAGCACGAATTGAAAGCGTATCCTAGCCGTCTATCGAGGTAAGAGGAGATATAGGAATATGCCCATATATTATGTGGGGTTTATTGGCAGCTCCATGAAATCGGGGTCTAGGAACGTTGATTGGAGCTATAATTGTTCCTCCTTCCATGGTCATGCTTTTCGTCGTGGCTGAAGTGATCATGCTCATAGCGGCTATTGTTATTCGGATTCGCGGCAAAAACATCGGTTATGGTTTTCTGTACGCATTCACAGCGATCTCGGGCGTAACCTTGTATCCGGTTATTATGACCTATGGCGGTTTGCTTGGCGCGAATGTCGTCTCGGGCGCTTTTTTCGCGACAGCGGCCATCTTCGGAGGACTTGCCTTCTACGCGCACCGCTCCAAGCGCGACTTTAGTTTCCTGGGCGGTTTCTTATTTGCAGGCACAATTGGGCTGGTACTGATGAGTTTGATCTCCCTGTTTGTGTCCTTTGGTTCCGTTATGAACTTGGTCTGGTCGATGATCGGCATCCTGATTTTCAGCGGATGGGTTCTCTACGATGTAGCTCAATACCGGGACGGAGTCGCTTCAGAAGATGTCCCGCTTGCAGCTTTAAACATTTATCTGGATTTCATTAATTTGTTCCTGTACATTCTTCGCTTCCTAGCCTCTATCGCTGGCTTTAATCGGGATTAGAGCTGGCATAATGTGAAAAAAGCACCTCCGGCGCACACGATTGCGTGTACTTCGGAGGTGCTTTTTTGAACATTAAGTAACCGCGTGCTCCAACACACGCTCCGTACAGGAAAAATAAGGTACGTCTCCCCGAAAGATCCGGTTAATCTCCAATAAAGTATGCATAAGCTGAATGAGATCGGCCTGATTGAGTCGAACTGTAAGCGACTCATGCCTCGTTTGGCCACCCAGCTTTAATTCGAACAGTTGAGCCTGTTCATCCATCTGAATTTCCAGAAGCTCGGTTTTGAGCATCCGCGTCCACATCCTAACAAGCACCTCTTTCTCTCTATTTATGCTAGTATATGCGGAAATTACAAGGATAGAATCGCTGCTAGATGAAAAGCAGTTATAGAAAAAAGGTGCGAACTCCAGCGCAAAAAGCGGCTGGAGCAGCACCTCTCTGAGACCGCCGGTGTCTACCGCAGACTACCGGCCTCGGTGCTTGGCCTTGGCTTTCACTCTGGCGATGTCGCGTCTGAGCTCCTTCGCCGCTTCTTTCTGCTCGCGCGAGACTATCTTGCGCTCTTTCTTACGCAGCTCGAGCTCGAGTTGAATGGCCTGCTGTGCAGCGGATGAAGCGCCTTGCTGTTTCATTTCCTTGGCAATCGCACGCGCGAGTCGCTTCGGATTGATTCGGCGCTCCACTACCGGCTTGATATCTGCACTTTGCCTTACATGCTCGATCCAGTCGAGCAGATCGTTTTGTACGAATGCCATGACTTCCGCGTCATGGGGCTCAGAACCGAAGACGTAACGTGCGGCACGAAGCTTTCCGTTACAAGCTTCCTCAATGACGCCAACCCAGAATGGTTGTTCGAAATACACGGTTAATTTCATGGTAATTCCCCTCCTGAACTTATCTGCTGCGAAGGACATCCCGAGGGGGGAAGGATACGACATAGTGCGGCTTCTATGCATCCGGACTACCAACCGGACTGTGTTTTTACGCTCATTTTATTATAATCCGAAACAAGCACGATTTCATGGTTCCTCTCATACAATTTAATGATCTTATTCGTGTGAGGAGGAGATGACCCATGGCGGCTTGCAGTACTTGGACGTATAGAGGGATTTCGTCTTCGGTCTTTAAGAGTTTACAGAACACGGGAAGAAGGCAGGGATTTACGATTCCTAATGCGGCTTCCGGGAAATTTACAATTTCGGTTGCAGGCATGAATGTCGGTTTTCAATATGCGTGGGATGTGTCGGGCCAGACTTTACTCTTGCAATGTGTCACGAAGCCGATGCTGCTGGGATGCGGTACAATTAAAACATTTGCGGATAAAATTGTGCTCGAGAGCGGAGGGCATGCCGTTTAGCATTCGTTCTTCCACCTGTCTATCCCGTTTAAGGATGTGCCTAGATGGTTAAAATAGGGAGGGAAGGCAGGTGGGAGATTGGCTAAAAGCGATGACTTGGTTAAATACATAACACAGCAGGTTGTGACCTACATGGAAACGCCAAAGGATGTTCGGAAGTCGGCAAAGGCGAGCCATAAGGAGCAAAGAGAGAACTGGCAAACACGATGGTTCGGGATGCTGCCGCTTGCGACTCGCATGGTCATTGAACAAACAAAAGGTATCAAAATTAAAAAAATCAAGAAAATGAAACCACTGAAGGAATGGTTCAGGTGATTGTTAACAACCTGTTTGTTCCCTAGGAGGTTTTTTGTTTTCTACAGCGAATAGTGAATTGTTGATTTTAATAAAGAAGGGAAGAAAACTAAGGTGAAACTGGGAGCAAACAACAAGCTAGTCATGATTGGAGATTCTGTCACAGATTGCGAGCGTGCAAGACCGATTGGCGAGGGGCGCAACGATGCTTTAGGCAAAGGATATGTATCCATCGTGGATGGTTTGCTGAATGCAGTATATCCACAGCTTCAAATTAGGACAATCAATGTAGGAACCAGCGGTAATACGGTGCTTGATCTCAAACAAAGATGGCGAACGGATGTCCTGGATCTGAAGCCTGACTGGTTATCGATCATGATCGGCATCAATGATGTTTGGCGGCACTTTGATCTTCCCAATCAACCCGAGAGGCACGTCGATATCGAAACGTATGAACGTACACTTCGCGAGCTTGTCGAACAAACGCGCCCGGTTGCCAAAGGCATTGTTTTGATGACGCCCTTCTACATAGAGCCGAATCCACAGGATGCGATGCGCTTCAAGATGGATCAGTACGGGCAAGTTGTGAAAAAAATCGCCGAAGAAACGGGAGCTCTCTTTGTCAATACGCAAGCTGCTTTTGAACCTTTGCTGAATGAATTCTATCCTGCTTATATCGCTTGGGATCGGGTACATCCGAATCATATAGGGCACGCGGTGTTAGCCAATGCCTTCTTGCGAGCGCTTGATTTTGAGTGGAATTAATATGAAAAGCCTGAGACCTCCGAAAATGGCGGTCTAAGGCTTTTTTTTAATAGAATGCTTAACCCCTTTATAGAACTAAAGCGTTATGGATACCCACTCTGACTGATAAAAAAGCATAAGTCGTCAGGTATGTGTGTGACGCTCGCAAGAGAGGGGAGATTCCGCACGCATCGTGGGTACGAGCATTTGAGAATAATGGACTTAGCAGGTTCAGAAGTGTCACATCGGTTTGGCGTATTGAAATGTCGCCTCGATCTGCGATAGATCGTCTTTTTGCACGGATGAGCGGAACGTAGGTGCGTTAAGAGGCGGCATTTTCGGTTGTAGGGATATTTCGCGGAACTACCGTGCGTTATGAGTAGGAAATGCTGGGTTGTAGGCACCATTTCGCTCATTTAACGCACCCTAGTTCCGCTTCAGGGGGAGAAAAGGGACGTTTTCGTGGAATAAGGCATCGTAGTTCCGTCGATATCGCTGTAGATGTGGAATTGGCGGTTCGGCAGTACCTCCTCGGTTTTCTTACGAAGCTTGCCGAGGCAAAATGTACCCGGAATCTTCCAGGGGTGTGGGTTTAGACAAGGACCTGAGGCATAGCCTCAGATCCTTCTCAGGGATAAATGCGGCCTTGCCTCAAGGCTTCCCTGAGCAGGACATATCTTGTGCCGACATGGTCAACGGCAAGATAGGGCTGTCCCCCGTTCCATTGCTTATATCCAAGCACTGCAAGCGGCATTGTGACTTTATGGTTGTACAGGTCGATCACATACGTGAGCTTGTCCTTTTTTTTCAAAGCAGCTTTAAGCTCTGGCAAATCTACGATTTGAAGCGGCTTGCCCTGTACCCAAGGGAGACGATCATAAGGGTCAAAGACGGGGAGCAAGAGGTCATCAAGCTTCCCTGTTAAAACGGTTCCAGCCGAGTTCGCGGCTGCTTGTTGAGGGACTGGATCATGATCAAGCGGGAGAAGTTCTCCCGATTTGGCATCCAGATAGTGGGTTTGCTGATGCATCTGGATTTTCCAAATGGCGGTAAACGAGTCCATATATAAACGTTCTTTCATTATTTGTTCGTTGCTTACAAAATCGGTTAAAGAAGTAGCAGCGGGTATGAGTTCTTGCTGCACCAAAGAGCGGTACAGCGTGGTCAAGCTGAATAAAGGATTGTCTCCCGTCCCGTACTCGGTTAAGCGAAGGGAGCCGTTGTCTGTCGCATGCACAATCATATATCCGACTTCTTGTCCATTAGCTTGCAGGATGACGACCCAACCATGTGTTCCAGGACCGAGAGGATAGCTGTTCCACTGCGCCTGCTGCCAAAGCTCGAAACCTCTTTCTCGTGAAAGAGTTGTTTTCCAAGCGTTGACCGTAGCAGTTAGCGTTGATTCGCTCCGTGGTTGTAAGGAAATCGTTGCATCTGGGATGGCGGCGGCTTCGGAAGTTGACTGTAGTTGCATGAGGTTTGTCCGATCTCCATAGTCGACGGCAGACGTGTGGATAGGCGTGAGCAGGAATGCACTAAGGCCGATTAAGCACGCTGCCCAGGTTGTCCATCTTTTCATATTCGTTCACCTACCTATCGGTATAACCTCTGATTTGTATGCTTTTATTGTAATTCTTATGCTTTAAAAAGAATGTTAGAACCTGTAGCGGTAACTTTGCGAAGTTTTAGCGACTGGCGTCAGTTTCTGGACACTCTGCCCGAGTTCAAATGGAAAAGGCCGCAATTGATGACAGAAACCACGATGCGCGGCTTATACTGCCAATCGATTTCTTGCAAACGATTGCGGCATTGAGCCTCGATTTCATCTCGTTTCTCAGGATCAGCGCTGAGCAAAAGACCGTTGTAATAAGCTTCAACCCGATCGATTTCGCTCCGGTGCTGCTCATTGGCTTCATCGGCCCAGCTATGATTATAAGCGCTGATTTTGCGTTCTAATGTCATTTCGAGGGCGTTAATGGCTTTTGGCAGCGAAAGGGTGTCAGGCAGAATGTGAGAGCTCGCCGGTAGTTTAGGCGATAAACTTTTGGTTAACAAATGTTTGTGAAAATGTTCCCGGATTTCACCGCTGCTTAATTGAATCGCGAGCGAATGAATCTCGCTGCGCTTACGGTCGCAGGCGAGCTCAACCTTATAATTAACACAGAACCATGTGTCATACACGAGTGTCTGGTGCATCGAAGTTCCCAGGGGGAAGGGTTCTTCGAAGAGATGAACGAATCGCCCGCGTCCGCGAACGATGCTGAAGATTTGCTCCAGCCGCCTGCTTCCGAAGGTGACTTCATCCTGTGGTACACGAGCGGTTACCATCGTCGGGACGAAGCCAAAATAGCGGCCGAGGATGCTGTCCGGGTTGGCGTCCGAGGCTCCTGGGGCTTGTACGGCACCCACGCTGTTGTCAGGCGGTGGTTTAACGGCGATGGCCGCCGCTTTGGGTTTTGCTTCCGCTTTCATCTGTTCGGGGTCGAAGACGAGCTTGTATGTCATCGTCTCCGCTGCTGCTCCTGTGCGTTCCACGAAGCTCCAGTAATAAGGCCGCCCCGTCATTTCCTTGTCCGCCTCCGGTGAAAGTTTCGTCGTCACATAAGCAGGTGATTTCTCGATTATCGTACAGTCATAGGCCTCCAGGAAGCGCATGACGAACGTGTGAATATTTCGTTTATTCATGGCCTTACCTCGGCGGTTTGCGCAGTCGAAACGGGATCGAAGGCATGGGAGAACGCGGTGCCCAGGGCTGGTTCTTGTTCAACCACTGACTGAATCTCGGAAAAGGAATCCCCAAGTTCATCGAGTTTGCGCCGAATATCGTCATTTGAGCCTGCTTCCATGGCCATCTTGAATAAGGAAGTCTCGAGTGAGCCTTTCTTTTCAATCCGCTCCAGAATCGTATCCAACTGGCCAATGACCATCTCGAACATGTTAATTTTCTCATGCAGCAAGGCCAAAATATGTTCTTCGATGGTATGTCTGGTTGATAAATTATAAATGTTCACGTCATGCGTCTGACCCAATCTGTGTACCCGGCCAATCCGTTGTTCCACACGCATCGGGTTCCAAGGCAAATCGAAATTGATCATATTGTGGCAAAACTGCAAGTTAATTCCCTCGCCGCCTGCTTCTGTGGCGACAAGCACCTGTGCGCGGTTGCGGAACAGATCCATCATCCAATCTTTTTTCCCCCGGTTCATGCCGCCACGGTAGGGGACTGCACTGATTTTACGTTCTTTTAAATAGTTCAGCAGATACTCTTGGGAAGCGCGGTACTCGGTGAAAATAATGACCTTATCGTTGATATCCTGAACGAGCTGCATCGTCTGCTCAGCCTTCGTATTTGCTTTTATGCTGCGAATGAGTTCTACGAGCTCCCAGATTTTGGCCCGCATAGGCGAGTCTTCTGCAGTTTTTTTGAAAAGATTGACGAGTGTGATGAATACAGCATCTCGCGAGCTGCACACTTCGCGCTGCAACGTGATCAACGAAAGCATGCTTGTCAAGTCGCCGCGGCTTTCCTGATACCGGGTGCGAACAAAATCCGTCACGCCGTCGTACAGTGCTTGTTCATCTGGCGATAGCGTCAACGGGATGTTCTTGACGACGCGCTTGGTGTAATGCACGCCGCCGTCTCCCCGGCGATTGCGGATCATAACCTTGGACAGCTCATTCTGGAGCATGGCTTCGTTTTTTGGCGTTCTTTTTCCGACGACATAGTTCGTCTTGAAACTGCTTTGAATGCCGAGCTGACCTGGCTTGAGCAGGGTAATCAGGTTGTACAGCTCTTTTAAATCGTTCTGCACCGGAGTGGCGGTGAGCAGCAGACAATATTTTTTGCGCAGCTCGTTTACGAACGTGTAGTTGGTCGTCTTCTTGTTCTTCAGCTTGTGCGCTTCGTCAACGATCAGCATGTCATATTCAAGGCCCATGACAATACCGCGGTGCGGGTCACGCTTGGCGGTATCCATGGAGGCGACGATCACGTCGTTCTGTTGCCACATGTAAGCTTTTTTCTGGGCGACGGCAGGAATGCCGAATTTTGTGTTAAGTTCCCGCACCCATTGAAGAACAAGGGAGGCGGGGACAAGGATCAGTGTTCTGCGGACAAGACCGCGAATCATGTATTCTTTCAGGATCAAGCCGGCCTCGATCGTTTTCCCAAGCCCGACCTCGTCGGCTAAAATGGCACGGCCCCGCAGCTCGTTCAGTACGCGCTTCGCAGTATCAAGCTGATGCGGCATCGGCTCCAACTGGTTCAGATGCACGAGACACTGCATTTCATCGAAGGAGTTGATCAGCCCGGACTCTTCCGATTCGTAGGCGAGCTGATAGAGCGTCCAGTCATCCCAAGGGCCCCCGCCACGTACACGATGATCCAGCTCGGCAAACCATTCTCTGTCGAAATGCATATGAAGTTGAGGATGAATGGGGCGAATGTTCTCTTGCTGTTCATGTTGACGCATGGTGAGCCCTCCCAAGAGCTTTCCGTAAGGAAAGCTTGCATCGTAAGCGTTACTGAGTTTTGCGAAGCAAAACTGACATCGCAAGCAAAAGCTTGCATCGTAAGCGTTACTGAGTTTTGCATAGCAAAACTGACATCGTAAGCCTGTAACGGTTGTTGATTACGTGTTAGTATGTCCAAAATGAATGCTTTCATAACTTTTCCACTTGGCATCTGGAAACAAGCAAATTGCAATAAGTCGATGTGGGCGAAAAGGGGAATGCGGCTTCCAATCTCATCTTGGAGGAACTGGAGTACCTTATTACTGGCAAAAATGCTTCGCAAATGAGTTTCGCGGAACGTGAGTTCTTTATTTGCCTGAAATCCGGCCATCGGACGCCATAAACGTTGAAATAACGAATCCTAGTTCCGCGAACTGAGAAAATTCAGTCTACCTACGCTAAATAGCGTACTCACGTTCCTCGAAATCCTCCATTACAACCTTAGTGAACAGCAAATCCCACCAAGGCAACGCAAGGCGATGCCATTTTATGTTATGATAAAGTTTGTCTTAGGCAATAAAGCGCGAAAGGATGATCCAGCACATGACAGCTTGGCGGTTTATACATACAGGAGATCGTTCTCCTGCTGAAAATATGGCAATTGATGAAGCGATTCTTAACGCGCACAGCGAAGGAAAAGTTCCGCCGACGGTTCGCTTCTATGGATGGAATCCGGCTACGCTGTCGATCGGCTATTTCCAAAAAGCGCAGGAAGTCGATCAGGAAGCTGTAGCCCAGGAGGGAATCGGCTTCGTACGGCGTCCAACGGGAGGAAGGGCCGTTCTGCATGATAAGGAGCTGACATACAGCATCATCGTGGCTGAGGATTACCCGGGTATTCCGCGAAATGTAACGGAAGCGTATCGCGTGCTGAGCGAAGGGCTGCTGCAAGGGTTTCGGGCGCTTGGACTTGGCGCAGAGATGGTCCAGCTCGCTAGTGACGAAGAGAAAGAGAAATATGCCTCCGCCGGGTCGGCTGCTTGTTTTGACTCGCCTTCCTGGTATGAGCTGGTCGTCGAAGGACGCAAAGTCGCCGGCAGCGCTCAAATGAGGCAAAAGAACGTAGTGCTGCAACATGGGTCTATTTTGCTCGATATGGACACGGACCAACTATTCCGTATGCTGCGTTTTTCGAATGAGAAGGTGGCGGAACGCATGAAGATGAGTTTTTTGAAAAAAGCGGTTGCGATCAATGACCTTCTTCGGGTACAGGGCAAACAAGAGGTCACTTTAAAGCAGGTCGAGGAGGCGTTTCGCCGTGAAATAGCGGCTGGGCTTGGCGTAGAATTAGTGGAGTCGGAGCTTTCCGCTTACGAAACGGAACTTACGGAGCGGCTAGTTCGAGAGAAATACAGCACGGACGAATGGAATCTTCGTCGATAAGACGCACATAAGAGACACTCGCCTTTTCCTAAGGGAAGGGCAAGTGCCTCTTTTTTAGCATGTGAAGAATCAAATTAATTAGCAAACGTTAGCTCGAACTGTGCCTGCAATTTACGAGTGAGCGGACCTGGTTCGCCGGATCCTACCAGCTTTCCGTCAATCACGATGACCGGTGTAACCTCTACCGTCGTTCCAGTGATAAACGCTTCATCCGCATCCAACAGTTGCTGTAATGTGAAAGGCTCTTCTTTAATTTGGATCTGCAATGCTTGTGCCAACCGCAGGACCACAGCACGCGTAACGCCATGCAAAATCAAATTGTTGGCAGGGTGAGTGTAAAGGATGCCGTTTCTGATCATCATGAAGTTCGACGCGCTGCATTCGGTTACGACGCCGTTCCGATGCAAAACAACTTCTTGAACGCCATTGTCGAGAGCTGCCTGCTTGGCCATTACATTTGGGAGCAAATTTAACGTTTTCAGGTCGCAGCGCAGCCAACGTATGTCTTCATAAGAGATGGCCTTGATGCCACTTTGAATTGTAGCGAGAGGTCTTTTTACCTCAGTGCAGTAAGCCAGCATAATTGGCTTGGCCTGAGTAGGGAAAGGATGGGCGCGCTGAGCTTCGCCTCTTGTAATTTGCATGTAAATAGTACCTTCGACAAGTCCGTTTTCTCGAACTAGCTGTACCAAAATGTTCCCGATTTTTTCATGCGTGTAGGGGAGATTGATGCGAACCTCGTCTGCACTTTTTTGCAATCGTTTCATATGAGCTTCCTGTTCATAAATTTGGCCGTTATATACACGGAATACCTCGTAAACGCCATCACCGAAATAGTAACCGCGATCATCGGGCGAGAGGTGCAGATCCTTTTTTTCTAAATACGCATCTTTATAAAAATACATCACGAGTACCTCCTGAATGGAAAAAAATTATCGAACAAGTGTTCTAAAATATTGTCTATTATGTTAATCTAATTATAGGGTATCAGACGATTCCTCGATCGTCAAAATGTACCCATGATGCAGTAAACGAGATAGAGGATATGCATCTGATTTTGTCGAAAAATGTCAAAATATATTAGAATGAGGAGCTTGAGAAAGAGAGCATAGACCAGAAAATCATAGATATAGAGAAATAAGCTTGTCTTTATCGAGTAAATTGGTCTGTTAACCATTCGATGCACCACATATAGTGCGGTATAATGAATCTCGCACACCATATATTGTGCTTTACATAAACTTCATGAACAGATTTTGATAGTGATGCTGCTGAATCTGAAGCCTAATGGGAGGGTGTTGTTGTTGGAAATGATGCAGGAAAAGAAGAGATTAGATGGACTGAGCGAGAAGATTTTTTTGGATCGCTATGCGTTAAAAAATGCGGATACAAGCCTTGCGAAAGTGGGCGATACCGTTCTTGTTCTGACAAAAGACGATCCCAAATTCCCAGCCAAAGAAGTAGGCGAAATTATTAGCCGTGAAGGCCAAATCGTAAAAGTACGCACACGCAGCGGAGAAACCGTGGAATCCTCGGTTGAAAAGCTTACGTTGAATATAGAAAAGACGCCGGAAGAAATGTGGGATCGCCTTGCTGGTGCTATGGCTTCTGTGGAGGCGACACCTGAGAAAAGAAGAGAATGGACGGAGAAATTCAGATACATTCTGGACGATTGGAAGCTGGTCCCGGGTGGTCGAATCGCAGCGGGCGCTGATGCAAGCGATGAATTGACACTGTTTAACTGCTACGTAATTCCGTCTCCGCATGATAGCCGCGGTGGCATTATGAGCACGTTGAGTGAAATGACAGAAATTATGTCTCGCGGAGGCGGCGTAGGTATCAATTTATCCTCGCTCCGTCCTCGCCGTTCTGTTGTGAAGGGCGTGAATGGATCATCCAGCGGTGCTGTTTCATGGGGCGGACTGTTCAGTTATACAACAGGATTGATTGAGCAAGGCGGCAGCCGACGCGGCGCACTCATGCTGATGATCAATGACTGGCATCCTGATTTGGAAGATTTCATCACGGTGAAATCGACGATGGGCCAAATTACGAATGCGAATTTATCGGTCTGTGTGAGCAACGGGTTCATGAAAGCCGTCAAGGAAGACCTTGAATGGGAGCTCGTTTTCCCGGATACGACGGACCCAGATTATAACGACAAGTGGGACGGCAACTTAGACGCCTGGAAAAAGCTTGGGAAATCCGTCAAACCTTACCGAACTGTCCGTGCACGCGATGTTTGGCACACGATTATTGAATCCGCTTGGAAGTCCGCCGAGCCTGGCGTTGTTTTTATGGAATATTACAATCAAATGTCGAACAGTTGGTATTTCAATCCGATCATTTGTACAAATCCTTGCGGGGAGCAAGGACTTCCGGCTTGGGGCGTGTGCAACCTGTCAGCCATTAACCTTTCCAAATTCTATGATGCTGAGAAGCATGATGTAGACTGGGCGGATTTGGCCAAAGTTGTCCGTTATTCGACCCGTTTTCTAGATAATGTTATTGACAAGACGCCGTATCATTTTGAGGAAAACCGAATCAACCAACAAGGCGAGCGCCGTGTAGGTCTAGGTTCTATGGGTCTGGCTGAACTGATGATTAAGCTGAAAATCCGCTACGGCAGTCCGGAGTCTCTTGTGTTCCTGGATAACATCTACGGATTCATGGCCAGAGAAGCTTATTTGGCATCAGCGGAAATCGCCGGGGAAAAGGGGTCTTTTAAAGAGTTTATCGCCGATAAATTCCTGGAGAGCGGATTTATGAAAAATATGACGAAAGTATTCCCGGAGGTTGGCGCTGCGATCCAGGCGAACGGAATGCGCAATGTCACAGTCATCACCCAAGCGCCTACGGGAAGCACGGGCACGATGGTTGGCACGTCTACCGGTATTGAGCCATATTTTGCTTTTGAATATTACCGTCAAAGCCGACTGGGCTTCGATAAGCAATATGTGCCGATCGCTCAGGAGTGGAAGGATCAGCATCCAGAGCAAGAACTGCCGGACTACTTCGTTACCGCGATGACATTGACGGCGGAGGACCATATCCGTGCGCAAGCAGCAATTCAAACATGGGTGGATAGCTCCATTTCCAAAACAGCCAACTGTCCTTCAGACTTCACCGTTGAAGAAACGAAACGGTTGTACGAACTGGCCTTCGATCTTGGCTGTAAAGGCGTAACCATCTATCGGGATGGCAGCCGCGATGTGCAGGTGTTGAGCACCAGTGCAGATGGGGATAAGCAGGAAGCGAAAAAAGATGAGGCTGCACCGGCAGCGGTTGCCGAGACAGTTGTGGCGGTGGCAGCGAAGGAAGAAGACAGTTTCTCCGACTTGTCAGGGAAATTGGCCGTTCATGTAGATGCGAAAACGGAACAAGTTTTCGATAAGCAATACAAACGCCGTCCGCAGATACTCCGTGGCGCCACATATAAAGTGAATACGCCATTCGGCATGGCTTACATTACGATTAATGATATGAACGGAACACCGAGCGAAATTTTCCTGAACGTAGGCAAAGCAGGTTCCGACGTGTTCGCCATGTCTGAGGCGCTAGGCCGCGTGTGCTCACTGTTCTTGCGCTACGGCGATCACGGCGACAAAGTGAAGCTGCTCGTGAAGCATCTTAAGGGCATTGGCGGTTCTGGCGCCATTGGTTTCGGCAACAACCGCGTCGAGTCGATCGCAGACGCGGTTGCCAAAGCGCTCGAGCAGCACGACGAAGTGATGAACGAGCAAGACGACGCGCGGCAATACGTGACCGCTACGAGCGAAGTGCTGGAAGCTCCAGCGTCAGCACCAACAGCAACAGCTGCGCCTAGCAGCCATGCCGGCAGCGGCAACAGTCACAGTGCGAGCGCGACTAGCGTCTCGTCGAAGGACCTGTGCCCGTCATGCGGCTCCGCCTCGCTGATTAACAGCGAGGGCTGTAAAAATTGTGCCAACTGCGGCTATAGCAGGTGTTCTTAGGAAGAAGCCGGGGGCTGTTGCCCCGGCTTCTCTCTCTCTGTTGTATATGGCTATGGCAATGCGGGCAAACCAACCCGTCTTTATGCTTTTGCTCTTGAATTTCATCAATCACTCGGGTAAGGGCTGCTACACCTTTGGTCTCCGACTGCAAGAAGCGGATAAGCTGCTGCTTATCGCGATTGTCCAAACCTTTAGTAAGTTCAATCAGTTCTCTCAAATCCAAAGGGCATCAGCTCCAAGCAAATGAATACCATCATTATAGAACAAACGTTCGTAAACTTCAAATATCAACAATGAAGGTTAACATAGCCTTTTAAAAAGGGTTAACCCTTGGTACCCCGGACTTCAGAATCGCTCCAACACTAGCTTTCCAATCATGTCTCCGGCAAGTAGCTTCTCATGGGCCAGGCGCAAATTTGCAGCGTTGATCGGTTCGAGGCGCTGTGTCATCGTAGGTTTTATTTTCCCAACATCAATTAGATCAGCCACTGTATTCAGCAAATGATGTTGTTCAAGCATATCATCCGTTTGAAATTTGGCACGGGTAAACATAAGCTCCCAGTGGAATGAAACGCTTTTGACAAAGAACGAATCCAGATTGACCGGCTTACCTGCCGGAACAATGGAGCAAATTTTCCCTTGCGGGCGTATGACTTCGGCCATGCTTTCCCAATGAAATACCGTGTCGTTTAGACAGAAAATATAATCGACAAAATCAAAACCGTACGCCTTTAATTGCGGACCTAATGCCTCTCTGTGATTGATGATGTAATCCGCCCCATGGTCTTTGGCCCAACGAACCGATTCCTCCCTTGAAGCAGTGCCGATGACCGTTAATCCTGCGAGCTTGGAAAACTGGGTCGCAACCGACCCGACACCCCCTGCGGCGCCTATAATCAGAATCGTTCGATTTTTATTTTCTAATTCGTTCTGGTTTACTCCTAACCGGTCGAATAATGCCTCCCAGGCGGTAAGCGATGTTAACGGCATTGCTGCGGCTTGGGCATAGTTCAACGTTCTCGGCTTCCTTCCGACAATCCGTTCGTCGACAAGATGAAACTCACTATTGCATCCGGGGCGGTCCACATCTCCAGCATAGTACACTTCGTCTCCTGGTTTAAATAAGATACAATCCGGTCCAACTTGTTCAATAATTCCTGCGGCATCCCATCCGAGTATTTGAGGGTTATTATGGTCACTCTTACCGCTGGTTCGGGTTTTTACGTCGACTGGATTGACGGATATTGCTTTCACCCTGACCAATAAATCCTTGCCCGTCGGAACAGGTTTTTCCAGTTCTAAATCCATAATACTTTCAGGATTGCTTAAAGGGAGATCAGACCGGTAAAAACCTACGGCCTTCATCAACTGACGGTTGGTCATATTGAATCATCCTTTCCAAATTAAAGGTGCATGTTACCTTTTCATATTATGATATATACAAAAATTAGAAAAGTACGCAGAATTTTATTATATAGTATTAAAAATCAAACTATTTGGAAGGAAAGGGGCTTTGGGCGATCGAAGGAAAAAGTACGGCATGATTCCGAGCATGGAAGGGTGTCCTGTTGAAACAACATTGGATGTCATCGGGGGAAAATGGAAAGGGATCATTCTTTATCATCTTATAGATGGTCCGAAAAGATTTAATGAATTCCGCCGTCTCTATCCGGGAATTACGCATTTCATGCTTACGTTGCAGCTTCGTGAGCTTGAACGGGACGGCATTATTCACCGCGAGGTTTATAAACAGGTACCTCCTAAAGTGGAATATTCGCTGACTGAATTCGGAAGAACATTGGAATCAATCATTTTGTCCATGAGAAATTGGGGAGAAACTTACAAAGACAGGCTGGGTGATATTAGATTAAAACCGCAGCAAGGGGAAGAAGCTCAACAGCTAGATTAAGCTTTCTGGGAACTATAGTTGAATAGTGGCAGCCACAGAAGAGAAACTTTGCAAGATTGGATACTTCCACTGTTTCTATGATGATCACAAAAGCGAAGTTGAACTCCTCTCATACATAGACGACTATGCAATTAAAACCCGCTGTCTGTGTAGAGGGGGCTGATATGAAAAAATAGAGGCTTTCCCTTGAGGGAATAGCCTCTATCCTTTACGCGAGCGGCTCCAGCACCAGCACGTAGCCGCGTGTCCCGTCCAGCCGGATGCGGTCACCGTCGCGGATCAAACGCGTTGCACCGTCGATGCCGACGACGGCGGGAATGCCGTACTCGCGCGCCACGACCGCGCCGTGAGTCATGAGTCCGCCGACCTCCATCACAAGGCCGACAGTGGAATGAAACAGCGGCGTCCAGCCCGGGTCGGTGAAGGGGGCGATCATGATCTCACCCTTGCTCAGTTTCGCCTCCTCCGGACGCATGACCACGCGGGCGATGCCTTCGACGACGCCGGCCGACACCGGCGTCCCGAGCAGGGCGCCCGCCGGCGCATCCTGCTGTTTGCGCCGTCCCGTGATGATCTCGCCTTCACTAGTCATCAGGCGTGGAGGCGTAAGCGTCCGGTACCGTTCCAGCTCTTCCTTCCGCTGCTGCAGCAGTTGCGCCAGCGTTTCCGGATGCTCCCCTTGCGTCAGCCTTAACAGTTCGTCAAGGCTGAAATAAAAGACGTCGTCCGCCCGTTCAAGAACGCCGGATTCGGCCAGCAGCGCTCCTTCCGCCAGCAGCCCTTCGCGTATGATGCCGAAATGCTGGATCATCAAATATTTGGGATGCTCGCGCAACGCCATAAGCCCGCGGAATGCGCACAGCAGGCGGCCCATCAGCTTCGCCTTGAACCAGCCCAGCGGCTGTTTGCGCAGCCGCGCAAGCAAAACGCGGCCCGCTGCTTCTGCCTCTGCAGCCCCTTGCGCGAACTTCGTCCGGTGCTCGCCGGGCTGCATGCTGCGCATATGGCTGTCGATAGACGGCAGCAGCGTGCTCGGGTCATCGCGCCATCTGGGCCGCGTTATATCAATTTCTCCGGGGCAGCGCATCCCGTAGAGCTTCATAAAACGGTCCCACGCCTGACCGAAGACGTCGCCGCCGTGGACCTGGTGCAGCTGCTCCCGGAAGTGTGCGGGGTCGCCGTGCCGGATCAGCTCGATCACCTGCGGGAACGGCCGGGCGGTATCGGCCAGATCCCCGATCATAAGGCCCATCTCGCTCGTGGCATTCCCCTGCAGCCCCCGATTGAGCACATGGACGGCTTCCGAGTCACCAAGCCAGCGAACAGACAGAGCCTGAAGAAGACGCGAGGAGATAATCCCCGGAAGCGGATACGGTAACAAAGCAGGGAAGATGTCGCGCATCAACGAACCGATCTGCTCCTGAACGCGCAGGATTCGTTCCGGCCCAGATAGGCCGGCAAGCTTACTTTTTCCTTGCTTAATGGAAGATTGGATATAGGCATTCACTGTTTGTTGTGCTTTGGAAAGATCCGCAAGCCACATATTGCGGAATGCACGCACAAGAATGGGGCCTAAAAAACGAGCCATTTCTTTTTTCAGTCCGGGCGCTTTCGGCAAATGACGGATAAATGACTCCTGCTGCACATAATCCTCGGCGCCGATCGCCATCAACTCATCCACATTGTACAGGACCTTGGGAAACAAGGTTCGAGCAGGTTTCAAGGTGAACAGCTTGGTAATATCCACATACATCCGCCCGCCGGCAGCTGCCGTGAACCTGCTCTCCGCCCTAACGGTCGGCTTGCCAAAAGGCAGCATCGTCCGCAGCAGCGACAAGCCCATCGGCTTCATAGCGTCCGTCATCATCTGCTGATGACCGAACGAGAGGAGCAGGTGCGGGCTTTCGCCAGATGTAACGGGAACGTGAGCGAGCGGATAGAGCGACGTAATGGGTCGGCTTTGCACGATATATAAACATCCCTGCGCATAGCACCACTCGATATCCTGCTCGGAGCCATAATGCGCTTTGATTTTCTCGCCGAGCAGCGCAAGCTCTAGCACCTGCTCATCTGCCAGCGCTGCACGCTCCTGCTCGGATTCGGGCAGATCTTGTGTATCCGTACCGCCGTCAGGCAAAGCGTAGATCGCCAGCTTTTTGCGGGCGATTTTTTTACTCCATAATGCTCCTTGACGAACCTGGTACAAATCGGCGGAGACGAGACCGGAAACAAGCGCCTCCCCGAGTCCAAAGCTGGCATCAATGGAAACGGTGCCTCTATGACCGCTGATCGGATCCGCCGTGAACATGATTCCGGATACCTCAGGAAACACCATTTGCTGCACAACCACAGACAAGAATACAGCGCGGTGGTCGAAGCGGTTTTTCGCCCGGTATGAGATGGCGCGGTCCGTAAATAGGGAGACCCAACAATTGCGAATGGCCGTGAGCAGCTGCTCCTCGCCGCGCACATTTAAGTAAGTGTCTTGCTGTCCGGCAAACGACGCTGTAGGCAAATCCTCTGCAGTCGCACTGGATCGGACGGCATAGGCCTGCGTGGCTCCGCATCGGCGCCAGCTCTCGAGGATGGCGAATTGAATGTTTCCTGGGATCGGGACTTTGGCCAGGTGCTGGCGAATAGTCCGGCCTAATGCGGAAATTTCGTCTAATTGATCAGCTTGAAGCTGATCCAGCTCCAGGAAATAATCGGACATAGCCGCGCTCTGTTCGAGAAAAGCCCGAAACGCTTGCGTCGTCAAGCAAAAGCCGGGGGGTACAGGAAAGCCCTCCTGCGTTAATTCCCCCAAGTTAGCCCCTTTGCCGCCGACCACCGGAAGACTATGTTTATCGATTTGTGCAAAATCAAGTACATAAGGGTTCATGGCTGACACGCTCCTTTATATAATTAATCTATGCGAAGCCCTTCCATAAACAGCGGGTGAAGCTTCACAATTTCATTTTTGATGCGTTCAAACGTATTCTGCAGGATAAGAAGCGGATCGCTGCCGCCGCGAAGCTGCATTTGCCCGGCGATGCCGGACGCTATCGTGTTCAAGGTCTGATCCAGTACAGCCTATGCAATTTATTCTCCTTGATAAACTCACGGAGTTGCTGCTTTGTCCATAATCCCAAGTGCTCTCCCTAACCTTTCTCTTACTTCTATTTTATTAGGTTTTGAGAGTTTACACATTTTATTTTACAGACTCCGTATTAACTGCTGCAAAGCGGGTGGATATGAAGGGTTCTTATCAACTGTGATTACACGTGGTGATTGATTATGAGGCGAAGATAACGAAGGCAGTAAAAATAGCTGCTGGTCAAACCGATTCCCTCTTGGGGTCGCATGAAGTAGTAACACAAGCACAAAAAGCAAAAAAAATGGTTTATTGACACTATCCATTACTTGGCGCACTTGCTTCAGGATTTAAAATAATTGAGCATATGTTGATTTGTCAGCGTTTGGATATCTCTATTGCAGCTTTCGATATACTTGATATAGAAATTTATTTAAACCCTGCAGCTTGACTTAGAATGCAAATTTGTAATTGCCCGCGAACTCCTTCATGCAGGACTTCGACACCATGAACGCTGCCAAGGCAGAGATCATTATTTATGGAATGTGGCTTGTGATTATGTTATTAATCATTGGTTAGTTGAAATGCGAACCGGTGATTTCCCACAAGTTGGCATTCTAATGGATGAAGACATGAAGGGACGGTCAGCAGAGTCGATTTATAATCAAATCGTTACAGATATTCGCACTTATCGAAAACTACAAACTTTGCGTAGTGCAGGAGGAGGGGATATTTTAGATAAAGGGAGAAGACAGTTTTGGGATCCAAGGGATGGCACCAGCATGGGTGAATTTGTAAAAATGCCCTACAACAAGGACTTATTTATCATCAGGAAATGGGTAGAGGAGCTATTCCTACTGGTCTAATCGAAGAAAATTAAAGCGCTTGGCCAACCGCCAATCTCATGTGATGAAGAGCTAGCTAAATGGTTTGATCAATATTTTTCCCCGATTGAAAAAATGCGCACCTATGCTAGAGTTAGCCGCAAAGATGCTAAACCAAAGACATTCCCATACGGTGTCTTATTTGCGAACTCTGATTTCAGTTCAATTACGTATCTGTCTCGTAGTGGATGGAACGGCAGTAATGGCTTAATGTTTGCAGGACCTGCTACGACTCGAAAACAAGCTCTTATCATTTCTAATGAACTTATGAAAAAATATTTGCAAAGAGTCGATACTGGCGAGGGGACCTTTGTCTTAAAGTAAACGGATAACGATAGCTTAATAATCATCGAGAAGGCTACCGACAGCAAATTGATCGGCAGCCTTCTCAGCTCCCTCGAAGAATAAGGATTTGTTCACGAATGCTCGCTCATTCGCAGGATTTCACGTGTTGTTTTAAATAGGAGTTTAAATGAGTGGATAGTGTGGGCTAGGCATTTCCGTTTGAGTGCATGCGGGAACAGAAGGTGTTAATGATTTTACAACATCTTCCATAAAAAAGTTATGCTGCACGCCTCTCTCCACAAGGTCCTTGGGGATTCATTCTCCCAAATCTCGACGGGTCTATGCCCTCACATTCCTTCGTCCTATCTATCCAAGGTGTGGAGTCCGATCAACGTTAACGGAACGGGTCTAAGCCCTAAAGCGTAAAAATCTCGGTGCTCCGTGCTTTCTTTGTGAAATCCTGCGAATGAGCCAATCTACACGTCTGGGTTACGATTTACTATTTAAGCTGCTAATGGTGGCTGGGATGTATGGCTTGGAATGCCTCATTAATTTGCAAAGACGATGATTTATCTGGTATAAGTTTAGCGCCCCCAGAGGAAAAGGATTGGATTGATACTATAATCAGCATTACGTTTGATGACGAGGAAACACTGATTTTTCTTCTATATGGTGGCATCGAAGGATTTTTACTGCATGGACCGAAGCTCTTACAGAGTTGCAATGTAAGCGTAAAATAGTCCCCATCTAGCGATCAGATGGAGACTATTTTACACTTATTTGGAAAAACTGTTCTGCTTTATGCCAATGGCGGTCGCTCCTATCCGAGACCCGACCGCTCTTGTTGCGCCGACCACAGTAGCCGAGTTAGTTCGCGTGTGCGACGGCACTAATTTCAATCAATTGCTCAGGGAACGCAAGATATGTCACGCCTATGAGACTGCCTGCAGGCCGGTGTTGCCCTACGTATTCCTTGAACAGCCGGATGACCGGCTCGGAATGTTCTTGAGCGTTTGTCAAATAGATCTCCACATAAGCGAGGTTCGACCTCGTGACATCAAATCCCGCCAGCACGCGATCAAGATTTTCCAGCGTTTGCCGAGTCTGCGCCTCGATATCGCCTTTGCCAACGAAAGTGCCCTCTGTGTTGTGGGAAAATTGTCCTGAAATGTAGATAGTTCCGTTTACGGAGTATCCCTGGGTAATTCCGTGATCCCAAAGATCGTGATTGTAGGTTTTGACATTAGTCATTTCGTTCTCTCCTTTACTTAAAGTAAGGTTAGTATAGAATTAAAACATATAAAAAAATAGTACGCACTTTGTTGATAGGTACTACCAGAAAGGATAGTGTAAATATGAGCATGTCTGAATACAAAGGTAAAATTAAGAATATTAAAGATACACCTTTTGGTTATACATTATCAGTTATTGGTGGTAAATGGAAAATGGTTATTATTTACCTCCTAGCAGAAAACCAACCGGTTCGCTTTAATGATCTGAAAAGACAGATAGGAGCTATTACTTATAAAACATTGAGTTCACAACTTAAAGAATTGGAAGCAGATGGTATGGTGAAACGAAAAGAGTATCCTCAAGTTCCCCCTAAAGTCGAGTACAATCTCACAGATAAAGCGGAATCACTGTTACCCGTTTTGGAAGAGTTATGTGAATGGGGAGTAAAAAATCAAAAGTGAACATCAAATAGTCCCCCAGTGAGCTTCAAATAGCCCCCACCTTACTAATAATACAGAAGAAAAATTAAGGCAGATTAGATTGATCGGACAATCGGCAGAGATTGCTGCCGTTGTCAGCTTGAGGATTTGGTTTGGTTGGATGAACGTATAAGAGATTTCTGGCCATATTTAATGGCCTGGTTGGGAGTTACGTGAACATAACGATCAGTTTGAAATGCATGCTCAAATAACGGCTGGCGCCTTACAATTTCCAGAAGTAAATTCTACAAAAATACTGTCAGAAATAAAATCTTCGCTTCTTCGAGCGACGGTTAATCCTCTAAACACTTTGTCTTCGTTGGTAAAGAGATTGCACAAGATGGCAAAGAAGTTAAAGTCAGCCCCAGCGCTTACTTGCATGAGCATTACCGCATTCCAGAAACTACGCGTGAAGAGATCGTTCGATATGCTTTTTCTATACTCGAGAACAATAAAAAATGAAATATTTTTTCTAACGAATTCTGCAACAACAATAACGGAGTCACGCGGGTTTGCGGGCTCCGTTTTCTAATTAATTCTGGAATATCACACTTTTCTTCTACTCTACTCTCTTTTCTCTCTCTGTACATACAAGGGAGCTGATCTGCTTCGTTGTTTTGTATTTTATTTAAAGTCCAACATAAAGATATGATTATTTCTCGCGTGAAATGGTTAAAAGGAGAGGGCCATTAATACTTACGCAAATGTAGGTTACAAGAACATTGTCTCATTTATTGCCGCGTAAATCGCGGTATTTTTATTTTATTGTCAAATTTGAATCACAAGAATTTTATCCCATTCCCGACGAAGCAAGCCTGATGCTAAAGGAAGGAGGCTGAAAAGCTAAAGTCATTCTTGCTGAGTGGGCGCTCTGACTTCGAATATGCCCGCACTTGTTCAGCAAGCCCTACGTATATAAATCATACGAAAAGGCAATGTTGAAAAGATTAACTTATCTGTAAGCGCACCTCGGTATTGACGTTGGAGATGTATGTTGCTATCGCTGCACGAGCTGAAAAGGAGAAATTTCATGACATGCTCATCGACATCGCTAATAACATTGCCAGAATAACAAAGTCTGCAGGCAGAAAATCCGTTTATCATTTTACGAGAGCGAGAAATTTATCGGCAATAGCTCATTTTGATTCTTTATGGTCAAGCCATCGCATTTTGCCGTACTCTGAAGGCGATCGTCGCTTGGCAATCAAAGAAGTATGTCATAGAGGGTTTGAAATAACTGTCAATGCGCATCTTCGTATTCCTGCAGATATGATGGAGGGGGACTGCACCGTTGAACAATTCAGATCTTATCTGGACAGACATGTTTTCTTTTGGCCAACTCGACAAGATTGTCTCAAGATGCTGACTACTTATCAACGAAGAGAGCCTTCCGAACATTTTGCAGTGCTGGAACTGGAAGCGAGCCCGCTACTGTTGGCGCACTGGAAGTCTGTCCGGTTGTCCAAGTACGACTCCGGCAGTTCGCCCCGATTTCCGAAGCACTGCATGTACAGGAAGAGCCCTGAAATGTTTTTATCGCTTGCCGATTTTGGCAACAAGAACAATTATACAGTTCCCGTAAAACCGTCAGAAATCAAAGAGATACTTATTGAAAATCAAGTACGCTTCATTACACATTTATTAAAAGCGGTGTATACTGACAATCTCGAAGATATACCGATCAATTGGTTGGGATTTTCCAAATCTTTGCATGTCCTTTTTGAAAAGTAAAATGACTTGTACATCATGCTAAAGGAGTGGCCGATGCTTAGGCGATGGAAGCGAACAATCATAAAAATGTATACTGAACTCTTACTTCGGCACGGATTTCCAGTTCTCCTGGTTGGATCGGAGTCGGAGCGGCTGCGCTTTCTGCGAGTAGTGAGGCTTGAAAAGGAATCGCTGGTTCAATGACTCGGGTTTCCTCTGTTATTTTTATAGGAGTTCTAACTAGCGTTACGCCTAACGTTCTTGTAATAGTGTTGCCTTTGTTTTCGGCATTTTGAATGGCAATTGACAGAGCTTGGTTATAGTATATTTCGGGATTTGCTGTTGTGAATCGTATGCTCGAGACGATGTTTGCTCCGCTTTTGACAGCCGTATCGACAACAAGCCCCGTCAGTTCAACTCTATCTATCGTGAGCTGAATCTGATGCGTCACTCGGTAGCCTCTCAAAGTTTGAGTTCCATGCTCATAGTTGTACTGTATTTCGATTCTGTAAGTGACCGTCTGAATTTGTTCTCTCGGAATGTTTAGCCTTAACAAGGCGTTAATTACATTTGTTACGGTGGAGGCATTTTCACTTTGGGCGGTGGCTAGACTCGGGCTTTCCGTTATTACGCCCAGAACAATAATGGCTCTGTTTGGAGCCGTTGAAACCGTTCCTTCCCCTGTAACATCAACCAATGGCCGGTTGTGAGATAAGGGAACAGCCGAAGCTGGTGAAGACAACGGATGAGAATTATACATACGCGCAACAACCTTTCCCGTTCATTGTATATAAATAATATATTTATGACCTGGTGCGATCATTCCATTCATAAGTAAATGAGTTTTTCACAATGCTCACATAAAATAAAGAATATATGGCTAAGCAGTCCGTATATTAAGGTCAAGTAAAATAGTTCCGTATTCATTTTGTACTAGAGTGTGACTTTAAACTATAAAACTGCCACAAATTCTGGTAAACTTCTCTTATGAGAAGACGATACGAAATACGAGATGATCAATCGAAAAGACGATCGCTATTCCTGAAATTAGGAATAGCGATCGTCTTTTGTTTTGTTCGGGGTATGAGGTCTTGCCCCGAATGCAAATTTCCTTTGCTTGGTTTTTTTGTGCAAAAACAAGAATGTAATGTGCAAGAGAATGAACTGTGGATTCGTTATTCTGAGATAGTAATGAAATAATTTCGATAACGCGAGGAGGAATCCCAATGATGGGAATCGCATTGACTGGTAATTACAGAAGAGTTTAGGAGTTTAATATTTTAGTTTAATTATGAGAGGTTGGATGAAAAATGACTCAAGAAATGAACAAAAATTTGGAATTAGTTCAGAGATTCTTCGCATGTTATGGAAGTGGCGATTTGGAAACTATGAAGCGTGAAATTTTAGCTGAAGATGTGATTTGGATAATTCCAGGACATCATCCGCTGGCAGGTGTGAAGAAAGGCGCGAATGAGATTGTTGATTATTTTGCGACTATTGCCAAAGCAAATTTTAAAGCCGAGGTGATTTCGCTCTCCGCCAGTGAGAATCATGTGGTCGATGTCCATCGTGGTTGGGGGGAGTACGGCGAACATAAAGTGGATATGAACTGGGTTCTTGTCTATCAAATTGAGAACGGACGAATTAAGCAAGCTCAAAATTTTGCTGCAGATCAACACGAAGCTGATCAATTCTTTTGGAAGGTTTGGGGGGACGAACTTAAACCCGTTCCGGCTCGACTTAGAAGCGAGGATTAGGATTTCCGAAAAGTCCTATAGTTATGGAGGTGATGAAATGAATAAATCCATTAAGATCTTCGGTGGAACAGGTCGAACGGGGAGTCTAATCGCTTCCCTATTGGCCGATAAAGGGGAATCCGTCGTGATAGCGACCAGAGATCCACACAATGTAAGAACGATTGCCTCCTCTTTCATCCATTATCGGTACGGCGATATCACTCAGAAAGAGGGGATGAAAGAACTGCTTACCGACAGCAAAGCCATAATCATCATTGTAGAGTCGGATGAGAGCGCCAATTCTCCATATAGTCCCAAGAACGTCCACTACCTCGGGTTACTGAATATTATCGAAATTGTGAAAGAACTGCAATTGGAAGTACATGTTGTGTTAGTTACGCAGATCTACATCACAAGACCAGAGCTTTATCCAGAAGTAAAAGAGATTATTTTCTGGAGAGGGCAGGCGGAACAAGCTTTGCGGGATTCTGGTATAGCTTATACGATCGTGCGTCCAAGTTGGCTGACCAACGAAGCCTCTCAACCCGTTCGTTTGGAGCAAGGAGATACCGGTAATGGCAGCATTACCAGGATTGATGTGGCACGAATATGTGCAGAAGCTTCATTGTCTCTGGAGGCGCGTTCAAAAACGTTTGAAACCTTCAATGACGAGAGGGCAAACTCAAGCCCTTTTATCGACTGGTCTGAACGCTTTTCGCAATTGAAAACCGATGGATAGTAAAACAGGCTGCCAGACGATTACGTTTGGCAGCCTGTTTTTTTAGTTCGCATTCGTTATAAAAAACATTAGTTCAACAATTCTTTTCAAACTCGCGCGGTGTAAGTCCGGTGGCTCTTTTGAAGTGTCTGTGAAAGTGGCTTTGATTAGCGAAGCCAAGCAACAACGCTACTTCCGACAAGACTAGCTGCTTCCTTTTCATAAGCTCCTTAGCCTTCTCAATTCTCAGATGAAGGAAAAATTGGTAGGGAGTAAAGCCAGTCACTTGCTTAAACATTCTGTTGACATGTGTAGGACTGATATGGACAACTGACGATAGTTCTGCAATGGATATATCACGATCCAAGTTTGCATTCATATAATCAATGAGCTTACCTATTTCGCGTATGTTCAAGCTGCTTGAGGTAGGTGGTTGTTTTTGGGTCGAGGAGTAAGTCTGCAGGAGATGGGAGGTGAGCAGGTTTACTAGCGAATCGGCATACAATTTGCCATTCGCGCCACTCATCCGTACTTCCTCCGCCAACCACTGGCCGATATGAAACAGCCTCGGTTGCAGATGCTCCCAATTCAGGGCTGCACTGGTTATGTCACGATTGGGCGTAAGCACTTATAACTCATTCCTTTCCTAATATGCTTTGTGTAGTGCTTGCGATGCATGAAAAACGTTAGTATTGCAAGGCATAGACAAGCAGTGTCGTACAGAAGGCAATACTTATGAAGATGATTGCCAATATTTTCCTCTTACGTGCATACAAACAGAGTGCAGCTAAAACAAATACAGTTAATTGCAGGATTATACTTACCCATAAAGGCAAAGAGATCGAAGCGTGAGGCGCGAGAAAGGTACCCCATGCAAAGATGACAATTATCGGAGTACTCAACGCAAGCAAGATTTTAATCGGCATGCTCGCCTTGACACGATATCCCCAGTAGCCAAAGACTGTGAAAGCTGTGATCTCCAGAATAAAGCACATCGCATCGAGCACGTTTTGGATAATTACCATGTGTGATTTATTTCCATTCTCTGCAATTTAGTTAATTTATTCATCCCCTATACCTTCACTTTCTGTTGCAAGTCATTGATCAATTCTCTCAACTGCGTTTCTGGATGATCATCACACAGCCCACCGTGATAGCAGATAATACGGTCTATCTTGAAAGATAGCAATTTCGATAACGATTTTATCGCACTTTGCATATCTGGGGTATTATGCGGATTAGGTCCTTTTAGCTTCCCATTCATGCTTTCCAGTGCATCAGCGGACACCAAAGTTCTGTTGCTGTTCAGATATAGGCAGATATGGCCTGGGGTATGTCCGGGTGTATGAATGACGGTTATTCCGCCGCAAACATCCAGCATCTGACCGTCTGATAACTCTTCATCAATGACAATCTTGGGCGGATTTGCGCATAAATGTTCGACTTGCTTGCGAATCTGTTCAGGAAGCTTCTTCAAGTGTTCTCCAATAAGTCGAAGATCCATCTTAATTGGGTGTTTTGTTCCATCCAGATAAGGGCGGTCCATTTCATGCGCATACACTTTAGTTGAAAGGTCTTGCAAAAGTTCGGCAACACCGCCAAAATGGTCAATATCCTGATGGGTAACGATGACAGTATCCAATGTGCCGTGCGGGATGCCTGCCCGCTCGATTGCCGCTTGAATGTCCGCGCTCATCCCTGGCATGCCGGCATCGATCAAAATCGCGTGCTCTTCATCCCAGACTAGCGTCGGGTGAATCATCGTTTTCTGTCCGAATACCTCCATCTCGACTTCAAGCATTTCCACTCCCTGAATAATTTTCATGTTCGTACTCCTTTTATTTGATATCAACAACGTTTATGGAAGTAGGGCGTTAAGCCGCCGATAGCTTGAAAATGTCCTTGACATACTATTTTTTATCCTTTTGTCATTTTTAATTTAAAGCCGTTGAGAAGTGAATCAAAAGCTTCCTCGAAAGTTGAGCTCAAGCGATTCATTAGGTCATTAGGGGACTCTTCGGTCTGCGAGTACGTGCTGACGATACCATCCAACATATAGAAATAAATGCGATTGAATTTCAACAACTGATCCTGGTTCGGCGGAAAGGGGAAAATTTCTTGAAGAACCTGCCCAATCTGCTTGAATATGTCGATGCGAATCCTGTTAAGCTCTAGTTCCGGATTCTCTTCGTCCACTCTTGTCCCTTTTGCGATAAGAATAACATGGTAAATGGATTTGTTCAGAAAGCAGAAACGGATGAACTCCATGCTAATTTCCATGAGCTTTGCTTCTTGCGTGAGGTTGTTCTGTTTAGTAAGCACATTAAATCTTTCCTTCAGTTCAATCAGCGGAGGCATGGACAGCGCATGCAAGAGATCTTCTTTATCCTTGTAATAGATGTAGATTGTTGTGTGGGAACAGTCAGCTTCTTTCGCAATCTCTCTCATCGTCACGCCATTATAGCCTCTATCGGCGAACAGCTTTCCCGCAGCGAACAAAATCGCTTGTTTCGTCTCCTCCGAACGTAACTTATGTCTTGTCATTATCCTTGTAACCTCTTTTATATAGAATTTAGTAACCAATGGTTATAATGTAACCTGCGGTTACTAAATTGTCAACAATTTCCTCTTATGGGCTTGGTCCTAAACTAGGATCATTTGCTCGCGAAGCTGATCCAGGCCGCTTACTTACAGCTTAATGCTGGCTTTCCCGAACGGTTTCCTTTGTATCACATGAGCGGCACCCGCCCCGTTTACATAGTAAAGTACAACTTTATCTCAGTCAGGGTTCGTAATATAATTAATAACAAAGTTTGCACCAAGCTTCTTCGCTTCACACGGCTTACCTGTTCGCCGAGTTTAATGACTTCGTCGACCCGTCGGAACCCGGAATCAATGGCAGCGTCTGATTGGGATTACAAAATCCTTTGACTACACTCAAATCCCTAAAGGGAAACTGCACGCAAGCGGATTAACACTTCGCGCGGGCCATGCACAGGTACCAGACGCTCCGCTGCCACAATGGAATCAAGACCGAATGATTGTTGAATTTCAAATGTTTTCATAATAAGTAGACCTCTTATTTTGGATTTGTATGTTGTTCAAGCCCCTTTATGAAGGAGTTGGAAGTATGAGTGAATTTGCCATGTCTAATGAGATCGAATCGCCGTGCCATTACCGCCGTGCCCTGGAAGTAGTTTCAAGTAAATGGACGGTGCTTGTTTTCTATGAACTGGAGTTCGGTAAAAAGCGTTACAGCGACCTGAAAAAGCGGGTCGAAGGCGTGACGCAGAAAATGCTGACCCAGACGCTGCGCCAACTGGAGAGGGACGGACTCGTCGTTCGCTGCGTGTATCCGACCGTCCCCCTTACCGTTGAGTACGAGCTGTCGCCATTAGGTGAAACTTTAATTGAACCGATGCGGGTGTTGCACAGATGGACCGATGCTCATTACGATTCCGTCTTGCAGTCGAGAAGAGTGTTCGACCAGGAGAACGCATAACCGAGAGCTTGCCGTCAGGCAACGCTTTTTTTATTTCAGCTTGCGCAGCACCTCGTTGATCAGCGTATATACATCATGGCCGTCTTCAAATACATCAGTCATCGCATAAAAGAGGTGGATCATGCCGGAATAGCGCTTGTGTGTGACCTGAACACCGTTCTCAACCAGCTTTTGTGCATACCGTTCGCCTTCATCACGCAGCGGGTCATACTCTGCAGTCACAACCAATGCCGGTGGTAATCCGGCTGTGTCGCCATATAGTGGCGAAGCGAGCGGGTTCGTTCTTTCAGCGTCTGAACTCAGGTAGTGACCAGCGCAGTATTCGAGAAGCGCAGTTTCGAGGAAGTAACCTTTTCCGTATGTGTGCTTCGACCCGTAGTCTCCGGTCCAGTCGGTCAACGGGCAGAGCAAAATTTGATAAGCGATAGAGAATGTGCCTCGTTTGCTTGCTTGTTGTGCCACGACGGCGGCTAAGTTACCTCCGACACTTTCCCCAGATACGGAGATTCTCGATGGATCGAAA
Organism: Paenibacillus tabacirhizosphaerae; assembly: GCF_040812395.1. Taxonomy (GTDB): domain Bacteria; phylum Bacillota; class Bacilli; order Paenibacillales; family NBRC-103111; genus Paenibacillus_E. The sequence goes on along the minus strand of NZ_JBFNXH010000007.1, from coordinate 204,564 downwards.
CCCAGCACTGCTGCATTCTCGTACACCCACTGTGCCGCATAGATAGCTTCATCGACAGGTACAGGGAATTTATGCTCCGGCGCAAGGCGGTAATCGACGGAGACGACCGCGTGGCCTGTTTCTGCCGCCAGTTTACTGCACATCGGATCGTAGTGCTCCATTCTGTTGAAGACGAATCCGCCGCCGTGGTAAAACACGATCACCGGCAGTTGCAGGCTTTCGCTCGGACGGTAAATTCTTACTGCGAGTGTTCCGTGCGGACCGTTTAGTTCCACATCTTCCGTGCTTGCCAGCGCGACGGTATCGGAAATGGCGTTTGCGACAACGACTTTTCTGATCTCGTTAGGCGACATGTGATGGAGAGCCGGGAACCTCGTGATATCCTCCAAAAATCTTTTTGTTGATTCGGGCATCAGGTTGTTCATCTTCTATTCCTTCTTTCGTTTTATTTTTAAGTTTTTGTTGTTTTCTTGTTCCATGAGTAAACAATAAATTATTTTTTTTGAATGCGTAAGAAGGCACTTTAAAGTGGCCTACCGACTTAAAAGTGTCTTTTTTGCCGCGAATGGAGGAGGCGTTTAGCGATCCGAACGATCCGTACAAGTTGACTGGAAGCGGCAGAACCGGTTTGAACACGGTCGATGGATACAAATTGAGGGGCGTACAATGGATACGGAGAGTCGGTGATACCGCAGGGAGGACTCAACAATGCGGGATTCGAAGCTGATGCAGTCGGGCATAGCGGCAAGTTCCAACTGACGCATGGGAAATCAAGCGGCTACGAAATCCAGAGCACTTGGCAAAACGTATTCGATTCGCGGTGTTTCCAAGTTGATGCACCGAATGGAGCTAAGCTACACCAAACCCACGTACACCTTGGCAACTGCTGACGAAGAAAAACAGAAGTTGTTTGTCGAAACGACCTTCCCTAGGTTAAAAAAATTACGAGAACGGCGAAATTGATCATTTATTGTTTGAAGATGAGAGTATGATACGTGATTATCAGGCGCTGCAGAAGACGTGGTTTGCCAAAGGAAAGCAGCGAATCATTAAGACGACAGGCAAGCATCGCGGCGTCAAATTGTTGGCCGCGCTTGACTATGCCGATGGTAAAATCGTCTGGCGGGAAGACGATCAATACAATGCAGCGGCCTTCTTAGCTTTCCTTGAGCAGGTTCTAAAGGCGTACCCATGCGGAAAAGTTGTCATGATCCTGGACAATGCTCGTATCCATCATGCCAAATTGCTCGAGGATTTTCTGAACGAACAAAAAGATCGCCTTGAACTGGTTTTTCTCCCCGCATACAGCCCTGAACTCAACCTTGTGGAAGGCCTTTGGAAATGGTTGAAATCAAAGATCATCGATTGTTTATGCATCAGGATGTAAGTTTCTTTGGTTCAACTTATATAGTTTGAGTGAAGGGACTGCCCACAAGTCATGAAATTGACTTGATAGATCTTCATATAGATAGGCCAGAGCAAAGGTAACCCATGCTCCGGCCTATTTTTGTTTGTTTTTTTTGCATAGCGATGGAAATAAGAAAAATACTAAGGGTGCTTACCAGAATGAAGAACCGCTTTTCAAAAAACGATACGCAGATCCGTACAAAGTATTTGGTGAAAATATTTTTCAAAAATTAAAAATTGGTGAAATTAATTTACAAACACTTAAATTTATGATATTTTTAATCTTGTCAAACATTATAACTGCAGGAGGGGAATTCAATGAGATTAGAAAAGTTCCATGGTATCATACCGGCTTTCTATGCATGCTATGACGATCAAGGCAATATCTCGGAAGCCCGGACCAACGATTTATGTGATTATTTGTATGAAAAGAAGGTTCAAGGCGTCTATGTTGGGGGAAGTTCCGGTGAGTGCATTTATCAGAACCTCGATGAACGTAAAGAGGTACTCCGCTATGTAGCGAATCGATTGAAAGGCAAAATGACGCTGATCGCCCATGTAGGAGCACCTTCTACAAGAGATAGCGTTGAATTAGCCAAGCATGCTGCAGCGTTGGGATATGACGCTTTATCCGCAATACCGCCAATTTATTTCAAGTTGCCGGATAGCTCGGTTTATAAATATTGGAACGAAATTATCGAAGCAACTCCTCTGGATTTCATTATATATAACATTCCTCAAACTACGGGTTATACGTTGACGACAGCGCTATTTGAGAAGCTCCTTTCGAACAAGAAGGTGATAGGAGTTAAAAATTCATCGATGCCGACCATGGACATTGAACGATTCAAAAAAGTTGGCGGGGACGATGTGATCGTATTCAACGGTCCGGATGAACAGTTTGTCGCAGGAAGAATGATGGGAGCGGATGGCGGAATCGGCGGTACGTATGCGGTGATGCCGGAATTATTTTTGCAGGCTAATGCGTTCCTTCTTCAAGGCAAGTTCGAGGACGCGAAGCTCATTCAGAGCCAAATTAACGATATCATTATCGCGCTATGCTCGCAGAATGGGTCCATGTACGCAGTGATCAAAGAAGTTCTGAATCGCAGGGGCGTTAATATTGGCAGTGTCAGAGGGCCGCTCGAAGGAATTAGCACGGAGGATAGGGATCGAATTGACGGCATTGTTCAAATGATCGATCAGGCGATTCAACGATTCTGCAAATGAAGCAAGTGACGAAAAAAACCATTGTATGTTTCGGGGATTCCAATACGTGGGGTTATGACGCTGAAACGGGCTTAAGATTTGCCGAAGAGACGAGATGGACGGGCCTTCTGGCTTCTCGTCTTGGCAGCTCGTATCGCGTTGTGGAAGAAGGGCTCAGCGGCAGAACCAGCGTGTGTGAAGATCCGTTATTCGAAGGGCTGTCGGGACTATCTTATCTTTATTCATGTCTGATGTCGCATTCGCCGTTGGATATGGTTGTGATTATGCTCGGAACGAATGACACGAAGGATCGCTTCGGCCTCACTTCGTTTAATATCGCTCAAGGCATTGTCAGGCTGGCGAAGAAAGCGAAAGCGACGGAGTCCGGAAATGGCGGGCGGCCTCCTGAAGTTCTTGTCGTTGCCCCGCCTCCGATCGGAGAGAAGTACATCGATACAGCCATTGGCAAGCCGATGGGGAATCAGTGCAGCACGAAATCGTTGGAGCTGGCCGAACATTTGGAACATCTGCTCCAGGGGACAGGCATTCATTTTGCCGATGCGAAAGCGCGAGTCGCTATGAGTGAGGTTGACTACATGCATTTGGATCGCGAGGGTCATCTTATGATGGCGGAGTTTATGAAAGACCAGATCACAACTATAGTAGACGAGGGGTAGGTAATTCTATGAAAAAGCGTTTTCCTGTTGCTGTTCTTGCTCTGACGATGTTGGCCTCAATTGTTGCGGGTTGCACAAGCGGCAATAATGAATCGAAAGCTACGCCTGGTGCGGGGCAGGGAACTTCCGCGAAAAAAGTAGAGCTCAAAGTTTGGCTGACGCCGCAGTGGAAAGGCGTTCTGGATGCAACTGAACCAGGTGCTGACTATGACAGCTTCCTGAAAGCCGCGGCTGAGAAATTTACGAAGCAATACAAAAAGTATGACGCCAAAATTAATGTGGAAGTTATCGCCGGCGACCAGCGCGATCAGCTTCTGAATGTTAATCTAAGCAGCGGCACGGCGCCTGATGTTTTCTTTGAAAGCGCTTTTGCGATGGGGGATTATGTGCACCGCGGTGCGTTGGTACCGTTAACGGATATTGTCGATGACGCTGCCAAAAGCGATATTTCCAAAAACTTCTGGGATGCAGTGACGTATGGCAAAGATATTTACTTCTACCCATTCCAGCATAACCCGGGAACTCTGGTTTACAACGCGGATATGTTCAAAGCAGCAGGTTTAGAGAAGTACGTCGGCGGGGATACGGAAATTAAAACATGGACATTTGCGGAATACGAGCAAATTTTGAAAGCTCTTAAAGAGAACCTGCCCAAAGACAAGTACCCCAAAGTGTATCCTATGTCCTTGTATGCTGTAAACAATCAGGGGGATACATGGAACCTGGCTTATATGAGAATGTTTGGCAACAAATTCTTTGATGATCAAGGAAATATCGTTGTGGATGACGAGAAGGGTGTTAAGTCGGCGGCTTGGTTGAAAAAAATTAGGGATGCCGGTTACACGAATCCGGGACCTGAATCAGTATCGTCGAACGATGCCAATGGCATGTTCCGTAATCAGCAATTGGCCATCAGCTTCACGAATCCGATATTGTTCAACAATACCAAAGCGGATATGGCTAGCGGCAAAAATGCCAAATTCGATATGCGTCTTGCCAACATTCCGTCCGAAAGCGGAGATCCGCTGTCCTTTACGTATGTAGTAGGAGCAAGCGTATTCCAAAATAAAGATCAAAGCAAAGTCGAAGTCGCTAAAGATTTTGTTAAATTCTTCTCCTCGGATCCGGAATTGGTGAAATCGTCGAAGAACGGCATTCCTGTAAGATCTTCCGTCGCTAAAGAGCTCAAAGACGTGAACCCTCTTTTTGCAGCGTACGATGCCAACTCCAAATATTTGTTCAATTTTAGCGGCAACGTTCCAGGCTACAGCCAATTAAGAGAAGTTCTTTATCCAGAGCTTCAAGCGTTGTATACGGGAGCCAAAACTCCTGAGCAGGCCGTAAAAGATTATCAATCCAAAGGTAATAAAGTCATTCAAACCAATAAAGAAAATTCGGTTATTTATCAAAAGAAATAAATGAATCAACAATACACGATTATCAGCCTCGGGATCCTCTCGATCCCAGGCTGCTTAATTAGAAAGGTATGGCGATATGAGAATACGTAATCAATCCATCAAAGATAGTATCACCGGTTATTTGTTTATTTCTCCGCAGATGCTCATTTTCCTTGTTTTCTTGGTATATCCGATTATTGAAGGCATAAGACTTAGCTTGTATCGGATTAATTATCAAACTGAAAAGTTTGTTGGACTGGACAATTACGTGTCTCTGTTTAACGATCCCGTATTCTTTAAGGCGCTCATTAATACAGTTGTGTTCGTTGTATTTATCGTTATTCTTACGGTCGGATTCGCGTTGTTTGTAGCTTCCGCCGTATTTGACAAGAATGCCAAGTATGTCTCATTCATTCGAGGAAGCTACTATGTTCCTGTCATGGTTTCCATGGTAGTCATGAGTATGGTGTGGAGCTTCTTATTGAATCCTGCTAATGGGCTTATCTCTTATTTTTCGCAGGAAGCGGGTTTCGGAACAGTTAATTTACTGGGGAAAACAACAACGGTTATGCCGGTTATTATATTCGTAACGTTCGCAACAAACGTCGGACAAGCGATCATTTTGTATATTGCCGCGATGCTCGGCGTTCCTAAAGATTTGTTTGAGGCTGCAGAGGTGGACGGCGCGAGCAGATGGCAGGTCATTTCCAAAATCCTCATTCCTTCCGTTCAGTCCACAACCGTTTATATTGGGATTATCAACATCATTGCTGTTTTGAAGATATTCGTCGTTATTCAGCTTCTGACAGGCGGAGGACCGAATAATGCCTCTGTAACGCTAATGTACTACCTCTATAATAATGCTTTCAAATATAATCAACTTGGAATAGCTTCAGCTGTAGGGGTTATTATGTTCGTGATTACATTGTTGTTGTCGGTCCCGCAGTTAAGAAGCTTAATTAAGGAGAAGTGAGGGGGGTATTCAGCATGTCGAAGTCAAATAACAAGAAGAAGATGGAGCGTTTTGATGTCATATCGAATGTGCTCATTTTCCTCTTCGCTATTCTTAACTTGTTTCCTTTGTATTGGTTATTTACAAGCTCGCTCAAAAACAGCTCGGACGTTGTGAAGATGCCGCCTGACTGGTGGCCGACCACGATCACTTTCTCCAACTATGTGGATGTGTTTCAAAGCCAACCGGCACTGCGGTGGGCATTCAACAGCGTGTTTGTATCTGGCGCCACAACGATTCTTGTCATTGCCGTAGGGGCGATGGCCGCATATGCTTTTTCGAAAATCAAATTCAAAGGCAGCGGCATCATTTTTATCATTTTTGTTTCAAGCTTGATGATTCCCAAAGAAATCATGATTGTTCCATTATTTCGGATTACGCAGCAATTCGGAATGGTTAACAGCTACAGCGGGATGATCTGGCCGAACGTTGCCACCGCATTTGGCGTATTTTTGTTAAAAGGTTTTTTTGACGCAACTCCGAATGCATTAAGAGAAGCGGCGCGGATTGATGGCGCTGGGGAATGGAAAACCTTCGTCAGAGTCATGCTGCCGATTATCAAACCCGGCATCGGCGCGTTATTCATTTTAAACTTTGTTCAAGTGTGGAACGATTACTTATGGCAATCCGTCGTAGGGCAAGAGAAGAACATGAAAACGTTGATGGTAGGTACTGCAACCTTGATGCAGGATCTTAATCCGAATTTCGCATATAAAATGGCGGGAGCTACGGTCGCTGCCGTTCCAATGCTGTTGATTTTCATCGTATTCCAACGCTACTTTACCCAAGGAATGACAGCAGGGGCAGTTAAAGAGTAAAAATAACAGGTTTGGAGTGAAAATGATGGATACAAAACATACAATGCTGGATAGGATACAACGTAAATTGGTCGTTTCTTGCCAGGCGTTGCCGGAAGAACCGCTGCACAGCCCATTCATTATGGGAAGAATGGCTTACGCGGCATTCTTGGGCGGGGCCTCGGGGATTCGGGCCAACAGCGTAGCTGATATTAACGAAATTAAGAAACATGTCGATCTGCCGATTATCGGAATTATCAAACAAGTTTATCCAGGATCCGAGGTATTTATTACGCCTACGATGAAGGAAGTCGATGCGCTCTATCAGGAGGGCGTAGATATGATCGCGATGGATGCAACCAATCGCATTAGGCCGGATGGCTCGACGATTGAGGAATTGTTTCCAAAACTAAGAGAAACGTATAAGGATCAGCTTTTTATGGCGGATTGCTCCACGTATGAGGAAGCGGTCAGGGCTGCCGAATTGGGATTTGACTGTGTGGGGACTACGTTAAGCGGTTATACGGAAGCGACGAAAGGCAGGTCTTTGCCTGATTTTGAAATGGTCGAGAAACTCTTGGGGACTGTATCCGTTCCCGTTATCGCAGAGGGGGGCATCTCCACGCCTGAAGAATTGAAAAGAATGTTCGAATTAGGCATCCATTCGGCAGTTGTGGGATCCATCATCACGAGACCTATGGAAATTACTAAAAAATTCATCAAGGCTATTCAGTAGGCCATGACGATGAGGATTTTAGCGGCGGACATTGGCGGAACCAACACCAAGATGGGGATTTGCGACGAGCGAGGAAATATTGAACAATTCCAGGAATATCCCACGGAAAGCCAAAGCCGAGGCCCCCATGTTATGGATAGATTGCTTGTCCGGATGGCGGCGTATGCGAATTACGATGCCATTGCCATTAGCACGGCCGGACAAGTAGATGCCGAAGAAGGATATATTGTTTATGCTAACGAGAATATTCCGGATTATACAGGAACGAAGATTAGGGAGATCGTTGAGGGTCGATTTCATAAGCCGGTCAAGGTAGAGAATGATGTTAATGCGGCGGCGCTAGGCGAAGCGTATTTCGGTTCGGCGAAATCTTATCGTGATTTCCTGTGTCTTACGTTTGGCACTGGCATTGGCGGAGCCATCATGATTAATCATGAATTATACCGGGGAGCGAACGGAGTGGCGGCGGAGTTCGGCCACATGTTTACGCGCCCGTTGCCGAAATTGAAAGGCGAAACGAGAACGTCTTACTATGAAACCAATGCCTCAACAACGGCCTTGATCCGCATGGCTCGGCAAGCTGATCCGGAATGTGTGGACGGGAAAGTTTTTTTTGATAAAATAAGGTTAGGAAACGATTCCCTCTATCAAATCTTGGATGCCTGGGCTGCTGAGGTAGCTGTCGGCTTAGCTACGCTTGTCCACATTTTTAATCCTTCGGCAATTGTCGTAGGAGGCGGCGTCATGGAGCAAGATGATCTGGTTCGTCTAGTCGAGGCGCAGACCAAAGATAGGATTATGGATAGTTTCGCGGACGTGAAAATTCTTAAGGCGTCTTTGGGGAATAAAGCTGGCTTGTTAGGCGCGGCATCCCTATTCTTACGCTGAACGAAGCGCACCGGGTATCGCAGCTGTGCGCAGAATTGTCTTAATCTTGTGGTCAAAGTAGGTGACGGGTTGCGCGTTATTCATATCTTTACAACGATACATTCCCAATACAACAATCTGACAAATACAGAAAAAAAAGTGGCGGACTATGTGCTTGAAAACGCGAAAAGCGTCGTGTATATGTCGATCACTGATCTCGCGGATAGCTGCGGCGTCGGGGAATCAAGCATATTCAGGTTTTGCAAATCGCTGAGCTATAAGGGTTACCAGGATTTCAAAATTGCACTGGCGCATAGCATTACCGTGGAAAATGAGATTCCGCAGCTCACGGAAAAGGTTCTGATGAATGATTCGATCGAACAGGTTGCTTCCAAAGTGCTTTCAACCAATATTAGCGCGCTGAACGAAACATTCAATTTAATCGATAGCTTGAAAATTGACCAAGCCATCGATCTTCTGCTTCAAGCGGAAAAAATCATATTTTTCGGCGTAGGCTCTTCATTAATGACGGCCATGGAAGCGAAAATTAAGTTCATGCGCATCACCAACAAAACGGAATGCACGATCGATTCGCATCTCCAGATGATGTCTGCGGCACTGATGACGAAACGGGACGTTGCGGTGATCATTTCGTATTCCGGCTCAACCAAGGATTCCATTGAAGTGGCAAAAAAGGCGAAAGAATCCGGAGCTGCCATCATTTCGATTACCCGGTTCGTCAAATCGCCTTTAACCTCCTATTCAGATCTTACGCTGCTATGCGGCGCAAACGAAGGTCCTCTTCAAGGCGGATCTTTGTCAGCGAAGATTTCTCAGCTTTACTTGTTGGATGTGCTGTACGTGGAATATTTCAAAAGATCCTATGAGGAATCTATAAGGAACAAGGAAAGCACGGCGGAATCCGTGGTTATCAAACTGCTTTGAGGCAGGCATATGGACGAACAGTCTTCTGAGCATGCATAACTGGGGGGAAAGCATCATGATTATAGGCACAATGTCATTATGGGAAAATCAATCTAAATTCGAGCATCCAATCGTCGTGGCGGCATTAGAGGAACTCCATAAAATCCTCAAGGGAAATCCCGCAGAAGGGCGATTCGAGATCAACGGCGACAAGATGTACGCTTCGATTATGGAGTTCGATGCAAAATCGAAGGATGATCTGTTGGCTGAGAAGCACGAGCAGTATATCGATGTTCATTACTTGATCGAAGGCGAGGAACACATCGGGTGGTCATCGCTGCGGGAAGATGACAAGCTTGCGAAGGCTTATGACTCTGAACAGGATTACGCGCTCTATGAGCCTTCGTCAGATGAGATGTTGCTTCCTATGAAGCCGGGCATGTTCGCCGTGTTCTTCCCTAACGATGTTCACAGACCAGGTATGGGACAACCATCAACGAAAATCAAGAAAGCAGTCGTCAAAGTTCATGTGGGGCTGCTGCTCTCGTAACTTTCTTCGAATCTTGCTCGTCAACATTCCAAATGTACATGCAGGCATCCAATGACTCTTCTTTGGATGCCTTGTTTTCCTTATTTGTAGAAAAGCGGGTTGAACGGGTATTTTCTGGCAGATGATATGCCAACGGGATTGAAATACGTTATATATCAGCTTATGATAAGATAATAATGTACAGTAGTATGGATGAAGGGTTAGCCCTACTACTTTTTGTATTACATGTTAATGGAGGCTTGCAATGACATCTGACATTTCCTATACAACGGAAGAAATATCTAAACTTCTAAAGATCTCCAAACTAACCGTTTATGATCTAATTAAAAAAGGCGATCTGCCTGCCTATCGTGTCGGAAAGCAAATGCGTGTGGATGCCTCGGATCTTGAAGCCTATAAAATACGTGCGAAAGGCGGTATGGTTTCCACTGCAAAAAAGGAATATATCGAGCCGATTACGCAGCACTCGTTTCAACCAGCTCCATTTTCCAAGCAATCTCTCGTGATAACCGGACAAGATGTTAGCTTGGACATTTTAGCCAAACATATCGAAAGAAATGTAAGCCATTACAGACCGCTTCGCGCGTATGTTGGGAGTATGGATAGTCTAATCTCTATGTATAAGGGTGAATCCGATATTGTCAGCACCCATCTGTTGGATGGCGACACGGGCCAATATAATATTCCTTATATCCGAAAATTATTAATTGGTTCTTCCTATGTGGTTGTGAATCTCGTTTCACGTTCAGCCGGCCTATACGTGCAGCTAGGGAATCCCAAACAGATTTATGACTGGGCTGACCTAAAAAAGCCCGGACTTCGATTGGTCAATCGTGAAAAAGGATCAGGCGCACGTGTTCTTCTTGATGAACAACTCCGGCTTCATGAAATTCCGCATCAACTGCTAAGCGGTTATGAGCAGGAGGAATCTAATCATATGGGTGTGGCTGGCAAAGTTGCCACGGGGGAAGCGGATTTCGGTGTAGGGATTGAAAAGGCGGCATCTATGGTTGGTGGCGTTGATTTCATTCCACTTATTCAAGAGCGGTATGATCTTGTCATGCTAAAAAAACCGGAGAACCTTGAATGGATTGAACGAGTGAAGCAAATCTTGCAATCGGAATCCTTTCACAATGAGCTGCGTCCTATCCAAGGATATGATTTATCTCAGACAGGACGCATTTTATACGAGACTTAACGTATTAGAATTTCTGCATGACAAATCAGGAGTAAAAAACTAATAAACATCTTTTGCATACCGTTTTGTTTGTAACATCTCCTTCACATAGCTCTCCGCCTCAGTGGAACTCATGCCGCTATGCTGCTGAATGATTTTTTTGAGCGCAGCATCAACCTCTTTGGCCATCTGGCTTGCATCGCCGCAGATATAGAAATGAGCGCCTTCTTTCAGCCATGCCCACAGCTCTGCTCCGTGTTCCATCATGCGATGTTGGACATAGATTTTATCGGGCTGGTCACGCGAGAAGGCGGTATCTAAGCGTTGAAGATAGCCCTCTTTTTGTAAAGCCTCCAGTTCATCTTTAAAGTAGAAGTCGCTTTCTGCTCTTTGTTCGCCAAATATGAGCCAGTTCTTCCCTTTTGCCCCGATAGCCTGACGTTCTTGCAGGAAGCCTCGGAAGGGTCCTACACCAGTGCCCGGTCCAATCATAATCATCGGTACATCCGGGTTTGCAGGAGGGCGGAAATTGGCAGACTTCTGTACGAAGACCGGAATATCGATATGGGGCTCCGCTCGATCCGCGAGAAAGGTGGAGCAAACGCCTTTTCTTGATTTCCCGTTGAATGGATAACGTACGGTTGAAACTGTGATACTAACTTCGTCGGGATTCGCTTTCGGGCTTGATGAAATGGAATACAACCGAGGTTGTAAGGGCTTGAGGATGCCGATCAAATCATCCGCGCTGACGGTAACCGGAAACTCTTGAAGGAAATCGGCCAGTTGGCGTCCCCAAAGCCACTTTTTCAGTTCCGATTTATTTTCGCTTTTCAGAAGATGCCCGAGTATCTCACTTTTGGCGCGTTCCTGAACGAATTGGAGAATCCCTGGCGTGATACGGACAATTTCGAAGTGACGGAGCAGGGCTTCACCGAGTTTCATTTCTCCTCGATCTTTGACTGTTATTAGAACAGTCGGATCTAACTTAACCGCCGCCAAAATCTCTTCGACCAGTTCGGGACAATTGGTTGGCCATACACCCAAGGCATCCCCTGCCTCATATTGCAGTCCGCTGTTCTTAAGGTCGAACACATAATGGCGCGTCTCTTTTTCTGAACTTTCTTTACTTAAACGCCGGTTGACGACGACACCTGTACGCAGCGGATGATTTCGGTCATACGCCTTCTTTTCTACAACTTCGACCGTTGCCGCTGCTTCCTCAGCAGGGCTCAAGATGGTGTCGGTTACGGGAAGCGGTGTTGGTGCGGAACTGCCATCAGGTTCGTTTAAAGCTTTCGCAATTGCGGTCATCCATGTTTCGACTTGCTCCCCAAAATCCGTATCGCAATCGACGCGACCCAAGAGCCGACGAGCGCCAAGCTGATCTAAGCGCGTATCAATATTACGTCCGAATCCACAAAATAGATCGTAATTGGTGTCTCCGAAAGCAAGGACGGCGTAGCGAAGATCGGGCAATCTCGGCATGTTGTCTGCCTTCAATGACTGCCAAAAACTCTCGCCGTTATCGGGTGGATCGCCAGCGCCAAATGTGCTCGCGATGAAGAGGATATGTCGTTCGGCAGTTAGATCAGCTATATGGTAAGCGTTCATATTTACAAGTCGAATGTCGTACCCGGCATCTTGCAGTTTCTTCGCGCAATCGTTGGCAGCTCCTTCCGCGTTTCCGGTTTGCGAGGCCCAAACAATCGTGACAGGAAGCTTGCTCGCTTTCTCTGCCTCCGGCGGAGAAGAAGGGGAGCTTTCTGGTGATGTTGGCGCCACAAGCGTTAGATTGGCTGTTGGTTCGGGAAGATACGTACGGGAGAACATCCCGGCGAGCATGCCATCCAGCCAATTCCGTTTGGTCGGATCAAGAGGCGCGGTAGGGGGCAGTACCGGAATGCCCGAAGCTGTCCGCGATTCTTCCGTTCGCAAACTGGTTATAAATCCGGAAAGATACGCTTTTTCATGACTTTCCAGCGTAATCACCGAGGATGTTTGAATACCCAACATGCTTGCGAGCGTATCGATTTGCGCCATATGCACAACCTCCTTTTGTTTGGTTGCCGTTCCGCTGATAAGAACGGGAATTTGAGTGCCATCGACTTGTTCCATGGACGGAATCGTTTCAGAATGCGGGGCAACCCGGATCAGAGAGACGGCGCAATATTTAAATTCGGGTTGAAAAGATATAGGGTCAATCGCGTCATTGGTGACGTCGTTGATGGCAAGCTTTTCACCGAAAACATCATTCCAATGAAACGGGGCAAAGCAATTTCCGGGACGCACTCTGTCAGTAACCACGGCGGGCAGAATAGCAAGGCCGCGCCGTGAGTGAATTTCGATACGATCTTGGTCGGCTACGCCGAGCGCCTCTGCATCTTCAGGGTGAATTTCGATAAATGGACCCGGGTTCAGCTTGTTTAGCATGGGAATTTTTCCGGTTTTGGTCATGGTGTGCCATTGATGCTGCAAACGGCCCGTGTTCAGTACAAAAGGAAATTCACTGTCCGGCATCTCTGCAGGCGGTAAATAGGGGCGTGCCAGAAAGATTCCCTTGCCAATTTCGGTCGGGAACACAATGCGCGGTCGGCTGCCGTCCGTATTCTCCTTCAGTTTCTGGCTGATTCCATCGTTCAAGTATCGGATCGGATTCCGATCATCCGCGCTGTCTGGCGCACAGGGCCATTGCATCGGAGTTTCACGAAGACGTTCATAAGAAGCGCCCCGGATGTCATAGCCGGTCTTGGGATTCCATGCTTTTTGGATTTCTTGATATACCTCGACAGAAGAAGTGTAGGTAAAAGCGGCGGAATAGCCCATTTCACAAGCGACTCTGGCGATAATCTGCCAGTCAGGGAGCGCTTCTCCGGGGGGATCGACCGCCTTCTGCATCAGTGTCAGGTTCCGCTCAGAGTTAATCATGACTCCCTCGGCCTCTGACCATAATGCGCCAGGGAGCAAAATATCGGCATATCGATTAGTTTCGGTATCGAAGAACGCGTCCTGTGTAATAACCAGTTCCGCTTTCTGCAAGCCGGCGATAACATTTTTGCGATTGGGAACGGTGGCTACAGGGTTCGTACAGATGATCCAACAGGCTTTGATGTCTCCAGCTTGCATACTTTGGAACATCGATACCGTACCGGTTCCTATTTCAGTCCTGAGGGTACCTGGCGAAACTTCCCACATGTCCTCGATGAACATTCGATCGGTCTCAACAAGCACGGAACGTTGCCCAGGTAGTCCGGGGCCCATATACCCCATCTCTCGGCCGCCCATAGCGTTCGGTTGTCCGGTGAGCGAGAAGGGGCCGCTGCCGGGGCGGCAAATTTTGCCGGTAGCCAGATGCAGATTGCAGATGGCATTCGTATGCCACGTGCCATGTGTGCTTTGATTGAGCCCCATTGTCCAGCAGCTCATCCACTCGGGAGATTCGCCGATCCATAATGCCGCTTGGCGGATATCCGCTTCGGGGATGCCTGTAATTTCAGACACTTTGCTCGGCGTATATGCTTCCAGAAAGTCAGGCATGATCTCCCAACCGGATGTGAATTCGGCGATAAATGCCGAATCTGTATGACCGTTTTTGACAAGTAAATGCAAAAGACCGTTCAGAAAGGCAAGATCAGTACCGGGTTTGATCTGCATGAAGAGAGTTGCTTTGTCTGCGGTCGCATTGCGGCGCGGATCAACGACAATCAGCTTGGCTCCCGTTTTGACCCGATCCATGACCCGAAGGAAGAGAATCGGATGGCAGTCAGCCATGTTGGCTCCGATGACGAAAAACAAATCCGTGCGATCCATATCCTGATAAGAGCCGGGAGGACCATCCGATCCAAGCGAGAGTTTGTAGCCGCTGCCTGCGCTTGCCATGCATAAGCGCGAGTTGGATTCGATGTTGTTGGTACGAACAAATCCTTTGGCCAGTTTGTTAATGAGGTACTGTGCCTCCAAAGACATTTGACCGGAGACATAGAAGGATAGAGCGTCGGGTCCATGCTCATCGAGGATTGCGCGCAGTCGCTTGGCAGTTTCGCTTATTGCAACGTCGATACCGGTTCTAATCGGCTCTTCGTTTCGATTTGAACGGCTATAAGCATATTCCATTCGTCCCGATTCAGCGATGGCTTGCGCGCATGTGTTACCTTTGGTGCACAACCTACCGAAATTAGTGGGATGTTCTTTATCACCGGTCACTTTGGTTACGCGATTGCCAAACACTTCAAGCACGATTCCGCATCCTACGCCGCAATAAGGGCAAACACTTTTCACTTTTTTTGTTAGCATGGTTGACATATGGATTCACCCGCATTTTCGTGCATAGCACGGATGGATTTGTTCATACATGGAATGGAATGTAAAAAAAACAAAACATAACTGAATATAACTAATTATCATAAATATATATCGCCCTACGATTGAAGTCAAGATATCCATGTTATAAAATATGACACAAAAGATATAAAATTTGATTGTGATTTAAATAATTGATTTTTCGTGTTATATAAAGTGACTTAACTGATCTTTATTATGTGGGTCTTCCAATTGTCCCGTGATAGTGAATGCTGTACACTATATGTATTCTGTTTTTCATAAGGAGCCCTGATATGAATGAAAAGCCATTGTCCAAGGATGTGTACGAGCAACTAGCTTTATTCCGATATCGCATTCGTAAATTCATTCGGTTCAGCGAGGAAGCTGCACGGGGGAAGGGACTTACGCCTCAATATCACCAACTAATGTTGTCTATTATGGGGTTCCCTGAACGGGACTACGCTACGCCGAAAGAGCTTGCTGAACGTCTGCAAATCACCAGGCATGCTTGTGTAGAGCTTATTAAACGGTGTGAAGAAATGGGTTTGGTTCAGCGGTTCCCGAATTCGGAGGATAAACGCAGTGTTTTCTTGCGATTGACCGGATATGGCATGGGGATACTAGAGGAACTGTCCGAGATTCACATAGATGAGTTAACGAGGGCGGGTTTGCTTGAATTTCATAACGAACATACATGATCCTCTTCGTTTATGAAGAGGCTTTTTTAATAGTATTCAATTGTGAGCGGAACTACGATGCGTTAAGAGGCGGTATTTTCAGTTGTAGCGACATTTTGCGGAACTACCGTGCGTTATGTGCAGGAAATGCTGGGTTTCAGGCAAGTTTTCGCTCATTTAACGCACCCTAGTTCCGCTTCAGGGGGAGAAAAACGTGGTTACCGTGGAATAAGGTATCGTAGTTCCGTCGAAATCGCTGTGCACGGAGAATAGGCGGTCCGGCAGTACCTCCTCGGGCGCGCGTTGTACGCCGCCGCATGGCGGCTGTCACACGTTTTCTTGCGAAGCTTGCTGAGACGAAATCGGCGAAATGTACCCGGAATTTTGCTCTTACAGAGGTGTTCATGGATAGGAATACCGAATCGAGGATCGGTTAGGGAAAAGAGAAGTGGAAGGCAGCACGAAGTAGAACAGAAAGAGAATGGCTGTGGGGTGAAAAAGCGATAGCGGCCGCCTTTAAAGTCGTGTTCGCGCCACTTTGTTCAATCAAGGAACACGACAAGCGGTTGGAACCATACCCAATTCCCTCCCATGCCTAGACGTATGGGTTTGGACTAAGGACTTGAGGCACAGCCTCAGGTTTTTTTGCGTTCTGTGTAAATTCAGCATGTCAAGACCAACTGCTAGTTATTTAAAGTCACCGTTCTATCTAAATATGATTCAATGAAATATAACATAAAAGACATTGAATTTTATCATAGTGCGATATATATTGACTATAAATAGATGGATTTAGATATAATTGACGAATTAAGTCGCAGGATGGAACAAATAATCGATTGGGAAGGGGAATCTAATGACGCCCATAAACAAAAGAATTGTTGGAGGGCTGCTTATTATCATACTGTTTATTTCCTTGGCATATGTGGTTGAGTGGGTAGACCGGGAGAATGCTATTCATTCTGGGAAGGTTATCTCTGTGATGGATCATGAAGGAAAGCTGATTTCGCTCATGGGCGCGGATGTTGTCCGTGCGCTCTTGAAGCAGCAATTTCCTGATGATGCTGGGGCGAAGGGGCCTACCCTTTTGTACGTGGTCGGCGCTTCGGGCTTAATCGGGTACTCGGAAATCGAGGTAAAGGGGCTAAAGGGCAGCCAGGTATTTCGGATTGGCAGGCAAGAACTTACAGATTCGCTTGTACTTGAATGCAATGAGAGGGGAACCGTGACTTTGGTTCAAAAATCAGGTCCCCGTCTAGTCTTGGTAGATGATGTAAGCGAAATTAAGAGGATTAGATAACGAAACGGAGGAGATGGTGGGAGAGATGAGGCTCAAAGGGTGGACCATGTCGGAGAAATCCGGGACACAAGGTCTTACAAGTACTTCTCGGCGATTTATGTTCAGGTTGGAGCTGGCAGACGTCATACGGTTTACCATGTTTGGTGCCATGGTGGCAGTCTCTAATGATGTGACCCGAATTCCTTTTCATCTACCGGGGCACACGAGCATTTGGTGGATGGGGATTCTCATATTGGGCAGAGGGTTAATCCCCAAGTTCGGCGGCGGAATCATCATGGGAGCCATATCCGGGGTTTTGGCGGTATTTCTTGGTTTGGGGAAGGAAGGTATTTTCATTTTCTTCAAATATTTCATTCCCGGGTTGCTGCTTGATCTGCTAGCCCCGATATTTTTTAATAGACTTCATCATCCTGCCGTTGGTTTCATATGCGGTGCTTTAATCAGCTTGTCCAAGCTGGCGGCGGCACTTGCATTGGGAGCTATGTTTGATTTTCAGGTGGGCTTTGTAACATTGGGTCTTGGTTATTCGTCGGTTGCTCACATGATCTTTGGCGGAATCGGGGGGGTAATCGCATCGCTCTTGATGAAACGGCTGAAGCCTCGGCTGACAGCGTGGGATTGAAGCGGAATTTGAGGAAGCCAGTTGGCCCGTAATAGGTGGATATGAAGGCGAGGATCAGCTTATGGAACGTTCGGATAGGTTGGGTGGATTTATTGAAGCAATTCATGTATCGAGAGATGTTTCGCTTACCGATGGAACGCTTGTCCGGATTTTGAACGATGTCAGTCTTCGCATCAATCAAGGCGAATTCGTCGGAGTGGCGGGGAGCAATGGGTCAGGCAAGACGATGCTGGCGCGCCTTATGAATGGCCTGATTGCGCCGACAGCGGGCAGTGTGTTGGTAGACTGCATGGATACAAGAGACAGAAGGTTTCTGATGGAGATCAGGAGAAGGACTGGCATGATCTTCCAGAATCCGGATCATCAAATTGTAAGCTCCGTTGTGGAGGAGGATATCGCCTTTGGACCGGAAAATCTGGGATTGCCGCAGAATGAGGTGAAGGAACGGATAGAATGGGCCATGAGTACCGCTGGAGTGGCGAACCTGAGGAAGCGGGACCCCCGATCTCTCTCTGGCGGAGAAAAGCAGCGTGTTGCGATTGCGGCTATTCTGGCTATGAAGCCCTCCCATCTGATCTTGGATGAGCCGACCTCCATGCTTGATCCGTGGGGCAGGCATGAACTGATGGAAGCAATAGGCCGGCTTAACCGTGAACAGGGCCTGACGGTTATCTTTATTTCCCATCATGCGGAGGAGCTATTGCATGCAGACCGGCTCATCGTGCTGGAACGCGGACGGATTGCGGCGGAGGGTAAGCCTTGGGAAGTGTTAGCGGAAGTCCGGGATAATGACAGATGGGGGATCCGCATGCCGGATATTCCATTTTTGGTCCAGGGCTTGAGAAGTCAAGGAGTGCCTGCTCCAAGAAGCATTGTTTCGGTGGGAGGGCTGGTGGACTGGTTATGCCGGTAATTGAATTCAATCAGGTAAGTCATCGATATAAGTGCGGGGGATCGGACGGAAAGCTGGCTTTGGATGGGGTATCATTTACGGTGGAAGAAGGCGAATTTGTAGGTGTTGTAGGTGCCAACGGTTCAGGTAAATCCACATTGGGTCAATTGCTAAATGGTCTTCTCAATCCCAGTGAGGGGTACGTAACGGTTTTGGGACTGAAAACGGCGGATCGCCCAAGCCGGGACCAGCTATGGATGAATGTAGGGCTTGTGTTTCAGCAGCCGGAGCAGCAGCTTTTTGAGGAAACAGTTTTCGAGGATGTCGCGTATGGAGTGAGAAATAAGGGAATCCCACCAGAGGAAGTGGAGGTTCGTGTAACAAAGGCGTTAGAGGCAGTAGGGCTTGTGCCTGGAGAGGTGGCGGGCCTTCCTCCCTTAGCCTTGAGTGGAGGACAACGGCGTCGTGTGGCTATAGCCGGTGTGTTGGCCATGAAGCCCTCGATTCTGGTGCTGGACGAGCCGACAGCGGGGCTGGATGGAGCTGGTCGCAGCGGGATTTTACGCTTGATCAAGCGGCTGCAGATCGAATCGGAAACGACCATCATCATGATTTCCCACAGCATGCAGGATGTGCTGGGGCTGGCTGACAAGCTCGTCATTTTGGAGCAAGGACGTCTTGCTGCGTGGGGCGATACGAAGCAAATTCTCCAGGAGGAGATGCTGGCCACGAAGCCAAGGCTGTTGCTTCCAGAACGACTGCAGATACTGCGTGAATTAAAGATAAGAGGAGTTCCGGTTAACGCTCATTCCGTGACACGGGAAGAGGTGCTCGGCGAACTCCTCAATCTGGGAGGGATTCAAGGATGAACGGGACGCGGCTTGGGCGCTATATGCAAGGAGATACATTTCTCCACCGGCTGGACCCCAGAACGAAAATAATCGGGTGTATCGCGTTGTCTGCAGTGATTCTGAGTCGGTACGATGTCGTCATCGCAGCAGTCGAGACGGGCTTCTTGGTTGCTGCCTACGCGCTGGCCCGCATACAGCTTCGTCACATAATGAAGAGGCTTCGGGTATTGTGGCTTCTTCTCCTCGTCTCCTTCCTGTTCCAAAGTGTATTAACCGAAGGTACCATGTGGCTGGAGATTGCAGGAATCGAGATCACTCATGAGGGAGTGATTAAAGGGGTTATAACGGTGGATCGGCTGCTGGTGCTCATGTTCAGTTCCTTCCTCCTGACCATGACTACTCCGCCGATCCGTCTGGCCTCCGGTCTGGAGAAGCTAATGTCGCCATTGGCAAGGATAGGCGTGCCGGTACATAAGTTCGCTATGCTGGTCAGTTTGGCCCTTCGTTTCGTACCCGTCATGAATGAGGAGGCGGAGCTGGTGGCCAGAGCCCAGCGCTCCAGGGGCGCTCCGCTTCGATCGCGCCGCATAAGGGTCCGAATCAGGAGCATGGCAGCTGTGCTCATCCCGATGTTGTCTGGATCTCTGCTGCGGGCAGGGGACCTGGCTGTGGCAATGGAGGCCCGCTGCTATTCGGGGGGCGTCCATCCCACCCGGACCAGGAGCTTGCGATATGGCAGGGAGGATTGGATATCGTGGGGAGCCATTAGTCTGGTGCCGCTTCTGGCTATGTTGCGCAGCATGTAGAAGTTCTGCTGAAATATCTGAATGGGTGTTGAAAAGACGAGGGATGATCAGAATGAGGGGATGAAGCAAGATGAAGGAAGCTTTGCTGAAAAAGTGGCGCATACGGTCCGGGTTGCAGTTTATCTTGTTGGCTGCTGTTATAGCTTTTGCAGCGCCACAAGCGGTTCATGCGGCTAATGGGAGTGGCGCGGTTCCTTCGGGAGGAGGTTCCGGTTTATCAGACCCTAAGCCCCTAAGGTTCGTTTCAGCCACGCTGACGGATGGCGATACTAATGTTCTTGATTCGAAGACTGTGCCGTTAAAGGCAAGAATCAAGCTGCTTTTTGACAAGAATGTGGTGAACAGCACAGTCTGGGGAATTAACCGAGAGTGCTTCTCTCTTAGCGATAGCAGAGGGACGAACGTTCCCATCGAAGTGACCAAGATCGACGATACGACCAATTTCGATGAACGTCAAGCGGTGTTCGTGAAGCCGGTGGAGCCGTTGCAGCCGGGAACGACCTACAACCTGAAGGTGGCTCCGGAGCTTAAGGCCAAGAATGGAGTGACATTGGGCGGAGGACTAACCATTGCTTTCGGGACAACGGGAGAAGCGGCGTCATCCACTGAGAAAACACCCGAGAAGGCTGCGGATGCTGGGCAGAGGGATGATACCAGTCAGTCCATAGAGGCTATATCTGGTGACGGAAGCAAGGCGGTCAATAGCGGCAGTGAACTTGGAGGCGACGGTCATATCGTTGGAACCGGCAGTCCGACAGATGGTGTGCAAGCAGCACAAGGAGCATCTGGCGGGACTGTTGCTGAGATCGCCGCTCAACCGGCAAATGCAGCAATGGAGGCCCCCAACAGCGAAGCGACCTCATCTTCGGAAGCTGGGTCAGCAGAAGGGCAGGACATTTCGGCACCGCAGGCAAGCGGTCCCCTGCAGTCGCAGAAAGAATCGGTTCAGACAGACGCCTCTCAAAAAGCTTCGACTGCGGTCGGAACGGCCGGGGTGACGGATCTGGGAGAAGGCGGTGATTCTCATTGGCGGTTCATGATGTTCCTGACAGCTCTTCTGGTGGCGGGATGGGCGCTGGGGGAAGTATTCTACTTCCGGCGCAGGCGAAAATAATGTATAAAGTAAATGAAGAAAGACCATGTGATTCTACCTAATCGTAGATAGCATGGTCTTTTTTCTTTTTCCAGTTTCCTCTCTATGGATTTACGGGTCTGCTATTTGCTTCGTGATTTCGCAGTGTCCTCGACAGGACCTCTTTTATAACTCTAGATATGTTTAAATTATGTTAAAAATAATTAAACATAATAGAAAAACTTAAAAATAAGCAAAATCTATTGATTACGCTTAATATTAAGCGTATAATAGCAATACGGGGATTATTCATTGATCTTCTATATATGGTGATTCCTGGTTGCACTTTGCAGTCTGAATAGTATTAGGACGAGCTGTTTGGAAAGGGGGATTGTGTTGGGGGTATCATTGTGAGGAAATTGGGAATTCAGGGATTCAGTGTACGTTAAGACGAAAAATCAGGAGGCGTTCAATATGATTAAAAAAGTGAAGAAATCAAAAATCATAACTTCATTAGTTCTCACGCTGGCGATGGTATCAAGTTTTGCGTCTACATCGGCATTTGCCTTAAATGGAGCGGGAAATAAAGGTATCAACCTGCATGGGTATTATTTTGACAGCTCAGATCGCTCGCATTTAAAAGTTTACTTTGACAAGAGCCTCACAGGTACGGTAAAAGAGCAGTTCAAGATTGAAAGGGATTCCGATCATGCCAGTCAGACTATCTCCAGTTTAAGTACGACGAGTGGCGGTGGATGGACAAATGCCGCAGCATCAACCGGAACAACGGTTACACTTGCTATGCAAAACAATTTTGATTATGACACCCTTTACAAGGTAACTATCAGCAATACAGTCTCGGCAAACAACAATTTGTCATTAGGCAGCTTCCAGAATAGAAAAGACTATGTCTTTTACTTTAAAACGCCAAATTCGAGTGGTGCCTATACAACACCTATAAATGTAACTTTCCAGCGGGCAAGTGGCGCTACAGGGGTCGCTTATGAAGGAAATGTTGAGTTTACTGTAGACAGACCAGTTAGTAGTTCTGACCTCAGTAGTCTTTTGTCAACCTGGAATTCAGGGATTAGATTGAAGAAAAAGATTAGTGGGACTTGGACAGATGTAACAACCGACTCGACGTTTGACTCTTCAGCTACGACAGGTGCAGAATCTTATGCGAAGCAGGTTAACGATGCCCACACGTTCTTCTTCTATCCCTTGACTGCAGGAGGTACGGCTTCAGTGGCATATGACCTGGAAAATCCAAACTCACATGAGTATCAGCTGACTGTACCAAGTTTCAATGACGTTAATTCAAACAATTTTGGCGGCTCTACCACAACCTTTACAACGGTAGCTTCGGATATTCCAAGCAAGTTGTCTGCAGCTCCAACTGTCGGAACGGTGGGAAGTACATCTGTGAGCCTATCATGGACTGGTGTCATCGACGCAACCAGCTATAATGTTTATTACTCTACCGATCCTTACTGGGGATTTGAGAATCACCTTGCCGGAAATACTTCCGGGACAAGCTATACCGTTAATGGTCTTAGTTCGTCAACGACGTACTATTTCAGAGTTACACCAGTTAACACAGGTGGTGAGGCGGGATATTCGCCTAAGGCCACTGCTACTACGAATCCCTAAACGGAGTCATAGCTCGGGAAGTCACATTATAGTGGCTTCTTTTTTCGTTGTTCAACCTGGAGTTCTATGTCGGGCTTATGTCAAATATGTGAAAAGATAGTGAGCGGTGTTGGAAGTTATTGACTATCAAGAAATTGAAAAATATAATGGATGAAAACTAAATAGAATTAAATATATTAATACATAACTAGATATATTCATATAAGAGGGCTTTCCATATGGGATGAAGAAATGAAAGTGATTGTGGAATCTTTTGTGAGTTAAATGATGTTTCATATAATAGGACACATCATTCTATATTTAGTAAGCGAGGGGAATAGTATGTATACACGAGGAACGAAAAAGAAAAGCAATCATTTTATGGTTTTGCTTACTGTAATGGCTTTACTGTTTGGTAATCTGGGTATTGTGTCAACCGCTTATGGGGCGGGACTTACTTTAAACGGAGCTTTTTTGGGCAATTCAACTACGAAAATGATTGAAAATGTTACTACAGCTAATACCAACACACCGCAACAGCCAGAATTCAGATTCAACTTTCCAAAGAATGTTAGTCCCCAATTGAATAAAAATAAAAATCAGTTTCAATTGGCCAAAGTTAGTGATTCGACGATTGTCCCCGTTAATGTAAACAATGGAAGAACCATGTTTGACATTTTAGTAACGCCTTCAAGTCCGCTGGAATATGAAACTACCTACAAAATAACTTGTAAAACAGGTGTTGCTTCAGGTGGTAACGGTAGTGCTACTACTGACTTAGATTATGTGTTCTACTTTACAACGATAGACAAACCCGCAACTCCTACCATCTCATCAGCTGTACTTTCCGGCAATACACTTCAATTAGACGGTTTGGCGTCTATTGGAAAAGATATGGAATATTACATTGACGCAAGCGGAACTGCAGATATCGGCAGCGTCAGTGTTACCGAGTGGGTATATATGAATACTGTTTCGGGAGCGACCTATTCCATTGCTTTAAGCAATCCAAATCTTATATTAGGCACAAGCAAGGTTTATATTCACTTTAAAGGGGATAGTACCAACACTACGGCATGGACGACAGTGAAAGGCGGGTTTGGAACGAATATTTCCATTGCCCAGGGCCATACATATGCTTTTGAGAAAAATGTCAATGTTGCTGTTCCTGCGCTCATTCCAGCTTCGGGCAGCAGTACAAACCCAACTATCAATCTGCGGAATGCCATCTCGGAAGTACCTTCAAACAAGGTTATGCTAAGTTTGGATTATTATGTTAGATTGCATCCATCTGGCGATGTTTACGGCGTAACCGTAAACGGAGCAAATCAAGGGACATCGGTCCAATTGTCGTTGCCGGTACTGTTGAACACCGATGATATCTGGCTGAAGGATCAGGATATCAATAATATCAGGAATAACAAGATGGGCGTCTATCTCTTGGACCGGACAAATCCGAATGCATACAGATGGATATACCAGAAGTCTACGGATCGGTCGGAAATTGCCAATAATGTGATCAAGGTAACTGCTGATGTTCAAAGTGCAAATCAGGATATGATTTTCGGGATTTTCTATGATTTTGATGTACCCGAGGCGATCTCCTACTATCTTGTCGATAAAACAGACCATTCACTGACCATCGATTTTCTGGCTTCGGATGAGAGTACGATTGTTCAATTTGATGTGGTCCGTACGGAAGTCGTTCTGGAGAATGGGATACCCGGCAGATATGAAAAAAGTACAGATCCAGCCAAAAAAAAATCTTTTACAGTAACAGAGGATCAAATTCGATTATGGAGTGTCGCCGATAGTCCAAGTCGCTATAAAGGTACGTATACGGATACTGACGTGGAAACAGGAAAAATCTATAATTACGAAGTTATGGCAGCTCAAGATGCGCTTGGAGGCAGGAGGGCAAACGGATTCGGAGGTGTTAATCTTACACCGGACAGTGATGAGAATATTGTTCAAAGGGCCAAGAGAGATATATTGGATCCGAACAGTAACTATCATCTTTCATTCGCACCACAAGACAGCGCCGACTCTGTCACTCAGAACTTGATCGGACCACTGAATTGGATTGTGGCATTTACGCCAATCAAATGGTCATCCAGCCGACCGGATATTGTTAGTGATATTAATTTGCACGTCAACAAAGCGGCAGTCACAGATCAGGTAAAGGTGAATGTGACGGCGAAAATCACAACTGGAAATGGCATAGCACAAAGCAATGCCACAGAATCCGTCGTCATCCCGGTAACTGTGAAGTGGTCAGAGGTGGCGACAATTAGCGATGTGCGTACTAATTCTACGAAGAATAATTATGATGAAATGATTGCGGCCATCAATTCTGATACAGTGAAAACGATTGTTACTCCCCCTTTTAATGGCCAGTTGTACGAGGATTTGACACTGGATTTCAAAGGGAAAACAGTAAAGTTAGCACCGTCATCATTGGGTAACTTGGCGTTTATAGGCGCAGGTGGTGACCAGGGGTCCAAATTAACTATACGCAATGTAACCCTAGATGTAGGAGGACAGCCCTTGGATAAAGTATTTGATGCATATGGGGATGTAACGCTAGATAATGTGAAAGTCGTAGGCTCGGAAAATAGTAAATATGGTCTATTTATACATGGTTATAAAGGTAATGTGAAGATTATGAATTCAAGTTTTGCTCCAGTAAAAGTGGCGAGTATATGGCAGGCAAATGGCCTACCCCTTTATGTGCCGGAATTGCATGTATCCAACAGCACCTTCGACGGAGGGGGAAGTGCGGCTTATGGGATCTACAGCGATTCTACGGCGACTGTGGAAAATAACACCTTCAAGAATTACCATTCTACTGATAATTCTGCTACCGGTATTTTTATTAACAACGGTGTGGATGCCAGCATCAGTGGAAACACTGTAACCGGGTCCGATATCGGTATCCAGGTGATGACTGAAGGGGGAAACCCAAGCAAGATCAACGGTATATCCGTCATAGATAAAGAATCTGCCAAACGGGCAAGTGATTCTCTTATTCAAGGGAGCAACTATGTGGGAAGCAATTTCAAATCAGTCGTGATGATCGACAAGGTAACGGGCACTGAGTTATACAAGGAAAGCTCATATACGTTTATTCCTAATTCATATGTTCCTGCTGCTGGTGCAGTAAATGTACCGCTCGATAGTACGATCCAGTTTAAGTTCGCGGGCAATGATGGCCTGGTTATTGATCCGAATACACTAAACGGCAACATTACGTTGACTGCGGATGGAGCTGCTGTATCTGCTACGGTTGCCCTTGATCCTTCGACAAACATTGTTACGATTACTCCGATGCAGAAATTGCGGTACGGCACAGCATACAATGTAGTAATTTCAAAGAATATTGCTGATAAAGACGGGAATATAATGCCCATGGATATGGGGTGGAAGTTTACTACGAGCCAATTCGCAACCTTACTCAATCCGGTTTCAAATGCCCCATGGGATGTTGAAATAGATGGAAGTTTAGAGATAGGTTTCGCCGTCCCTGTTAATCCAGATAGCATTTTGGCGGGTCAATCGGTATTGCTCCAGCCTGTGGGAGGAGAAGCCGTTGGTTTTAAACATGAGCTTAGCGCAGACGGGAAACATCTGACCATAACTCCGTTGAAGGAAATGGTCTATGGCGGAAAGTACAAATTGACTCTTGCAGCTCCGTTAAGCGACACGGCAGGCAACACCATAGGTTCACCACAAAGCATCAACTTCCTGACTCAAACCGCCACTGTACTAAATGATCCTGAATTACTGGAATTGGGCAACAACAGATCACCGGTTGTAACGAATGCAACTGCAGGGAAAAATTATAACTTTGGGGTTTCTATAAAAAATAATTCAAACGATGTCGATTACTATTCCGTTTATGTCACCGCGAGAGCAGGGAAGGGAGCAAGAATGGATTACGGTGGAAAAGTATTAGGATCAGATATGAATAATATTTCATTAGCTCCTTCGAAAACCAGTATTGCCAGACTGCTCAACTTTAAGGTACCAAGTGACGCAACGGAAGTATATTTTGATGTCTTTATTTGTGAACAAGGTGCTTGGTATGGAGACAGAAATCATATCCTTGGAAAACCGGCCCACTTTGTTTACAAAGTACAGCAATAGGGAGGTACAAAATAGATGGCAAAGAAGTTGTTGGCCCTTTTTATTTCATTATTTATATTCGCATCTACAGCAACAGCAGTTTCTGCTGAGCCTGTCATAGACGTGATAACGAACGGGGGGACAGGCACATTTAATGCTGGGGGTGTAGTAGTCATTTCCGGCAAGCTGACCGATGCCGGCATCCCGTTGCCAAATTCAAATGTAATGATCCGGGTAAGCGAAGCTAGCGGCAAAAGCATTTTTTACACCGCCACGAAGAGCAATTCCGAAGGTTATTATAGGACGATCTTCACGTTGCCTGACGACCTTGCAAGTGGTCAATCCACTGTCAACGTAACAGCAGGTCAAGCAAAGGCAACGACAATATTTACCACTCCGGGCGGCGCGAACACCCTGGCATTCCTGGGAACTTATCCAAAGGGCTCCACCGGCGACCCGATGGATGTAGTGCCGATTGATACGACAAACTTTGCCCTGGTATTTAATGCTAATGTAAATTATTTCATCAATAAGAACTATCCAGATTTTACAATCGGGCGCAATGAGAACAATGTCGATTCCATCTCCCTATACAAGGGGGACAGCAGTACTCCTGTCCGCGCCAGCGTCAGTTTAATTCAAAGTGACAGCCAAAATAAGACAGACTTCGCTTATTACGATACAGCCAGCCAGTCGAAAGTAACCGAAACCAAAAGGGTTATTGTCATTACTCCGGATGATGGATTGTCCCCGAATACGATATACCGGGTGAAGGTCAGCGGGGAATTATGCGCCAACAACGGTGGCAATCTTGGGGAGGATGTGACGGTTTCTTTCAAAACGGGGGCCGCCCCAGCAGCCCCTCCTGTCACCACAGTTCCTCCCGTACCGGTTGGCGGAGGCACTCTTCCACCGGCAGTTCCTGCGGAGAAATTGGGAAGCATTACGGTTGAGAAAGACAAGACAACTTTGGAGATTGACCCGGCCAAAGCCTCCGACTTGATTAAGGATTCCGGCAATAGAACGCTTGTGATCGACGTTTCCCAAATATCAGTAGGAGCAGGGAAGGAAAAGGCGGTGAAGTTGCCTGCGGAGGTGGTAAATCTGGTGATCTCGGAGAATAAGACCATCGCCATTAAGGACGGGGGACTTATCATAATTGTCCCGCCGGGGGCATTGCTGCATGGCAAGGAGATGATTTTAAGCAGCTCCCAAGTGTCTGGACAGAGCGCCGCCAGGGAGCCTGTGGAGGCTGAACAGAAAGTTGTCTATACCTTCAATGCCTTCGCGAACGGCGATCCGGTGCATAGTTTCCAGAAGGAGATTACGCTGTCCCTTCCGATTCCCGAGGGGATTGCCGATCAGGAGAAGTTGGGCGTGTACTTTCTCAACGAGACAAAAACACAGTGGGAATATATCGGAGGCAGAGTCGTTGACGGGAAGCTTGTCTTCCGGACGAACCATTTCTCCACATTCATGGTGGCGGAGTCTCGGAAAACCTTCGGGGATCTCGCTTCACACTGGGCAAGGAAGGACATTGAGGTGATGGTGGCTCGTCATATGGTCAACGGAGTAGACGACAATGCGTTTGCCCCGGATAACAACATAACCCGGGCGGAATTTGCCGCTCTGCTGTCCAGAGTGTTGAAGCTGGGAGATGCTGCAGGTGACAGCGCATTTCAAGATGTCGCCGGTAATGAATGGTATGCAGGCGATGTAATGAAAGCTGCTAAGGCCGGTATCATCGAAGGCGCCGACAGGAATTTCCGTCCAGGAGACATGATTTCCCGACAGGAGATGGCCGTGATGATCCAGAGAGCGTACCATTATGCCGGAGGTAAGGTTAGCGCGCTGAAAGAAACGGCATTTACCGACAAGGCAAGCATCAGCACGTGGGCTGAGGAGGCGATAAAAAGCGTGTATGCGCTTGGTATTGTCAGCGGACGTCCAGACGGCAGTTTTGGTCCTATGGATCATGCGACCCGTGCCGAAGGCGCTGTGATGCTAAAGGCGTTGATGGACAAGCTTGGCCTGTAAAATAACAGTGAGATAGCCTGTTGAAATAGCAATGGTATGTTTGATGGAGAAAGACCATGTGACTCTACCGCAATCGTAGATAACATGGTCTTTCTTCAACCTTATTTTCTTGAAAACAGATCAAGAATTCATATCCAGGAATTTTCAAGAGCGTCATTCTTACTCTTTCGCCATGACGTCAACTCGATGACGGTTGCTTCTTTTTTTCATCTCTTTGGGTTTGCTCATATTTAAACTGGATCATATTGAGGGTAAAATCTTTATCTTCCCGGGAGAACTCTCTGTACATCAGCACAAGACGCTCTTCTTCCTCCGTAGTCTTCATATATACCGCTTTCTTGTCAAGCTCTCCGCTTAAATCGATTACGTCGGCAGTGTTGCCTGCAAGGCTCTCGCGAGTTCCCGGATCTTCTGTCACTGTCTCTTTGCCGGTCAGCAGCCAGTCGGCTGAAACGTGAAAATATGCACATATCGCAATGATCGTATCTGCGGCAGGGGAAACCCTGTCTTTTTCATAATTACTGATATTTCCTCTTGAAATTCCTGTTTTTTCAGCGACTTGCTGTTGTGACAGTTTAAATGAATCTCTCAAATATTTAATTCTTTGTCCGATTGTTTCCATCAAACCACTCCCTAATATGAACCTTGTGAAAGTATGTAATATAACTAAATAGCATTGCATATAACTGAAATACTTAAAAATAAGCATTTTTACTTGATTTAACTTAATATTAAGCGTATAATGGTCATACAAGAGATAATGATGTTCGTCATCAACAATTCAACAGGTATTGGGGATTTGCGATGCTGAACTAGACGGCGATTACAGAGGAATTAAAAATATCCCCGTAAGCATTCGCACTGCTAATGGGGATACCACAGAAAAATAATTAATCAGTCTATCTTTCATTATAACAAAATTGTTGTCAAGTGTTAACATGATTAACATGAATCTGGTATCCTACACCGGAAATGACTTGAGTAATTGACGCTTTTGGAGGCAATTACATCCGTGCCTGATTGGAAAATATCCCGGATCAGCACATCGCCGATCTTAACGGGGGGAGTGATGCGAAGTTCCTTCACGCATTTGATCCAATCTGCTGCCAGTTGCATGGGGACCGCTTCACTGGAGCGGACCGGAAGTCTTTTGCAGGTTCCGCCGCTTATGGGAACTGTAGTTGTCAGAACTCTGGAAGGATAGGTCTTTTCCTGCCGTGCGTAATGTTTGCCCCTTTCACAGGCATTTCCTGTGATAAAGGTGATAATTTGTCCTTTCAAGTACACTTTGACTATACATGCCTTAGGACAAACGATGCAAACAAGTTCGTGAAATTCTGGCGTTCTTTTAAGCTCTATGATCTTCGTTTGGTTCCTTTGTAGTTTTTCGTTCCAAACTCCCATACCGGCTGTAGCCAGTTTTTCCATGCCATAATACTCGTGTTCCCCCAGTATATAACGAGCTGCAGAGCTTCCTGCCCTTACTGCTTCTTCCGTTACATGGTCCACCAAGTCATGTACATGAACTGCATTCCCACAAGCGAAGATTCCTTCTGCGCTTGTTTCCATCCGATGATCGACGAATAGACCTCCAGTTCGCTCATCCATGGAGAGACCGGCCTGATAGCTCAGATCGTTCTCCGGGATCAAACCGACGGCCAAGATCAACGTATCGCAATCGATGAGGGTCTCGGTTCCGGGAACCGGGATGCAATTGGAATCCACTTGGGATAACACGACACCTTCAACGCGGTCCCGTCCTAGGATGGAAGTGACAGTATGGCTTAACAAAAGAGGAATTTGATAATCTTCCAGGCACTGGATAATGTTCAGCTGCAAGCCGGTCGGATTCGGCATAAGCTCGACTACAGCCACAACCTCAGTGCCTTCCAGCGTCAGCCTGCGGGCCATGATAAGACCGATGTCTCCCGATCCTAGAATGACTGCCCGTTTACCCACCCGGTATCCTTCCATATTCATGTAGCGCTGTGCGCTTCCCGCTGTAAAAACACCTGCAGGACGTTTGCCGGGTATGCCCAACTCTTCCCTTGTACGTTCCCTGCATCCTGTGGCTATAATCAAAGCCTTTGCGGCAAGCTCCAATATGCCGTCACATGGATTCACTGCCTTCACGAATTTGTCTTTCGAGATTTCCAGCACAGTCGTATCCGTTTTGCATTCAATCCCGGACTCACGCAAGAGAGTGATGAACCGCTCCGCATATTCGGGCCCCGTCAAATCCTCTTTGAACAGATGAATCCCAAATCCACTGTGTACGCATTGCTGTAGGATCCCTCCTGGCTCCTGTTCTCTTTCCAATACGATAATGCGGCTGATTCCGCAACGTTTGGCTTCCAAAGCAGCCGCAAGTCCTGCAGGGCCTCCTCCCACAATCACAAGGTCGTAATGTTGCATAACGTTTCCTCCCTTCTTGCGATTACGGCATTGAATCCGGTAACAGATTCGATCCGACATTTTCATATAAAACTTGATCCATGCTTAGATTTAACTCAGAAGCCAGCAGTCCAACGATTCTAAGACCGCAGTAACTTCCCTGGCATCTGCCCATGCTGGCTCTTGTACGTTTCTTGACTCCTTTAACCGAAGTGGCCCCGGGATTCCTGTGAATGGCATCATTGATTTCGCCCTCGCTGACCTGTTCACACCGGCAAACGATTCGTCCGTAAGCCGGATTTCGGCGAATCCAATCCGTTTTATCGGCGTCGGGCACTTCCTTAAACGTGATGATTTTGCTTCGGGTAGCAGTAAAATCATGGTTAGTTGACAATCGGTTTCCCGTTCTTGTGAAGATGCTCCCGACAATACCGGCAACATGCGAGGCAATGGCGGGGGAACTGGTTAAGCCTGGGTTATTGATTCCCGCAACGTTAATAAAACCTTCTACTTCTTTGGACTCTTCGATGAAGAAATCGCCGATGCTGCACTTGGCCTTCAATCCGGAAAAGGAGCGGATCGTTCGATGCATAGGAATGCTGGAGGATAATTTAAGCGCGGACTGCTTCAGGTGATCCATCCGACTGGCGGTGGTTTCTTTACCTTCCCGGTCGTCAACACCCTCCATATCGGGACCGATCATCAGATTGCCGCTTATAGTAGGGATGAGAAATACGCCCTTTTCCTTATCAGTCTTACAATGGGAAATGATATGGTTTATTTTGTAATCCGGGCTTCGGTCCAACACGACATACTGGCCCCGTTTAGGCTCGATCGTATAAGGAGCCGAACCGGTCATGCCATTAATTTTGTCTGCATACATCCCAGCGCAGTTGATGACGATATCGGCCTGGTAATTTTCTCTGCTTGTCTTAATCTCGAAGAAACCGTTCGTTTGTGTCAAGTCGTTGACTTCGGCATTTAATCGCAGCTCAACACCGTTGCAGACGGCATTTTCTGCAAGGGCGATACACAGCTCCCACGGATCGATGAGTCCGCAACCGGGATTGAGCATTGCGCAGCGGACATGTTCGTCTAAAACAGGCTCTATCCGCAATGCTTCCTCTCTCCCTATGATCCGGATGCCGTCGATGCAGTTGGCGGCAGCTCTATCGTAAAGTTCGTAAATGGCTTTCTCGTCTTCTTCGTCAAAACCGACAATCAACATGTCGGTTTTCTTGAATGGAACCTCCAGCTCCCGGCACAAATCCTCGAACATGCGGCTTCCCTGCAGCGTCAACTTCCCTTTCAGCTTTCCCTGTCGGGCCGTATGGCCGTTATGGATGATACCACTGTTGGCCATCGTAGCTTCGCCCGCTACATCGTTGTTTTTGTCTAATAACAAGATGCGCAGCTGATACTTGGACAATTCTCTAGCAATGGATGTTCCGGTAATGCCTGCACCGATGATTGCGACATCGTACATGGGACTGCTCCTCTCCTGAACTAAACTAAGCGTCTGCGGCGGCAGCCATACAAATGAACGAGTCGGCTGTCCATCGGCGAAAATAACAGTTGCAACAGGAATTGAGTTCGTCCGATACCATCTCTTCCTCCACATCCGGTCGGAAGGAGGGACATCCTGCTGTCCGGATTTGGAGGATAAGGTCCTTGGAGCAGGTTGTCCAAACAGGGCTGCCATCTTCCGTTTCGGTCCTTTGCACCGGAATAACCGCTTTTCCCTCTGATAGAATGGATTTAATCGTAGTTCCCAACACCACCGTATCATAGCTGTTGATGGGTTGTCCGTCCAAGCTTTGTAACAGATCGACTCTCGCAAGAGCGCAAAGTTCGGAAACGGTCAACTTCTCGCCGGGTTCACCAACCTTGTGTTTTCCCTTGAAAGATCCATCGTTTCCTCCCAAGCGTAGCCCTGCACCTGCTAAAGCCCCGATAACCCCCTGACCGCTGCCGCCATGCTCTGACAGGTAGATACTCAATTTATGGGCTAATCCGTAGGCGAGCTCTTTTGTCAGCACTTGTTGTTTCGCCATATACCCGAACCGGATGAGTTCTTGAGGTCGCGATAGTCCTTCAATGGTCACGACACAAAGTCCCGGGTCAGAGCCGCGTTCGCTCTCCCGATGCAAATAATCGGAGCTGAAATCGATAACGGCTTGAAGATGATGATCCGTAATATCTGCTTCAAAACACATGGAGCTGTTGTGGGAGGTATAAGGGATATCATCGTGAAGCAGCAATTGGTGTCTTGAGATCCTCAGGGAGGTTCCCCAGCCATGCGATTCGATTGCTTTCGCAATGCCTTTTGCCAAGTCTCCCGTTCCTTTAATCCCTTTGGTCGTTAAGTTGTCGGTGTCGTCAATGCTGACCAAAATCCGCAAGATCTACCCTCCTATTGTTGTAGACAGCCTACAAGTATAGTAGAAGTCTATATTAATCTATTTATAATTAAAATAAATTGTTTATAACTAAATATAATAATATCACAATATTAACAGTATATAAATTGACATGAGTATTGAATGTTTATTGTTTTGTTGTTGTGAAATCCACAATTCTTTAGACGATTTGTTGCAGAATTATTTGAAAAGGAGTTTTTATGCATAATTTCGAATAAAAATGCAGACAAGCAGACGATGATGTTACATCGTCTGCCTGTTTTTATAAACCAGAAGAAAATGGCGGTGGTATAATTGTTTGCACACACCTCTTCTCCTATGACTTTGAATCGATTGCAGATGGATTGAATCCTTTTACGATAAGCCACACTGCCATAAACATTTCCTGCAAACCAAGTGGCATCATTAAAATAGAAAATGTTGCTCCAAACAAGGCAAAAACACCTGTAGCTATGTAGAGAATGCTTCCAATAAAACCCCAACCCGATAGCCATTGTGGTATTAGCTTTGATTGATATAATACATAATAAAACATCAAGGCACCAAGGCTGAATATAATCGTTGTAATTGGTTGGATTTGTTCAACTGCATTTCCTAACAGGTTACTCATGTTCTGAAAGCTAGTACTGTCTGGAGAAGCTGTGTTTACATATTCTTTACTTAATGCGGCAAGCAAAAGCCAGCTTAAAGCAGTCGCAATATAGGTAAAGGTCTCAAGTGCTCCTCGGAAAACAACATACCCTAGAGCCAAAGTTTCATTATACTTTTTTAGAATGGGATAGATTATTACCGGAACTAAAGCAAGCGAAATACCCATGATCAAAATAAAGATTGTTCCTAGTAGGACTTTGTTTACATTTGCTGAAACTTTCGTAAGCAAATCAGTACTCTCAAGAATCGATCCATTGCATACTACACTAAGGATGCCTGCAACTGTCCCAATTATAAATAACACTCCAACAAATTTAGCAATCCTTTTATGATTATTCATTTTTCTATCCCTTCTTTCCCTTTATTTCTTCCTCATAATATTTCAGCATATTTAGACTAGATGTTATATTATCTGGTTACTTCTTAGATGCCTCGTTCGGACATCATTTCTACCAAGTCCCGATAGCTTAAACGATATTGAAGATACCATCTCACCGTTAATAATATGATTTCAACATCGAAAAGTTTCCAGTTGAATAGATTTGGTGCTGACTTCATTTTTTGGTCGTCTTTGCACCAGAACCGAAAATACAGATGAATAATAATGCCATATCTCCTCGTGAAATGTGGTAAAATTACCCATATCTATTTTGCAAAGAGAGGGTACTTTAATGCAAACGGTTTATATATTGTCGGGGCCAGCAGGAGTCGGGAAGTCAACGACTTCGAGGGCGCTAGTTAGTGCCTTGAAAAACAGTGCTTATATTTCAGGTGATGATGTAAGCCATATGCATGTCAACAGTCGCCATAAGCCTTGGGAGAGTAAGTTAGAGTTATCCCTCATTTGGAGTAATATTTTGAGTCTAACTCAGAATTTCGTTTCGCATGGTATTAATGTTGTTGTTGATTACGTTACTTTCCCAAATGAGGCTTATTGGCTAAGGGAGAGGCTAAAAGAGTTAAACGCAAATGTAGTCTATACCGTTTTATGGGCTGAGCCTGAAATCCTGTTAAGTAGAGACCAGCTTAGACGACCCGAAGATCAGATGGGGGAACGGTGTCTTATTTTAATCGAAGAATTTAAGGAATCAGGATTAAAAAGTAACCATGTGCTTGATACAAGTCAGCATAGAGGTGATGCTATCCATGTGACTATTGAGGAGATTATGAACAATAAACAATACAGATTGGTCGATTGAAAATAAGGGTGGACATTCAGCTAAAAGAGACAAGAGTTCAATTATGAAGAGGCTGCCGCGGGAACGGCAACCTCTTTTTTTAGCTATGTGCAACGCAAGACTCTGTACCCACACGAAAAAAACGTCTCATGGTTATATGCCGCCGGTGTTAGTTCCATTACTTTTTGCGCGGTTTCCTTGTATCGTGTTAATGTTGGTGTAGCTAAGTTTTGTTTCACCCATACATGAAGGGACTGTGTTGGATAGAATGATCAAGCATCTGCTTGTAGCTGACGATAATGCAAATATAAGAACCCTCCTTCGATATGCCATGACTAAAGAAGGCTATCAGGTGATTGAGGCCGAAGATGGGGTGGAAGCGGTCAAACTGATGGCACAAACCCATATAGATCTAGCCGTAATTGATGTTATGATGCCCGGAATGGACGGTTTAGATCTGTGCGAGTATATAAGGATGAACTACGATATTCCGATTATAATGCTCACTGCTCTGGATCAACTTTCGGACAAGGAGCAAGGCTATAAGCGCGGGACAGATGATTATGTTACGAAGCCATTCGAGCCAGAAGAACTGGTTTTCAGGGTCAAAGCGCTGTTTCGCCGCTACAATCGAACTTCCAGCGACATGATTCGGATGAATCGAATTGTTATCGACCGGAAAAATATTGAGGTTTCCGATGGTCAATCCGTTCTTTATTTGCCGTTGAAAGAATTCGAGCTGCTTTCGCAGCTTGCACAATATCCGGGGCGGCTGTTCTCCCGGGATGAACTGATTCACCTCGTCTGGGGAGCAGACTACGAAGGCGATGACCGAACTGTCGATGTCCATATTAAGCGGTTGCGCCAACGTTTTGCCGAGTATACGGAGGATTTCGCCATTCAGACGGTTCGAGGCATCGGTTACAAGATCGAGGTGAAAGCGCGGTGAGATCATTGTACTTCCGAGTTTTCATCATTACAGTAGCTGTTATCTTTGCTAGTAGCATACTGGGATTTATATTATCGAATACCTACTATCATGTGAAATTGAAGCCCTACAATGATGAGAAGTTGGTAGTCATTGCGGAGCAAATGAAACAATACGTTGAGGATGCGCCTAACAGCATGGAGCATTATTTGCAAAATGCAGCGGCGCTTGGTTATGAAATTTATTTGATCGATGGTCAAGGTGGTGACCGGTTCTATGGCCGTGAATTTCGCGCGCAGGATTTGGACGCGCATGCCATAGAGCTTGTACTTGGCGGCGGGGTGTATCACGGTGTCGCTCAGTTCCCAAACAAACTGTTTATATCCGGCTTCTTCGATAATCGATTAAGCAATACTGTCGGTATACCCGTTCAGATCAGTAATCAAACATATGCATTATTTATGCGCCCCGATGTGATGTTACAGTTTGGAGAATTGCGCGTTTTCTTTGCATTGATCGGTCTGTTCACTGTTTTAATAAGCATCTTGTTTTTTTTAATCAGCACCAGATATTTGGTTAAGCCGATTACACGCCTGTCCGATGCGACAAAACAAATTGCCCAAGGCAACTATAATCTTAGATTACCGACCAATAGACGTGATGAAATCGGGCAATTGGCCGGACATTTCATGATTATGAGTCGCGAATTGGAGCGAGTTGATCAATCACGTCAACAATTTGTGTCGAATGTATCGCATGAAATTCAATCTCCACTCACTTCAATTCAAGGGTTCGCAAAAGTACTGGCTGAGCGTGATCTGCCCCAGGAAGATCGTGAACACTACGCCTTCATTATCGAAGAAGAAAGCCGCCATCTCTCTTTGCTTAGCAAACAACTTCTTTTGCTCTCGTCATTGGAGCAAGGACAAGAGGCTTTAACCAAAAACACCTTCTCACTTCGGAGTCAAATTCGCCAAGCGGTTCAAGTACTACAATGGCAATTGGAAGAAAAGGAGCTGCTGCTTAAAATTTCCGTGCCCGATTCCATCCAGATTCACGGGGACGAGGTATTGCTCATGCAAGTATGGATGAACTTGCTTAGCAATGCGGTGAATCATATTCCTAATGGAAGAACTATTGATATTCGAGCGGAGAAAACGAGCTCGCATAGTTTGATTTCTATTCGAGATACAGGAAACGGAATTGCCCCGGAGCATGTACCTTTCATATTTGATCGGTTCTATCGGGTGGACGCTGCACGGGAACGTTCTTCCGGCCGAACGGGACTTGGACTTGCTATTGTAAGGAAAATTGTCCAAATCCACGGAGGTCACATAGAAGTGGCCAGTTCGAATAACGGAACGCTCTTTACTGTGGCGCTTCCTCATCTGTAACATGTTGTTCATTCTCGCTTCCTATACTTTAGTCAAAAAGAGGAGGGAGGCAACATGTATCTGGCTATTCGAGAAATGAGGGTTGTTAAGGCCCGGTATACTTTGTTGTCATTGAAGTTACATAATGCTCAATTCCGTCCAATATTCTTTCGAGGCCGAAATCAAATTCGAACCCATATACACTGACATTCCTGTTATCATCGTCGGGTGAATAAGCGCCAGCAAGTACGACAGGCCGCAAATAGGGAAATCGTTCTGAAGTAACAAGATGTTCCAACGCTGCATGATAACTCGCTCCGGGGACAGGGCCTGTATGAACACCTGTCTTGACGGCTCGATTCATATCCCGTTGAAAAAAGCTATGCACGCGTGCATGGCTGGTTAACAGAACCACGATGGAGATTTTCTCATGGTGATCTAATGAAAGCTGTGACATTATCCGCAAAGCCCAATCTACAATGCGCAGATGATTTGGGGTGATCGGGATTCCTGAGGCGGGGATGTCGCATAACCAGGAATGATTCTGAAAGCATTGCATAAGGGTCATAACAAAATCAATCATATTTTCTCGCCAATGATCGGAGTCTTGTTCCGGGATAGCGATATCAAATACAGCGTCCTGCATAAGAAGGACGAGATCTTCTTTGCTGGGAACATATCGGTAGAGGGCCATGGTTGTAAATCCAAAGGATTCGGCGACTTTGTTCATAGAAACGGCGGAAAGACCGTTTTTATCAGCTATGGCAATGGCTGCATCTACGATTTGCTTAAGACTTATTTCGCGCTTCGGTCCTCGCTGTGTCGGTTTATTTAACCCCCAGCTGAGCGCTACACCGCGAGGTAATACTTCTTCAAATTTGTTATCCATATCTGCTTCACCCCATATTAAGACAAGAACTGTAAAAAAGTGGTTGCTTCTAAATTGTATATATAATATACTGTTTATGCAATACACAGTTTTTATTGATGGTTTTCCTTTTTGCCATATATGAATAAATTATGGGGTGAAATGATCTATGGGAGAAATGAAGCGAGTTCTTATTTCTGGAGCAAGTATTGCCGGGCCGGCGCTTGCCTATTGGCTCCACCGCTACGGCTTTGAGGTGACGATTGTAGAGCGGGCTGCCTCGTTGCGTCGGGGAGGTTTCGGGGTTGATATTCGTGGAGCGGCAATTTCGGTCTTGGAACGGATGGGCATTCTCGACCAAGTTCGAGCCGCCGATACGCATATGACCGGTGTCTATTTTGTAAATGATAATGGCAAGATCAAAGGTCAAATAAGTGAAGCGAGTATAGGCAACCAGACGGGGCTGGACATCGAGGTCATGCGTGATGATTTAACCGAAATTATGTTCCGGCTAACAAAAGACACGGTAAACTACATTTGGAACGATTCGATAACAGCCATTCATGAGGATGAAGAGGGCGCCGAAGTCCACTTCGTATATGGCAAGCCGCAGACATTCGATTTGGTGATCGGGGCGGATGGCCTTCATTCTAATGTACGCAAGCTGATCTTCGGGGAGGAGAAACAGTTTAAACGTTCACTGGGCTGTTACATTTCAATATTTACTACTCGCAATTTCCTCAATCTCAATCATAGCCAACAACTTTTCACGACACCCGGCAAGACTGTAGGGATTTATAGCGCAAATGACAACACAGAAGCTAAGGGAATGTTTATATTTCAATCGGGGCCACTCCAATACGACCGGCACAATCCGGAAGAACAGAAGAAACTAGTAGCCGATACTTTCGGCAGTGAAACAGGTTGGGAAACCCAGAAGTTGTTGCATGCCATGAAAGATGCGGATGATTTTTATTTTGATGAGATATGCCAAATTCATATGCCTGTATGGTCGAAGGGATGTGTTGCCCTAGTAGGAGATGCAGCTTATGGCCCG
Organism: Paenibacillus tabacirhizosphaerae; assembly: GCF_040812395.1. GTDB lineage: Bacteria > Bacillota > Bacilli > Paenibacillales > NBRC-103111 > Paenibacillus_E. The sequence goes on along the minus strand of NZ_JBFNXH010000007.1, from coordinate 164,614 downwards.
TCGCCCCTTTCCGGTCAAGGCACCAGCCTCGCTCTCGTAGGCGCGTATGTGCTGGCCGGCGAACTCAAGCTCGCGCAAGGCAATTATACGAAAGCTTTTGCAGCCTATGAACAAGAGATGAGACCATTCGTGGAGAGGAATCAGAAAATCGGACGCACGGCAGCGGGTGGAATGGTCGCCAGTTCGAGCTTAAAAATCATGCTGCAAAATTGGATGCTTCGCGTACCTTTCTTGATGAAAACCACGTTTACCATCATTTCGAAAATGATAGTAAAAGCCGCGGGCGGAATTGAGTTAAAGGGGTACTCGTAGATTGGGGAATTATCATTTAGCGATGATTCATTTATTTTCCTATCGAATCTACTAATCATTTAATCCTTTTCCACCCAGAATTTGCTGCATACATTTTTCAACCCTCGACTCTCGAGTTTTGGATTGTTTGGGTTCAGAAAAATAAAGAATGTATGCTTTTTCAACTTCAATGGCTTCATAAAATATAGGCTTCCAAGATGGATTCCATTTCAACTATTTCTCGAACATCTGTGAACCGAATCTGGCGCGCTACCTGTACATTCTCCGTTTGTTGGGTTAGCATTCCATGGGCATCCTGTAACAAGGCACCTTTGTGAAACAGTAGCGCACAATATTCTTTAAATCCATGGATTAAAACGATGTTTTTTTCTCAAACGTGTAACAAGGATGCATCCACTTAAATTCTTCGGTCAGCCCACAGTCAAGCACGATATCCCTTAACTTCTCATATTCTTCTAGCCACGTCTTGGCTTTACTTAAAAATTGATCAACTTCAGGTTTCAATCTACTATTTGTCATCAAGGAACACCCCTCATCAATTTTTTCGTTCAGCTGACAGTCTGGAATGATCATTCTCAATTTCCGGCAGGTGACCGTGTGCTTCTCTCCACCGCTGGCCCAAGTATAGGACAACTGGTTTGGTGCGTTCACGATAAGCACTTCGCCGTCAACAATTCCATCCCACCATTCGGTCGGCTGCGTGCGAAACTGAAAATGGTGCCTTACGACGGGCTTAAAATCATTATCCATTGCCTGACCGCTGTGGATGTTGACCACCCACTTGGCAAGCTTGCTTGAATCGGTTAAGGCGGACCAAAGCTTCTCGATCGATGTCTTGTACTGAAAATCCAAGGTTAATGTTAAACTTATTCTTCTTCCTCCTCTAGTAGCTGTTTCAAACGCAACATATTCGTATCCAGAACTTGCTATAGAAAGCCACCCAATCTTGAATTTCTCTGAGTGGAGCGGCGTTCAGCCTAAATCGCGTTTCTCTGCCGACTTTTCGGTCAAGTACCAGTCCGGCCTCGTTAAGTATAGTCAAATGCTTGGATACCGCTGTCCGGCCCATTGAGAACTGTGTCGTTAATTCATGTAGAGGCATCTCTTTTGCCTCTGCTAAAAGGCGAATCAGTTGGCGCCTGGTTGGATCTGCAATCGCGTCAAATACATCCCGCAACTGGTTGTTCTCGCTCATAGCACCCACTCCAAAATATTATTTTTCTGTAGTAGAAATTTATTGGTAGTACGAAGGGAGAGCCGTTGATTTTACCACCTCTTTAAAGCATGCGGCTCTTTGGACGTAGCGCCCATGAGGCGATATTGAGCGCAGCATAGAAAAGCGGAAGGATAATAGGAAACCCGTAATCACCATAATCGTTAGCAAACGCATGAGATAAAGCCGCACCGGTCATTAAAAAGAAGATACCAGCGTGAACCCATTCTTTAAGCCGAGGAAAACCTGGCACGACGAGAGCGATGGCCCCAAGCACTTTCCAAATCCCGAGAATTCAAGTGAGTTTCCAATTAGACACCATATGGTGACTATTTGATTATAAGACACCGTTTGGTGTCATGTTAACAACGTTTTATAAAAAGAAAATTTCGGAGAAGAGAGTACATTTTAAAGTATCAAATCGGATATTAAAATATATTTTTGCAATCATTTAGAATAAAGCGGATATTATCACTATTATGAAAAAGTGGATAGTTATGCTATTGTTACATTAATTTGTTTTTGTGAAAGCGAGGCCGAACTAGGATGCTTTACGATTTACAAGGTGAAGCCAATATGGCGCCTATTGTTGGAATTTTATATTCCGCTGTAAAAGAGAATAGCCATCGACTACAAGTAATCACTGCTGGCATGTCGCAAGAAGAAGTAGATTACAAGGGATCTAATAACAATTTTAATAGTACTGCTCAGTTAATCAAACATATCATGTATGTTGATCTGAATTGGGTTTATAGAGTAAAGGGACAACCACTTCCTCAGTCTTTAAAAGAACAATATGGTCCCATGATAGATGAAAATAATAGGCTTCCGATGGTCAAAGGAATGTCTTTGAACACACTTATGTCTAATTATGAAGGTGTATTAAGCATGTTGAAAGATTCATGTACACAATTAACAGATGCTGATCTGGATAAAGTTGTCACATTCGGACATGAAAATGAAAAGCAAGCAACCCTACGTTGGGGCTTATGGCACATGGCTGACCATAGCCGCTATCATCAAGCTCAAATTAATCAGCTTAGAAGGTGGTATAGCGAAGTTCCTCTGTCGAAATAAACATCCGGTCTTTTTCAGTCCGTGATAGTGCCCCGTCGACTCCAAAATAACAGTTGGGGCTTTCTCAGTTCAACGATTGACCTTGCAGATTAGTGCATGAATAGTTAGGACGTCTGGAAGAAGAAGCTCTATGATTAGGGTAAGAGAAGGAGGCCATGCAAACGGTATGGATTGGCTGAAACGAATGAACGGTGCCCTTGCGTATATCGAGGATAACCTCACGGGTGAGATCGACTTCAACACTGTTGCAGGAATTGCTTGCTGCTCCGTCTATCATTTTCAAAGGATGTTCTCGTTCATGGTGGATATCCCATTGTCCGAATATATCCGGCGAAGGCGGCTAACTTTAGCGGCTTTCGATCTGCAGCAGAGTGGAATCAAGGTCATTGATTTAGCATTGAAGTATGGCTACGACTCCCCGGAAGCGTTTACCCGTGCCTTTCAGAGGATGCATGGTGTCCCCCCTACTTTATCGCGCCAGATGGGTATTAGCCTGAAGTCCTATCCACGGCTATCTTTTCACATTACAATTAGAGGAGCTGAAGAAATGAACTACAAAATTATCGAAAAAGATGCTTTTTCTGTCTTCGGGATGGAACAAATCTTCTCCACAGAGAACGGGGAGAATCTGAAGGGTATTCCTGAAATGTGGAACAAATTCCAGAGTGATGGCACAATTGAACGAATTGGGAAAGCAACAGGCCGGGTATGGACGGATTCCAGCAGGGGCATTATGCCAGTGAGTGGTGTTATGTGCTACCGCGAAGATGAGACAGGAAGTTGCAGCTTTCCGTATATGATTTGCGGATTCACACCGGAGTCCGGCTTGAAGACGAGAGAAGAATATCAGGTGGTGGACATCCCTAAGTTAACATGGGCCGTGTTTACGACAGAGACGTACAGCCCTGACCAGACGGTTGCCCAGATTCAGAACTTGTGGAAGCGCATCTACACGGAATGGTTTCCTATGTCATCGTATGAGCCGTTGTCCGGCCCCCAATTCGAAATGTATGGAATTGCAGAGAGTGGGTTGTCCTATTGCGAAGTCTGGATCCCCGTCATGCAGAAATAATGATTTCAGGGCTGCCGGGATGGCAGCCTTTGTGTTGTGGATCCCCCTATACCGCCTCTATCTGCGATAAATCGTCTATTTGCACGGGTGAGCGGAACGTGGGTGCGCTAAGAGGCGGTATTTTCGGTTGTAGGGACATTTCGCGGAACTACCGTGCGTTATGAGCAGGAAATGCTGGGTTTCAGGCACGTTTTCACTCATTTAACGCACCCTAGTTCCTCTTCAGGGGGAGAAAAGGGACGTTACCGTGGAATAAGGCCTCGTAGTTCCGTCGATATCGCTGTACGTGGGGATTGGCGGCCCGGCAGCGGCAGTACCTTCTCGGTTTTCTTGCGATGCTTGCGGAGGCGAAATGTACCCGGAATCTACAGTGGGTTCATGGATAGGAATGCCGAATCGAGGATTGGTTAGCGAAAAGAGGAGAAGAAGGCAGCACAAAGTAGAACAGAAAGGGAATGGCTATGGGGTGGAAAAGCGGTTGAAATCCCATACCCAATTTCCCTCCCCATGCCTGGACGTATGGGTTTAGACAAGGACCTGAGACACAGCCTCAGGTTTTTTATGTGCGACGGGCAGGCGTAACTCTAGCACAGTAGTGCTATGAATAAACCAATACAAGCGGCGGTGACGCTACCGTGGTAAATACGCAACAGTGCTTGGAGAGTTGTTTTCTCGAGGGTGAAAGTCCTTCCTCAAGCGTTCTGGTATGACTTGAGAAGCTTAGTCTAGGGCAATATCGCGAGGGACTTGTCCTGAAAGTGAAGGAGATGCGGAAAATCGAGAGATCCGTAGGCGGATAAGCAGACCCAAATGCGAAAGCGTGAAGCAATGGATCCAGAAAGATGGATGCCAGTAATGAAATAATTGCCCAAATTTCTGCTCTTTCCACACAGTCCCCCCCTCTATAACCTAACAGACTCCGAATAATTAAGAATAAGGTTTTTTCGAAAGACGCCATCACTTTGCAGGAAGCCAGAAGCTGGCTTACCGCCCGACAGTACCCCCTGATATTGACAAAATTCGACGAATCGTTATAAAAGTTACGCATAAGGGGTGAATCACGATGGCGAATAATTACAAACGCTTCATTCAAAATCAATTCGAAAAAGCGAAGTCTACCGCTTCCGAATTCATTTCCTCAAGAAGTGAAGAACAAGAAGAAGAGGAAACTATAGAACTCAATCCGCAACATTATGTTGAGCTGAAAGCAATTGCCGATATGCAGTATACGAACGTGCAAGCGATCGTCAATGGAATAATTGCCCAATACCTGGCAAGCGCCCCATACGAATTAGCCCCCATCTCAGTGGATCAAAAGGAAGATAACCCGCTGCTGTATTTGGATGGTATTTGCAAACTAGAGAATTAAGGAGTGTTGGCCTATGGATAACCACTTGAACATTCAGGATGCAATTTTTCTGGATGAAACGGCTTTAGCCGCTTTGATGAATCCTGAAGACCCCCGCTATGTGAAAGCCCGTTCCCTGTTTCTGGATTTGCATGATCTTGAACGTAATTACATGACGACCAACTCCATTATATTTGATCTTCACGAATGGCTTCGCAATGCATACAGCTATGAGCAGGCGGAATTTTTTCTGAATGCAGTTGATAAAGCTGTGAGTAAAGGCAAACTGGCGGTCGTCTCCAGCGGCCCCGAATTTGAGGGGGAATCACGCAGACTGCTTATGGACAGGCCCGAGCTCCGTTTCTCGCTCAGCGAAGCATTCACGGCTGTGATCATGTCCTATTATCAGGTAAAGCGCATCTTTACTTTCAATCGCAATTTCAAGATGCTTGCCACTTTGGATAAGGATATTCGAATCATTCCATCCAATTAAAGGTGTTAAAACTCGTAAGAATCCCCCTCGGGAGGGGCACTATCTCCGACGAGAGGGAAAGAAGGCCGCAATGTGTAATTCGCACACGCTGCGGCCTTCTTGTGTTCCCTTATTTCGATTTGCGCTTGTTCGTTTTGCTTTTCCAGACATATATTCACTATTCCGGCCAGGTCACCGGCTTATCCAGAATGATGCCATCCGTCATCACCCATTGGCGGAGACTGTCCGCTTGGGCTTGAATAACGATGAAATACAAATCCCCAGTACCGTTATTGCGAAGCGTGCGTTCGCCTTCAGGTCCTACGCGAACTGTCGTTCCTTCCTTGACTTCAATAATCTGTCCATCCACTTGGAACTGACCGCGGCCACCAATGAAAAGGTATAGCTCCTCATTCTCGCGATGTGTGTGGTAGAACGGGACCGCCCCTCCCTCCGGCAGTTGGTTGAGAGAAACTTCCATGCCAGTCAGCCCCAGCTTGTCTTTCAGAAAGTACTTGCCTGCAGCAGGACCATCCGTCACACTCAGAAGACCGCTAAAAGAACCCGCTTCCACAACACTAAAATTTGCTCCATTTATCATAATTCAACAACTCCTTGGGATTTAGATTGTCAAACATTAACCGGGGGCAACTTGTTCATCATCGTAACGGAGTATTACAATAGAATTAACCTAAACCAATTTAAATTAAAAGGCCGGCAGGGTGCTGCCTGTTTCGAGCAGGCTCTTTAAATTGCTGAGAATGACAGGCCAGCCATTATTAAATCCTTCGATCTTGCCTTCATCTTTGCGAATATCCTGATCTAATAAATCCTCGTGCAGGAGTGTCAGTTTTACGGTAGAGTTCAAGGGTGTTAATTCATAAGTAACCTTAGAGCTTCGATCTCCTTCGACGTCTTTGACGCTCCAGGTAACCGTGAATAAACGATATGGATCATATACAAGAACTTCTCCATAATGATCTACCTTATCTTTATTCATCAATTTAAAGCTGGAGCCAACTTGCCAATCTGAAACGATTTCACGACCGAAAAAATACTGCTTAGTGAATTCACTGTTCGTTAGGGCTTGCCAAAGCTTCTCGGGTGTCGTTGCGATGTAAGTCGTGTAAACGAATGAAGTTTTATTCATGTTTAGAATCCTCCTCTAAGGCTTGCTTTAGTGTGTTTAATGCCTCAATTCGGTGACGCTCGAACTTGCCGATCCAGCGTTCATAAATTTCCCCGATAGGTATCGGGTTAAGATAATGCAGCTTTTCACGGCCTTGCCAAACGACAGTAACAAGATTTGCCTCTTCCAGCAGCAAAAGGTGCTTCGTAACAGCTTGACGAGTGATGGTCATTTGCTTACAGAGTTCTCCTAAGGTTTGTCCGTTATTCGCGAACAAGAGGTCGAGTAATTCTCTGCGAGTTCCATCAGCAAGTGCTTTAAATAGTTTGTCCATGACTTTATTATATGCAACCTTTTGATTGCATGTCAAGAGCTGGAAAAAATCTTCCTATATTTAACGAAAGTCGGCACAGGTTAACCTGAAATATTGGAACTGAATCATGATTTGTTATAATAGGGATGTGATTTGAAATAACGTATAGGAATGATGATTATGAAAATCGAGTTTGAAAATAATACTATTGAATTTAATGTTCTATATGGAATTCGAAAAAAGATATCAATTCATATCGATTCGATGGGTTTCATAACCGTTAAAGCTCCTAATGATGCAAGTAAGGAGACGGTTGCGAGCGCTGTAAAACATCATGGAAAAAGGATTTTGCAACAATTACATATGATTGCGGAAGCTCGAGAGGTCCCTAAAACAAGAGAGTATCAAGAAAAAGGGAAGTTCCTTCATCTTGGAAACTATTATTTTCTCCACGAGTTAATCGAGACTAACGAGCTTGATGAAGAAGAACTGAAAATTAATCTTAAGAAGTTCTATTTCTCAAGCTGCAAAAAAATTATAGGGGAGCGAATCAAAGGATATCAAACCAGGCTGAAAGTAAAGCCAAAAACCATTGAAGTCGTAGAGTCAAAAACCAAGTGGGGAAGCTGCAGCTCTGATAAACATATAACCTTTAATTATCGTTTAGCCATGGCTCCAGTTGAAGTTATTGATTATGTAATCATCCATGAACTCTGTCATCTTACTCATATGAATCATGATCGGTCATTTTGGAGACGCGTGGGAAGCATAATGCCGGATTATAAAGAGAAGGAAGCGTATTTGGCAAGGCATGGGCAAGCAATGACGCTTTGAGGCGATTCGAAGAGAGTGGGACGAAGCAACTTCATCTATTCACATCAAAACAAAATAAAACATAGGGTTTTACATATTTTTGATTATTAGGTGGATGGTACTATTGACGATGAACACAGACATTGAGATAATGATTGCGAAACGATTCTACATACGTACTGCCAACAGCTTCGACATTCCTTAATAATCGCTATAGTAAAGTGCAAACATTTGCACAAATTGTGTACGTGCACAGCAAACTTTAACTAATCAAATTGCAAAAGTTATTGCTCGTACTTGTAAGCGTATACAACAACTCGAGGCGAGCCCAACAGATTTAATTATTTATGTTTGAAACTAATTTATGAAGGGAGGTGAGCGTATGGATCAACTTATGAAGGGCGGTGAGCGAACGAATCAGCGACATCAAGTCCTGAAAGACACAATTAAAACAGAGCCTCGTTGATAAAGCCTTATGTAACACATTCGATTTAGTATTTGCTTTCTCAAACTGCAGATTTATCATTGAAGACTTCTTGATGATATTTGTGCAAACGCTTGCACCTTGCTTTTTGGCAGCTTCAATTGTAGATTTCTTCGGGTATTGCTTATTGACTTCAGTAAAAATATTAAATCAGGAGGTTGTTTACTTGAAAGGAAGTAAATCTAGGAAACTTGTTGTTTTAATGCTCCTTTTATCAATTTGTTTGAGCTTGTTTAGTTTGACAGGTGGGGCATTGGCCAGTAATACGAACTATACAGTCACGTATGAGAATGCGACAGCGACATCTGTTACCCTGCATTGGACCACAAATAACTGGAATGGTATTGTGGACACGGCAATGACAAAGAACGGGACCACGTTCACCGCAAATGTCAGTGTACCGGAGGGTGCCACTTTAACCTATTGTTATCACATTACGGCCCCGACGGATAAATGGGATAATAACAACGGTAAAAACTGGACAATCGTTGTTCCAACCAATGGCAAATACGAGGCTGAAAATGCTGCATTGTCCGGTGGTGCGAAGCTAAATTCCGATCACAGAGGATATACCGGAACTGGCTTTATTGCAGGATACGAAATTGCCGGCGCAACAACGACTTTTACCGTTCAGGCTTCTTCTGCAGGCAGTTATAATGCAACACTTCACTATGCCAATGCGACTGGAAGCGCAAAACAGGTTTCCATTATAGTCAACGGATCAACGGTAAAAAGGACGACACTACCCAACTTGGCGAATTGGGATACATGGGCGGACCAAACTGAATCCCTTTCATTAAATGCCGGGAACAATACCATTGCATACAAATATGATTCAGGGGACAGCGGGAATATCAATATCGACTATTTGACAGTCTTACCGGGTGCAACGCCTACACCAACAGTAACACCTACACCGACGGTAACGCCTACACCGACGGTAACGCCTACACCAACGGTAACACCTACACCAACGGTAACACCTACACCAACAGTAACACCTACACCAACGGTAACACCTACACCAACAGTAACGCCTACACCAACAGTAACACCTACACCAACGGTAACACCTACACCAACGGTAACACCTACACCGACAGTAACGCCTACACCAACGGTAACACCAACACCGACGCCAACCGGATTAACGGTCCACGTCAAGAAACCTTCAAACTGGAATTCAGCGATCAAAATCCACTATTGGAACTTGGTTCCGACAACAGTTGCAAATAGCGGCGCATGGCCGGGAATTCTGATGAAGTCAGACGGCAACGACTGGTACAGCTATACAATTACCGGTGCAACAAGCACGAGCTTGATTTTTAATGACAGCAACGGCAAACAAACGGGCGATTTGTCCCGCAGCACGAAAGAAGGCTGGTATTTCACCGATAACGTCTGGTACGATGTAAATCCAGAGAGTCCTAAGATTCCGGTTATTTCAGTCTCACCTGAGCCGAAAATCTACGACTCTGCCCAAACGGTGACGCTATCCAGCAACAACACCGGGGATAAGATTTACTATACAACGGACGGCTCGACACCTACGGCATCATCGACATTATATACTTCCGGGATCCAAGTCACTTCATCTGTGACCATCAAAGCATTTGGGGTTAATTCAGCCGGTCAAGAAGGAAATGTAAGCTCCTTCGCTTATGTCATTGACCCGAATGCCGATATTCAGCCTCCTAGCATCACACCGAATTTGCCGGTTGGGCGTTCGGAAACTGCGGTTACTGTATCCTTTAACGTGAAAGATAACAAACCGGCAACTACAAAAGCTTACTATACAACAGATGGCACGGAGCCAACACAAAGTTCTCAAACCTATATCTCCGGTAATGCATCTGCTGGCTTGACAGGACCATCCATTCTGATTTCCAAGACAACGACTTTGAAATTCCTGGTTGTTGACGGCGCAGGGAATCAGACAACTCAGAGCTTCATTTATAATATTGGAAAAGGCGGCGGCGATTTCCGCGAAGACACGATTTACTTCCTTATTACTTCCCGCTTCTATGACGGAGACACAAGTAACAATGTGCATGATTGGGATGATGCTAAGGCAAAAAATCCGGATTCAGACCCTGCATGGCGAGGGGACTTCAAGGGATTGATTCAAAAGCTTGATTACATCAAAGCCCTTGGCTTCAGTGCCATTTGGATTACACCTGTTGTGCAAAATGCCAGCGGATACGATTATCATGGCTACCATGCGATTAATTTTAGCAAAGTAGACCCACGGTATGAATCTGCGGGAGCATCTTATCAAGATTTGATTAATGCGGCTCATGCCAAAGGATTGAAGATTATTCAGGATGTCGTCGTCAATCATACCGGCAATTTCGGTGAAGAGAATCTGCTTCCTATGTTTAAGAAAGACCCGACTAAACCGGACACAGCCAACAACATGCTCAAAATTACAGATAAGCTGCCGGCAAACTATGATTCCATGACACCTGATCAGCAGTACCAGGCAAGACTCGCTTTAATGAAGACAGATGGCATAAATAACAACATTTATCATACCGAGAAAAGTCTTTCTTGGGAAAGCTATACCGTACAAACAGGACAAATTGCAGGCGACGCCGTGGACTTGAATACGGAAGAGCCTAGAGTTGCCCATTATTTGACTGACACCTACAATAAATATATTGATATGGGTGTTGACGCTTTCCGCCTCGATACGGTGAAACATGTTGCCAGGTATGATTTCAATAAATATTTCCTGCCTGCTTGGAAAGCAAGAGGCGGTGAGAACTTCTTTATGTTTGGCGAAGTGGCCACCAGATATAGAGATGTTTGGAACAGTGGCATTCCGGCTATTTCGACGCCATTCTTTACTTGGAAAGAATCGAAATCCTATCCAGGCGACGGTAAAGATGATTACGCTTCCAACAAGGCGTCCGTTGAACAACAATGGGCTGACAACTCAACTACAGCAGGACAGCCTACATCGAACAATGCTTTCTTAATTGGCAACAACTATCATACTCCGGACTACTCGAAGAAATCGGGCATGGATGTAATCGATTTCCCGATGCACTGGGCATTTAAGTCAGCTCGCGAAGCATTTAGTATGAAAAGCGGCGACCAGTTCTATAATGATGCGACATGGAATGTAACGTACGTCGATTCCCATGACTATGCCCCTGACCAAGCTCCGGAAAATCAAAGATTCGCCGGAACTCAAGACACATGGGCGGAAAATTTGGATCTCATGTTTACTTTCCGAGGCATACCGACTATTTTCTATGGCAGTGAAATTGAATTCCAAAAAGGCAAAGTCATTGATGTGGGTCCGAATGCTCCGCTTAGCACAACAGGCCGAGCCTATTATGGCGATCACATCGAAGGCAGCGTAACGGTACAAGACTACGGTAAATATACGAATGCTACAGGCACGCTTGCGGAATCGCTCCAATATCCTCTGGCGCAGCATATCAGAAAGCTTAACTTGATGAGAAGAGCCATCCCAGCACTTCAAAAAGGCCAGTACTCGACGGAGAATGTATCAGGCGATTTGGCGTTCAAGAGAAGATTTACGGATACGGCCAAAGGCATTGACAGCTTTGTGCTGGTGACGATTTCGGGAGATGCGACATTTACAGGAATTCCGAGCGGAACCTACGTCGATGCGGTCACTGGCGATACCAAAACGGTTACAAACGGCACCATCACTCTGAATTGCTCCGGCAAAGGAAATGCAAGAGTGTATGTACTGAATGGAACGGGTAAAATTGGAGATTCAGGTACTTATCTTAAATAAAAGCTCCAATCATCCATTTACTTATTACAACCTGAAGAGACGAAAAGAGAGGGCTTTCGAGCCCTCTTTTTTCATAGCCAGATTGCGGTTTGGAGTATTGGAAATACCGCTTCGATTGCGCGAGATCATCTTTTTGAACGGGAGAGTGGAACGTAGATGCACTAAGTGGCGGTATTTTCGGTTGTAGGGACATTTCGCGGAACTACCGTTCGTTATGAGCAGGACATACTGGGTTTTCGCACATGATTTTCTTATGCGGATGGAAAGTTTTTCTGTGCAACAATTTTTATATTTACAGATTTCATAGGAAGCAGTAAAATTAAATAACAACTTGTATACAAGTATACTTGTAGACTCTAAGAGGTGGTACATATGAAATTAGGCATGATAGGACTTGGTAAAATGGGTTATAATCTGGTGCAAAATTTGCTTCTGCATCAGCATCAGGTTGTCGTTCACGATGTGAACCCTGAACCCGGAAAGAAATTGGCAGGGCTAGGTGCAGAATTCGCTGCATCGATAGATGAAGTGATTTCAAAATTACAATCTCCACGAATCGTCTGGATCATGGTCCCGGCAGGGAAAATTGTGGACCATGTGATCGAGACATTGGTTCCTATGCTGGAACAGGGCGATATCATTATCGATGGCGGGAACTCCCACTATAAAGAATCTCTTGCTCGCGCGGAGAAGTTGAACGCGCATGGCATCCGGTTTTTCGACGCTGGCACATCGGGAGGTACTGAAGGCGCGGCACACGGAGGCTGTTTTATGATTGGCGGGGATAAAGAAACGTTCACAACCATTGAGCCTTTATTCCAAGCAATTGCGGTTGACAAAGGCTATTTGTACGCTGGGAAGAACGGTAGCGGTCATTTTCTGAAAATGATTCATAATGGTATTGAATATGGAATGATGCAGTCCATCGCTGAAGGATTTGAACTGTTGTCAAAAAGCGATTTCGAATATAACTATGAAGATGTTGCCCGCGTCTGGTCGAATGGTTCCGTTATTCGCAGCTGGTTGATGGAGCTAACAGAGAAGGCTTTTTCAAAGGACCCTAATTTGGACGGAATCCGCGGTGTTATGAAGAGCTCAGGCGAAGGGAAATGGACGGTTGAAACAGCGCTTGATTTGGAAGCCAGCACACCAGTCATTGCGTTGTCCCTGTTGATGAGATACCGCTCGCTTGAAACCGATACGTTCCATGGCAAAGTAGTCGCTGCTTTACGCAATGAATTTGGCGGTCACGCTGTTGTAAGGAATAATGGATGAAAATGTTCTCTTCATAGAATCGTTCGGCGAATATGTGTTAAAATCGATATTAACTATCTTTTTTAATAACCCGAAATTGATTTATATAGGAGAGTTGAGTAGTCATGCGTTATCCATCTGTTTGGTTGCAGGGCGTCTCCCTTGGGGAGTCGATTGCTTGTGGATTAAGACTGCAAATTATTAAAGGTACGATCGGGCCGGGTGAGATCATATCGGAGAATCGGATTGCCTCTGATTTTGGCACTAGCAGATCCCCGGTTAGGGAAGCGTTGAAAACGTTGTCAAATGAAGGGCTTATCCGTCTGGAGCGGATGGGAGCGGTTGTTCTTGGATTAAGCATGGAAGATCTAGAGGAGTTGTATGATGTCCGCTATTTGATCGAAAGCTTCGCCCAGCAGCGCTTGGCCAGCGGTAACCACGAGCAGTTACTTGCAAATCTGTATCAAATTATCGATAAAATGGAATTAGCGATAAAATACAATGATTGCGTAGAATTTTCCCATCTGGACTTTCGCTTTCATGAAGCTATGATTATTGAAGCCAAGCACACAAGGATCATGCATTTATGGAAAAGCATTCGTCATATTGTCCTGACCGTGATGTTAATTACTACGGATGAAATATTTTCTGAAGGTGAAAATAAGCTGATTGCAGTTATTGAAAAGCACCGAATGATCGTAAATGCATTAGAGTCCAAGGATGTAACGATCATTCAAAAAGTTGTCCAGGAGTATTTCGCAGACTCCAATAAAACGCTTCATAGCAGTATAACTTGAAGGATGTGCTAAAGAGATCATGCGCTTGAAGCGCGCGCACAATCTTGTCGACAAGTATACAAATTGAAAAAAGAATGAATTGAAAGCGTTATATCATGAGAAAGCTGTTGGAAGGAAATACTATTTAGATCTAGATAAAATCAGGAGGTTATCATGAGCAGTATCTTCGGATTCAGTCATAATGTAACATTAATCATTTGGGCGTTGATTTCCATTGTATTTCTGGTTGTGCTTATCGCCAAGTACAAATGGAATCCCTTTGTCACACTGCTGATTTCTTCTTTGCTGTTAGGGTTTCTTGCAGGCATGAAACCTGCCGATGTAATTAAAGCAGTAACGGGCGGACTAGGCGGTACATTAGGAACGATTGCCATTGTTATCGGTCTTGGCACGATGCTGGGGAAAATGATGGCGGAATCTGGAGGAGCTGAGCGGATCGCTACAACGCTAGTCGAGAAGTTCGGTGAGAAGCGGGTTCATTGGGCCATGATGATCGTTGGCTTTATCGTAGGGATACCTGTTTTTTTCGAAGTTGGCGTTATCCTATTGATCCCAATAGTGTTTATCGTAGCCCGCAAAACGAAAATGTCGCTTTTGCAAATTGGTATTCCCGTTCTAGCCGGCCTTTCCACTGTGCATGGACTCGTTCCTCCACATCCGGCGCCCATGATTGCAATCGATGCCTATAAAGCTGATCTTGGCAAAACGATTCTGTACTCGATCATTATCGGACTGCCGACAGCCATCCTTGCAGGCCCTTTATTCGGTAAATTTATCGGAAAACGCATACTGGTTGAACCGCCAGCGAATTTGGCCGAGCAGTTCGCATCGAAGGAGAATCGTAATCTTCCGGGATTCGGAATTACTTTGTTTACGATTTTGCTGCCCGTTATTTTAATGTTAATTGGCTCGATTGCCAATATTATCGATCCGAAAGCGACGAGCAGCCTCACGCAGTTTTGTGAATTTATCGGACACGAAATCATTGCTCTTTTGATTGCAGTTGTATTCTCCTTCTTTTCTCTTGGTTTTGCGAGAGGTTTCAAGAAAGAAGATGTGTCCCGTTTTGCAAGCGAATGCTTGGCGCCGACAGCTACGATTATCTTGATTATCGGGGGAGGCGGAGCCTTTAAGCAAGTATTGATCAACAGCGGAGTTGGCGGAGCGATTGCCGCGATTGCTACGCAGGCTCATGTGAACATTATTTTCTTCGCGTGGTTCGTAGCTGCATTAATTCGTGTAGCAACGGGTTCGGCCACGGTTGCCATGACAACGGCCGCGGGAATAGTTGCCCCTGTCCTTGTGCAAAATCCAAATGCGAATATCGAGCTTGTGGTTCTGGCAACAGGTGCGGGTTCGCTTGTGCTGTCCCACGTGAATGACGCCGGGTTCTGGATGGTAAAGGAATTTTTCAATATGACCGTTCCGCAAACGTTGAAATCTTGGACGGTTATGGAAACAATTCTATCTGTTATAGGATTGATTTTCATTCTGCTCCTCAGTACCGTGGTCTAAAGGGGCCTATTCAGCAATTCATCAGGAAAGAAGGTTCTTTCATTGAGTCAACTTATGTATATGATTGGCGTTGATATTGGAACAACGAGTACGAAAGCCGTTCTGTTCGAAGAAAACGGAAAGGTTGTGACCAAATCAGACGAGGGATACCCTTTATATACACCATCTTCGTCTGTGGCTGAACAGGATCCTGAACAAATATTTCGCGCCGTTGTTCATACGCTGAAGAATGTTATGGTTCAAAGCGGAATTAGGCCCGAACAAGTGATGTTCGTTTCATTTAGCTCGGCCATGCACAGTGTCATTGTTGTAGATGCGGAGGGCAAACCCCTTACGCGATGCATCACTTGGGGGGATAACCGGAGTGCTGCCTGGGCGGAACGCTTGAAGCGGGACATGAACGGGCATGAGATCTATTTGCGCACAGGGACACCCATCCATCCTATGTCTCCGCTGCCTAAACTAATGTGGCTTCGTCATGATAATGAGTATCTGTTTCAAAAGGCAAGCAAATTTATCTCGATAAAAGAATATGTATTCGCCAAACTGTTTGGCGAATATGTGGTGGATTATTCCATCGCGTCAGCGACCGGTATGATGAATCTAGAAAAGCTGGATTGGGACGAAGAAGCTCTGGAGATCGCAGGGGTGACGAGAAACCAGCTTTCTACACTTGTACCCACTACTTATGCGCTGGAGGGGATGAATGCCGTCTTTGCAGAAGAAATGGGACTTGCGGCATCGACGCCATTTATTGTAGGAGCCAGTGACGGGGTTCTCTCCAATCTTGGTGTTAATGCGATCGAACCGGGCGTTGTCGCGGCGACGATCGGTACGAGCGGTGCCATCCGTACAGTCGTCGATAAACCGATGACCGACCCGAAAGGGAGAATTTTCTGCTACGCATTAACGGATAAGCACTGGGTTATTGGCGGGGCGGTCAATAATGGCGGTATGTTGCTTCGATGGGCGAGGGATGAACTTGCGGCTTCGGAAGTAGAGACAGCAAAGCGCCTAGGGATGGATCCCTATGATTTATTAATGCAAATCGCTGCTCAGGTTAGACCAGGTTCAGATGGATTGCTTTTCCATCCCTATTTAACCGGTGAACGCGCGCCGTTGTGGAATTCGAATGCTAGAGGGTCGTTTTTTGGTTTGAACATGCACCATCGGAAGGAACATATGATACGCGCTGTTCTGGAAGGGGTCATTTTTAACCTGTATACGGTACTGTTAGCCATGGAGGAACGGATTGGACGGCCTAAAAAAATCCAGGCAACGGGAGGATTCTCCCGTTCGCCCTTATGGCGCCAGATGATGTCGGATATTTTCGATCAGGAAGTAGTCGTTCCTGAGAGCTTTGAAAGCTCATGTCTCGGCGCTGTAGTGCTTGGCTTATATGCAATTGGAAAAATAGATTCTTTGAATGTTGTTTCCATGATGGTAGGTGCTACTCATGAGCATAAACCAATTAAGGAATATGCGGAGATCTATCATCAACTGCTGCCGATTTTTATCCAAATTTCACGCAAGCTGGAAGAGGAATACGAGGCGATTGCAACTTTTCAGCAAAAGCTTTTTTGAAATAAGTACGAACGGACAGCATAGTTAAACGTTATGTTCATTACAATTATGAGATGAGTTCAGTTCCAGG
Organism: Paenibacillus tabacirhizosphaerae; assembly: GCF_040812395.1. Taxonomy (GTDB): domain Bacteria; phylum Bacillota; class Bacilli; order Paenibacillales; family NBRC-103111; genus Paenibacillus_E. The sequence goes on along the minus strand of NZ_JBFNXH010000007.1, from coordinate 147,386 downwards.
AGGCCCTTAGCATATTGCTGTGGGTCTCCTTTTTTTTGCGACAAAACGCCCGCCTCTGCTTCGATAAGATGACTCGTATTAAGCAATCCACTATGTTCCCGATTTGCCGATATTTGGCTCGGAACTTTAATCTGCATGAATAATGACTTGTAGTACATTAATTTATTATTTCTGCAACTATAATTCCATGCAAATCACATCATAAACAGTCAGTATTACTAATAATTCATAAACAAAGTATAAATGACTTGCGGTATAAAATAATGTTGACCATAAGTCATTATTTTGCTATAACTGAATATGTACATAGAAAATGTTGGATTGGGAGGCTCAGAAATGGCGCGTGGGAGAAATAGATCAAACCGTCACAAAAACAATGGTTTTTTGGGGACACCAAGAACCTTAATTTCACTAAAAGCCGGTGTCCTTCTGCTCTCGACGGCAATTGCACTTGCAGGCTGCTCCAGTGGGAAGCCGCTCGCATCTGCTACGCCGACAGGGCAAGCTTCGGTGCAAATGGTCAAACCTGTAAAAACAGCTAAAGTCAGCATGCAAGCTTGGGATGGCGCCAAAAAACTTGCTGCCGATGTCATTCCTTCGCTGGAGATGAATGTCGTCCTGAAGGTGGACGGCGATGTCTTGAATGTACTGAAAAAGCGCGGTGAAACGGTTCAAAAAGACGATGTCATTATTGAGCTTGATAAAAAAGATGTGATGCGTCAGAAGCAAAAGCTGCTGTATGCCCAGGCCAGTCTCGAAGAACAGTTATCTAAGGCTAAACAGGATTTGAACGATAGTATTCTGGAGCTAACGAATAATATGGCTGCAACCAAGCAGTCTTTGGACGATACGACCAAGCAGTATAACCGGATTTTGAACGATTATGACACCGGTTTGGCGACCAAAGAGCAAAAGGAGCAAATCGAATCACAAGTCAACAATTTGCAGCGGAATCTCCAAACTATACAGCAAAAGCTTAGTACATTGAAAAGCAGCAACCCGCTCTCTTCCATTCAATATCAACTGCAAGCTAATCAGATCGATCTGCAGGATGCAGACGTAAATCTGTCTTACTATGACGTAAAAGCGCCAACGGCTGGAGTTTTGACCGAAATGCCGATTGAGGAAGGGATGACGCTCGCCCGCGGCCATAAAATCGGTGTCGTACAGCGGCAAACGCCGATTAAAGTCCGCGCTGAAGTAACGGAAGCAGACTTGCCATTTGTCCAAGGGAAATCAAGCGTATCGTTTAACATAGCGGGTTCACCTGATACTTTCCAAGGAAAAGTTACTTACTTAGCCAACTTAGCCAACAGTCAAACGAAAACGTACACACTGGAATTGGAAGCCGCCAACGAAGATGGCCGTCTGAAAACAGGCATGCGCGTTCAACTGATACTGGCCGACAACGGGCAACAGCAAGTCATCGCGGTACCGGCGGACAGCATTGTTCGCGAAGACGGCGAACCTTTCGTATTTATCGTAAATGGAGATCATGCGGAAAAGAGGACGGTTAAGCTCGGACGCAGCAAAGATTCCATACTTGAAATCGTCGAAGGGCTGCAAGCAGGCGATACACTGATCGTCTCCGGTCAATATCAACTTCAGAATATGGAAAAAGTAGCGCCTAGCCAATAGTTTGGACTGCATACCGGAATAGATTTACAGGAGGAGGAGTCCGCTTGATTGCCAAGCTGATGAAATATCAAAAAATCACGCTATTATTCTTTGCCATCCTTGTGCTGTTAGGTATCTTCAGCTTTTTTTCTTTAAGCCAGCGGGAAAATCCCGAAATTACCGTTTCCGTGGCCACGGTCCAAACGGTTTATCCTGGAGCATCGCCGGAGAAGGTCGAGCAGCTGGTCACTAAACCGTTGGAAGAGAAAATCCGCGAGATGGAGCATATCAAGTACATCGATTCGACTTCATCCACCAACGTGTCCTTCATTACTGTGGAGTTAGAGCCTGGGAACGACAATAAGCGGGCGTGGGATACGCTAAGGCAAAAGGTGCAGTCGGCGCAGAGCAAGCTGCCTTCGGAAGCGCATCAGCCCGAAATCAACGACGATCTGGCCAAGACCGCGGCTCAAATCATCCACTTGATCGTGGATAATCCTTCAGAGCTGGAGTCTTTGCGGCCAATATCTAAAGTCTGGAAAGACCAGCTGCGCGCAGTTGCAGGCGTGAGCGATGTCGAGATCGTCGGTATTCCCGATCAGGAAGTGAAGGTCGTTCTGAATAATGAGAAGCTCGAAAGCCTTCAGCTCCCTTGGTCGTTTGTCTTGCAGGCGCTCACAAGCGCTCACGACCGCACCCCGATCGGGAACGTAAATGCCAATAATCGCGAAGCTTACGTGCAATTGACGGGCGAGTGGCAGTCTGCCAAAGATATTGCGGATACGGTCGTGTACCGTCCAGCAGGACAGGGCAATTCGCTAACCATTCAGGATGTCGCCCAGGTCAAAATAGGCACGAAAAAGATCGAGGAGCAAGTATTCTACAACGGCAAGACAGCCGTAGATGTCGTCATTTATCCGGCAAAAGGCCAAAATATCCCTTCGTTGCAAAATCAAATTGACGCCAAGGTTTCCGAATTACAAGCTCAACTGCCTGCTCAAGTGAAGATGGAATCGCTTTTTACACAAAAGGAAAGTGTCGATAAGCTGTTTGCCGATTTGTCACGGGAAATGCTGATTGGGATGGTCGCCGTTCTTATTGTCTGTATCTTGGGACTCGCGTTCGGTACTTCCATTATGGTGGCACTGGCGATCCCTGTTTCCATCGCGCTCGGGTTTCTGCCGATCGGCATGACGTCCATCGATTTGAACCAAATTTCCATCGTTGCGCTTGTCATCGTATTAGGGATTCTTGTCGATGATGCGATTGTCGTTAACGATAATATCGAACGCAGGCTATCGCTGGGCGACTCTCCTCAGGATGCTTCGCTGAAAGGAAGCCAAGAAGTAGCGATTTCGATTCTTACTGCTACGATAGCCACTGCGGCCGCTTTTTTTCCGTTGTTTTTCTTGAAAGGCAATATCGGGGACTTTATCCGTCCAATTCCTGTTGTTGTCAGCTTGACGTTAGCGGCGTCTATGGCTATGTCGCTAACCGTTGTTCCGATTTTCCGTAAATGGAACAGTGAACGCAGCCTTCGCAAGGGAGCCAGCACACAGAATAAGCTGCCCGGCCTTCTGGGAAAACCGATATGGCTTCTTAGCGAATATTACGAAAAGCTCATTCGACGCTTGCTGAAAAAACCGCTGTTGACCGGTATGATCGGACTTGTCATCGGAACCGCCAGCTATGGACTTCTGCCGCTGCTTGGCGTCCAGTATTTTCCGAGCGCGGAACGGAGCGAATTTTTACTCGACGTGAAAATGCCCGTGAGCAGCAGCTTTAAACAAAACGCCGATATGATGAAAAGTTTATCGACTTGGGCGGAGCACCAGGATGGGGTTCTATCCGTTTCCGCTTATGCAGGGAGAACCGCACCGAAGTTTTATTACGCAGAAACCGCCTCTACCGGCACCAGAACCGGCCAGTTATACGTGAAGGTCGACGAATCCCGGGTCCATACGGGCGATCTCGTGTCCAGTTGGCGCGGGCAGCTGAAGAATATGTATCCGGACATCGAGCTTTTGCCTAGGGAGCTGGAGCAAGGGCCTCCTGTCGGCGCACCGATTGCCGTTCGGATCAGTGGCCCGGAATTGAGCGGATTAACCACTCTTTCGAAGCAGATCCAAACGATTTTGAAAGGCATCCCGGGCACTTCCAACATCTCCGACAGCGTTGGCGCAGAAGCCTACACGATGGATCTTCAGCTCGATCAGGAAAAAGCGCGATATTACGGTGTGAGCGAGAAGGACTTGTCCGCTACAGCCCGGCTGGCAACCGATGGCATCGAGGCTTCCAAGCTGCAGTTGAGCAGCGAGAACATTCCTGTCACACTTTTCAGCGAGACGAACCAGACGCCATCGATACAAACGGTTGAAGATTTGCTCGTTCCATCGCAATCCGGGGCGCTATATCCGATCAAACAGTTTATCAGCCTTCAACCGAACCGCATGATTACCTCTGTCCAGCATCACAATCTGGTCAGAACAGTTACGGTTAGAGCTTATACGGACGGACGTTTACCCGCGGATATCGTGACGGAGTTGCAAAATCAAGCCAAAGAACTGCAAAAACCAAACGCCTACACCATTGAATTCGCCGGCGAGAATGCGGATCGCAATGACGCATTCACCTCAATTGGCAAGCTTTCGATTGTCGTTATGTGCCTCATTTTCATCATTATCGCGATTCAATTCTATTCCTTATCGATTCCGTTTCTGGTGATGATGACCGTCTATCTGGCAATGGGGGGCGCTTTGATCGGTTTATTCGTAACCGGTGCTCCGATCGGGTTCATGGCACTCATGGGCTTTGTCAGTTTGGCGGGGATCGTGGTGCGTAACGGAATCGTGCTGGTCGAATTTATCGAAGACGCCAGACATAACGGCATGGATCTGTATGACGCCATTGCCGAATCCGGGCGCGCGCGGCTTCGTCCTATTCTGATGACGTCCGCTACGGCGATTAGCGGTTTGCTGCCCATGGCCATTATGGGAGGCAGCTTATGGCGACCTATGGCAGTGGTCATTATTTCAGGTCTCATAGTCTCCACACTGCTTACGCTGATTATCGTCCCATCCTTCTATTTGCCGCTTGCCCAGTGGAGAGATAAGCGCAAGCGCAAACGGAATGCAGCGGGACTTGCAGAAGCAAATTTCTGAGGAGGAACTCAATCATGAAGACGATATTCAAACAAGCGGTTATGGCTCTCGCCTTGTCTTCCTCGCTGATCATATCGGGGATTCCCGCATTCGCGGAAGGAGCGGCGCTGCCGGCAAATGCCGCCATCTATGACATTAACGACAATCTTCATGTCAGTGTGAAAGGCGTCTTTAATGAAAAAACGACTGGCGGCGTCCGCCTTGGCGCGGTAATCCGGGTGAACAACACGAGCGGTTTAACGCTCCGGATACCCGATCACGAGCTCAGAGTGAAAACGCTGGACGGCATTGTGTACACGCTGCGAGCCAGCAGCGGCAATCCACGCGGCGTGCAGCCCGATTCCGAAGTCGATCTGACTTACATGCTAACCGTCAATCGGCCAACGGAGATAAGCTTGGCAGAACTCTCGCTCATCGATGTCAATTATGACGCATATCCGAAGCGGGAGACTACGCTGTTCACGGCTGCCATCGGATCGACCGTATGGAACGGGAAGCTTGCCGAGTTCAAAGAAGCAGCGCTTCTGAAAAAGTGGGGCGAATCATTCACGATCCCAACACTGGAATCGCCTCTTCAATATCAAACCATAAGCATCAACAAAACCAATTCGAGCGATGGAAACGTCTACGTCGTGAAGTTATTGGTGACGAATCCGTCGGATCGGTCCGAGACTGTTCCCGCTCTCGAACTGGATGGGAAAGCAAAATCCAAGGTTTACGCAGGCAGGCAGGTTGAAGCAGGTTCTGTATCCCTGGAACCGGGCGAGAGCAAATATGTGCATTTCGCTATTCATGCAGAGATGGACACCGTGCTAGACAGCCTGAACGTGTTGACAGCCGAGAGCTTCACGCAAGCAGACGCCAACGGCGCGATGAAAGCATCCGGCTTTAGCATCGGCAAGTTGAACATTAGTCTTTCTCGCGAGAAGCAAGCTGTCAGCAGCTACAAGTATGGTACTCCGATTATTTTTGACAAATGGAATAACGTCATCCATCAGGATTTGGGCGTTGCCTTAACAGAGCTGCATATTGCGAATAATGAAGACCAAGGCAGCAAGCTCGCCGTTGCCAAGTTCAAGTTGACGAACGAAGGCTTAAGTCCGCTTCCTGTGCCGGAATTTCTAACCGAGTTGTCAAGTCCATCCGGTTATGACTACGCTGGGACCAGACAAAGCGAAACGCAGAAGTCGATTGCTCCGGGAACATCTATGGTTGTCAGCTATGCTTATGTACTGCCTCTTTCGGAAAACGGCGATACATTTACGATGAACATGCAGCATAAGCTGAGCGGCGCCGCAAACGGCGATTCGGCTCCCATATACAAGTCGGCAATTGCTTCTTATCAGGTAACGGCACAAGGTGACGAGGACAGACATAAGATTTCCCTGTACCCGTACACTGTCAATGTGAAAGACTATTTCTTGTCGCAAATAACGACCCCTGATCAGATGCTCGCGATGAGCTACTCCTACAAATTGCAATTATTTATGGATCTGACTCGCGATCCGCAGGTGTTGGTGGACAACAATTTCGCCAAGTTGAAATTTGAATTGGTCGACCCTTCTGGCAGTATCCTTGGGTCGAAATCTTTTCCCTTCACAGGCACAGAACGGTTGGTGAACGGTAAGCAGACCTTAACGTTTAATCATCTGACAACAGATCAAATACAAAATAACGTAAGTGTTAAAGTCTATGAAACCATTCTGACTCCTGCCGGTGAAGTTAATCGATTGATCACAGAGCTGAAATAGCAAATACAAGCCTTTCTGAGAGAAATCTCGGGAAGGCTTCGTCTTTTTGCGTGGGTGAGCGGAACGTAGGTGCGTTATGCGGCGGTATTTTCGGTTGTAGGGACGTTTCGCGGAACTACCGTGCGTTATGAGCAGGGAATGCTGGGTTGTAGGCACATTTTCGCTCATTTAACGCACCCTAGTTCCGCTTCAGGGGGAGAAAAGGGGCGTTACCGTGGAATAAGGCATCCTAGTTCCGTCCATATCGCTGTGCATGGGAATTGGAGGCCCGGCAGTACCTCCTCCGTTTTCTTGCGAAGCTTGCGGAGGCGAAATGTGCCCGGAATCTTACAGGGGTGTTCATGGGTAGGAATAACGGATGGAAGACAGGTCAGAAGAAAGGTTAGTTAAAAGAGAAGAAGAAGGCAGCACAAAGTAGAATAAAAAAGGGAATGGGTATGAGGTGGAAAAGCGATAGCGGTTAGAACCATACCCAATTCCCTCCCCATATCTGGACGTAGGGATTTAGACAAGGAGCTGAGGCACAGCCTCATACTTTTCTTGATTGTTGTCTGGAATCGGGTGTGGGGTTCGATGAAGACTGCTTTCTTATACTCGGTTGAGAGGAATAAGTGCGGCGGTACCACCCGTAATTACTGTATAGATTTGCTCGGCCATCTGATCTGTCGAAAGGGGCGTCTTCTCCTTGCTCCACATGACGGCTGTTCCGAAAATCGTCCAACTGATCGTGGAGGCGAGTGTTTTTTTGGGTACGCTCCATTCCATATTCGTTGGCAGGGCATCAAACCATCTCATGAGCAGTTTGAATGTTTCTTCCTGCACAGCGCGTTCGAACAAGGGATGAATCACATGGGATTCATAGCATTGTCTATTCAAGTTTGTAAATTGATCGAGCACTGCCCGTATAAGAATATGTAAATTCGACGCGTGCCAAACGGAGCCATCCGGTAGATGCTCTGCGAGCAGTTGAAGGAATTGCTCTCGAATAGCTGTATCCAAGAGATCATATTTATCTTCAAAATGAGAATAAAAAGTGCTTCTGTTGACATCTGCACGCATCGCAATATCTTCAATGGTTATTGCGGTAAATCTTTTTTCCATCATTAATTCGAAAAATGATTTCTTTATCAGGCCTAGAGATCTCCTCGCCCGCCGATCCATGCTTTTCTTCTTATCTACAATCATCGGTTAACCCTCCATTCGCAGAGAATTCATCTATTTCTCCGACAATATCATTCCCGTGTTGCATATCCGACATCCATTCAATATCGTAGCGTGTGCAGGTTATGACCGCATGCTATCATCATAAACAAGGGCTCGCATTTAATCAACACGTGAGCAATAAACAATATTTGTTGGATAGTGGTTATTCAATCATCCACATTGGGAGGAGTTTAGTAAAATGAGCAATGAAATTGAAAGTGCGCAAACGATAAAAGCGGTTAGAATTCATGCTTTTGGAAGTACGGAGGTCCTGACTAATGAAGAAATTCCACGTCCCATTGCGGGGAAAGGGGAGGTGCTTGTTCAGATTCGCGCTGTTGGCGTCAATCCGGGCGACTGGAGAGTACGCTCCGGCCATGCGGATATCCCAGCTGAGCTTCGGCCGCCAGTTTCAGTCCCGCTGCCTTTTATACTAGGCAATGATATCTCTGGAACGGTTGCAGCTGTTGGCCCTGATGTGACACATTTTCAGGTAGGGGATGCTGTGTATGGCATGATCGGTTTTCCGGACAAAGGCGGTGCGTATGCGGAATACGCGGCTGTTCCCTCGAAAGAGTTGGCTTTGAAACCATCTACGATTGATTTTGTTCATGCAGCTGGGGTACCGATGGCGGCGTTAACTGCATGGCAAGGGCTCTTTGAGAAAATCACATTGAAAAAGGGCCAGACCGTTCTTGTTAACGGCGCAGCCGGAGGGGTTGGCCATATTGCCGTACAACTGGCCAAAATTCATGGCGCAAACGTGATTGGCGTAGCGTCCGGCGCAAAGGAAAAGTTCGTACGCGAGCTAGGAGCAGATGAATTTATAGACTATACGACATCCTCAATCGAAACGTCAGCGAAAGATGTCGATGTGGTCATCGATACAGTTGGAGGAGACCATCGATTGCTTGAAGTGCTTAAGCCAGGCGGGGTGCTCATACCTGTATTCCCGGGGAGCTATACGGATGCGTCCGCGGCTGAAAAATCCATTTCGATTAAATGGTACCAAGTCTATGCAAATGCAGCACATCTGGCATCGATCGGCAATTTAATCGATAGCGGAAAACTTCATGTTGTTATTGAAGCTGTGCTGCCATTGGCTAGTGCAGCTAAGGCGCATGAGCTCAGCGAGAGCCGCAGGGTAAGCGGTAAAATCGTATTGGAAGTAGCTGAGTAAACGAAATCAAACGGCTTAATTAAGTTAACCGTTCACTTGTCCAAGTTCTAGCGCGGAGGTCACTTCGCGGCGATGGAGGCTCCCGTCTTGTTAAAGGGAGACCTCCATTTTTTTCGATACATTCAAGGGGCAAGCTTGGCTTATTTTGCTTGGATCAACACACCAGATTGGCGTATGATGGCCATTGTTCTAAAAAACAAAAAGACTGCAATTACTGGATGAAGCGCCGATAAAAACCCGATCTTCGATGAAAAAATGGCAGTGACAAACATGAGAACGATCATACCGATCAAAGCGATAATTTGAATACGAAGGGAGGCCGGCGATTTTGCGATGAAAGATGCTGCCAGCATCAGGACCGGGAGTATTGAAAAGTATCTGGCAAAGCTGGCATGACTTGACCATGGGATTGCATCCCCGAATAACGCAAGGCCAGCTAGCAGCACTTGTATTAAAATGCTGATTGCAAAAATCCAAGCCAGCAACTTAAAGATGAAATGTGCGTTTCGGACGGTTTGTTGATTCATTTCGGATACCTCCTTCTATCTTTCTGAGTACTTCTAGGATTATTTCAGGCTCCAAACGCCGCATAAAATTGGGATCGACATGAGCGAATTGAATGACGGACTTGCTGTCAATTACAAATGTAGCGGGAACCGGCAAGATCCATCGGTCAGTCCCATTATATGCCGCCAGATCCCCTCCGAAGCCCTGTAACACGCTCTTTAATGAATCGGACACTTCGTAAAGCACTTTGTATTGGTTGGCAACATGACCCTCTGTATCACTTGCCACGAGGAAGGAGAGTTGCTCTTTCTCTTGCTGGCTTAATGTATGATCAGGAGTTTGAGGTGAAACAGCGATAATTGAGGCTCCGAGTTCCTGAATCTGGGGCAGCACTTTTTGATAAGCTCTGAGTTGCAGATTACAATACGGGCACCAACCCCCACGATAAAACGTCAAGATAACCGGGCCTCTTGCCGTCTCATTAAATAAGTTAATCTCGCGGCCAAGTGCATCTTTCAATGTGAAATCGATAGCTTCCTCCCCAACTTGTAAGCCGCTCGCGATACCGCTCAACTGCAAGTCTTCTATTGATTGCTGCAAAATACGATAGGCCTCCAAAGGAATAACTGCTTTAAGTTCCTGTTCTACTGCTTGAAGTTGTTTGTTTAAATGTTCCATCATTATTTTTTATCCTCCTCATTTTTAATGAAAAATCCTCTACATATGAACAGCGTTAAGCTTTTTCTCTTGCTGCGCATTACGATTGAATAAGGTAACTCCCGTCATCAAGTATCCTAGACCGAGGACGATGGCTCCCGTTGTTTCCATCCAAAGCGGGGCAAATAGCTGCAATCCAAACAAGGGAGCACCGGCGATGATCAGCACGCCTGATAGCAGGCCGAACCGTTTACTTGCTATCAACAATATTCCTGTTCCAATTTGACCTGCGATAAATAGAAGCCAAGTGACCGGAAGTAAAAAAATAGACAACCCGTAAATCGAAAAGTACTGGTGGAAGAAGTTGTGGTTGTGCCCGGATGTTTGTAATTCTGGCATGTACGTGGCGGCAAAAGGATTGAAATATCCATCCAAAAATAACGCCCCGACTTCAAATATGGAGCCTAGAAGGGTAAGGAAGAACAAAACCGTGACAAGGCGATTGCTTTGAGCTTCGGCGTATAAAAACAAATATATCCCGATGATCCCCAAGCATATTAAAGTTAGAGCGAGCATCCCCAAATTGTGAATAAGAGCGTAAGGATGCTCAAGGACAGAATGGGCATCCCGATGAGGATGCAGGGTCTGATACAGACCGAGTAGTAGGCCTCCAATGATGGAACAAATGGAAGAAAAGGCGATGATTGACCGTAACATGATTGAAATGCCTCCTTATTTGTAATAATACAACAATTATATAAATACAAATATAATAAGTCAACAACAATTTCGTAAATACAATACTGAATAAGAAAAGGGGCTGTCCCAAAAGTGTTCGTATGGAAGTGGAACGTCCAAATATTAAGCAAAAGGACCTCGAAACCCACTGCTAGGTGGGGATGAGGTCCTTTTGCTCGTACCACACGATTAGTGCGGGATCTCTCCGCTCTCGATCGTCACACACATACACCTGATGACATATGTTTTCTGATAAAAAAAACAAGTCCTTCCAAGGAGAGAAGGGCTTGTTTGTTAGTGTTTAAAATGTATCTGTTTCATAATTTTTAAAAGCAAGAGAATACTTGTTTCAACTTGCTCAAGTTGATGATCGGGTACATGTTCTAATATTTGAGAGCATATGTGATCCATTTTTTCGTGGACTTTGTTTAAAACGGAATTACCTGTTTCTGAAAGTCGAATCAATACCTCTCTACGGTTATCGGGATTCAGCTCACGATCCACTATCTTGCTTTTAACGAGCGGATCTAGTGTCCTGGTTAGTGTAGAGGACTCTACGCCTAACCGGCTGGCCAACTCACCATTCCTAAACACATTACTACCTATCTCCATAATAATATGTACTTGTCTAGGGGTTAGGCCATCAATGATTGACTTGTCAGAACCCAATATAGTCGACTTGATCAAAATTTCGTTGATAAATTCACCAAGTATGGCCGGTTTCATTGTTCTTCACCCAATTTCGAAATTTTCATCATTATATAACAAAAATCTGCGAAGATACAATAGTTGCTCCATTCAACATGTTTCCGACTGCGCATAGCCCCTTTGAGGCATACTCATTTCCTTTTTTACGCCATGACAGTAAGTAATCCATAGAGTTAATTAAGCATTTTGTGATTACTTCTGAGCCGGAGCGGTTACATCCCAGTCTTTTTTATAGAAGATGCGCTCACCAATCTTGAACACGAGGGATATGTGATTAGTCCCCGCCTTCAAGGGAGAATGGAGCGTGACATCATACACGCCGAAGTTGTAGCCCAAATTGTAAAGATGATTTACTTTCGCCAGCTGTATGTTCGTCGGCCCCTTTTCATCGGTGTATCGGCTTTTAACTAAAATTTGCAGATCAGGGGAAAGCGCACCGTCATCCAGAGAAAGGTTTTCATAGAGAAGGCCTGAGAGATGAAGCTCAGTTCCATCCGCTGCTGCAGGCAAGTTAAAACCGGATATCTCATATTCGCGGGAACTTAACGTTACATTTTTATCACCATAAACGACCTTGTCATTGTAGGCTGTCGTGGCACCTAAGAGCATTCTCATATCCGATAAGCTGAAAAGTGGCGGAAGCTTGGCTTCAGATGCCGCAATCGGCGAAGCCGCGAGGTTGACTTCATTCGCAAGCGCACCATTCCAGAACGTCTTCGATGTCTTCTCGCCAGCCTTGATTTGAAATGCATACCCGTCGTTGTTTTTCAGTGACCACCAACCATCCGTATCCGGACCTTTCAAATCATAATGATACTGCTTGCCAAAAAATTGGCACTGAAATACGGCTCTCCGTTCAGAACTTTGCCGACGGATTCGGAGCCGAAGGTGAATATACCCGCATCATTTTGATAAAAAGCGCCTTGATACAGCATCGTAGATCGAATTTGCGCATCATCTTCGCGGCCTTTCAATACTACGCTGTCTTGATAAGGGTCAAGTTGAATCCAACCCTGACCGACGAAAGAATCGATTTTGTACCAGCGCGTGCCGTCAAGCGCGGTCCATGCTGCTAACGGATGGAGGGTTTGAGGCCCAATTTGGCCATTATTCAGCGAAATCCTAGTATTTGGGTATCGCATGATACTTGTTGCATAGCCGTGAAGTTGAATTGACGCCGTATCATTCACCGCACCGTCAGGCTCGGCATAGGTCGGGTTAAACCAGCCCTCCGCTTGCTCGTTTTTGACATGATACCATTCTTCATGAATCGCATAGCCGTCATCATTAAGGGTCGTTTCGATCACGTTCAAATTGCCCGGAGGCAGCTCTGTAACAATCTCAGAATTCGAATCCGGGTACGCGAATAACGGGCTAGGCTGCGTACGCTTGATGGTCTTCTTGTCTGATAGGATTGGCATGCCTGGGCCAAAAGACCATTTCGGACCATTTTCCGTGTCAAATTGATAAGAGCTCCCAAGTAAGGTGCGGTATTTTGCTATTTGATGGACGAACATTTTTGAGAGAAGCCCTTCGTTTTGATAGGTAATATAGTCCATATGCGGGGAACTGTTGTAATAAACGCTCGGATAATAAACCATACGATCCAACGGCTGTAAAGCGCCGATCTCATCCAGGTGCAAGTGAACCCATTGATCCCCGAGCCAGGTTGTGTGGATTTTGATCCAGCGCTTTGGATTGTAATCCATCTCCGCTTGTCGGAACCAGCTCTTCTCTGCGTCCACAACAATCACTTCCTGTGGGGAGAGAGCTGCCGTTGGTCCGCCGGCTTCTGACGCCCGCGCATAAAAAGGGGTTTCCGACATTAATCGGATGCTCGTCGGGGGAGGTACTTCGATTTGCCATGGGGCGGTTTTGATCCAACGATCACCGAAATCGGTATGTATTTTCCACCAGTTCCCCGAGGTTGCCCAATACACTTCCGCTTCGATCACTTCGACCGTTTGCGGGGAGAAGGAACCTTCCGGTGCATTTGTCAGCGTATTTGGAATGACGTAGTAGGGCAGCTTTTCTACAAATGTAAGTTTCTTGGGAATAAAAAAGCCGTCTGCCGGCTCTGTTGGCGTATCTGCGTATTCATAAGCGTTACCGGCGGAGGCCAGAAGCGCGATTTGGATTGCGGCGCCTGATAAAGCGAGTAATACAACTTTTTTCCACATGAGGCGGTCTCCTTTGCGCTGTAAATTCAATCGTCTAGTATATTCTACTAAGAAATGGTTTGGAAGTTGTGGAGGAGGATTCAATTCAGCAGGAGTTTTGAGAATGGCGGTCGAAAAAAAGGAAAATATAACAAAGTGATTCCACAGAATTTACATGCGTATTGGAGGAAGCAGATTGGAAGTATTTATTGTCGTTCTTGTTTTGCTCGTTCTTATTGGCGTGTCGAATGTCATCTACCGGTTCGTTCCGTTCGTACCGATACCACTCATTCAGATTGCGCTCGGCGCTTGCATTACCGTCATTCCGCTGGGGATTCATTTGCCGCTGGAGCCGGAATTATTTTTTATCTTGTTCATCGCGCCACTGCTGTACAATGACGGAAAGCATACGCCGCGGGAAGAGCTCTGGCGGCTTCGTGCGCCGATCCTGCTGCTTTCCGTAGGTCTTGTGTTCGCGACAGTGTTCGTGGTTGGCTACACCATCCACTGGATGATTCCTGCAATTCCACTGCCGGCTGCTTTCGGGCTGGCTGCCATCCTGTCGCCAACCGATGCGGTCGCGGTGAGTGCGTTGGCAGGGCGGATTCATCTGCCGAAAAGCCTGATGCGCCTCCTGGAAGGCGAAGCCTTGATGAATGACGCGTCAGGCCTCGTTGCATTCAAGTTCGCCATTGCGGCAGCGGTCACCGGCGTCTTTTCTCTGCAGAAAGCGACGTTCAGCTTTCTGCTAATCGCCATCGGCGGCCTCGTTGTTGGGGCGCTGCTCGCTTTTATCATCATCGGTATTCGCCATTTGCTGCGGCGCGCAGGGCTGGAGGACGAAACGATGCACATGCTGCTGCAACTGCTGACACCGTTTCTCCTTTATCTCATTGCCGAGGAAGTCGGCGTATCGGGTATTCTCGCCGCGGTGGCGGGCGGCATCGTACATGCTGTAGAGAGCGAACGGCTGGAGCAGGACATGCCGAAGCTGAAGTCCGTGTCGACCAACACGTGGTCGGTCATTTTGTTTATCCTGAATGGCCTTGTGTTCGTCATTCTGGGGACACAAATTCCAGATGTGACATCGGTCATTTTTAAAGATCCGGGTTTTAACAACGTTGTCGTTCTTGGTTACGCCGTTTTTATCTTCGTGCTTTTACTTGTGCTGCGCTTTGTATGGACGCTGCTGTTTACACGCGGCTGGCGAATATTCGGCGCTTCCAGCAAGGAGTCGCTAAGCTTCAAAGTGCTTGTGATGACGACCATCTCCGGTGTGCGCGGCGCTGTCACTTTGGCAGGCGCGTTCTCGATTCCACTGTTTCTGCAAAGCGGGGAGCTGTTCCCACAGCGGGATTTGATCATTTTTCTGGCAGCCTGTGTCATTCTGCTTTCCTTGCTGACCGCGAGCGTACTCCTGCCGATGATTGCCAAAAAACGCGAACCGGCGGACGAAACGGAAAAAGCGAAGGTGGAGAGCGAGTGGCAGGTCCACGTACTGAAAGCGGCTGTGCGCCATTTACAGCAGGAGAGCAATGAAGGGAATGAAGTGGCGGTAGAGTCCGTCATTGCGGAGTATAATAGACTGATTCAACAGATCAGCATGAAAGATACGCAATTTAAGCGTGTATCCCATCTTAATCAGGATGAAATTGCGATGAGGATTCAGGCGCTTGGCATCGAACGGAATTATATTCAGGAACGGCTCGCAAAGGGGACGATTACAGAGGACCATGCTGAGTTTTACCACAAAATGCTGGATCGAGTTGAGCTCATTTTGGCCAATCGGCTTCACCTGTGGGTGCTCGTGTTCAAGCGGCTATGGGGGAGATTAAATGATTTGGTTTCGGGGGCGTCTGTCTCTTGGCAGCCAGCTTTCACCGACCAAGATGTGGAGGCGCTGAGGGGGCTGCGCATTCAGTGTGGTCAAGAGGTCATTAACCGAATGGGCCCGCTCTGTACGCCGGAGAAGGTGAATGATCCGACCGAATGCGTCGTCGCGTATTACAACCAGGTAGTAAACCGGTTGAATTCCATGCAGTTTCGTACCAAACGCAAGGAGCATGCTTTTGACGAAACCCGGAAGGAGCTGCATTGGATCGCGGTTCAGGCTGAAAGGCATGAGGTCCAGAATTTGTACGAACAAGGTAAAATTGACAGGAGCCAAGCGGCTGAGCTTCGCCGCGTGATTCGGGATCGCGAGGCATCCATGTATGAACAGGATGAGCTCGGCTAAGGAGGGCGCCGCCATGGCTGTGGCGGCGTTTTTCTACAGAGAAAGCATACCGCCGTCAGGTATGTATGTGTGTGACGAGTTCGCAAAGCGGGGAGATTCCGCACGCATCGTGTGGTAGGAGCATTTGACAGGATGGACGTAGAAGATCCGGAGGTGCGACAGCGGTTTGGAGCATTGAAATGTCGCCTCAATCTGCGGTAGATCGCCTATTTTGCACGGGTGAGCGGAACGTAGAAGCGTTAAGTGGCGGTATTTCCGATTGTAGGGACATTTCGCGGAACTACCGTGCGTTATGAGCAGGAAATGCTGGGTTGTAGGCACGATTTTGCTCATTTAACGCACCCTAGTTCCTCCTCAGGGGGAGGAAAGGGACGTTGCCGTGGAATAAGGCATTGTAGTTCCGTTGATATCGCTGAGCATGGGGAATTGGCGGTCCGGCAACTGCTTCTCTATTTTCTTGCGAAGCTTGCGGAGGCGAAATGTCCCCGGAATCTTACAGAGTTGTTCATGGATAGGAATACCGAATCGAGGGTCGATTAGGGGAAGCAAAAAGAAGGCAGCACAAAGTAGAACAGAAAGGAAGGGGCATGGGGTGGAAAAGCGATAGTGTCCGCCTTTAAAGTCGTGTTCGCACCTCCTTGTCCAATCAAGGAACACGACTTTAACAGCGGTTGGAACCCCATACACAATTCCTATCACGTGCCTGGACGTATGGGTATAGACAAGGAAGCTTACTGATATAGAAGTGCCATTAAGAATTAGCCGAAAACTTTCAAGACATGCTTGCCAGATGCTCCTCAAGACGATCCATGGTCTGTTCGGCACCTGGGACGGCATATGTTTTCACCTTATCGAATACAGCGGCATTTTCTTCGAAAACTGAGCTATAAGTGAGTTTGGTCTTGCCATTCAAATCCTCAAAGATTGCTGTCGCCAGAAAATGGGGAAACACAGCATGTTTGATGACGATTCGCTCGGGTTTAGCGACCTCGACAACGACGTTGGTGTTGGGATAATCAACGCCATCAGGACCGTGCATGATAAACTGCCATGTACCACCCGGTTTCATATCGAACTTCTGAAAAGTCGTCGAAAAACCTTGAGGTCCCCACCACTTCGACAGGTGCTCCTCTTTCGTCCAAGCCTCAAACACAAGATCGCGTGAAGCATCGAATACGCGGGTGATTACAATCTCGCGATCACCTACGTGTGTTGCGATTTTGTTTGTTGCGTTGTTTGGGTTCATGCCCATCCCTCCAAAATGAATTTGACTTTGACTTGTTGAAGCCTATGCCAGGATGTTTGGAAGCTTGCGGCTGGCTTAGCCCCAATCGATTTGCAATCTCTTCGCAACTTTCAATGACCGTCCAGAACGTCGCCGAGCTTGTCCAAAAATAGTTTCGTTCCGTGCTCCCGCTGTTCGGGCGTATCATGGCCATCCAGAAAAACACCCTGCTCTGTGTAAATCAACCGTGTGCCGTTGCCCTCTGCTTTGAACTCCACCGTCGTCACGGAGACGGATAACCGTGTTTCTTCCATGTCCAGTGTGTACGAGTAGACAATGCGTCTGTCCGGAACGATCTCCTGATAGCAGGCGTCGAAAGTGAAGACCGGGCCTCCCGGCGGACCTCCACGGTTGTACTCTCGTCCTCCTACGCGAAAATCAAACTCGTTGGCTTTCGGGAACCAGAGGGCTTTGGCGGCCTGGCCCGCCCAAGCGGCGAATACCCGGGCAGTCGAATGCTTATAGTTCTTTTCGATGACAAAAGTAGCATGTTTGGCAGATGGTTCATTCATGGTCGAATCCTCCTTGGCCGGGTTCTCCCGGATGTTCGTCTAAATATGCGCCGAGTTGGTCGAGGTGGAGATTCCAGCTCGACTTCTTCTCGTCAAAATACTTCTCGTGATTGATCCTCATTGTCCGCATGATGTTAGTGAAATTTTCAACTGTCAACGGTTCGTTTCTGTGCATCCGGCTTGACACATTCTCCAGCTCGTCCAAAAGCTTCTGTTGCATACGAATGTTTTCTTTCAGCCGGGTTATTTGAAGGGATACCGTGTCTAATAAGCTGAGCTGATCACCAGCCATAACGGCTTTAATTTGCTCCAGAGACAGCCCTAACTCTTTCAAAGACAGAATTTGCTGCAGACGCGAAATGTCCGTTTCCGTATAGAGCCTGTATCCGGAATTAGAATGACCAGATGGCGAAAACAAACTGATTTGATCGTAAAATCGTAAAGTGCGAATCGTTAGTCCCGCTAATTTCGCAAGTTCTCCGACTTTCCACTCTCGTTGCATAACATCCCCTTTCTCGGGCGCTAGCTGTTTACCGGTATTTTCACTATACACCGTTACGTAACGTAAGGGTCAAGTTTTTAATTAAATGTTTAAGTTCTTTATTTTGTACGAGCATTTGACAGGATGGACGTAGACGATCCGGAGGTGCCACGGCTGTTTTGCCACAGCGGTTTGGATCACCCGATACCGCCTCAATCTGCGAGAGATCGTCTTTTTGCACGGGTGAGCGGAACGTAGGTACGTTATGAGGCGGTATTCTCGGCTGTAGAGACATTTCGCGGAACTACCGTGCGTTATGAGCTGGAAAAGCTGGGTTTTAGGCACGTTTTCGCACATTTAACGCACCCTAGTTCCGCTTCAGGGAGAGAAAAGGAACGTTACCGTGGAATAAGGCATCGTAGTTCCGTGGATATTGCTGAACATGGGGAATTGGCGATCCGGCGGTGCCTCCTCCGTTTTTTTGCGAAGCTTTCGGAGGGGAAATGTACCCGGAATCTATATGGGTTTTCATGGGTAGGAATACCAAATCGAGGATCGGTTAGGGAAAAGAGAAGTGGAAGGCAGCACAGAGTAGCACAGAAAGGGGAAGGATATGGGGTGGAAAAGCGATAGTGGTTGGAACCCCATATCCATTCCCCTCCATGCTCAAACGTATGGGTTTAGAGCGATCGGCAGCTTTTTCTCAGGGACGGGATTTGAATCGAAATAACATATTATGAATAAATATGATAAGATTACAAACAAGCAATTCTCAAGTAAGCATATGGAAATTTAACTCTGCGATAGATGTAAGGGACTCGATGATGGACGAAATCTCACTTGATTTTTTAACCATTTTATTGCCATCCTATATGTTTTTTTATATGGCTATTTCTGTGTATGCTCGGAATAAGAAAAGACTTCTAAATCGTGTAGCTTCCTCTCTTATGCTAACGTTGCTTTTTTATTTTCTGGGAGAGTATGTCAAGACGGCCTTGTTTCCGCAGTACGAAATGCAGATCGTCCTTTATTGGAACGCTCCGATGCTGCTATTAACGATCAGTATATTAGTTCATCTTAGTGTGCTGGTAGCCGGCATTACTAGTGTGAGAATGAAACGAGTCGTATTTCTGGTATATGCTACACCACTGATTTCGCTGGCGACTATGCTGTTAATCTACGGGCCTCAGGCTCTGTATCATCCTCGTGTGGATGGACCCAGCCCATTGAATCCTGTCATGCTCGTCTTAGCGATTTTGTTCGTTGGCAGCTATTTATTGCTGTCTGTTTTCATTTTATTCATAGCTTGGTGTACGACCACTCATTTGAAACGCAAGAAAATGCTCGTACGACTTTTATCGAGCTTACTTATTTTATTTGTTTGGATTCTCATGGTGACATCGATGTTATACCTTCGCATTACAACAAGCTCAGCTTCAATGGCTTTTTACTTTTCCGGAACGCTTCTGTGGGTTGTAACACTTCGCCGATTAATTAGTAAATACGATTTCTTGCCCAGTTACCGCGATCTGTTTCACACCTTGTTCAAATCTGCGCCGACAGCCATTTTTCTTTTGGATATGCAGGGAAATATCAAAGAGATGAACCCGCGTGCGGCAAGCCTTATCGGAAAAACGGAAGGAATAGACCGGATAAACGTTATCGAATATTTATTTTTTGAAGATAATACGCGTTTAATGGATCGTTGGAACGAGTATAGGACGAAGCGTGACAACGAGATGAATGGGGAGATGAGCTGGAGAGTTCAGAACCAGGTTCAGTTGGATATGATTGTCAGTATGGAAGTCATTGAGGGGGCAGAGGAAGAGGGGCTGCTCGTACTGCATCTGACCGATATAACGTCTCTCAAAGCTACGGAACGCCGTCTAGTCGAATCCGAGAGTAACTATCGATATTTAGCTTATCATGATCCTCTCACGGGTCTATTCAATCGAGCAGCTTTCCAAGAGCATGTGAATAGCAAAATAGCAGAAGGAGTTCAGTTCGCCCTCATTCTAATAGACTTAGATAATTTCAAATCCGTTAATGATACGCACGGACACCTGATTGGTGATGAATATTTGAAGCATATAGCTGCCTTAATGAAACTGAACACGCAATCAGAGGACATCTTAGGAAGAATTGGAGGGGATGAATTTGTTATGTTAATTCCATTGCGAGAGGATGAAAAGCAAGTTTATCAGGACGCTCATCATCGCCTATCTTCTCTCACAGCTAACCCTTATCCGTATGGTGATGATGTGATTCCTGTTTCTTTTAGCGCAGGTGTAAGTATACATCCCCGACACGCTTCCGAGATCACAACTTTGTTACAAAAGGCGGATGAAGCGATGTATGCGGTAAAACGGAACGGGAAAAATGCGATTTCCATTTATTCTCAAGTGGAGATGAAGTAAGGCTGTTTTTGTTAAACCGTTCCTAGATCGATTCCTACGGCTATCAATGTTTTATATAATACGTCAGCCATGATGTTATAGCCAAGCACATTGGGATGCAGCCCATCATCCGCCAATTCGGGTCGTGATGTTCTACCGTCATGCTCCGTCATACAGGAATGATAGTCTACGTAAATAGCTTTCTCATCGACGGCCAGTTGCCTTGTATGGTAGTTTATCCGGACGAGCAGTTCATTTCGAAGTTCCGTGTTAGCATCTCGGCAATAAAGAAGAGGTTGAGATTCAAAACATGGAATTCCTTTGCCAGTTGGCAAATTTGAGCCGACAACCGGGATAATGCCGTGTTTTTTGGATTCATGGATCATAGCGCCGATATGTGAAACGGTTTCGAGTAAGATTTGATCAGGAGATTTTCTTTCTCTCGGGTCGACTGCATCCAGCCTCCAGGTGTTGTTAGTGCCGCCCATGATGTGAACATACTTCGGTTTCAATTGAAGAACGTCAGCTGGGAATCGTTTCAACATAAAAAAAGTAATGTCCCCCGATATTCCGCGATTAACTAACGAATTTCCACCGAAATAGGTTTGTAAATCCCAAAATTGCGTAATGGATTCGCCGATGAAAACGAAATTTAACGGAGAGCGATGATAAAGGATCTGCTCATTATGTCGATCGTATACGGGACGCATTTGATCCGCAGTGGCTTGAACGGAAAAATACCCAGGCCGAATAATCGCACTCTCTCTCAAGTGTTCACCTTCTCCCAATTCAACAACCAAGGGTTGTGCTCGTTATAGGGATATGTTTACATGCTTGGCTGTATGCATATGCCAGTAAGATTATCTACTCTCATTACTTAGTTTGAGCCATATTTTGATGATAATTTGAGTACTTACGGGATTAATAAAAATAATGGAATTACTAGGTGCTTTTGTTCCATAATTGATTGAAATGAACTTATATCGAATAAATGCATAAAAATACAAAGCTAGATTTATCTGACTTATTGTGAGATAAATCTAGCTTTTTTTTCAAAGTTTGCTGATCTTATACTATGCTTTTTCAGGGGGCGCTAAGATCACAGGGGCCAATAAATGAGGGTGACATTCTAATTGGCCTTCTCCTGATTAACCACAACTGCACCCTGCACGGTCGCATTTAACCACCGATCTCCTGGTTTCCGTATGTACTTTGCAAAGACGTAGGACCAAGGCATAGCAATTGGAATAACGATCCCAAAGGTGCAGGCAAAAACATTCGCCGTGGTTGAATCGTCCATATGGCCGGATAACCACAGTGGGAGCGCGACGATCAGCAACCAAATCGACTTCCAAATCATTTCCCATAGAAGCATAGGCAACATCTGCAACGGATAGCGGATTCCCAGGATCAAAAGTAGCCCAAAAGTCACCTGCATGCAAGCAACCACTCCTTCCATAAACTCCCATGTCTTATCCTGATAGATGGCTTGATGGATGACCTCCGGAAATTGGTAAATACCAAGGCCAACGGCGAGGAAAAGGTAGACGGCTCTGAGTAAATATAGGCGAAACAACGAAACTTCGTTCATTCGGCATCCCCTTTTGGTTTGTTGTTTCAATTGATTTCTGTTTGCACTGGCCACTTATCAGTTATTCGACTTCCTTTAATACCTTCTCGATCACTGTCAAGCGATTATTGACGTCCACAAGTGTGGCGTCGAGGGAAGAGAGCGCATTCGCTGCCTGGGTTTGGGCGGCAACGGTTTTTTCCGCGATCTGTCGGTAGGCCTCATCACTGGCGAAGCGAAACTTTGCCTGTTGGATGACTGAGAAATATCTCATACCGAAGATGAGCAAAAACGTCGCGAGCGGGAGGCAGAGAGTTAAAAAATACACTTTTTCGGACATAAGGACCTCTACTTTTCAGGATTGGTTGTCAGAGACTTCGCAGCCTCAGCGATGGTCGTCGCAGAGAGTTCGAAGCCAAAGTTGGTAACTTCAAAATAGTTAAGTGCTTTGCCATCATGAGACAGCTCCAGTTGGCTAGAGACTAGGCCGGCGTCTTCAAGCTTCTGAAGGTGTAGATGCAGCAAGGGGCGACTGATGCCAATCTCGCGTGCAAGTTGACTGACATAGTTGCGTCCACCGGATGCCAGCGCAGCGATGATTCGCAGCCTGTGCGGATTGGCGAGTGCTGACAGCATCGCCAGTAACTGATCTCCATTGCAATGAGAGTTTATATCTTTCATGTGTAAATAATAACTGACACGTGAAATGATGTCAAGCGAAAGTTGATATCTATCTCTTTCATGATGTTTGAAATCCAGAAAGTACGCCGATCGTACCGTAGAATAATCGCTTGCTGGTGGAGCCTTCTGACTTTACTAATCGGAAAAGATAGACGTTTATCACTATTTTGAACAGCTTTCCTTGCGGGCTCCGTTTTCCAATTAATTCTGGAATATCACATTTAGTCGATTAAATCTTTAAACGATCAGAACGCTAGAGCTCAATAAAAAGGCTGCCGCAGAAACGAATCGCGGCAGCCTGTTCTACTTATGAATTTGTATGGTCAGAAATCTTCTGTCAACACGAGATTCTCACCGTTGACAATACCTTTAAGCCCAAGCAGGGAAAGATTAACGTAGACGGTTCCGCCATAGGTAAAAGCACTGGTCCCTTTGGAATACTCAGTTCCGGTCGGAAATAAGGTGACCAGCTTACCGTCGAGCTTCAGTTCCACCATAGGCTCACTCCAACTGACAGTATAGAAGCCGCCTAAGGTCGCAAGAGAGACGTATTGTGAACCGTCAACCTGAATAAAATCAAAATGGCCTGTGCTTTTCTTTGTTTTCTCGTCATCGCGGCTGAGAAGTACTGACGTAATGGCTTGATGTCCGGCACTAGGGTCGCCGATAACTTGCGGCTCAGGCTGTGGGGTCGGGGTTGGGGCTGGCTTGGAGGTCAACTCCACTTTTTTCTTAAGGGAAACACCAAGATCAGCATCGAACGAAGCATCGTATCCGGTCGCCTCTCCAAAAGCGCGAATCGGTAAATAAGAAGTGCCGTCCACGACGATAGCTGGCGTGTCCAACGTTTTCCCTTCGATCCGAAATGGGAACACGCCTTGGATCGTTTTACCAACTATCGTAGTGATTTCCGCCGCATGAGCGGATAGCGCTGTAGCCATGAGAAATCCGGCGATACCGCCGATTACATATTTTTTCATTTGATGCTCCACACCTTTCTTGGTTAACCTTAATAGTATCAAATATTTCGATAATGACAAGCGGCGCGAATGATCCTTACCTTGGGCAGCTTTTTATTTGCCTGCAGGTGCAGAATTTCGGACAGGCAATCCTACTATAAATAGGTTGATATTTTTAAAAAAGAGGTTGAGATCCTTTGTCGTCAAGTACGCAGGATTTAGATATAATTCAATGTGTAGCGCTTTCATAAATGATTCATTATTGTAAATCACATGACGGCGCATCGATGGAAAAAATGAAAACAGGGGATGAAAAAATGAAAAAAACATTGTTTACCACGATGGCCGTAAGTTTAGCGCTTTCCACCGTGCTCGGCGCTTGTTCGAGCAAACCGGACGCAAGCCCTTCGCCAAGCGCAGAAGCAAGCGCCGCTGCCAAGGAAACCGCCAAGCCGGATGCAACTGCGAAAGCGGCGACGCCAACGAAGTTAACGTTCTGGACTTTCGTCGATCTGCACCAGAAGTACTGGGAAAGCATGGCGCAAAGCTGGAACCAAACACACCCCGATGAGCCTATTCAACTAGAAGCGACGACAATCCCATATGACGATATGCATTCCAAATTATTGATTGCTCTGCAAAGCAAAACAGGAGCTCCTGATCTAGCCGATATCGAGCAAAGCAAATTCCCGAATTTTGTGCGAGGCCAATCCAACCTCGTTCCTTTGGATGATATTGTAACACCGGTTCTTCCTAACATTGTCAAATCACGGGTCGACATTTACAGCAAGAATGGCAAGTCATACGGCGTTGATTATCACGTCGGCGCAACGGTGATTTATTACAATAAAGAGATCCTGGACAAAGCAGGCGTAAACCCAGATAACATTAAGCTTTGGAGCGATTTGGAAGCAGCGGGCAAACAAGTGCTTGAGAAAACGGGCAAGCCGATCATTACGTTCGAAGGCAACGGAAACTGGTCCTGGTGGCCGGCGATTTCCCAGCAGAAATCGGATCAGGTGGATGCCCAAGGCAACGTTACGATTGATAATGATATCAACATCAAAACGATGCAATTTTTTCAAAAACTCGTCAATGAAAAAGTGGCTGCGGTCGCTCCTGGCGCTGGTCATGATACGGAGGAATACTTCGGTTATATGAATAAAGGCGGCGCAGCATCTGTCTTCATGCCATTCTGGTTCATGGGCCGTTTCACCGACAAAATGCCGGATCTGAAAGGCAAAATGATCGTTCGTCCGATGCCAGCGTGGGAAGCAGGCGGCAATAGATCAGCTGGGATGGGCGGCACAGCCACCTCGATCACCGATCAATCCAAGCACATTGAGCTTGCGAAAAAGTTCCTTACGTATTCGAAGCTGACGAAAGAAAGCGGTATCCAGATCTGGAAACAGCTCGGGTTTGATCCGATTGTGACAGATGCCTGGACAGATCCTGCGATGAAAGCATCGAACAAATTTACGGATTACTTCGGCAACGATATTTTCGATACCTTGTTGAAAGTGAAAAATGAGATCGCCCCAGTTAATATCACGGACAATGAACCGCTGATTTTCGACGCAATTCGCAATAAAGCGATGCCGTTGATCTTCCTGGATAAAAAGGATCCGGCTCAAGTGTTGAAATCAGTTGGGGATGAACTGAGAAAAAATAGGTAGAACTCAGGTCGCTGGCCTAGCCTTCAAATGGTTATGCCAGCGCACTATTCATATCGGCGGAGGGATGGAATATGCTGAGGGTGCAAACCTTGGTAAGGGTCGCGGCAACGAGAAAAAAGCGAACTTTTCTGCTCGCCCCTTATTTATTTATATTGCCTTTTGTATTGTCATTTTTAATTTTCTTTGCCTATCCGATTGTGAGTTCGTTCCTCATGAGCTTTCAGCATATCGTGCCGGGGGAAGAGAAATTTATCGGCTTTGATAATTACAGCAAGCTGTGGAACCCTGATTTCTTTAAAGCAATCATCAACAACGTCAGATATACAGGCTGGACGCTGCTCATACTGATTCCGGTTCCCATGGTGCTCGCCGTGCTTCTTAACGCAAAGCTGATGCCGGCGCGTAATGTTTTCAGATCGGCTTTGTTCATCCCGGCACTGACCTCAGTCGTTGTGGCCGGCGTCATTTTTCGTCTTATTTTTGGAGAGTTAGACTGTTCGTTAATGAATTCCCTGATGCATCTGTTCGGCTTGCCCAGTCAAAAGTGGCTGTTGCATCCACATTTGTCCATGTTTGCGATGCTCGTCTTGGCGTCATGGAGATGGATCGGCATCAATATTCTCTATTATTTATCCGCACTGCAAGGCATACCGAAGGATTTGTATGAATCGGCGGAGATCGATGGCGCTGGGACGTTAAGCAAGTTTTTCCGCATTACAGTTCCCATGTTGAAGCCCATCACCATTTATGTGCTTACGATAAGCATTTATGGCGGATTTGCGATGTTCACGGAAAGCTACATGTTATGGGCGGGGAAACCTTCTCCTCAAAATATAGGACTTACGATTGTAGGCTATATTTATCAGCAAGGTTTTCAGTACTTTAATCTAGGTTTCGGCGCCGCAATCGGGATTGTTTTGTTAGTCATAACGCTATTCATCAATGTAGTTCAATTAATTCTGTTTGGTTTGTTTCGCAAGGAGGAATAGTTGAAATGGAAACTAGTCGGAACAAGAAATGGTTACAAGCGCTGCTCATCTTGATGTTTACGATCTTTTCCATTTTGGCTCTTTTCCCGCTGTATGCTCTGTTTCTGGGATCATTGAAGCCAGCTACCGAATTTTTCCGATATGGGCTGAATGTCAGATGGGATTTCGAATGGATGAGCTTGAAAAATTATAAAGCCATTTTTGAAGCGACTGGCGCAGCCAAAAATTATTTTATCTGGTACAAGAACAGTGTTGTGATCACGGTCCTATTCACATTACTCAGTTTGCTTTTGTCGTCCTTGGTTGGATACGGTTTGGCGATGTACAGGTTCGTTGGGAGAAACTTCGTTTTTTCTCTCGTTTTGGTGACAATGATGGTTCCTGTTGAAATTATTCTTCTTCCCTTATACAAAGAAATGATTGTGCTGGGGCTGATCAATACGATCTGGGGAATTATTTTGCCGTTTGCGGTAGCGCCGCTGCCGATCTTTTTCTTCCGGCAATTTGCCCTGGGCTTGCCCAAAGATTTCATGGATGCAGGCCGGATGGACGGCTGCACGGACGGCGGGGTGTTTTTCCGCATCATGGTGCCGCTGATGATACCTGCTTATGGCTCTATGGCCATTCTTCAAGCGCTGGCCAGTTGGAACAACTTCCTATGGCCGATCATTGTCATGCGGACTACGGACAAATTCACGTTGCCTATCGGGCTTGCCACATTCTTGTCTCCGCTCAGCGATAATTATGACGTGCTGATCGCCGGAGCCGTATTGTCTATCCTGCCCATTTTAATTTTGTTTGTGTTTTTTCAACGCTTTTTCATAGAAGGCCTTACGGTTGGCGGAGTCAAGGGATAATTCATTCTGGCATTCTTATGATGAAAATGAAGATAACGACACCGTCACGGTGTGTGAGGGTATACAAGCATGTTGAGGCGTATGTTTAATAAATTATTGTAGATGAAAGCGGTGTTTGTAAATGACTGGACGAGCGAAGGATAAGCATACGGAAACATTAAAAATGCGCGTTAATGATACTTTCTGGTCTCCCTACATCCAACTTGTTAAAAACATTGTGATCCCCTATCAGTGGGATGCACTTAATGATCTGATCGAAGATGCGGCGCCAAGCTATGCGATACGCAATTTCCGGATCGCCGCAGGCGATGATCATGGCTCTTTTGGCGGCATGGTTTTCCAGGACAGCGATTTGTACAAATGGATTGAAGCTGTAGGGTTTATGTTAGAAGCCCAGCCTGACCCGGAACTTGAGAAAGTTGCGGACGGCGTCATCGAACTGATAGAAAGAGCGCAGCAGGCTGACGGGTATTTGAATACGTATTTTACATTGAAGGAGCCTGACAATCGGTGGACGAATCTGGCGGAGTGCCATGAATTGTACTGCGCGGGCCATTTAATCGAAGCAGGCGTTGCGTATTACCAAAGTACAGGCAAGCGCAAGCTGCTGGAGGTGTGCTGCCGTTATGCGGATTATGTGGATACGGTGTTCGGCAACGAACCGGGCAAATTGCAAGGCTACGACGGGCATCAGGAGATTGAGCTAGCGCTGATGAAGCTATATGATGCGACCGGGGAGCAGCGGTATTTGAAGCTTAGCCAGTTCTTTCTCGACGAGCGCGGCAAGCAGCCAAGCTTTTATTCGCAAGAGTATGAGAAACGCGAAAAAAAGGTGCATTTTCCAGAGCTTGATATTGTGCACGATCTGGCCTACAGCCAGGCTCACTTGCCTGTGCGCCAACAAGATACAGCCGTCGGCCACGCCGTGCGCGTTGTGTATATGTGCACGGGGATGGCTCATGTTGCGGCAGTCACGAAGGATGAAGGCCTTATTGAAGCTTGCCGCAAGCTGTGGTCCAATATCGTCCGCAAGCAGATGTATGTCACGGGCGCGATCGGCGCTATGGCACACGGCGAGTCGTTCACGATCGACTATGATCTACCGAACGATACGGTGTATGGAGAGACGTGCGCATCGATTGGTTTGATCTTTTTTGCAAAACGGATGTTGGAGATTGAACCGAAGAGCGAGTACGCCGATGTGCTCGAGCGCGCCTTGTATAACACGGTCATTAGCGGCATGGCCAAGGACGGCAAGCACTTCTTCTATGTGAATCCGCTTGAGGTATATCCGAAGGCGAATCAAGCCAACAAAATATATGAACACGTGAAAGTACAGCGCCAGATGTGGTTCGGCTGCTCCTGTTGCCCTCCGAATATTGCCAGATTGATTGCTTCTCTGAACCGCTATGTATATACCGTAAAGGAGGACACACTTTATACGCATCTGTATATTGGCGGAGAAGCTGATGCGCTGCTTGACGGGCAGGTCGTGAGCGTGGAACAAACCTCTCGTTACACGATAGATGGCAGGGTTAGTTTCCTTGTGCAGACGGAGCGAGATCAAGCTGCTTTCACGTTGGCGCTAAGAATCCCCGAATGGTGCGAGCAAGTAGAGTATGTGGTTAATGGTGTCCCTTATACGCCTGATGAGATTGTAGACGGATATGCGAAAATCAATCGCGTGTGGCAATCGGGAGATCTAGTCGACATTCGTTTGGATATGTCAGTGCAGACGGTGAAAAGCCACCCGCTTATTCGGCAAAATGCAGGGAAAATAGCGCTTCAGCGCGGGCCGTTCTTGTATTGCATAGAGGAAGCGGATAACGGAAGCAACCTGCACTTGCTCACAATAAAGAGTGATGACCCGTTCAAAGTTGAATATGACCCTCATGTATTGGGGGGCATGCATAAAATTACTGCCTCTGCTTTGCGCGCCGAAGTTCCGAAGGATGAAGAGGCGTTATATTACAGCAATAAAGAGTGGGCATTAAGATCTGCTTATCCGACATTTATCCCGTATTATGCCTGGGGCAACCGCGGTGCTGGCGAGATGATGGTTTGGGTGAAAGCAACCAAGGGATAATGCAAAACGTTAAAAAGAATCCGAAGAGCCACCTACTTATTATAAGTAAGGGGCTCATTGGCGTTAAACGGGTACGGGCTTTCCTGAGAGATCTAGGATTGGCCGGTGAAATTTTTCCGGAAATTTAGCGGGGAGATGCCTTCTTTACTTGAGAAACAATAGGAGAAGTAAGAAGCATGCTGAAACCCGCTCTCTTCCGCAACCCTTGTCATGGACCAGTCTGTTTGAATCAACAGCTTTTTCGACTGCTCGATTCGATATTGCAGCAAATAGTCATTGGGCGTCATGCCGAATACTTTCAACATGCACTTGGCTAAGTAATTGGGGTGATAGTTCAACTGCTCTTGGAGCATAGCGTTCGATATTTTTTTCGTATAGTTCTGGCGGATGAATAACTCGATTTTTTCAGCCAAATGAAATGCAGTCATATCGGTTGTCGTGATCAATTCCCGGTTGATATGCTGCATAAATAGTTGAAAGGCATTCTGCTTTCTCCAGTTGCGCAGAGAACGGGCTTCTTGCTCTAATTGGAAAAAATACTCTAGAAGCTCAAAAGCTTTTGGAGTGAGCTTTATATATTTGGGGATGAAAATAGAGTTGACTTCGGCATGATTCAAAAACGCGCTTTTCTTGTGATCTTCGATCAGCGAGGCTTGATTTTCTAAGCACGTATTCATATCCGCGTACTCGCCCCACGCACCATAAGTATGAAAGTGAATCCAGATGATTTCTGTTTCTTGTTCACAAGGAGCCGTTCCATAATGGTTGAGATCCGGTCTGAGAATAACGGCTTCATGCTGCCGTACGACCCACTCATGTGGGCCCTCCCCAATATAAATAGCTCCTTTGGTAACAACAATCAAATCAAACGTACCGATCTGGCTCCTGGCAATATGCCGTTCCCCTTCCTTGTAGAAAGCGCTTCCGCAATCTAGGAAATAAGGAATGGGGGGAGCCATGAAATGCAGGATTTGTGGTTTCATTGTGCTTCCTCGAGTAGGTTCATATTTTTATAAAATTAGTTGCAAAATGGTAACTGTTACTAGTATCATACTTGATACAGCCTCAAAAATAAAGCGTTTTCATCATGGGAAACTAATGTTATCTTTGGTTATGGTAAAGTGATACAATTTAAGTAACTATTGTTATAGTAATTGGAAATAGATGTAACTATAATAATAAGACATTCAAGAAGAGAGGTGAAACCATGCTAGAACGTGAGATCAAGCAGCTGCTTACGGAAGAGGAATATTTGAAAATATTGGGGAGTGAAGATTTGCAGAACAGCAGTAAGCACCACCACATGCAAATCAATTATTACTACGACACAGATGATTATCAGCTGCACCAGCAAGGCATTACATTAAGGGTACGCCAGAAGGGCGCCAAGCTTAGCCTGGAAATGAAAACACCGTTCGAGGTGAGAGACGGCTACAAAGTAAAAAAAGAAGAAACGAAGCGCATGGATCAACTGAAGTCGGTCATTTGGTTAGCTCAAGAGTTTGATTCCGCTCCCATCCAGGTTGAGGTTCGATTAATTCAGCCATTAATAACGGAACGTACGCATTTCCAAATATCTGAGCACATTCAGGTCGACCTTGATAAGAACAGTTATCTCGGGCTGGTAGACTATGAATTGGAAATAGAATTTGACGAGGGCCATGAACAAGAAGCTTTGCATCTGTTTCAGATCTTATGCCCGAATCGAATAGCCCAGCCGAGCGGTGGGAAAAACAGCCGGTTTTTCCAACAATATTTCCAAATGTTGCGTAATCAACAAGCAGACAAAGGGAGGACTACGGATCTGTGGGTCAACAATATTACTTCTCAGAGGGAAAATTGAGGAGGAGCTTATGATAAAGGTGGTATTGGTTGATGATCAAAGGTTAGTGGTGGAAGGGATCAGATCGATCCTGGAAAGGGCTGATGATATTAAAGTGGTTGGCGTTGCCTCCGATGTGAGGAGCGCGATTCATCTGTGTTCGCAGCATGAGCCGGATGTCGTAATGATGGATATTCATATGCCAGGCTTCGACGGCATTGGACTGACTTCGCAAATACATCAACGGTTTCCGATGTCTCGAATCATTATTCTAACAGGCCATCAGGATATGGATTCGGTCATTCTTGCTATGAACAATGGTGCCAACGGCTATATGCTCAAAAATATTAATCCCGATGAGCTTGTGATGACCGTCAAGAGCACTGCGTTAGGACTTAGTGTCATGCACAAGGATGTGCTTGTTAAATTCACAAGACCAACGCCTGTTGCCGAACAGGCGGCACTTCCTGCTCAGATCCCCTCATCACTAGGCTTTACGGAAAGAGAAATGAGCATCATTAAGCATGTCGTTGAAGGCAAAGAAAACAGAGAGATTGCCTCGAGCATGTACCTGTCTCTGGGTACTGTCAAAAAAGCCTTGTCCACCATTTTGAAAAAGGTTGATGTGAAAGACCGCGTGGAGCTTGTTGTATATGCCATGAAAAATAATATGTTTTAGGGTGTCTTAAAAGGGACCAAGTGGATAAATATTGTTATCCTCTTGGTTTTTTTTATGCAAGAAGAGCCTTGCGGCTAACGAGATGCAGCCTTATGGCGTCTAGTTTCGCGGGAAAGACATGCTGTACGCTTGTAACAAGGCAAACAAAAGAAGGAGTGGGATTCATTGACGACGAATCACGACAAAATAATTGAAATCATCGCCATGGTTTTTCGACTGGAGGTTGATCAAGTAAAACGGCTATCAGGTGACGAGGCGTTAAGCAAAATTGGTTTGGACTCGATTAATTGTATGGAAGTTGTAGTGAACTTAGAAGAAGAGTTTTCGATCACATTCAGCGACGAGGAGCTGCTTCTCGATAATCTGAACACGCTTAACAAATTAGTTCAGATCGTGTCACTTAAGACGACGGGTGAACACAGCCTGATTTAAGGAGAGAAGAGACAGAGATGGCCTACATTGAAGTAAAAGATCTCGTGAAGGAATATCGATTAAATGTCCGCAATAAAGGCGTGCTAGGATCTTTGAAAAGTTTGCTTGTTCCTGAATATTCAACCAAAATAGCGGTCAATGGCATCAACTTCACCATTGAGAAGGGCGAAACCGTCGGGTTCATTGGTCCCAATGGAGCAGGCAAGTCTTCTACCGTTAAAATGTTGACGGGTATTCTGGTGCCTACCTCGGGGAGCATCACGATTGACGGACTTTCACCCTATAAGGATCGCAAGCAGAATGCGGCGAGAATCGGTGTGGTATTCGGACAGCGGACACAGCTGTGGTGGGACTTGCCGGTTAGCGATACCTATGACTTGCTAAAGCATATATACAAAATTCCAGAGAGCGTGTTTAAGAAAAATATGGACATGTTCAGCGACATGCTGGATTTGCACGAATTCATGCGCCAGCCGGTTAGGCAGTTGAGTTTGGGCCAGAAGATGCGGGCTGACATTGCGGCTGCGTTGCTGCATGACCCGGAAATTATTTTTTTCGATGAGCCTACAATTGGGCTTGATATCGTTGCCAAAGATAAGATCCGCGAATTTGTGAAACAGATCAATCGGGATAAGGGCACCACGATGCTCTTCACCACACACGACATGGTGGATATTGAAAAGACGTGTAACCGGATGATCATTATCGATCATGGGACGACTATTTATGATGGCACAGTGGACGAAATCAAGGCCCGATATGGGAGGGAACGAGTGCTGGTTGTTGAATTCGCAGAGAACTATCCTTCCATATTCATTCCCGGCGCTCAGCTTGTCCTGGAGAAGGATAAGAAGAAATGGTTCCGTTATGTCAAGGATGATGTGCAAGTTTCTGAATTGATTCATACGTTGTCGCAAAGATACAGCATTGTGGATTTGACGGTGCAAGAGACAGACATCGAAGAAATTATCCGGCAAATTTACCAAGGAGGTATTCATTTAGGTGAGAGTTTATCTGGAGTTTGCTAAGAAATCATTCCAGAATAATATCGTCTACAGAATGGATTATTTCGCAGGCGTCTTGAATGCGCTCGTCATGATCTTTGTGAATATTTCCATCTGGAAAGCCATTTACGAAGAAGAGGAGTCCCTTGAAGGCGTTCAGTTTAAAATGCTGGTCACCTACATTGTACTTTCATTCCTCATGCAGGTCGTGTATTCGATGGATGAGTATGTCATTGAATCCAAGGTGAGAAGCGGACTGATTAGCACCGATTTATTAAAGCCGATCAACTTTCGGCTCTATCTGCTATCCCATCATGTAGGCACGATGGTGTTCCGTCTCGTCATGCAGATGACGCCGGCCATTCTGGTTTCAATTTTTTTGTTCAAATTGCTTCCTCCGTTTTCCGTCAGCATGTTCGGGTATTACGTGCTCAGCTCCCTGCTTGGTTTTCTCGTTTTGTACAACTTGAATTTCATTGTCTGGGTCAGCTCGTTTTGGTTCTACTGGACGTTTAGTCTCGTTACGATCAAGGATGCGGCCGTTATGATTTTCTCCGGCGCGCTAATCCCGCTTTGGTTTTTACCGCAGCCGATTGTCGATTTCATCAAGCTGACGCCGTTCGATTCCATCTTCTACACGCCAATTCGCGTATATTTGGGCATGATTCCGCAGGAAGAGATTTGGGCAAGTTTAATGCGGCAATCGATTTGGATCGTAGTCCTGTTCGTACTAGGCCAACTGCTGTGGCGGGCGGCAGCCAAAAAACTGGTCGTTCAGGGAGGATGAAGATGAAGTTTACTTGGTGGGAATCTTTTATTTTGTTTTTGCGTTACACGAAACTGACGCTGAAAACGACATTGGAGTATAAATTCGACAGATCCTTGATAACGATCGCCATTTTTTGCAGAGAAATGATCAGCGTGGCCGTGATGTTTCTCATTCTTTTGCGCTTCCTGCATATCAAAGGATGGGAATTGAATGAGTTGATGTTTCTGTACAGTTTCTTGTTTCTATCCTATAGCCTGTTCGTCTTTCTTTTTGCCGGAGTGCGCGATTTTGACGGTATGGTGCATTCAGGTGAGTTTGATCGGCTTATGACGAGACCGCACGGACTGCTTTATCAAATCATCGCTTCCCGAGTTGATTATCCGGCAACGCTCGGCCATGGTATTGTAGGCTTGTTTTTGTTTATGAATACAGCCTTTTCCGTTGGGATTCATTGGACATGGTTCAATATCTTGTTCTATATCTCGTCCTTATTGGGCGGGGCGATTATTCAGGCTGCGATCTTCATGCTGTCCGCATGTTGCAGCTTCTGGTCAGTGAAAACGGAAAATTTGCGCAATCTCATCTTTTTCAACAGCAGAAGAGTCGCAGGATATCCGATTAGCTTTTATCCGGGACTCATACAAAAGCTGCTTATTTTCTTCATACCCTTTTCGTTTGTCAATTATTTCCCTGCCCAATTTTTTCTGAATAAAAGCGACGCTCAGCAGTATTGGAGCGGGTATATGTATTTGACGCCTCTCGTTGGTGTGGTCTTGTTCATTCTCGTGTACTTTATTTGGACGCAAGGAGTAAAGAGATATTCAAGCACAGGCAATTCGATGTATTAATTCTTGGTTAAGAAGGAGCAGACGACTATTCTCATGCGGAAATATTTGAATGTTATTGTACTCGGTGCAGTGCTTGTCGGCGCAGCCATCTACCTGACTTTGCGAATGGTGAGCATGAACGATTTACTGCTGGGAATCGGCTATTACGATCAGAAAATCAGTTTGATTAATACAGGGGATACACACGGACATTTGGTCTACGATGAAGCGAACGGCGGTTACTATACGCTGGATGAAGTGAATGTAGAGATGGGAATGCCTTTGGTCAAAGGTATCGTCAATGAACTGCGCAAGAACAATCCGAACTCGCTGTTCATCGACAGCGGCGATATGTTCCACGGGACGAATGAGGCGAATATATCGGAGGCGAAAGGCGTCGTCGAAGCAGCCAATTTGATGGGGTATGATGCGATGGCGCTTGGTAATCACGATCTGGATTTCGGCTTTGAACGAGCAGAAGAAATTAAAGCGGAGCTCAAGTTTCCTATGCTGTCGGCCAATACATTGCGTAACGGAAAGCCGGCTTTCGAGGCGTATAAAATTGTACAAGTCGGCGGCAAACAAATTGGCCTTTTCGGATTGACGGTGCCTGAAGCGCTTTCGAATATGAATGTGTCCGATCCGAATGGGGTCCAGTTCGAAGAACCTGCGGTGTCCGCGAAAAGAGTGATTGCCGAACTGCAAGCCAAGAAGGTGGACGCCATCATTCTGCTCTCGCACTTAGGCGATGATTTGGATAAGGAGCTTATCAAACAAGTAAACGGGATTGATTTTATCCTGAGCGGGCATCATCACTGGTTGTACAAGGATGTAGAAAAAATCAATCAAACGTACTTTGCGGAACCGGGCTCATATACGACGCATGTCGGTCTTGCTGATTTGTATTTCAGAAAAGGCAAGGTTGCTACTGTGGGTTGGAGCCTGCATAAAACGACGGATCAGTCGAAGGCAGATCCGGCGGTGGCGGCTGTCGCGAACTCCTATCATCAAATAGCCTTGGAAAAAGGCAAGGAGGTCGTGGGTGTAGCAGCTGTGCAATTGAACGGGATTCGTTCCCAGGTTCGCTCCAAAGAAACCAACTTGGCTAATCTGATTACGGATGCGATGCGGGAAGAAGGGAAGGCTGACATTGCGCTTCTCAATGGCGGAGGCATCCGTGAGAGTGTCCCTAAGGGTCAAATTACGCTGTACAACGTCGGCAAGCCGCTGCCTTTTGTCAACTCGCTTATTGTCGTTGAGATGACGGGAGAACGCATCTATGAAGCGCTCGAGAGAGGGCTTCGCGAATGGCCTAACGGAGCAAGCAACGGGGGGTTCCTGCAGGTTTCGGGCATCTCTTATGAAATTGACGGTTCCAAGCCAGCCGGCAAGCGCTTAGTGGGCGTAACGAAAGATGGACAGCCATTAGACAAAAACAAGGTATACAAGGTTGCAACCAACGATTATTTGGTGAACGGGGGAGATAACTACGTAGAATTCAACGATGCGAAGCTCATCCGCAAAGGCGATTTATTGCGCGATGTGGTTGCTGTATATATCAAGCATAAAGGAGAAATTACACAGCAGACTGACGGCAGAATTAAGATCATCAATGAGCGGTACAAATAAGAGAGGGGAAACATGAAGATGAAGCATGTCTTAAATAATGTACCTAGATACTACGAACCCTATGTAAATGATTGTTTTGCTACCGCATATGGGGCCTGCTTGGCTCATCAGGGCCACAATACGCAACTGGTGCTCGCTGACTATTTGTCCTTTATGTTCGATGAAGAAACAGGATATATCGGCACAACTTATATGTACAGATACTCCACTTCGGTCGAATTTACGGAGTCGGAATTAAACTCTTCGCTAGCGTTTATTTACTTCCCCAAAACGACGGAATTCCAAGGCGACACGGAGAAAACGATTTCCGTCAAATATCAAGACCGGATTCAAATCAGCATGTTCATTCATGATGATCCGGAAGTAGCGGCAGCACGGGTGAAAGCATTGATAGACGCGGGCAAACCCGTTGCTATCGTTGTGGATCTGCACTATATGAGCTATCACAAAGCGTTCATGAATGATCATGGACTGCATGCGATGGTTGTTGTTGGCTATGACGAAGAGAACGGCACATATGATGTTTTTGATAAATATGCGTTATCAAGCAGCGATTATGACGGCACACTTCCAATGTCCGCGATTAGGGAGGGCAGACTATCCGATACTCCGCGACAGAATCATCTGATCGGTGAGTACCGAAGACCTATTCGCAATTTGTGGATGGAATTCGACACAGGGACCGATTTTCAAATTACACAGGCAAAACTGTTGGCGGTTATTGAAGAAAGCTATGCAAGAATGTCGGGAACCCACCCTTTGTATCCGGGAGAATCCGGCTTGCAGCGGATTGAGGCTTTCATGGAAAGCTTACGGTTGAGGAAGGAAGAGCCGCTAGATGAAGCGAAGGTGAATTTGTTTAAAGAGTATTACAACACCAGCTTGAAAAGGGTTGCAAGAGGCAGACGGCGCTTCCGAGTATTTATCGAGGAAATTGCCGATATGCTGCCCAGAAATATAGTGGATGCTCTCAGCGAGCAGTTGCAGCTCTCGGAAAAACGATGGGACATTTGCGCCAATACCGCGCTGAAGCTGGCAATTAGCAAAGCGCCCCGTTTGTTCGATGACTTGGAACGCAATCTGCAAATTATCTTGGAAATAGA
The DNA here is from genome assembly GCF_040812395.1 of Paenibacillus tabacirhizosphaerae. Taxonomy (GTDB): domain Bacteria; phylum Bacillota; class Bacilli; order Paenibacillales; family NBRC-103111; genus Paenibacillus_E. Next base: position 109,712 of record NZ_JBFNXH010000007.1, on the reverse strand, counting down.
AGGCGGCATCGTGGAGCTGCTCCGCGAATGCCATCAATCATTTACTGTAAAGGAGAGTTAATTGAAATGAATATCAATGAACAAATTCTTGTCGCGATTAGCGAAGTCGCCGTCGGCATTGAAGTGGACACGATTAAGGATGATCAGTCGCTCGCTGATCTAGGAATCGATTCTTTGAAGTATGTGGAGTTGCTTGTTCGGATTGAGGAGCTGTGCGACATCGTTTTTGACGAATCTGACTTAGGCATGGAATCCTTGCGTAATGTTAGCGATTTGCAAGCTTTGACGGAGAAAACATTGCACTCGGCAAGCAGGTCCTTATGAGCTTGTGGCGCACGTTGGAAATCGCGATGCGCAGCAACGGAGATCGCCCTGCCCTAACAAGACCGGATGGTTTTCTCATGCTCTACTCAGAACTGTTGGAGCATGTTCATAAGAAGGCTGAGAAGCTTGGCACATTGATCCCTTCCGGCAGCAAAGTTGCCGTTATGGATCAACATCCCTTTCATGAAGCGCTCAGTGTACTGGCTTTCATTAAGCTTGGGATAACGATTATTCCGTTGGCGCTGAAATATGGCGAACAGCGAACTATACAAATTATTCATCACACCAAGCCCGATTACCTATACACAGGAGAGGCTTCATTAATTTCGAAACCACTGATTGAAGCTTGCATGTCGGCTGGGACAACGTTAATCGCTGATCAGACCGTATGTCTTGATGCGGATCAATGGAGAAGCGATTCGAGGAACAATAGGGAGGCTGCGGGGCTACCCCCAAGTCTAATTATGTATACATCGGGGAGCACGGGGCTCCCCAAAGGTGCGGTACTGACATATGAGAATATCGCTGCCAATATTCGCGATATTCAAACTTATTTGGAGGTGGGGGATGACGATCATCTCCTGATCCACCGTTCGTTAAGCCACGCATCCGTCATGACGGGCGAATTGTTATACGGTTTAATCGAAGGAGCACGTTTAACATTTTATACCGATGCTTTCGTACCGAGACGCATGCTTGCCTTTATGGAGCTGCATGGCATTACACAGTTTGGTACGACGCCGACCGTCATGTATCAGCTGGCCTTGGATAAGTCGGATTACAGGCTGCCTCATCTTCGTCAGGTCGCGCTGATGGGAGAGTACTTGCATCATCAAGTCGCATGCAAGATTAAAGACAAATGGCCGCATGTCACCTTCTTTATGATGTATGGCCAAACTGAAGCAGCACCACGTATCACTTATCTGCCTGCTTGCCATTTTGCTGAAAAAGATGGCTGCATTGGCATTCCTTTGCCCAGTCTTGACATCCGCATTGTCGATGAGCAGGGTGCAGATCGACAACAAGGTCAAGTTGGAGAGCTCCTTGTCAAAGGACCTAATATTTTCCATGGTTACTGGGCGCAGCCGGAGTTAACGGCAAGTAAATTGCGGGAAGGCTGGCTGCATACGGGGGACATGGTCTGCGAAGGGGAAGATGGATACTTGTATATGGCCGGGCGAAAGGACGATATGATCATCCGGGCCGGGATGAATATCTATCCCATCGAGATTGAGGAAGTTCTTTTGAAGGATTCCCGCATTCGTGAAGCGGTTGCGTTCGGGATTCCCGACCCCAAATATGGACACAAGCTGCATGTGTCTATAGTACCGGAGATAGAAGATGATCTCAGACCTATCGACGTGCTGGAGCTTTGTAAAAAACACTTGGCGCCTTATCAGGTTCCGGACGTCGTCCAGATTGTGAAAGAAATTGTGCGCAATGAATCAGGAAAAACGATCCGTAAACAAGTCGTAAGCGTGAATTAACTATTCAGGGAGTGATAAATATGAGCAAGACGTTGGAGCAAGAATTGGTATTGGAATTATCTCAATTTCGTTATCCGAACGCTGAACGGATCAATGAACTGATCGGAGAGAAACTGGATTGGGCAGAAATACTCGGTCATCTCGTCTATAACCGTACGGCTGGTATCGCGTACCATGTGCTGCGCAAATGCGAATCCCCCTTCTTTAATCGGGAGTTTGAATTCGGGCTGTTTCTCATTTATGAAATTCAAAGACAACGCACGCAATCCCATCGTACGTACATTACTCAAATCGCATCGGCGATGAATGCAAGCGGAATTCCTCATGCCTTTTTGAAAGGGTCGATACTAGCTCATTCCATTTATCCGATTGGCTGCCGAATTTCCAGTGATATCGATATTTTGCTGCGAGCGAACGATTTGACGGCATGCGGTAATGTGTTGAAGGAACTTGGATTTATTCAAGGGTTCTACGATGAGAATGAGCGTGTCGTTATTCCCGCCACTCGCCGGGAAATTCTGAATCACCGTATGAATTATGGCGAGGTTGTGCCGTACCGCAAAGCGGTGGATGAACCGGGCGTCAATTTGATCGAAATCGACATCAATTTTTCGTTGGATTGGATGGCGCATGGGACGGAGCAAGCGGTGGATAGCTTCATTCAGGAGGCGGAAGGTTATCCCTTCGAAGAAGGGGTGATGATCAGCTCCTTGCCGAAAGAGTATTTTTTAGCGCATCTGTGCGTCCACTTGTTTAAGGAAGCGGCTGTACGGACGTGGGTGGAGTTTCAGCGCGACCTAGGCTTGTATAAATTCGTGGATATTTATGGATTTTTGACCGATCCTCAGCTTCATCTGGATTGGGACAAATTTATAGAGATTGTGACGACGCATCAAATCGGGAATGAAGCCTATTATGCACTGGAGCACACAAGGACGTTCTTCCCGGCATTGGATCAATATGGCCCATTCATGCAGGCTTTAGAGCGCATAAAGCCGGCAAATACCGATTATTTAGAGCAGGTTGTGGATGCAGCCAATCCTCAAATCGTCTATCAATGGAATAAAGACTTGGTTAGCCGTTTTTTTGATATGAAACGATTTCATTGCTTGGACCGAGTAATGAGCAGCGTACAATAAACAGATGAACAAGAGCGACGAGTCCATCCTTCATGGCAATAGAGGTGCTTTGATCGTATTTGAAGGGATTAGCGGATCGGGAAAAAGTGAGGGGATCGTGACTTTGCTGCGCTATTTATCTGAGCTTGGTCACGCTCCTATTGTGATGGAATGGAATTCGAATTCGATCATCCGGGCATTGGTCTCCAAACTGGATCGCATGCGGCTGCTTACTTCAAATGTGTACAGTGTATTGCAATGGATTAGTTTCATGATTGACTACATGTCAGTAGTCAGGCCTGCCATGATATCCGGTAAAACCGTAATCGCAGATCGGTACATCTATACGGGACTGACCCGCGATGAGGTGAATGGCGCGACTAGGTGGATCGGCAGGCTCATTCATCGGTGGATCCGTAAACCTCATCTGGTGCTTTATTACAATACGCGTCCCCAAGTGTGCCATGAACGGATTCGCAAGCGGGGCAAAACATTGTTTCATACGAAAAGAGCCAAGGGGGACACGCCTGTCGATGAATTGTCTTACTTGGTCGATATGCAACAGGCCTATTCCCGTATCCTCTCCAAAATGAGTTCGAAAGAAGTGGATGTTATCTTCATCGAGGAATCATCCATTCATATGGAGATGTATGCAGCCGCATGTATCCAACGGATAGCTGGCCATCGCTATCGGAATTCGAGCAGTTCTGTAGCGAATCGGAAGGAGAAAGCGAGGGAAATGTAGTGGAATTGCAAGCTTATTTGGAAAATCTTGTTGCGATTAGTCACTTTCCAATCACATTTGCTGGTGATGTACCCAATGCGCTGAGCCGTTGGCTCGTGCGCAGTATAGTTGCAGATAACGATGCAATGGCGGGGACGGAGCCCATTTTAGACCTGGATGCCCGATTGCTGCTTTATCATGAGCTGGCCTTGCTGGATAAGGAAGTAATTGAAGCCAATTGGCGTCAATATACCGCTGATATGATTGATCGCTATCAGGAGGTGAATACGCCGAGTCCGCTGTTTACCGTCCAGCCCAATAAGTTCATGTACGCGTTGAACACGGTATATTGCGAGCAAGAAAGAGATACGCTTGTCAATGTGATCACGTATTTCCCGACACCTGTTCGGATGTGGATTAATGGCGAGCTTGTAGTAACAGGCAATCACAACTATTTGATTAAAGACTACTTTTTCATGTGCCGGTTTCGCGAAGGAAGCAACACGGTTTTGCTCGAATGGCCTTTATCGCTGCATCATCCTGTAACGAACCAGGAATTCATCGTCAAGCTTAATCCGGTATCCTCTATTTTGCAAAACGCGAAAGGGTATATCGATGAGGATCTTCAGCCTTACTACAAGCAAAGTGTCCGTATCTTTCCCGAAAGCGTCTATCATGCGTTGGGAGAGCCTATACGCTTTGTCGTGCTTCCGCAATATTGCAACGGTTCGTCTGAGCGAATTCGTATTCGTTTGTATACGGCGACTGGAGAATTACTGCACTCACAGGAGACGGCGAGTTCAAGAGTAACGATTGTCCCCAGTCATCCGGGCTTCGCAGGGCTGCTTCGCATCTATGCCGAGTCCATGGATGGCGGAGGGAAATCAGGGGAGACTTATGTGTTTTTCGGTGATTTCGATTGCTTTGTCGAGGAGCTGCTTATGCAAGTAGCTGGCCGGGGGGATTGCGATCCTGCTGTGCTGACGACCATCAAGGAAATGATGGGGCTCCCCAAAGTGTTCAAATCCCTTAACCAGTATGTGCCTGACGACATTTACAAAACCATTTTTCCTGTACTGGAGAAAGGTATCCAATACGCGTGCAGCCCCGAGGCGCCTGGTGAACAGGGGCATATGGACATCTTCGGGTCCAGTTACACCGTATTTGAGCGACAGCCCAATTCAGATCGGCTTGCTGCTTACACGATCTTTTTACCTGAGGATTACGATCCATTAGAAGCCTATCCGCTGGTTGTCTATTTCCATGATGCGCAAGCGCGATCCTTTCCAACCGATCTGCCTTGGGTCAAAAGGAGATCGACTTCCAGCGCCATTATCGTAAGTTTGGTGGGGATCGGAAGGCTCAATTATGTAGATGACTTCAACGTGATTCAACGGATAAGCAGTATCGCAGAGCAATATCATGTTGATCGCAATCGTATCCATCTTATTGGCTTCTGCACGGGCGGCCCGAAAACATATCGCATAGCTATGCAGGTGCCAGACGCTTTTGCAGGCATTGCGAGCATTGTTGGCGATATGCGGCTTCGCATTAATGATCCGGAGTATGAACTCCTCGATAATTTGAGCAATATGGCCGTGATGGGAATGATGAGCACGGAAAATTGGTTTTTCAACTCGACGCGCAAGCTGCAATTCTTGAAAGAGCTGCCTAAAGCGATGACGGGTATGTTTCACGGCTTCATGCATAATGAATTTAATGCGCTGCTGAATTCCAAGGTGCTTCTGGACAAGCTGATCTCATTTCGGCGGGATTCCTATCCTAAAGAGGTTAAGCTAAGTCCACTTGAACCGGGATACAATAAAGCCTATTGGGTCAAGGTGGAAATGATTGAAAATTTGCAAGAGATGACCTATGTGCACGCGACGAGAGTTTCCGCCGAACGCATTAATATTCAGATGCAAAACATTTCTGTTCTCAGCTTGCTGCTGAGCAGGGTTCACATGTCGCTAAGCAGCTCTATAGAGGTATCAGTCAATGGCGTTATTCGGCGAGTGGGCATTGCCGATGCGTGCAAGCTCGTCATTACCCTGGAAAACAACATGCTCCGTGTGGATGTGTTAAGGCTTGCTTCAGGGGAATTTGAGCAGCAATATCACGCTATTGGGATCGATATCAGACGAATGGGCATGAAGCAAATTTATTTGTCTGCCTGCACGATAATAAAGCCCGACAGCCTTCTGCATGGCAGACGGAGCTTGGCTAACAAGCTCGCATATCTTCTTCAAAATCCAATGAAAGATCGGTACATATACTATAAATACGAGTCATGCACAGAAGAGGAATTTGACTGGGATCAAGCGGATTCCGGCGATACCAACTTTGTGCTTCTTGTAGATGTGGAGAAAATCAATGAGAAGCAGCAGGAACTGCTGAATAAGCTTCAAATTCATGCTTCTAAAGATAAACTTGTGTATAACGATCAGATCTTTAACGGTGTGTACTTTACTTTTATCTTGTGCCGCCACCCTATGCATGCAGAGCGATTGCTTTTAATTGTAGCCTACAACAATAACGAGGTAGAGTGTGAAATGATCACATGGATGAACAGCCTTGATACGAACCCGCTCTTTTACAACGATGCCGTAGTGTTTCATGAAGGGAAGTATCATGGCTTTCGAGATCGACCTAATTTTCTGAGTAAGGGTGAGAACAATGACGCAACAACCTATGTGGGACAAAATCGCTAGCGCCCATGGAACGCCTGCCTACGTTTACGACGGCAATCGCATAGCCAACCAGTTCGAGCTTTTGAAGAGCTGCTTGCCCTCATCATTTGACATTTTCTTCTCGGTGAAATCAAACCCTTTGCTGGGTATTTGCGAATTGTTCAAAAAGCTCGGATCCTGCATCGAGGTTGCCTCTTCTGGCGAGCTGTTTATGGCGCTGCAAGCGGGATTTCATCCTCAGGATATTATTTTTACAAGTCCGGGAAAAACGAATGAAGATTTAACTTATGCCATTGAAAGCGGCATTTACAGTATTAATATTGAATCTATCGAGGAAGCAAGAGTGATCAACCAGATTGCTCTTCAACACGGACGTGTCGTTCCGATATCCGTACGCATCAATCCATCCTTTAACATTAACGGGGCAGGCCTGAAAATGACAGGGGTTTCCACGCAGTTCGGCATCGATCAATCCTTGCTGGAAGAGGCTTTCGATGTGATACAAAATCTGCCGTGCGTTCATGTGCGAGGCATACACATCTTCTCCGGCAGCCAAATGCTGGATGCGGATCACATTGTTCAAACGGTAGATGAGGTGATGAAGCTTGCTGTGCAGCTTATGGAAACCTACGAATGCAGGTTTGATTTTGTAGATATCGGAGGCGGCTTCGGAATCCCTTATTTTAAAGGTGAAACCGAGCTGGCCGTCGATCAGTTGCGGAGCGGCCTTGCGGCTGTATGGGAGCGATATCGGAGTCCGCTTGCCGGTGCCCGGATCGGTGTGGAAAGCGGACGTTTTCTGCTGGCCGAATCAGGTGTATTTATCACGAAGGTGCTGTATACAAAGGAGAGCAAGGGAGTCAAATACATCGTCTGTGATGGTGGATCCAATCAGCATGCTTCAACTGCTTTCCTCGGACGCTACGTCCGCAATAATTTCCCCATGCATTTGAGTGGCAAACAAGGTGAGCTTGAGGAAGTTAATGTGGTCGGTTCGCTCTGCACGCCAACGGATGTGTTGGGACAGAAGGTGATGCTGCCGAAAGCAGAAATCGGCGATTTGCTCGTTATTGAGAAATCCGGCGCCTACGGGCTTACCCATAGCCCGGTTTTGTTCCTCAGCCATGCGCTTCCTCCGGAGATTTTGCTCTATGAAGGGGATACGATCGTCCTGCGGGAAAGAGGACATTATACCGATTTCCTTAGAGGCCAGCACTCCTTGAACTCTATGCAAATTGCCGGTACGAAAGGGGTGTGATGGGAATGAGTAACTCGTTCCATTTGGTAGAATATGTGAATCGACAACGGACAAAGGGAAAGATCGTATGGCTAATGAACATTGGTGCAGAGAAATATTGGAACCGACTGAGTCCCGGTGTCGTTGATCGCAATGAAGAGCGCATTGTTAACCGGGTTGAAGAGATGAATCTGCTGTTATGCCGTGAGCAGGATATTCTGATTTTACGGCAGCAGCCGGATCCGGCTTATCTTGCACAACTCAGAGAATGGGGGTTCACGATTCCGACCATTGTTGTGCCGGCTGAAGTGGACAAGATCACGCCTATAGCTGAGCTGGTTCTGAAAGATGAGGCGCTGCTGGAAACACTCACGCTTGCTGCACTTGGGCGGGATGACGTCTATTTCGTGCCTTACGGCGTGACTTACTTAGAAGAACGCATAGCTGACCGATGCGGTCTGCAGCTCGTTGGCGCCCCATCTGACCTTCAGGCGCGGATCAATGATAAGGTGTTTAATCGAGAAATAGCGCAATCGCTAGGTTTGCAAACCTGTGAAGGCTTCATATGTACCCATGTCGATGAAATTCGGCTGGCCTACGAGCGTTTAACGGAAGAGTCCAGATTCGAGAAAGTGATCATTAAAGAACCGCATGGCGCATCAGGCAAAGGGTTGTATATTATCGATGATCCGAATAAACTTGCTCCGCTTCTCTCGCGATTAGCAAGAGTGGCCAGGAACAATCCGTCTGCAAGATGGCTGGTAGAGGGCTGGTATGAGAAGAAAGCTGATCTCAATTATCAGATTTACATCTCACCTAAGGGGGAAGTGGAGATGTTTTCTATGAAACAGCAGATTCTTCGGGACACTGTGTACATAGGATCCAAGCTTCCAGTTGATTTAGGCGCAGATCTGATGGATGCCTACCGGAACAATGCCCACCGCATTGGCTCCTATCTGTATGACATTGGTTACACCGGCGTTGCCGGCATTGACTCCATAATAACGGCAGATGATACCATCATTCCGATTATCGAGATTAACGGCAGGTTTACGTTATCTACGTATATTTCGTTTTTGGAGCGAACACTTGGCGACGTCAAGGTGTTTTCCCGTTATTTTAAATGTCAGACTGCTGAGGCGTGGGATTTTACGAAGATTTGCGATTTGTTTCAGCAGGAAGGGCTTCTTTATGACTCGGCCAAAGGGGAGGGTGTCTTTGTATATACCTCAGGAACGCTGCCTATCGAACAGGACGAGGGCGGGGACAAGTTCACAGGCCGCTTGTTTACGCTACTCATCTCGAAGAGCTGGGAACAGCTAGACGCGTGTAATTCTAGATTGGAGTCCCTCATGGCACAGTTGAATTAGAACACTTATGTTCATGTGATAGTGAAAACTATTGCATTTTATATAGATAAAAGTAGAGAGATAGGAGAGAGTGCTGTGAAGGTAAATTATCGTATTTTGCTTGTGTTTGCAGTTGTATTTTTGGCTGCTTTGTGGGTGACGGGCGTCGTATCGGCGGCTCCGGCGAACCCCGAAGAGCAAACGTTTGTTCAACCTTCGGGCGAGAATTTCAAGGCACGTCTGCAAGGCGACGAAAATCTTCACTGGGTGGAGACGAAAGACAACGAAATCGTAGTAAAAGACAGCAAGGGATATTGGAACTATGCATCCATGAATGGAGGGAAATTTAAGTCCAGCGGCAAAAAGTACAAGATCGACAGCAAACCGGGCTCCGCTGTGCATAAGGAAGATTTGCACAAGTGGATCAAGGAGCATCCGAAACCTCGGCAAGCTTCCGTATTCGAAGAAAGCGCCGATGCGCAAACTCCTTCGGGGTTGTCCGATCAAATCGCACAAGCAGCGGCAGCTCCATCGAGCGGAAGATTTTTCAATACGGACAACCAAAGCACGACAGGGAATCAAAAGATTCTCGTCCTGCTAATCGAATTTTCCGACACTAGCTTGATTTATTCCGAGGACTCATGGAACAAGCTGTTTTTCGACACGACGCCGAATAACAAAAGCGTTCGAAACTACTATGATGAAGTATCCAAGGGCCAGCTCCATTTCATTCCGGTCAGCGAGACGGCTGGTACGGCAAACGACGGCATCGTGAAGGTACATTTGAACCATTCGTACACTTCGGGCGAGGCACCGGTCAAAGAAGCTTTGCTTGCGGCGGATCCTTATATCAATGTGGCTTCCTTGGATACGAATGGCGACGGGTATATCCAAAACGACGAATTGCGGGTCGTGACGATTCTTGCGGGTTACGAAGGTTCTTATGGTGGTGGCACGCCATCCGTCTGGGGGCATATGACCGGCATGGGGGATATCGATAGCCCAGTGCTGGACGGCAAAAAGATGTGCGCGTTCAGTTATGGCGGCCACTATACCCAACAAGGGGAAAGGCACGGCGACCATCAAGCGACTCTTGGCATATTCGCTCACGAGCTTGGCCATACGCTTGGTCTGCCAGATCTGTACGATACCGACTACAGTTCTAATGGAATTGGCAACCACAGCTTGATGAGCTTTGGCAGTTGGGGTTCACAGTCTGGCGAGACGATAGGTTCGACGCCAGTCCATCTGGATGCTTGGTGCAAAGTGATTCTTGGCTTCGTCACTCCAACCGTTGCGCAATCCAGCACGAGCGTTGCTTATACGTTGAATTCGAGCGGTACGGGAAACTACAACGTGATCAAAATCCCGACTGACGATCCCCTGCAATATTTCTTATTGGAGAACAGGGAGCAGGAAGGCTATGATCGAGGTGATTATACCCACGGGGGCGTAGCGATTTGGCATATCGACCAGATCGGCTCTTCGAATTCGGACGAGAATCGTCGGATAGTGGACTTGGAAGAAGCGTCTTCGACGAATCCGAGTTATAATGGGTACTACTTTTTAGGGAATAACACTTCATTTACGCCGAACACCAATCCGAACAGCAACCGATTCGCCAACAGTTCGGTTTATGTGGATTACTCGGAGATATCGACCGGCATTAACGTCGATGTTCCACAAACTAATTCCAGCAGCATGACCGTTAACATATTTATCGCTAATCCAGTCGACACAGGAATCGTATCAGGAGCAATTTACAAATTAACGGCTCTGAATAGCGGCAAAAACTTGGATGTGGCAGGGGGCTCTACGGCGGATGGCGCGAACGTGCAGCAGTGGTCGAACAACGGCAACCTCCAGCAGCAATGGAAGGTCGTCGATGTCGGGAATGGATACTATAAGTTGATCTCGCAATCCAGCGGTAAAGTGTTGGATGTCGCTGGAGGTTCGACAGCGGATGGAGCTAACGTCCAACAGTGGACGGACAACGGAAATGCTCAGCAAAAGTGGAAAATTGTCGATGTCGGTAGTGGATACTATAAGTTGATCTCGCAATTCAGCGGTAAAGTGTTGGATGTCGCCGAAGGTTCGACAGCAGATGGAGCCAACGTCCAACAATGGACGGACAACGGCAATGCTCAGCAAAAGTGGAAATTCACGCTAGTTTCGTCGGCCGCCCAGGCGGCTTCGATCGAGCCAACCAGCGTGCAGTAAACCCATAAAGTTAAGCGGGACAAGGTTAGGGAATAAGAACGGCGGACTTATCCATTGTGGACAAGTCCGCCGTTTCTTTATTTGATCGAGTAAACTTTTGATTTTGCATTGGACAGGATGGGCGTAAAAGATCCGGAAGTTCCATAGCGGTTTGGAGGATTGAAATACCGCCTCGACTGCGAGAGATCGTGTTTTTGCATGGGTGAGCGGAACGTAGGTTCGTTAAGAGGCGGTATTTTCGGTTTTAGGGACATTTCGCGGAACTGCCGTGCGTTATGAGCAGGAAATGCTGGGTTTTCGGCACAGTTTTGCTCATTTAACGCACCACAGTTCCACTTCAGGGGGAGAAAAGGGACGTTACCGTGAAATAAGGCTTCGTAGTTCCGTAGATATCACCACGCATGGGGAATTGGCGATCCTGCAGTACCTCCTCGGTTTTCTTGTGAAGCTTGCGGAGGCGAAATGTCACCGAAATCTTACTCTTACAGGGGGGGTCATGGATAGGAATACCGGATGAAGAAAGAGAAGAAGGTAGCACAAAGTAGGACAGAAAGGGGAAGGGGTGCGGGGGGAAAAGCGATAGCGGTAGGAACCCCACACCCAATTTTCATGCTCAATTCCCTCCCAATGCCTGGACGTTTGGGACAGCCTCTTTCCTACTTGTTGATATAGGCGAAATACGCATCCGCCAAGCTTTTCACACCGCGCAGAATTTGTTCTTCATTCACATAGGAGAAGCAAAGTCTCGCATAGTGATGGCCTTCCGGATTCATGAAAAAGCTTTTGCCATCCACGAAGCTTACGCCACGATCAGCTGCATCTTGCAGAAAATCGCTTGTATTCACGTGATCACGGAAGCGTAGCCAAATATAGAAGCCCCCTTCAGGCAGATGGAAGGTCACGTGATCATTGAAGTGTTCTTTCACGGCTTGCGCCATAGTATCTCGTTGCTTTTTGTAGTGCTCGCTAAGGCTTTCCACATGGGCCTGGAAATGAAAGTTTTCTAATAGCTGCGCTACGATTTCTTGGGTGAATACACCTATGCTGCCGCCAAGGTTCAGAAGCTTTAGTTTGTCGATGACGCTTTTGTCTGCAATGACCCATCCAAGGCGAAGGCCGGGTGCAATAATTTTGGAAAATGTATTCAGATAAATGACTCTTTCTGGAAATAACGTGTAGAGAGGAGGGAACTTATTGCCAGTAAAATTCAATTCGGAATAGGCGTCGTCTTCGAGAATGAAGAAATTATACGTTTCCGCCAACTGGACTAGTCGTTTTCTTCGCTCGACGGAGAGCGTCACCCCGCCTGGATTATGATACGTTGGCATCGTGTAGAGGAACTTGGGTATAGGCTTATTTTGCTGCTTCGCTTCCAGAAGCGCATTTTCAATCAATTCTACTCGAACCCCTTCATCATCAATGGGAAAAGACGTGATTTGCGCTTCAGCGGTTCGGAACGATTGCAACGCGCTAAAGAAGGATGGGGATTCCACCCACACATGATCTCCTGGTTCGACCAGAATGCGGGTTGCTAAATCAATGCCTTGCGTCGAGCCATACGTAACCAGAATTTGGCTCGCATCGGCTTGAATCCCGTGGACAAGCGAACGCTTCTGTATCCATTCCAATATTTTGGCGGGTCCTGGAGCGCCTGAATATTGGAGCGCATTACGCCCATTGAGTGTTACCGCCTCGGTGGCAGCATGGGTTAGCTGTTCGATAGGGAATAAATGCGGAGCAGCAAAGCCAAATGACAAGTGAACATGATCTGGTTTCGTTACCGTCGTACTGCCGATAGATGGCGTAGTTGGTATTCGTTTGGCGAAAGAAAATGCTTCTATTAATTTCGACATGGGGTGCTCCCACCTTTTCAAAGTTATATGGAATAAGAAAGCTTTCTCTCAAGCGAAGGGACGGCTGCTTCTGAAACCTTGTTTAATACGCGATTCAGTATGAGGTTCTCGAAATAAATGAAGCCGTTATCCCGTTCTCGTGGACGCGCCAGCGTAATCCGGGTATCTAGCGCGATGTGGCCATCCTCAATCAACAGCACTCTGTCTGCGAGAGCGACGGCTTCACTGACATCATGTGTGACAAGAATGACAGTAAACCCTTGTTCAAGCCATAAGCGCTCGATTAATTGTTGCATTTCAATCCGTGTCAGGGCATCCAATGCGCCTAACGGCTCATCCAGCAGCAGGAGGCGGGGGCGGCTTACCAATGCTCGCGCCAAAGCAACCCGCTGTTTCTGTCCACCGGAGAGCACGTGGGGCCACGCATGGCTGCGTTCGGCCAATCCGACCTGGCTTAGGGCCTCAGCAGCGCTGCTCTTATTCTTGCTTGCCGCACCGATGTGCACATTATCAAGCACCTTTTTCCAAGGTAAAAGGCGCGCTTCCTGGAACAGGACCCGCGTATCCGAACTTGCTGCGTTTACCGAATGATGATTAAGGACAATCGTGCCTACGGAAGGCTGATCGAGGCCCGCAATCAATCGGAGCAGCGTGCTTTTTCCGCAACCGCTTCGACCGACAATTGCGATGAATTCTCCGGGTTCAATCGTCATATTGATGTCTTTCAGAATAGGTTTGGCATCGAATTGTTTCGATACTTGTTTAATATGAATTTGCGAGCCCTTTTTCTCTTGAATCATACGCCCTTCCCCTTTATACAGTTATCGTTTCGCATAATTTGGATTCCACGCAAGCCACCATCTCTCCAGCAGCTTGGCGGCCGTGTCCGACAATTTTCCCAGAAGAGCGTAGATCAAGATACTAAGAACGATGACGTCCATTTGGAAAAATTCTCTCGCGTTCATGGCCATATAGCCTAAACCCGATTTGGCGGCAACCGTCTCAGCGACAATAAGGGTTAGCCACATGATGCCTAAGGCATATCGGAGGCCGACAAGAATGGAAGGCAGCGCACCAGGTAAAATAATATGCCAATACAGAGCTAGACGGTTCAGTCCGTATACTTTCCCCATTTCAATTAATCCGGGATCGATGGAACGAATACCGTGGAACGTATTCAAGTAAATCGGGAAAAACACGCCTAAAGATACGAGAACAAGCTTAGCGGGTTCTTCGATTCCGAACCAAATGATGACAAGGGGAATCAGGGAGAGATGCGGTACAGTTCGAACCATCTGGATAGAAGAGTCTGCCAATTTCTCAGCAGTTCGGGAGAACCCGTTTAGCAGTCCGAACAGAAAACCAATGCCGCCGCCTACGAGCAGGCCGCTGAAGGCTCGCTTGGCGCTAATGCCGACATGCGTCAATAGCTCACCGGTTTTCAACATGCCGATCAAGATGCTAAGCACTTTCACGGGCTGCGGCAAAACATGCTCAGGGATGATGCCTGAACTCGTTAAGAGATGCCAGGCTAATAAGATTAGAATGGGAATAATCCAGGGCGCAACCAGATAGAAGCGCTGTTTAGCTCTTGATTCTTTCAATTCTCTACACTCCTGTCTTACGGAATTGATTTTATGGAGCGGTTATTTTCTTGAGATCTTCTTCAAATGCCCGGCTCCATGTGGTGCTGACATCAATTTTGCCCTTGAGCAGCCCTACACTGCTGAGCGTATCAGCAACGTCCTGCTGGGAAGCTATCGGCTTTTGGAAATTGGCTGTAAGCTTGGATGGCCGTTGCTCCTCACCCTTTTTCAGTGTGTCGAGCGCCTGCTCAACCGGCTGCTTCGTATTGGCTGCCGTAATTTCTGCCCATTTTTGTTTATTGTCCCGGGTCCAGGCATAGAACTTGTTCAGGCGTGTGAGAAAATCGACGATGGCCGCATGTTTCGCAGGGTCGCTGATTGCATCGGGGGTAGCCTCGTAAAGGAAGTTGCCGGAAAGAATATCCTTGGCGCTGGCAAGCTCTGTCGCTCCATTCTGGTGAGCGGAAATAATTGCGTTGCCGTAGCTTGCCAATGCGTCGACTTTGCCGCTGATGAGCGCGCTTAATCCATCGGAAGTAGACAAAGGAACAGCGTCGATATCTGTCCAGGCCAACCCGGCGTTCTGAAGGATTTTAACGAGAAAATAATGCGCTGTTGTGGCATTGACATAAGCGACCTTTTTTCCTTTCAAATCGGCGACGCTCTTGAGCGTTGAACCCTTGGGAATCACGATTTCCTGGTTCAGGGTCGTGGATTCAAAGGAGGCAATGACTTTGAAGTTTCCGCCATTAGCGGCTTGGGAAGCAAATAAAGGCGGGATTTCGCTCGTTGAGCCTACATCCAGATTGTTGGCAGCCATGGCTTCAAGCTGCAAATTGCCTCCTTGGAATACGTTGTATTGCACCTTATAAGGCGTGTCGCTAAGACCTGCTTCTTTAAAACCTAACTCCAAATTACCCCAGCCGGTTTGCCCCACACGAAGCGTGACTTTGCTCAAATCAACTGAAGGCGTGGCAGGGGCGCTGCTTGTTGCAGATGTTGCGGCTGGAGGGGTTGTACTTGGGGCTTTTTGGCTCCCTGTGCTAGCAGAATTACTTGCGCAGCCTGCTGTGAGTCCCAGGATCGACAATGAAATAAGAGTGTGGCTGGCAACTTTTTTGAATACGAACATTTTGTTATTTCCACCTTTCTGAATGCGAAAAAAATTATGATTTGGCATATGCCTCTTGAATAATCCGGTGTCCCCATTGATCCGCTTGGAGAATCGCTTGGGCCAGGAGAGATTCATTCACTTCAAATGGTAATCCTCTCGTTGCGTCTTCCCGCAGGTGAACGCCTTTTGCAATTTCTACAGCAATACGGGCTGGGTCTTCATCGATTCCCAACTCTTGCAAAGTGATTGGCAGCCCGAGCTTATGGAGCAGAGTGGCTAGACGCTGTATCTCATCATCTTCACGCGCTTCCAGAACAATTTGGGTGAGAAGTCCGAATGTGACCTTCTCCCCATGCAGCGTGCTGCTCGTTTGCGGAATATAGGTCAAACTGTTGTGAATCGAATGCGCGATTGCCGCACGCGCTGTCGTGCCTTGGACGGTTCCGGCCAAGCCGGCCAATACGATGACGGCATCGACTGCTTCCTGGAGGGCAGGTGTCACTTCGCCAATCCCTGCAGCTTCATAAGCTTGCAAGGCGTACACGTGCAGCCTGTCGAGCGCGAGCTTGGCAGTTTGGGTAGCAATGCGAATATCCAAACCGTCAGGTGTGTCGTTGCTATTTACGACAGTTTCATACCATTTCACAAGCGTATCGCCAATGCCTGAGGCTAAGTAACGTTTAGGCGCAGAAGCGAGGATTCGTGTGTCGGCAAGAACTAAAACTGGCGATCGTTGATTCAGCACATAACTGGAGGAACGTCCTAATTCATCATAGAGGATAGAGACGGCCGCCCATGAAGCGCAGGTTGCAGCGACTGTAGGAACAGCGACTACCGGGATTCCGAGCTTGCCGCCTACCGCCTTGGAAATGTCCAATACCTTACCGCCGCCAACACCGATAATGACATTGGCTAGCTGCTCTAGCGCAGTTTGCGTATATGTTTCGATTTCTTGGGATGTGACTTTCCCGCCAAATTCAACAATTGAATAGGAAACGCCGGATTCCTGTAAGCTGTCAAGCAACTGCGGCTTCACGGCTTGGAGCGCTTTTTTTCCGGCAATAATTAGCGCTGTCTTACCGAAGGGGGCAATCAACGGCCCGCTTTTGGATAAAATGTCCGGCTCACTCCAATACTGCTCCGGTGCTTTAACGGTGATCATTTTTGAACACTCCTTTTCAAATTTCCGTGGCCTCTTATAATTATAAGAATTCCTATTGATTATGTAGGATTTATATCATAAATGTACCATCCGATTCTTCTTATCGTCTAATTGGTGTTTTCTATTCATCAATAGAATTGTTCTATACAACCATTGTAAACCAAGAAGAACCCAGATCTGCTGGACGGCAGTTCCGGGTTTCTTTTCACAACAAGATGTTATTCTTCAAAAAACTGAACTTCTGCCACAGAAGTTGAGTAGGCTCCGTTATTTGCAGTGAAGACAAGGCGATAGCGGTCATAATATGAATTATTTACATTATTGAAGGTG
The DNA here is from genome assembly GCF_040812395.1 of Paenibacillus tabacirhizosphaerae. Taxonomy (GTDB): domain Bacteria; phylum Bacillota; class Bacilli; order Paenibacillales; family NBRC-103111; genus Paenibacillus_E. The sequence continues at coordinate 92,518 of NZ_JBFNXH010000007.1, read as the reverse complement.
TAGGTGAAATTCGGGTAATGATAATTATCTTCGGTGTGCAAAATGACCCAACTGCCGTTATTATTGGATCCTTGCAGTGTCCATTTATTCGGCACATTCCCTAAAGGTTCGGAAGAAGTCCTGAGTGTATAGCTTTTAACCTTCTTTTGACTAGTGAAACTATAGCGCAGCTCTCCGTAAACGCCACTTGACGTGGACCAATACGTGCTGTCGTTATGATCAAATGCCTTATAAGCTTCATGAGTGGCCCATTCACTGCTCGCGTAAGCGGTTCCCAATGGGTTCGTATTCGAAGTCATGGTTGGAACAATATTGCCGGATGCGCTTACGCCAACAACGCTTAATGCGGTAATAATGAGTAGAGATGTGCATGAAACCAGCGTTTTTTTTCGAAATGATCCTTTATTTAACCATTGCATGTCATTTCAGCTCCTTTTCGCTCATCGTCATTGTGAAACAGTATGCTACATAATCCAGGAGCAAGCCTGTTGTTTTACATGCGAAAATCCCCTCCTAAATGAATGATTGGTGTTGTAGCTCCTCAACAATGTAACATGTTAATTTTAAAAATATTGTTATAATTTGGTATTTATATCAAGTTTAGCTAAACGGAAACCACTGATAGATGAACGTCTAGCGTAGGAGTCGGATATCGGAGTTTTAGACATTTCTTATCTATAAAGCACATTTTAGCTTACTTATCGCTATAAGCAATTGACCAGTAGGCTAATGTACATATGCCGTCAGGTTTGTGTGTGACGTGTTCGCAGAGCGGAGAGATTCCGCACGCATCGTGTGGTACGAGCTTTTGACAGGATGGAGGTAGAAGATCCGGGAGTGCTACAGCGGTTTGGCGTATTGAAATACCGCCTCGATCTGCGAGAGATCGTGTTTTTGCATGGGTGAGCGGAACGTAGGTGCGTTAAGAGGCGGCATTTTCGGTTGCAGGGACATTTCGCGGAACTACCGTATCTTATGAGCAGGAAATGCTGGGTTTCAGGCACGTTTTCGCTCATTATAACGCACCCTAGTTCCTCTTCAGGGGGAGAAAAGGGACGTTACCGTGGAATAAGGCATCGTAGTTCCGTCGACATCGCTGTGCATGTGGAATAGGCGGTCCGGAAGTACCTTCCCGGTTTTCTTGCGAAGCTTGCGGAGGCGAAATGTCTCCGGAATCTTACAAGGGTGTTTGAATAGGAATACCGGATGGAAGACAGGTTAGTCAAACGAGAAGTGGAAGGCAGCGCAAAGTTGAACTGAAAGGCCAACCAGATATTTCTGGCTGACCTGATAGTACGAAGAGAAGGAGTGTGGGGTGGAAAAGCGATAGCATTCGCCTTAAAGTCGTGTTCGCACCACTTAACGCGGTTACATAGCTCTTATTTCAAGCAACTCATATTTAATGATTCCCATAGGCGCGTTTACGCTAATAATGTCGCCTACGGATTTACCCATGAGAGCATCTCCTAGAGGACTCTCGTATGAAATTTTATTTTCGAGAACATCTGCCTCGGAGGAGCCCACGATCCGATATTCGATTTTCTCCGAAAATTCCACATCATTGAGAATCACGACAGAGCCCACTTGAACGGTCGATGTGTCGATACGCTCCACGACGCGCGCTTTTTTTAACATTCTCTCGATCGTCATGATTCTTGTTTCCATAAACGATTGATCATTTTTCGCGGAATGGTATTCGCTATTTTCTTTGAGATCTCCATAACTAATCGCAGTCTTAATCCGAGCGGCTAATTCTCTGCGTTTTACAGTTTTGAGATCCTCCAGTTCAAATTCTAATTTAGCCAACCCTTCCGGGGTTAAAATAATTTCGTCATTCGACATTTTTGCAGCTCCTATTTCATCATACGATTTAATTTAACTTTCTTTCTTGCATTTTACACTATATCCAGCCGCGATGCGAAATTGACAAAGAAAAACAGTCGAACAGGCGGTTTTTCCTGTGCGACTGTTAGATGTAAGAAGTTAACCTGTGAGTAATGTGGATAATATTTACATGAAATTGGTATAAGTCACAAGTTGTGCGACTATTATATAGTAGCTACAAAATATATTTTTCTTTGAGTTCTCAGCCTTACTAAGACGGGGGGTGAGACGTATGAGATTCATCGTTATCATTATCTCTATTTTAGGTAACGTTTCCACGATTATTGATTTCTGGTTTACGTTGCGCAAATTTATGAAATGGCTTCGACGCCGTTCGAAACAAACAAAGACCACCCTTTAGGTTAACGGCCACACAGGTAGTCTTTATTTGTAACAGAAAGTGAAACAAGTTGATGGAGGAGTTAGGGGTTCATCCCTGACTCCTTATTTATTGTATTAGGTAAAGGTGTTTTCATGACTCCTTTCATGCATTTTATTTTTTAATAAATGTTTAACATTTAATTTACAGCCCCTTCATTTTTGACGCTTATTATGGAAAGATAGGGAAAGGAAAGCAGTTAATCTTCGAGCGGAAATTCGTTAAAAATTCACGGGCCCAATAGGAGGAACGCTTTACCATGAAGGTAATCCCACGCATCTTGATCTTGACCGCCGGTTATGGAAATGGACACGTACAAGCATCGAAAGCACTGCAGGAGCAGTTCGAAAGTCAGGGCATTCAGCAAGTAACCACGCTTGATCTTATGAAAGAAGGGCACCCTTTTTTGAATACAATATCCATTTCTCTGTATAACAAAAGCGCGCAAATATCTAGAATGGGGCTTGATTATTACGGCTGGAGTTACTATTGGACACGTGAGGCCGAGCATAATGCGCTGATTAACCGTTCTTTCAATAATCTGGGAAGGAAGAAACTGATCCAGCACATCCAGAATGGACAACCGGATATTATCGTGAGCACATTCCCGTTCGGATCTGCGCCAGAAGTGTGCAGCTCCTTTGGCATTCGCAATTATACGGTGCTGACGGACTATGCTCTTCATTCCCGCTGGATTCATCCCAAAGTGGATAAATATTATGTGGCTACAGAAGAATTGAAACAGCAAATCATGCGGAAGGGTTTCTCTCCAGACCGCATTGAAGTCAGCGGCATTCCGATTCGCCGGCAGTTCGATGAACTTCGGAGTGACAGGAGACTTCTTTTGGAGATGAGCATGAAACCAAACATTCTGATCATTGCAGGAGATGATGGAATCTCGCCGTACATGGATCACATGGTGTATGCGTTATCAGCCATTGGTGATAATAGAGTAACAATCGTCTGCGGACGGAATGAGAAGCTCAAGATTCGGCTTGACGCTCAGTTCAGCTCTGCTCCCGATTTGCAGATTCTCGGATACGTTAACCACCTGCATGAACTGATGTCGCAAGCTTCTTGTGTGATTACGAAAGCGGGGGGGCTCACATTGACGGAGGCAATTGCTGTATGCACCCCAATTTTTATTTTCAAACCTTATGCAGGTCAGGAGAAGGAGAATGCGATATTTTTGTCGCAAAGAGGTGTTGCCCTGATCTCTCATCATGTGGAGGAGCTTGCCGCTCAAGTGCAAAGGCTGTTAGCTAACCCGATGTTGGCAGAGGAAATGAGGAATTGCATGTTAGCTTTGAACAAGAAACGGGCAGCTTCAACCATTGTGCATAGTATCGTTGAATCGTTTGGTGAACCCGTGCCGTTATCCGTATGAGAGGAAGGGATTGCGGCCAAGGATTTGTGCTTCTCAAAAACGTCCTTTTCCCATATTCTTAAAAGACCATCATTTTCTTGGGGAAGAGTGTGATTGGCATGAGCAAAATGTTCGGGTTCATTCTAGTGCTTTTGTTTGTGTATACAATTTTGCCTACGATTTTGATTCGTCTGTTTCGGGTTGGGACATACAACAAGGGAAAGCAAGGAAATGGCATTGCACTGACGTTCGACGATGGCCCCGACCCTGAGTATACGCCTCAATTATTAGATCTTTTGGGGAAATATGAGGTCAGAGCGACTTTTTTTGTCCTTGGATCTAAGGCTGCAAAGCACCCCGACTTGATTATGAGGATGCATAAAGAGGGGCATTTGGTCGGGATACATAATTACGTGCATTGGACGAACGCCTTCCTGACACCCCGGAAAGTCAGAAAACAAATCGATGACTCCGTACAAGTCATTGAGAACATTATCGGGATCAAGCCGGTTCACTATCGCCCGCCCTGGGGCATTATTAATATTTTCGATTTGCTGCTGCTTAAACGATTTCGATTGGTTTTCTGGTCTCTTATGGTGGGGGATTGGAGAAGCAGAGGGGGAAAGGAAAGAATCGAAGCGAAGCTCCTCGCCAATTTGAAAAATAACGATGTCATTGTGCTGCATGACAGCGGACAGACATTAGGTGCAAATAAGAACGCTCCGATCTATATGCTGGAGGCTCTGAATGATTTTCTGAAAGAATGCAGGAAGCGGGGCTACGCTTTTCTGCGGATCGATACCAAGGTGCAGATTGAAGAAAAGGCGAGGCAAGGAAGCATGGGGATTATGAAAAAGCTGCTGGTGTTCTTATGGTTGAAATGGGAGCATGTTTTCCATAGGCTGTTTAACATACATTCGATTGATGGGAATCATCCGATTTTCTTTAGCAGGCAACGGAAGTATCAGGGCAAGACGATCGCTTTGGAAAATGGCGGGGAAATTCGCACTGGAGACGTCGTCGTCGAACTTCATTTCAATAATGAGAAGCTGTTTCATCTCATCACCGAGTCGAACTCGATGGTACAACTGGCTGTAACTATGATTCGCGATGTACAGCGATTTCTTCCCATGATGACGCAATATCTGAGGCTTCACGATGAGGTCAAGGGCGTTTACGGCATTACGATGATCCACCGCGGCTCTAAGCAATTGGGTTTTACAGTCGAAGAACTCCCAAGAGGTCTGTTCAACTTGCTAAGCCAAGTGTATTTGCGGATTCTTTTGTGGGTATTTCATCCTGACGGAAGACACCGCTTAGTATTGAAGAAAGGGATGCTGTCTCCGTGTATCGTGGCGATTTCCGTGGAAGAGTTGAAGCGGAGATATCCGTATGGCGACGACCAATAATACAGGAAGCTTAGTCTAGAAACGCCACGGCGTACGGACTAAGCTTTTTTTGACGCCAGATACCCATGCTAACAGAAAGCGTATGTCGTCAGGTATGTGTGTGACGAGCTCGCAGAGCGGAGATTCCGCACGCATCGTGGGGTGCGAGCATTTGACAGGATGGACGTAGAAGATCCGGAAGTGCCACAGTGGTTTGGATCGCCCCCTACCGCCTCGATATGCGATAGATCGTCTGTTTGCACGGGTGAGCGGAACGTGGGTGCGTTAAGAGGCGGTATTTTCGGTTGTAGGGACGTTTCGCGGAACTATCGTGCGTTATGAGCAGGAAATGCTGGGTTGTAGGCATGTTTTCGTTCATTTAACGCACCCTAGTTCCGCTTCAGGGGGAGAAAAGGGACGTTGCTATGGAATAAGGCATCGTAGTTCCGTCGATATCGCTGTGCATGGGGAAAAGGCGGTCCAGCAGCGCAGCGCCTCCTCCGTTTTCTTGCGAAGCTTGCGGAGGGGATGGGTGTGGGGTGGAGAAGCGTTAGCGCTCGTATTTGAAATCGTCTTATTACCACTAAGTAAATTCAATAAAATGACGATTTCAAGAAACGGTCGGAACCCCATTCTTAAGTCCACTCCCCATGCTCAAACGTATGGGTTTAGACAATGGGATCCGTTCAACATCCCCTCCTATGAATGGTGGGGTTCAGGAAAATTCAGAAAGCTTTAGAAATTCCTTCACTCGTTCTAAAGTGGCAACTTGCTATTCATTGTCCTTGCTTTTTTATTTTTCTTTTTCCTTTTTACGAGGCCTATTGTTCGGTATTTACGGACTTTGGCAGACGGGCTTATGTCGATCGCGAATGGAAACCTGGATTGCCGCGTGCCCTTGTTAAGAAGAGATGAACTGGGGGATGTGGCGCAAAGTATTAATTATATGGCTGAACAGCTGCAGATGATGATGAAAAAGGAGCGTCAGATCGAAACGTCGAAAATGGAGCTGATTACGAATGTCTCTCACGATCTGCGCACGCCGCTGACAAGCATGATCGGCTATTTGAATTTGTTGCAAATGGATGATTATCAGAACCTAGAGGAACACAAGCGTTTCATCAATAACGCCTATAACAAAACGCAGCAATTAAAAAAGCTCGTTGATGATTTATTTGAATACACGCATCTAACGAGCGGAGCCGTAAACTTGTCATTCAAGACAATTGACCTTGTCGGTTTACTGGAACAAATCATCATTGAGTTCGAGCCCATCGCCAAAGAATATGGAATCACGGTTGATAAAGTATGGGAAATGAAACCTGTGCCGGGTGCCCTCGATGTGGAGAAATTCGTAAGGGCACTCGATAATTTATTGATGAATGCACTCAAATTTTCCGATAAACCGGGCGAAATTACAGTTCTTCTTACTGAATTCGAGCATCGTATCTATATGGCCGTTGAAAATCGCGGAGAACCGATAACGGAGGAACAAGAGCTGCAGTTGTTTGAACGTTTCTATAAGGCAGACCCTTCGCGGCATGATAATCAGGTTCCCCAAGGCTCCGGCCTAGGGCTTTCCATCGCGAAAAACATCATTGATCTCCATGGCGGCACCATAGGTTTGTTGCATAAAGATGGCTATTATACCTTTTATATCGAGCTGCCCCGACTGCATAACGGGCCTAAACCGATTTGATAAAACTTATGTCAATGGATCGGCAGGGTAGCTCTGGATCAGCTTTTTAACGATGGCGAGACCGAGATCGGAATGCGAGGCCTTTTCTTTTGTGCTAAAAAAAGAGCCCGATGGACACGAACGCTCCAATCGGGCTCAATGACTTGGTTAATGAGAAGCGGATGATGGACTGCCTTGCTGTGTTGGATCCAGCTTTTCCTTGCTCATCGCGATGGCGCATACCAGGGCGAGAACTGCGGGAAGTACGGTCCATGCAAACGTGTAGACAATGGACGAGGATAATGCGCTTGAAATTTTCTCAACAACGGGAGCCGGAATCAAAGCTCGCTTCGTCGGATCCAGCAGGGTATGCGGGTCGCTGGTCTGGATGCCTTCCGGCATTTGGCCTGCTCCGGCAAAAGCGTCCGTCAGCTTTCTTGTAAAGGAATGGCTTTGAACAATACCGAATACCGTTATCCCCAGCGTCATTCCAAGTGAACGAAGGAAGTTCAACGTTGAACTGGCTGAACCGCGCTGCCTTGCGTCGAACAGGTGAATTGCTGCGTTGCTAAGTACGGAGAAGGATGCGCCGATACCAAGTCCGACAATGACCATATAGATCGTGACAAGCCAACGAGGCGACTCCGGCGATAAGGTCGTTAACAACGCTGTACCAATGACAAGAATGAAGGTAGTCGGAATCATGATGGCGCGATAGCTGAATTTATTCATCATGACACCGCCGCCGGTTGCTGTTACGACAGACCCGAGCATCATGGGGAGCAGCACCATGCCTGAGTTCGTCGCTGAACCGCCGAGCACGCCTTGAATGAAGATCGGAATATACACAGATGCGGTGATAAAGGCCGCGCCGCTGAAAATAGCAACAGCGTTGCTGGAAGCATACAAGCGATTCTTGAACATCGCGAAGGAGATGATCGGCTCGGCGGCTCTAGTTTCCACGAACAAGAAGATGATGGCAAGAACAGCAAATACTGCGAACAGGCCGAGTATTACGGCTGAATCCCAAGCATACTGCTTGCCTCCTAGTTCGAGTGCAAACATGAGAGAGACGATCGCTGCGACGAGCGTCAGAGCGCCCCACCAATCAATTTTTTGTTTGGAATGCTCCACAGATTCTTTGTAAAAGAACGTGATAAAGAAGAAGGCAATAACGCCTAACGGCAGATTGATGTAGAAAACCCACTTCCAGTTGACGTATTCGGTAATATAAGCGCCAAGCAGCGGTCCGAAAATGCTGGACATCCCGAATACAGCCCCGAAAAGTCCGCCTAATTTACCTCGGCTCTCGACTGGCACCGCATCGAACATAATGGTAAATGCGATCGGAACCAGGGCACCGCCGCCGATTCCTTGAATAGCGCGGTAAACGCTCAGCTCGATAATCGAATTTGCGGTACCGCATAAAATCGAACCTAACATAAAGACAAGGATGCCGAAAATGAAAAACTTTTTGCGTCCATACATATCGGACAGCTTGCCGAATATAGGCATCCCGGCCATTTCGGCAACCATGTAGGCCGAAGTCACCCAGACAAATTTATCCAGTCCGCCTAATTCGCCTACGATGGTTCCCATCGCGGTGGAGACGATGGTATTGTCCATCGATGCCATGAGAATGCCTAACAGCAGCCCGGCGATGACGATGCCCAAACCTTTGTTTTTGTTTTGTGTCGACATAACGTTAATTTTCCTCGCTTTCACTTATCCCGTAGTAGTTTGTCACAATAAGGGTCAAAATACTAAATAATTGTAACAAGACTCAGATTTGCCTTGAATCCTTTCAGCAGAGCATAGGTTGCTTTATCCATCCTGGCTCCGTCAAAAATCGTCTTTTTCACTTCCGTTAGATTGTTCATAAGTCATTCCACCTCTCTTAGATAAGCAGTTCTATGATTTTTTTCGCATATTCCCAATTGTTTTTGTTGGTCGCATAAGTGCCTGTTCCTTTGTCCGTGATTCGGTAATATTTCCTCCGTCCGCCCTGTGTCTCATCTCCCCAATAGGAGCTAATGCTCTCCTCCTGTTCTAACCGCTTGAGGCTGGAGTACATTGTGGCTTCCTTCAACTCGTATTCGCCGTCTGAGCGTGCTTGAACAAGCTTTGAAATCTCATAACCGTATTTATCTCCGTCCAATAGCAGCTTAAGAATGATTGTGTCGGTGTGTCCCCGGATCAAGTCAGATGATATTTTCGAATCAACCATAACCATCACCTCCTGAGTTATATCGTATAATAAAGTATTATGTCTGTCAAAGTACTCTGAATAAATATTAATTTTTGTCGGGTATCCGACATTATAGGGGTTTCATTTGTGTTAATATATTAATAACACATCGGAATAGTAGTATTTAAAATTAAGAATTGGTGTATAAGAGGTGAATTATCAAATGAACCTGTATAGCGAGCTTGCCGATCTCCCGGAGAAGGATAGCACGAAGGAAGTTATCGTTGACGCTTTCCGAAGATACGGAGTCCCTCAAATCTATAAGAAGAATGAGTACGTTTTTCAGGAAAATGATCTCCCTAATGGGGCTCATTATGTACAGTCAGGTTTAATCAAAATTTCCCAGTCCTCTGAGGAAGGGCAAGGAATTACCTTGTTTTTACGTTATGAGGGAGAAGTTTTCGGCAATGCGGAGATGTTGACGCAGACGAAGCGTAAGCGGTATGCACGATGTCTAAGCGATAGCGAGCTCATTACCTTGGATGCTCATAAATTTGTCGAGTTAGCCAAAGAGAACTCCGAATTTGCGTATGCCTTAGCTGTTATTGGTGCTCGCAGGCTTTTGCAGACACAGAAAATGGTGGAAACCTTAATCTGCCGACCTGTGGCTTGGAGGCTTGCTTGGTTCCTTATGCAATTGGGCAAACCGACGGAAGTGAATCTTGAGGTACAAGTGCCGCTCAGTCATGAGGAAATCTCCTATGTGATTGGGTGCAGCAGGCAAACCGTTACCGAGACGCTAAATAAATGGCGGGATAAAGGGCTAATCGAGTATGCGAAAAAGAGAATCGTTATCTTTCATCCGAACCGCTTCTTCTCTAACCTTTAGCTTGAAATCCCCAGGGAGTGTGCATAGATGATCACAATTAATAAGTTAAGCAAAGCCTTTTCACAGCGAAAAGGAGGGGAGTATAGGGCATTGGATCAAGTTACAATCACCATCAAAAAGGGGGAATTCGTTTCCTTGGTCGGACCTTCTGGATGCGGAAAGTCAACGCTTTTGAACCTGATTGCCGGCTTTGAAACGGCTGATGGAGGTACGATTGCGGTGAATGGGAAAAGGGTGACCGCTCCAGGTACGGATCGCATTGTTGTTTTTCAGGAGCATGGCTTATTTCCTTGGTTGACTGTGTTAGATAATGTCGCATTCGGCTTAAAGCAAAAGGGCGTTGCTAAAAAGGTGCGCTATGCGCTGGCCGCCGAGCAAATAAAAGCTGTGCATTTGAGCAAATTTATGGACCGTTACCCGCATGAGCTTTCTGGCGGCATGAAGCAGAGAGTTGCCATTGCCCGAGCATTGGTCATGGATCCGGACATTTTATTAATGGATGAGCCCTTCGCTGCCTTGGATGAGCAGACACGTTTTATCCTGCTAAAGGATTTGGAAGAAATCTGGTTAAGAACACGGAAAACGATACTATTCATCACACACAATATTCGTGAGGCCGTAACGTTGTCGGATCGGGTCATCGTGATGTCCACGCAGCCTGGCAGAGTCAAGAGGGAGTTCATCGTTCAAGCGGCAAGGCCGCATCAAAGCGCAGACCCCCTTATTCATTTCCTGGAAAATAAAATCATGGAGACGCTTTCTGATGAGCTTGAGAAAGTAGTCAGAGAGGAGCTTGGGGATGCGTACAGCATTAAGAAGAACGCTGTTTCTAGTTCTCCTGGTGATAGCGTGGGAGTTGGGATATAGATTGTTTCAATGGGGGTGGAAGTTTCCATCTCCGCTGCAGACATTTCAAGCTTTCTATGACGGTTTCGTGCATGGTCATTTGTTAGGCGCAACGATAGCAAGCCTTCATCGGTTGCTCATTTCATTCCTAATTTCTATTGTGCTTGGAACCACGCTGGGATTCCTGTTTGCCCGCTATCGGTATGTCGATGAAACCTTCGGCTTTATCGTAGTAGCGCTGCAAACCGTTCCGAGCATTGCTTGGCTGCCTTTTGCCATTATTTGGTTTGGCTTAACGGATACCTCCGTTATTTTCATCACGACGATCGGGGCAACGTGGACAATGTCCATGGCGAGCCGAACGGGCATCGTGAATATCTCGCCGATTCATTTGCGGGCCGCACGCATGCTGGGAACCGGCAATGGGTATCGGATGTTTTTCCAAGTGATGCTGCCGGCAGCTTTTCCCCATTGGATAACGGGTATACGCGTTGCTTGGGCATTTGCTTGGAGGGCGCTGGTTGCTGGCGAGCTGATTGCCAAAGGCATCGGTTTGGGACAAATGCTCCAGGATGGGCGCGGGCTTGGCGATACGGCAACTATTCTCTGTATTGTCATTATCATTGCCGTAATCGGCACAATTTCGGATCATTTCATTTTTAAACAGCTAGAGGACAAGATCGGACTGCGATTTCAACTGAGGAAATAGCATGAGCAAGGACAAATACAAGGGGGAATGAAACATGAAGAGAATAGCAAGGCTAATCAGTTTCGTACTGTTCGTATCGGTGATTTTATCTGCTTGCGGACAGCGGAGTGAAACGGCTTCAACGGTGGCAACGACAACGGTGAAAATCGGCATTTTGAAAAATGTAACACACGCTCCAGGCTTTATCGCCCTGCAAAACAACTACTTTCAGCAAGGTTTCGGCAAGCAGGTGAAAATTGAAGTCACCCCTTTCGATAACGGTGCTGACTTTGCGACCGCGATGGCTACCAACCAAATCGATCTCGGATACGTTGGGCCTGGTCCTGTCATTAATCAATATTTGAAAAGCAAAAATATACGTGTGATTTCTGGGGCTAACAACGGCGGGGCTGTTCTGGTCGTACGTAAAGATGCCGGTATCCACTCCGTGAAGGATTTAGCCGGCAAAACGGTAGCCGTTGCAGCCAAAGGAGGCACGCCTGATCTCTCGCTGCGGTTGCTGCTTAAACAGGAGGGGCTCAAAGTATCCACAGATGCATCCGGTGTGCAAATCGTGACGAGAGCGCCAGCGGACACGCTAGTCGCTATGCGTCAGAAAGAAGTGGATGGGGCGCTGATCGCTGAGCCTTGGGGCACGCAAATGATTCAAGAAGGATCCGGTGAAATTTTGGTCGATTGGGATAAGATTCCTCCGAAAAACGGCAATTATCCGCTAACGATTCTAGTGGCAAGCGATACATTTATTAGCGAACACCGTGATCTGGCCAAAAAAGCCATACATGCAAATAAGATGGGCATCGATTTCATCCAGCAAAATCCGAGTAAAGCCTATGAATTAATTAGCGATGAGTTAAAGCAATTGACTGGAAAAGGGATGGAGCCGGCGCTTGTCAAAGCGGCAATCGATCATTTGAAATTAACGGAAGATATCGCTTTGGAAGATATTAACGAGCAGGCGAAAACCTCTTTTGAAGCGGGCTATATCAAAGGGGTTAAAGCGGAGGAACTGGATTTCAGCAAATTTCTTGATCTTTCCCTGCTGAATGAAGTGAAGAAAGAGAAATAAATTTAGGGGGACATTCATTTGCATATTCAACCACAAGAGAATCTTTTGCCAGACTATCACGAAAATTTAAAAATTGCCATCCTCGGCACTGGCACGCCTCGCGCTTTTTATGGGAGAGCCAAAGCAGGCGTTGCCGTCCTGGCAGGGGACAAAACGTTCCTCGTTGATTGCGGCGGCGCGACGGTCGACCAATTGATCAAAGCCGGCATCATGCCGCAAAGGATTTCCGATGTTTTATTTACGCATCATCATAGCGATCACAACTCCGGATTTTTCGATGTATTTATTACAAGTTGGCGTACGCATGTGATCGCAGATCGTGTTTTTGAGGGGCGGAAGGGCCCAATGAATGTGTATGGACCCACAACGACGAAAACGATCATTGGCAAAATGAGAGAATCTTTCGATTTCGACGCTAATCTTCGAGTGAACTATAACTTCTCCGCCGAAGATGGGGCGGATATTCAATATTTCGAGAGCAATGAAGGCGTCGTGTACGACCAAGGCGGCATTAAAATTACTGCCTTCGAAGTGGATCATCGACCTGTTTATCCAGCCATTGCTTACAAATTCGAATACAATGGCAAGTCGGTCGTGATTTCGGGAGATACGATTCCAGTGGACAATATGATTACACACAGCAGGGGGGCGGATTTACTGGTGCATGAATCGTATAACAAAGCGTGGCTGGACGCGCTCATTGAACGATTCCCTGAGCAGCGTGTGGGCCTTTCCAATCCAGCGAAATATCATTCGACGACGTTGGAGGTCGCGGGTATCGCCAGAGAAGCAGGGGTCACGCATCTCGTACTCACCCATCATATTCCGGCGCCTGCTGCAAATGAAGAAGCGGAGGAGGCTTATATAGAAGGGATGAGGGGAATTTATTCGGGGCGAATTACGATGGCCAGAGACTTAATGGTGTTTGAGCTTTAGGTGTGAGTGGAGATTCCGTGTTCGTGGCGGAGTCTCTTTTTTCGTTTACGGTTGTTATGCGCCTGATGCGGCACTTATGCCCAAAATGGATTAAATTGATGGTGTCCATCGGGGTGGTTGGGGTTGATATAGACTTAAAACCCGCATTATAAGCAGATAGTTCCATCCTAATTAATAAAAATGATTGGACATTCCATTCTCTTTGATTCAAAATAGAATTAAGTGCAGAGGAGGTCAACCATCATGCCAATATGGAATTTGAACAAGTTAGGGCGTATTTTTTATACTTTTCTTTGCATTAGTCCGGTTACCTTCGGCGGCGGCTATGCGATGATCCCGGCGATTGAGAGAGAAGTTGTAGAGAAAAACCACTGGATGGATGACGAAGAAATGTCGGAATTGCTTTCCATCGCAGGTGCCGCACCAGGCGGGATTGGTGTGAACACATCGGCATTAGTCGGATATCAACTGTCTGGAGTAGCTGGAGCGATCGCAGCCGTCATCGGCATCACGTTTCCTGCGTTCCTCATCGTTCTTTGCTTAAGTGTTCTGTTCACTTTCGTTGGACAGTATCCGAAAATGCAAGCTTTATTAGAAGGTATACATGCGGCAGTCGTGGGCCTAATTCTTGCGGCAGGCTACAAAATGGCGAAGTCTTCTATTGTGGACAAAATGACGTTCGCGGTGGCCGTAGGCACTGTTCTGGTGCTATTATTTGTTCCTATTCATCCGATTTTCGTCATGATCATGGGCTTATTCCTGGGCATCATCATCGTCGTTCTAAAGGAACGTTGGGGGATGAGGAGTCCATTTGAAAGAAAGCCGACCCCTTCATCAGCTTCTACTGCCTACAAATATGCAGATTATTTTATTGCTGATGGCATTTGAGGACTGGGGGTGTCGGTGATGCTATGGAGTTTGTTCATTACTTTTTTTAAAATAGGATTCATTTCATTCGGCGGCGGTTATGCGATGATTCCGGTTATCCAGCATGAAGTTGAGCTTCATCAATGGCTTCAAACAGATCGGTTTAATCACGTCGTTGCCTTAGCTGGCACAGGGCCTGGTCCTATTGCGACGAATTGCGCAACTCTAATTGGTTTTGAAATAGCCGGGATTCCGGGAGCTCTTCTTGCAACCTTCGGGATGGTGCTTCCTTCGCTGCTGCTCATTATTGTGCTCGCTGCTTTTTTGTATAAATGGCATACAAACAAATGGTTCAAATCTTCTTTCTACGGCCTTCGTCCAGTTGTGACGGGATTCATCCTTTTTGCAGCCGTTCATTATGGATGGCCCGGCAGTATCAATCTGATGTTCACCTGGCATCATGCAGCAAATCTGGCAATCGCGCTCGTCGTCGTCGTGGCTATTGTGAAATATAAACTGCATCCCTTGATTGTCATTGTGGGAGCAGGGATGATGGGAATTGTATTTTTCAATTGAAGCATTTACTCGATTCGATGCAGCAATCATCTCCTTGAATGTTATTCAAGGGGATTTTTTTGGTTTGGAGGGAAATAAATGTGTCAACTGGCGGACGCATTGCAGAACTGGTCGGAATCAAGCCGACGGACTCTCCGTTCCGACCTCACGGTTTTGACGCGGTTTTCACCCGTTTTCTTGAAAATGTTGGAAGTTTGATGGCCACACGTAAATGATTTTTCACCAAGTGGACAGATCTCCGCTTCTGAAGCCTGTAGGTAGATAGGGGTCACGATGAAGTGATCGGTAGAATTACGAAAACGACGATGACCAAGCTGCTGCTCGACGTATCGATGAGGCAGGCGCACATTGTATTGCTTGGTGTGGTGTTCGTGGATGGGTATACAAAATTACCGATGAACGTCAAACCTGGCACGCATCGTGTGGTACGGTCATTCGACAGGGTGGAGGTAGAAGATTCGGAAGTGCCACAGCGGTTTGGAGTATTGAAATGCCGCATCGATCTGCGAGAGATCGTCTTTTTGCACGGGTGAGCGGAACGTAGGTACGTTAAGAGGCGGTATTTTCGACGGCAGGGACATTCCGCGGAACTGCCGTGCGTTATGAGCAGGAAATGCTGGGGTGCAGGCACGTTTTCGCTCATTTAACGCACCTTGGTTCCTCTTCAGGGGGAGAGGGAATGGGCGGGAATGGGCGGTCCGCGTTACCTCCTCCGTTTTCTTGCGAAGCTTGCGGAGGCGAAATGTACCCGGAATCTTACAGGGGTATGGGATTAGACAAGAATCTGAGGCACTGCCTCAGGTTCTTCTTGCGGCTGGTCACTGGATGCTCAGGCTGCACCCTTGGGCAGCGTGCTTAGCTGTGGATATCATGATAAACTGGATATTAACGCAGGAAGTTGGATGTAAAGGAGACCGATGAGGATGAAGCTGAGTGTGTTGGATCTAGCGCCTGTGTTCCAGCAAGCGGATGCAGCTTATGCGCTGCAACAAGCTGTTATTTTAGCTCAGACGGCCGAGAAGCTAGGCTATTCACGCTATTGGGTTGCAGAGCATCATGATATGCCTGGATTGGCATGTACGTCGCCGGAAATTTTGCTTGCGCATATCGGAGCTTATACGAAGCAGATCCGCCTCGGCTCTGGCGCTCTGTTGCTGCCGCATTACAAACCGATGAAAGTGGCCGAGTCCTTCCATATGCTGGCGACGCTTTATCCAGACAGAATCGATCTCGGCATTGGTCGTGCTCCGGGCGGTTCGGCACAGGCTTCCATCGCTTTGAGCGGCAATTTTCTTGAAAACGTGCGGCAGGTACCTGATTCTCTTCAGGCACTGCTGGCTTTGCTGGACAATCGGTATGAACTGGAAGGTCAGCCCGTAACCGCAAGGCCTTTGCCAGCGCGATCGCCTGAGGTATGGCTGCTTGGCACGAATAAAAAGAGTGCTGACTTCGCCGCCAAATTCGGTACGGGCTTCGTGTTCGGTCAATTTATGAGCGACCGCGACCCGGCGGAAATCATAGCATCTTATCGGGAGCAATTTCAGCCTTCTTCAAGGTTGCCGGAGCCGCAGGTCATTGCGGCGGTTGGCGTCATCTGCGGCGAAACAGAAGCTGAAGCCCGAGGATTGGCAGCGGAGGGAGCGCATTGGTTTAAACCTCCCGAGGCGGAAGCGTCGCAGTTGCAAGCGCGAAATGATTCGACATCCGATCAACCAGATCCGAGGCTGTTTGTAGGAACAGGGGAACAAGTGAGAGTGAAGCTGGAAGCTTTCGGGGAATCTTGCGGTGTGAATGAATTTCTCATCGTTAATATCATTCCAGATTATGTTAAAAGGCTGCGATCCTACGAGCTTCTGGCTGCCGAAATATTAATTTAAATAAGGGAGGAAATGATCAGATGAAACAAGTATTATGCTTTGGCGATTCCAATACATGGGGGTCAGATCCAGCTGGTTTCAATCGTTACACGAGGGAACAGCGCTGGACAGGCGTACTTCACCGTGCCCTTGAAGGTAAGATTCATGTTATCGAAGAAGGATTAGGCGGTAGAACGACTGTATGGGACGATCCCATTGAAAATAAAATGAGTGGGAAAAATTATTTGTTTCCTTGTCTTGATTCCCACAAGCCGCTTGATCTCGTGATTATCATGCTGGGTACGAATGATCTCAAAAAGCGCTTTTCAGTTTCTGCCGGCGATATCGCAAGAAGCGTGGTGACGCTCATCCAAATCGTAGAAGCTCATTCTCCGCAAGCAGAGATTCTCGTGCTTGCTCCGCCTCCGATCAAGGAAATCGGCGGTTTTGCAGAGATGTTTGAGGGCGGAGCAGAGAAATCGAAGCATTTCTCCAGTGAATTCGCGAAGATTCCTCAGACGACGAAAGCACATCTCCTGGTTACATCGAAGCTTATTGCGGTCAGCGATGTCGATGGTATTCATTTGAGTGTAGAATCACATGCGATCTTAGGCGAAGCCGTTGCTAATATTGTGAAGTCAATCCTGAATCTTTGACGAACGAAAGTACTAACCGCCCGATAAGGGCGGTTTTTTGTGCGCCAGAATGGTTAAATTCTTTACAGAACTAAAGCGTAAAGGATACCTATTCTAATGTATAAGAAAGCATAAGTTGTCAGGTTTGTGAGTCTGACGAGCTCGCAGAATGGAGAGACTTCACACGCATCGTGTGGTAGAAGAATTTGACAGGATGGACGTAGAAGATCCGGAAGTGCCACAGCTATTTGGATCACCCGATACCGCCTCGATCTGCGAGAAATCGTCTTTTTGCATGGGTGAGCGGAACGTAGGAGCGTTAAGAGGCGGTATTTACGGTTGTAGGGACGTTTCGCGGAACTACCGTGTGTTATGAGCGGGAAATGCTGGGCTTTAGGCACATTTTCTCTTGTTTAGCGCATCCTAGTTCCTCTCGAGGGGGAGGAAAGGGACGTTACCGTGGAATAAGGCTTTGTAGTTCCGTCGATATCGCTGGTGCATGGGGAATAGGCGGTCCGGCAGTACCTCCTCCGTTTTCTTGCGAAGCTTGCGGAGAAACGCGCGGCCGTTATTCGCGCGCATTGGGAAGGCGAAATGTACCCGGAATCTTACAGGGATGATCATGGATAGGAATACCGGATGGAAGACAGGTTAGTTAAAAGAGAAGTGAAAGGCAGCACAAAGTAGAACAGAGAAGGCAATGGGTATGGGGTGGAAAAGCGATAGCGGCCCAATTCAATGAAACACGATTTCAAGAAACGGTTGGAACCCCATGCCCATTTCCCTCCCCGTGCTCAACCGCGTGGGTTTAGACGAGGACCCTCGGCGCAGCCTCAGGTTTTTTCTGATTTTTTGGTGCATTCGGATCTTATGGGAGTTTTTGGAAAACAATCTTGGCAAGGGTTGAGCGGGAAAGTGTTCCATTGATTATCATCTGAGATGGTGATTATCGAGCGTGAAGATCCCGTGTATTTTCAGGGAAATAGCAACTAAGCGTAAGATGATTATTGCTGAACTTGTAAAATCTGGATATATGTTAGGTGTGAGGCGGGCAGAGGATGGTTGCCTTAGCTTGCGAGAGATTTTCAAAGAAGGGGGCGGATTGAAACGATTTTTTGTTATCGCATCTGGGGTCAGACCGCATGGATGGAGGTAGCGATGTACCCACTATAAGAAGGAGAGTGAATAATGAAAAAGACATTGAGTACTCAATCGATCACGGCAGTAGCCATTTCTTCACTAATCGCCGGAGTATTGCTCGTTTCACAGGCGTTTGCTGCGAATGTATTTAGCGATAATTTTGATGATGGCAATGCAAATGGCTGGGTGACACAGAACGGCTCGTGGGCGGTTGTCCAGGACGGCAGTTCTTATGTTTATCAACAGTCGAGCACAAGCGAGGGGCGGGCGTCAGCCGGGAGCACAGCTTGGACGGACTATGCGGTAGAAGCGAGTGTGAATGTGACGAATTGGAACGGCTCTAATCGCGCTTATGTGGCTGGGAGATATACAGACGGGAACAATTTTTATGCCGCGTCTTTGTACAATAGCAGTGGGGGCAAGCTTGAAATTCGCAAAAAAGTAAGCGGTTCCACAACGACGTTGGCCACAAAGGATTTTACGCTGGCGGCAGGAACTTGGTACACCGTGAAGCTGGAAATGGCGGGTTCAACGATCCGTATGTATGTGAATGGGACTTTACAGCTCACAGCAACGGATACAAGCCTGACATCGGGCGCAATCGGTTTGGTAGCCTACAAGACGGCCGCGAAGTTCGATCAGGTTGTCGTTACAGATAGTTCCGGCACTTCGACGCCTACACCAACACCTACGGCTACTCCGTCGTCATCCACTTCACCAACGCCTACACCGACATCTTCATCAAATGCCGTTTATGTGTCACCGAATGGAACGGACAGCAATGCAGGAACGCTGGCAAGTCCAACGACATTAACCTCGGCGCTAACAAAAGTTGCCCCAGGCGGCGTGATCTACTTGCGCGGAGGGACTTACGCTTATGCGGCACAAGTCACGATTGACCGTACGAATAATGGTACAGCCAGCGCCAAAAAGCAAATCCTCCCATACGGTTCCGAGAAGCCGGTCTTGGATTTCTCCTCTCAGGGGTACAACGCATCTGACGTATCGCTGAATGCCAGAGGGCTCCAAGTGAACGGCAGTTACTGGACCATTAAGGGGTTGGAAATCAAAGGCGCTGCGGATAATGGCATCTATGTGGCTGGGAACTCGAACCGTTTGGAAAATTTGGACGTCCATCATAATCGGGATACAGGCGTTCAATTGGGTAGATATGCGTCAACCGCAGCAAACAGTGAATGGACAAGCAATAATGAAATTATCAACACCTATTCCCACGATAACTTCGACCCGGACAACGGGGAGGATGCGGACGGCTTCGCCGCCAAGTTAACGGTGGGGTCAGGCAACGTCTTTGATGGCTGCATTGCCGCTTACAATACAGATGACGGCTGGGATTTGTATACCAAATCCGAAACGGGCCCGATCGGACCGGTTACGATAAAAAATAGCGTTTCCCATCACAATGGCCAGACCTCTTCAGGTTCCACGACAAGTAATAGCGACGGGAACGGATATAAGCTGGGCGGGGAAAAAATCGCCGTTAATCACATCGTAACGAATTCGGTTGCGTATCAAAATAAAAAGCATGGATTCACCTACAACAGCAATCCGGGTTCCATCACGTTGAAAAACAATACATCCTACAGCAATGGACAAAGCAATTTTGCCTTTGATACGGGAACGCACCAATTTACGAATAACTTGTCTTATAAAGGCTCATCCAGCGATAAAACAAGCGGTACCGATGTGCAAAGCAGCAATGTGTGGTGGAAAAGCAATGCAAGCACAAACGCGAAAGGACTTTTTGCCAGTGACACTGATTTTGTTACACTAACGCCAAGCCTAACGCGCAATGCCGATGGATCTCCGAATCTGGGCAGCTTTTTGAAGCTTGCAACCGGCAGTGATCTGATAGGAGCCGGTACACCTGCAGGTACGAATATTGGCAGAATTGAACCTTAGAGGAGGCTTGAAGCATGAGTGCGACCAAACAAATGAAAAGAAAAGACAAATTTATCGCATGGATCCTGTGCGCCACAAGCATGCTGCGCTCGATGTGAAGAAGGGCAGTCACGGTGTCACGGTTTCGTGGTCTTCCTTCCTGCCTGACCATCAAATCTCATCGGAGCGACGGAGTTCGCATCGGACAATGCGAATCTCGAAGTAACGTTGCATCATAATTATTATCAAGATGTTCAAGACCGGATGCCGCGCTTGCGCGGAGGCAATGTGCATGCCTATAACATTGTGATGGATAATGCAGGAGCATGGGCAGCAAAGAAAAAAATAACAAAGGCGATGGAAACTGCGATTTCCGGTAAGGGCTACCACTTTGGCGTCACAAGCAATGGCGCAATTTCGACCGAAGATGGGGCTGTGCTGTTGGAAAAATCACAAATCATCGATGTGTTTTTCCCCATCCGTAATAACCAATCCGATCCCGCTGATGCAAGCTATACGGGTAGAATTCGTGCCGTTGATACGATCTACTCGCTGGATGGCGCTGCATTTACTGGCAGCAGCGACACGGCTGGAAGTCCATTAGCGCCGGTTCCTGCACCAGTGAAAGCATTCTCGTGGAATGGTTTCTCCGCGCTGCCATACAGCTATGCCGCTGATTCGGCAGCAACGCTGAAATCCCGTCTAACAGCAGCAGACGGAGCTGGATCTGGTAAATTAAGTTGGTCTAAAGGGAATTGGCTAAACACGAGCAACTAATGCGATAAACGGCAAAAGAGCTATTCTCCGAGTAGATTCATCTACAAGGGAATAGCTCCTCTTCACTTAGCGTGTATAGGGTAAAGTCAATTATGAGTTAGGCTCTTCGTTTCTTACGTAAATACCAGACCAACATGGAAATAGAGTCTCGGATCGAAACGGTTTGGCGGAATGTAAGGGTCATTGTCATAAGTAAGAAGCCTCCTTGACGTGATAAGATTGCCATGCATGAAAAGTACTACGTAATCGGGAGGGAAATGGTTTTATTTTTTTTCTTAAAAGATCTCATTCATCTATATAGCAGGAAATGCAACTATCCATGTCGAATTATTGTCGAATTGATTTTTGAATTTTGTGAATGTTGGAGGAATGGCTAGTGAAAGCAACATCAATTCAAACAATAAAAAGACGATATGCACAGTGCTGCCTTTTACTTGCTATGGTATACGCGTTTAGCTCTTTTTCGGGGGATGTCTATGCAGCTAATTCTGTTGCCGTATCTCTCAAGGGCAGCTCGGAAAGAATTACATACGGACAGAGTGTAACGCTCCAGTCAACGGTCACGGACCGTACAGAAGGAAGCAACAGCTTACCCGCAGGTACGCTCATCTTTCTGGATAATGGCAGCACTGTCATCCAGTCGCCCCAAACGCTGATCCCGCAAGCGCCTGAGGTCATCTCGGTTGTATCTCCGCCCGGAAGCATACCAAGTGGATATAAACTAGTATGTATGGTAAATGCAAACGAATTGTCTTCAGCTCCTGCTTGTCCTGTTCTAAAGTGGGGAGAGTACACGTTCTGGGGTTATAGCGACACCAATAATATGGGCGACTTTAACATTGTGCAGTACGACGGGAAAGGTAGCATCGTCAATCAAATAGCGGATGGTCAAAGCCATGCCTCGGGTGTGCGATATTTATATAAAATCACGCTTGACACTGATGCTCAGACGGTTACTTTCTGGGGGCAAAGCGATTATCATAAAACGTTAAGCTGGTCAAATCTGCAAGCAGCTAACAGCAGCGCTTCGGTAACGACCTCTGCCTTATCAGTGGGCAGTCATGCCATTCAGGCCAAATATGTTTCGGGAGATGGCAGACATTTTAATGCGGATTCTTCCAATTTTACGATTAATGTAGATAAAGCCATTCCAAACGTGTCATTAACGAGCAGCGTGGCGTCGACAGTGTATGGGGAACAAGTGAGGTTTACAGCGGGGATTTCATCTGTCGGGGGACTTGCTCCTACCGGAGGCGTTATTTTTTACGATAATGGACAACCAATCGGCATAGGTCCAGTAAGCAGCGGTACAGGGAGTGTAGCTTCAGCTGTCTACGAGACGGCGAGCTTAGCCGAAGGCAATCATCAGATCACCGCCGTGTACTCGGGTGATTTCAACTACGAATCTCGTTCGTCTGCGCCAGTGACGCAAACAGTTGGATCATTCGTGTCGAGTTTGAGCCTGACGACAAGCGAGAACCCAATAACTTACGGCTCCAACGTAACGTTAACAGCCCGAGTGCCTGTCATGAATTCGGTTCCTGTTACAGGGTCAGTCATCTTTAATGATGGAACCAACATCTTAGGTGAAGCTCCCATAGGAACAAATGGAGTCGCGCAATGGGTTGCGCCCCTTCTATCTGCTGGCAGCCATACGATTTCAGCAAGTTACAGCGGAGATTTGCACTATCCGGCATCCGGGGATAGCGAGGTTCTAACCGTGAGGAAGCTCGGTTCTACAGTCCAAACGACGCTAGCCTCCTCCGCCGTAGAAGGAAATCCGGTTGGCATGGATGTGCATGTCGGAACACTTGATAACAGTGTCATGCCTGAAGGTAGCGTTTATATGATCATCGATCAACAGCCTAAGGATCCAACCGAACTTGATGGGAATGGCAATGTTCATTTTAGTCTGCCTCAGCTTTCGATCGGTTCGCATACGATCCAGGCTGCATATAGAGGCAACGGTAATGTTGAGAACAGCGTTTCAACAGAACGCACGTTAAACGTACTGCCACGGGGTGTAGCTCAACTGGATAATTTGACTGTCAGCGGCATTGAACTGTCATCCGCTTTTGACCCGAATAAATCCAATTACACCGCAATTGTATCGTACGGAACATCCTCAGTTATCGTGACTCCGCATTTCGGTCCGGCAGCCTTGACTGTTACCGTAAACGGAACTGCTAATGCAAGTGGCTCACCTTCAGAGTCAATTGCCCTGAGAGAAGGACTTAATGTCATAGATGTCGTAGTTACGGCACTCGATGGCGCAACGAAGATGAAGTATAATCTGATCCTGTTTCGCGAGTCGAACGACAGAGTGTCGGTCAGCACGATCATGCAGCAAATAGATGCCAAATTGGATGTAAACGGGGACGATCAGTTCGGCGCAGCGGACGTTAAAATCATGCTTTCACGAATTAAACCCATGTTTGTCAATGCTCCTTAGGCCATAATTACAGTAACTCCCTTACGAAAAACTTTCCTGGCGCCCGTTTCCACCTTGCGTCAGGGAAGTTTTTTTCCATTATCACTGTTTTTTGAACAAACACCTCTAATGACCTTAGCGCTATCGTTGTCTGTGCTTTTCACGGCAACCGCTTGTTCAAATGGGGCGTTTCCAGATGGATATCTCTTATTTGGCTCAATACGGCAGCAAAAATCAGTTGGCAGATTTAACCCCGTATACGAAAAACGGTATGCTGGATGTATTGTCGATCAGCCCGAATGCCGTAACTGGCGGTGATTATGACGGCAAGCTCGTGGGCATGAACTTAGGGGTAAATGCGCTTGACACTATGTTAGATGTGAATACGCTTAAGAGCCTGAACATTCCGATTCCGGGTAAGGACTGGACATGGGAGGATTACGATGCAATGGCGGCAAAAGCGAAGGCAGCAGGCAAACAAATTGGCGGCTTCACCTTCCATCATGAAGTGTTTTTCGCTACTATCTTCGCACAGTCGATCAAAAGATGTACAACGCAGAAGGTATAGGCCTCGTTTA
The DNA here is from genome assembly GCF_040812395.1 of Paenibacillus tabacirhizosphaerae. GTDB lineage: Bacteria > Bacillota > Bacilli > Paenibacillales > NBRC-103111 > Paenibacillus_E. The sequence goes on along the minus strand of NZ_JBFNXH010000007.1, from coordinate 68,427 downwards.
TTCCGATGTCAAGCCTTTCATCGACGACTTCAAGCGCTATCAAAAATGGTATGATGCAGGATCTATCCTCTCGGTGGATAAAGAAGCAACGAAGAAAGGCGTTGCGGAAGAAGATGAAATTCTGTTGGGCAATGCGGTTTCCGGCAATGGCTGGTCAAATCAATTTCTGACGCTTGCCAATCTGGTGAAAGACCGCCCGCTTGAGCTATTCCCATAAAGGACGCAATGGCAATAATGGCCTGTTCCTGAAGCCTAGTATGTTTTTCTCAGTAACCAACAGCTCCAAGCGAAAAGAAGAAGCAGCGAAATTCATCTCCTTCTTCGTTAACGATATCGAAGCGAACAAACTGATTAAAGGCGAGCGCGGCGTACCGGTTTCTTCCAAAGTGAAAGACGCGCTTAAGCCTATTTTATCGCCAAATGAAGTGAAAATCTTTGATTATGTAGATTGGGCTGAGTAAAACAGCTCGCAAATGGATCCAGCCAATCCGATTAGTTCCATCGAAGTTGAGAAGCTGCTGAAAGTGGCGGGCGAGCAAATTCTTTACAAGAAAACGACGGTTGAGGAAGCAGCCGCCAAATTCCGCAAGAAAGCCAGCCGCCGTGTTCATAGAACGGGATGCCTTCCGGAAGGAGGGTGTCCGTTTTTCTCTAAGGGAAAGCCTGAAAAATACCTGAAGGAGGGGTATATTCAGGCATGGGGACTAAGGGTGATAAGGAGAACGGCAGTCGAATAATCATCGATTGTTTGATGAATTTGCCTTTGCTGTACTGGCTTATGAGGAGACTGGCGATGCAAAATACCAAGAAATCGCAGTTGCGCACGCGAATTTAAGCCGCCGTTATTTAGTTCGAGGCGATGATTTTTCGTATCACGATATTTCTTCGCTTTGCCAAAGTATTGCTCACACAAATGAGATGCTTTGCAATCTTTCGCTTTTGCCGCATACATCCTTAGATAAGGATCCTTGATTTCGTCACAATCCCTTCCTCTATACATGATGTCACGATATGATCGATCATGTCTTGAAAGAGGGAGCTATCTTTAAACCGACGACGACGATTTTGACTAAGTGTTGAATGATTCGGAACGGAATCCATGAGATCAAATACCAAAACCAGCGATAAGCTAAGTCATACTCACTTCTTCTTCCAATTTGCGTTCAGAAGGAATGCCATACAAATACCTTATGAGCATCATTCTCATGAGCAGAACAGTACAGGGTCTATGGACTTTCGACCGAAAAGGGAGTACAAGTGCTTCACTTTGCCGTAAATGAACGTGAAATCCACTTGTTGCTTAATAACGCACAACAAATGACCTTTCGGTACATAATCCTCCAGATTGAATAAACAAACTGGTGCTGCTTATCTCCGTTGACCCCATCATGATCTGAATCCCTTCAAAAGAAAAACTGCATAGAATTAAATTCTACGCAGCTCTCCAAAAACCTTTGAATATTCTGTTTGTCAACAGCCCCATGAGGGGGCAGAAGTATTTATTGAATTCCGAAAAAAGCCTGATCGCTATAGTAACCACCAGAATGATAAGTTTCTAAATAAACAACATAAGAGCCTTTGTTCATCGTACTACGAACGCTAGCTGGAATAATATAATAGCCCGATGTTAGAGATGATGATGTTGTTTGAAATCCGCTATTATAAACAAAGCCGCCGTTTAAATTAGTAATCGCGATTTGATATCCAATAGTGCCTGTTGCTTGATTCCAAGTGATATGTGGTGGAGTAGATCCGTAAAATACGAACCCGTCAGGGTAAGTAATATCTGTCCCGCCATTAGCAGAAGCAGCTGGAATAATACAAAAAGCCATAACGAGCGCTAATACTAGTGACAACAGTATTCGATTCTTACCAAACTTAGTTTTAATCACAACAATAACCTCCAAATAAATAATTGTTTTTTAAGTGGAATGTTATCGTTGGCCAACAATATTTCCTTCTAAAGAATAATATAATTTCCATATAAATACAATTATGTTTTGTTAAATTAGTAAAAATTTAACAAAACAGTAGTTATTTTTTATTAAAATCCACAAAATAAGACAAATTACCATAAATTGTAACAATAGATTCGCTCTTGACCCTTGTAGGTTCTTTTGCGGGTTTGGCAACGAGTGTGGAAAAGGGCGCGGACCATTTCGCTGTGGGTGCAACCTCTATCACCACTCGTTTTTTCTTTGTTCATTTCAATAATGCAACGGCGAACAAGGTCTCCGCTATAAACGGTAGCTCGAAGTGGGCATGGTGATGCGTTTCCGATTCAGAGTGGCACTTTTCAAAAGCCAGTTCCTGCTTAGCTGTACGAAAAAACACCTCAATACGACAGCGTTTCACATACGTCTGAAAAGCTTCCTCCGGTGCATCGTAGCGGTTATTAATGCGCAGGTAACCCCTCTGTAAGCAGCAGGAGATTACAAGACAGCTTCCTGTTCATTAGGCTGACTGTATTTTCTCATGTAAAGATTGGACAGTGAAGGAATGTTGGATTTGACGCTTATGATTGGAATGAAGAAATTATCGCATAGCATGTGGATCAATATCATGATTGTTTTTGTTACGTGTAAACGGCTATACTAAGAAGTAACAACTTGAAGCATGCTTCCAAGAGAACTTTTGGAAGGCTTGCATACTTACTTTTAGGAGAAACATGATGTTCATACTACTCAAGGGCTCAGGCAGACAAGCGACATACATGGAAACCCTCTATCAAGCGACATCGCATAGTGCGCTATTCCAATTCGGCCTCAACTTCCCAATGGTTTCTGTTCAGAAAACATATGCGATCGTGGAGCGTTCGGATGAAAGCAGGCACGATTACGCGATTCTCCGGACGGAGTTGCAATTGCATTTTGATCAACTCCTTCAAGCCGTTTCGTGCGACACGATTTTTGTTCATGGTGATTTTATGCCAGGTGAGATCCCTGTGCTAAAAGAGCTCGGTCAGGCCAATGCGGAGCGGTTCTCTCTGATCGTATCGATTCAGGACGATTTCCTGCCAAGCGGCAAAATTATAATTGAAGAAACTGAGGTAAGGCTATGACATATATGTCATAGTTCTTTTTTTTGCTTGCAAGTGTTTAGTGATCGGAACTAGACCTTGGGCAGTAAATGAATAAGCTTGCCGATTTCGCTAAAGTATTGTCGTGTGGTTATCCACAATGAACGTATCATTGCTGTTGTGGATAACTTGGCGTGACTGTAAGGCAAGCGGCATCCGACGATCGCACGTTGCCCGAAGGAACAGCATGTCTACGAATTTATGAAGGATCGCAAATATTTGTAAAAATCGGTCCCTGGTAAAGCCGTTACTTTCTAACATATATACGAAACAAGGCACCCAGTTTGATCTCGTGATCAGTCATTATTGAAAGCGTTTTGCTGGAGATCGCGGGTTGTTCAAGCCCCTGATTCACCATAGCAAGGCGCTTTTGTTCTTTCATCCCTGCCGCCTTCTCTGCTATGCTTATTGCAGGGCGATATGTGCGCCAACCGAAGAAAGTGAAGTGAAACGCTTGAATCAAAATTATCAGTTAACGGTGCAAGAAGTGCTGGAACGTCCCCATTTTCAGCATGCATATATAGCGGCAGGAACGCAAGGACTAAACCGATTGGTGCGGTGGGTTCACATTATTGAAGTCATCCATTTCGAGGAGCTGCTGCAGGGCGGTGAAATGATTCTCACGACAGGGGCAGCATTCAAGTCGGATACGGAATCTTTTACTATTTATTTAGAGCAGCTGGTCAAAAAAAATGTGTCCTGCCTGTGCATCGAAATGGGACACTATCTGAGTTCCGTACCGCAGGAATGGATCGAGATCGCGGAAGCGTACGGTTTTCCGCTCATTATCTTCCCACAGGCGGTGCGCTTTATCGATATCACACAGGACATTCACGCGCATATCATTAACCAGCATCACCAAACGCTTCAGGATTTGGAAAAAATATCGCGCGAATTTCATCGGATGACCCTGACCTCACAGGGCGTAACACAGGTGCTTCAGCTGCTGCAAAGCAGTACGAAGGCTCAGGTCATTTATGTGCCTGCCGAGGGGCAACCGAAATTCATCCCTCAGGCAGCGGGGCGCGAGTATAAACAGTGGATGGCGCTTTTGGAAGGGCGACTGCAAGAAAGCTCTCTGGCTGGCCAGCCAACTTCCCCCTCGCTGATGGAAATGGAAGGGCAAACGGTCATTGTGCAGCCTGTGGGAGCCATGGGCAAAACATGGGCGCACATCGTTATGGCGCTCAGTCGAAAACCGCAGGAGTACGAGTATTTGATCCTTGATTCGGCCTCTCTCTCCATCGCGCAGGATTTGCTGCGCAAACGTTATATGGAGGAGCGCAAGCTGTATTCGCAGACATTATGGGTGGACGATTTGCTGCACCTGCGCATTCGTGACGAGGAACAAGTGAAGGTATTGATCGGTAAAGACTTTAAGCGATTAAGTGAGCTGAGCTATCACGTCTGTTTGATCGAATTCGGGCTTGAACAGGATGGGGCGAATTTCTATGAGAGCGACGGTGTGGAATCGCTGGGCATTCATCTGTCGATGACGGTTCGCTCCGTCTTCGAGCAGCATGCTTTCTATCCGCTTATTACGCTGCAAAATAACAGGTTAGTTGTTGTCGCCTTCGATCAGACGCCGAAACGACCCGCCAAGGAGAGACTGCAGCATGTATTTCAATCTCTTCAGCAAATGAAGACCGAGGAAGAGATTAAGCTGGTCATCGGCGTTGGGCAAGCGAACCGGAATATGCTGAATGCCTATGTGGGGTATCAGGAAGCGATTCAGGCCATCTCATTATCTCCGACGCTGCAGGAGCAAGTGTTGTTTTTTGATGAGCTTGGCGTTTTCCAGCTGTTGTTTCAAATTGGCGACAAGACGACGCTTCACACTTTCGTAAAAAGCTACCTAGGTCCGCTTATCGACCATGATCTTGCCAGGGGCAGCGAACTGCTGCGAACGCTCAAGGTCTACCTAGATCATGACGGATCCAAGCAGATTGCCGCCCAGCAGCTTTTTATTGTCCGGCAATCGCTCTATTATCGGCTGGAGAAAATAGAAGAGCTGCTAGGTGCTGACTATATGTCGCCGGAAAAAAGGTTGGCTTTGCAGGTTGCGATTCGCGCCTATCAGCTGCTGCATGCGGAAACGAAGATGTGAAAAAATCACGTTAAGTTTCCTTACATTTTGTCTAATGGAACGTCAGTCAATTCACTTTATACTTGGAGACAAGTACAAAATGATCCGCAAGAGGGTCATCTGGAAGGGGAGAATGGCGATGAAGATTGGCGTTCCGAAGGAAATTAAAAATAACGAGTATCGCGTTGGCATGACCCCGAGTTCAGTGCTATCCTACACGAAAGATGGGCATGAAGTGAAGGTTGAAACCGGGGCCGGGCACAGCATAGGCTTCACCGATGAAGACTATCTGCAAGCCGGGGCTGCTATCGCAGCAACAGCTGCCGAGGTCTGGGCGGCGGATATGGTTGTGAAAGTAAAGGAGCCGTTGGCGGAGGAATACGGTTATTTCCATGAAGGTTTGATTTTGTACACGTATCTGCATCTCGCGCCTGAAGCGGAATTAACGCATGCGCTTGTGGAAAATAAAGTCACCGCGATCGCTTATGAGACGATCCAGTTGGAGAACGGGAGCCTCCCGTTGCTTACGCCAATGAGTGAGGTGGCAGGCAGGATGTCGATCCAAATCGGCGCGCACTTTCTGGAAAAGGCGCATGGCGGCAAAGGCATTCTGCTTAGCGGCGTTCCTGGCGTTGAACCGGCAAAGGTAGCTGTCATCGGGGGTGGCATCGTAGGGACGAATGCGGCCAAAATGGCGGTTGGCCTTGGGGCTGATGTTAGCATTGTTGACTTGAACCCGGATCGGCTTCGTCAACTGGACGATCAGTTCCAGGGGAGGGTGAAAACGGTTATGTCCAGCCCCTACAATATCGCGGAAATCGTGCGTCGCGCAGATTTGGTTGTTGGCGCAGTGCTAATACCGGGTGCGCGTGCACCGCGGCTCGTGACCGAGGAGATGGTGAAGGCGATGAGCCCGGGCTCGGTCATCGTGGATGTGGCGATTGATCAAGGCGGTTCGATTGAGACGATCGACCGGATTACGACACATGACCAACCGACTTATGTCAAACACGGCGTCATCCATTATGCCGTAGCGAATATGCCTGGTGCTGTGGCGCGGACCTCCACGCTTGCGCTCACCAATGTCACGACGCCGTATGGTTTGCAAATTGCCAACAAAGGCTATGTTCGTGCAGCATTGGACAACAAAGCGATTGCAAAGGGGATTAACGTAGTAGCGGGACGCGTTACTTACCCAGCGGTAGCCGAGGCGCATGGCTATGAGCATACTGGCATAGATACTCTTTTGCAATAAAATAGGTTGAAGGCATGGACGGCTCCTGCATTTTGGCGGGGGCTGTTTTTTTGATAAGATAGATGGGGAAAAGACAGGAGAGACGACATCTTAGAGGAGACTTCAATGTGGATATGAAAGTTAAGTGGGGCAATATGCTGGCAATCGTGGTCGGCTCGGCGATTATTGCTTTCGGCATGAACTATTTTAATCTGGCGAACGGTCTGGCGGAAGGTGGGATCACGGGACTTGCTCTGCTGCTGAAATATGTGACGGGGTGGAACCCGGCATGGACGAATTTATTGTTAAATCTTCCGCTTCTGCTACTCGGCTGGCGATTATTGGGAAGGACGAGCTTGATCTATACGGTAATCGGGATGGTCTCCGTGTCTGTGTTCCTCTGGCTATTCGAAAGCTATACAATGCCGCTGCCCGATCCTTTGCTTGCTTCGCTCTATGCGGGGGCGCTTGTTGGGTTAGGTTTTGGCATTGTATTCCGGTTCGAGGGGATGACGGAGGGAACGGACATTATTGCAAGGCTTGTACAAAAGCACTATGGCGTGGGCATCGCCAAAACGATATTTGCGATGGATTTCGTTGTGCTGGTGCTATCGCTTATTTATTTGGATTTGACGCGCGCAATGTATACGTTGGTTGCTATCGTTGTCGGCGCAAGAGTCATTGATTTTATGCTGGAAGGTTCGTCAGGCGCCAAAGCGGCTTTCATCATTACGACCCGGCCAGAGGAGACTGCACAAGCGATTCTGACTCAGCTAAATCGGGGGATCACGTTTCTGGAGGGGCGAGGCGGGTTCACGGGAAATCGCCGGGAAGTCATCTACTGCATCGTGAGCCGCAAAGAAATCGTTAAGCTGAAATCGCTTGTGCATCGGGTTGATCCCTCGGCTTTTGTGAGCTTTAGCGACGTGCGGGAGGTAGTCGGCAATGGTTTTTCTGCCGAGTAGGCGAGAATATATAGTGAGCTGACAACGGAGGCCTGCAGCCGAGTGACCGCGGGAAGTAGGCCGGAATGAGGCTGATAGACCGAAGGCCGTGCGGGAAACGCATGGCAGTATGGCTGTAAGGTGCTTTTTGGGCGCTACAGAGGGGTGAGCCGAAGGCTTCCCGTCGGTAACGCCTTTTTTGGCCGTTACAGCCGAGCGACGAAGCAGGAAACGCGTGGCAGTGTGGCTGTAAGGTGCTTTTTGGGCGTTATAGAGGGGAAGGCCGTGGGCTTCCCGTCGGTAGCGCCTTTTTTGGCTCTTACAGCCGAGCGACGATGCGGGAAACGCGCCGAAGAGTGGCTGTAAGGTACTTTTTGGGCGCTCCAGAGGGGAAAGCCGTGGGCTTCCCGTCGGTAGCGCCTTTTTTGGCCGTTACAGCCGAGCGCCGAAGCGGGAAACGCGTTGAATTGTGGCTGTAAGGTGCTTTTTGGGCGCTCCAGAGGGGAAAGCCGAAGGCTTCCCGTCGGTAGCGCCTTTTTTGGCCGTTACAGCCGAGCGACGAAGCGGGAAACGCGTCGAAGTGTGGCTGTAAGGTACTTTTTGGGCGTTACAGAGGGGAAAGCCGGAGGCTTCCCGTCGGTAGCGCCTTTTTTGGCTCTTACAGCCGAGCG
>NZ_JBFNXH010000007.1:0-60349 GCF_040812395.1 Paenibacillus tabacirhizosphaerae | reverse complement strand
GCCGGAGGCTTCCCGTCGGTAGCGCCTTTTTTGGCTCTTACAGCCGAGCGACGATGCGGGAAACGCGTGGAAGAGTGGCTGTAGCTGAATAAGCCGAAGTTGAGTGGACACTCAGTGGGCTAAGTGAGCATCTCAGATATGAAGCGATCCTACTTCACGTAACAGCTGCCCAAAGCGCTGGACTGAAGTGACGATTTTTCCCAATTCGCAGGGTTGTTAAAGCATTCAAAGTCCCGCTGCTCTAACACTGTTTGCGAAGGCAGCGAACGCTTTGCTGTGGAACTGTTCTTTGCGACTAACGAGCCGCGTCGTTGCGAATTGGTAACGTTCCGGAACCGGGTAGGCATGGAACCGGTTATCGCCCAAAGCGGCGGCAGATTTGGTCAGAAGCGTGTAGCCGATACCTGCTCGCACACAGCTCAGCATCGTCTCCAGCGTACTGATTTCGATCATGTTTGCAGGTTCTGCTCCTTCGCTGCGAACCCAATCTTCACTTGATGCTCGCAAGGGACAGCCCTTCGGGAACACGACCCATGACGCATTCGCCACATCGGGGGATGCCAGAGATTGTGTTCCCCCGCTGGCTGTCAACAAGAAAACTTCTTCCCTAAGCTCATGGGCGACTTGCAGTGTGGAGAGATCGAATTCTCCTGTGAAAAACGCGCCATCCAGCTGACGGTTCAACACCTTCTCGTAATTTTGAGGCGATGTTCCGGTAATTATGGATAACGAGACTTCGGGATATTTGCTTTTAAAATCGGACAATGCCTGTATAAAGGGGGCTGAGGAAGCGATCGTCTCCACAATGCCAATCGCAAGGAGGCCGCAAGGATAATCAGGTTCTCTCACGGCCATAACGGCTTCCTCGACCTTCGCCAGAATGTCCGATGCGTATTTATGGAAGAGGAGCCCTTTCTCGGTTGGAATGACACCTTTCGGATTTCTGTGGAAAAGCAGCACGCCAAGCTCCGACTCTATTTTGCGGATCCGCGTTGTGATGTTCGATTGTACGTAGTCCAGCTTCTCCGCCGCACGGGTGATACTTCTCTCCTCCATAACGGCCATAAACACCTTTAGATCGGTTATTTCCACACGAAATCCCTCGCTCTCAGAACATCAATATTTTTGATGCTATTATCAATATCAATCATTTTACTGTATGTGATTAGCAAACTACAATTCTCTTAAGAAAACAAACTGTGCAGGGATGTAAAATGATCTGTCACGAAATCTTAAGGAGGAAATTCATATGAGTCCACATGCCAATCTTTTTTCCGCTTTTCAGCTGGGTTCCCTACAGTTGCCCAATCGGGTGGTACTTGCCCCCATGACTCGCACGAGCGCAGAGCCATCTGGTTTAGCAAGTGACCGCATGGGCCGATATTACACCCGATTTGCGAAAGGGGGATTCGGACTTATCATCACGGAAGGCCTTTATCCGGACGCTGTGAACAGCCAAAGTTATAAAAACCAGCCTGGCATAGCCACTGATCCACAAGCCGAATCATGGAAACCGATTGTTCAGGCCGTACATCGAGCGGGAGGACGGATGATCGCACAGTTGATGCACGCAGGTGCACTTGTCCAGCATGAGGGATTTACGCCGATTGCGCCTTCTGCCGTAAAGCCGATAGGGTCGATGCTAGAAGATCATGGCGGGAGCGGGGAATTCGCCGTGCCGAGGGCGATGACGAAAGAGGAGATTCGACAAGTGGTCAATAGTTTCGGTCAAGCGGCTCTTCGCGCCAAGCAGGTCGGATTCGATGGGGTCGAAGTGCATGCCGCCAATGGCTACCTGCTCGATCAATTTATAACTGATTATACGAACCGCAGAACTGATGAATACGGTGGTTTAACGGAGCAGCGCATTCGTATTGTCACGGAAGTGTTGGATGCTATTCGCACAACTGTCGGTCCAGATTATACGGTGGGGGTTCGTATCTCGCAAGGCAAGGTGAACGATTTCAACCATAAATGGGCTGAGGGAGAGGCGGATGCGAAAATGATCTTCGATAAATTAGCCGCCGCGTCCCCAAGTTATATTCACACAACGGAATACAAGGCGTATGCGCCCGCTTTCGCCGAGAATGGCCCGACGCTTAGTGCACTTGCCAAACAGTACAGCGGCCTTCCGGTCATTGCCAACGGTAAAATGGGCGAACCCGAGGCGGCAGAACAACTCATGGCGGACGGGCATGCCGATATGGTCGCAATCGGTACAAGCGCATTGGTCAATCCGGACTGGGTGAAAAAAGTGAAGGAAGGCATGCCGCTAAACCTTTTCGACCATCTATTTCTGCACCCGTTAGCGGTGTTGCGGGAAGATGAACTAATCGTGTAAAACTGCGAGCAGCCAGGGGGAGTCAGTTCCAAAATTACGAAAAAAGCCTTCAATTCCACAACGAGAGTGGTATTGAAGGCTTTATGCATGATCTGAGTGAAAAGCAAGCTTAAAAGGCAGGTACAATCGCGCCTTTATATTTGTCTTCAATAAATTTCTTCACATCAGCTGAGTTCAAAGCTTTAGCCAGCTTTTGCATCGCCTCGGAATCTTTATTGTCCGGACGGGACACCAGGATGTTCACATAGGGCGAATTTTTATCCTCGATGAAAAGGGCATCTTTCGTTGGATTCAAGTTCGCTTGCAGCGCATAATTCGTGTTGATGAGCGCAAGATCGAATTCGCCAATCGTACGCGGCAGCATAGCAGGGTCCAGTTCTTTAATTTCCAGCTTTTTGTTGTTTTCTACGATGTCTTTAACCGTTCCTTTGATGCCCACGCCGTCTTTCAGCTTGATCAACCCGTTTTTCTCCATTAGCGCAAGCGCACGGCCTGCATTGGAGGGATCGTTTGGAATGGCAACGGATGCGCCGTCTTTCAATTCAGCAGCGGATTTCACTTTTTGGGAATAAGCGCCGAATGGCTCGATATGAACGCCTGTCACTTTCACAAGATTTTCGTTCTTATCTGTATTGAATTGATCCAGGTAGGGCTGATGCTGGAAGAAGTTAGCGTCAAGCTGCTTCTCAAATACTTGCACGTTCGGCTGAACGTAGTCGTTAAACTCAACAACCTCAAGGTTAACGCCTTGTGTTTTTAATTGGGATTTAATCGCATTTAAAATTTCAGCGTGCGGCACGGAGGATGCGCCGACTTTCAAGGTTACTTCTTTAGCCGTTGGCGCAGCTGTTGCCGCAGGTGCAGTGCTCGCGGTTGGTGCCGGATTTTCAGCCGGCTTTTGTCCGCAGGCTGCCAAAGCAACCATAAGGAACAACGCAAGCAGGGAAACAGTAAGTTTTTTCATGATGTTTTCTCTCCTAGTTCTCTGTCTATTTTTTATTAAAACGTGTGACGAGCCGATCTCCAATGGTTTGCAGAAATTGGACGAGAACGACTAGAATCACGACGGTTACAATCATAATATCGGTGCGGAATCTCATGTATCCGTAACGCAGCGAGAGATCGCCGAGCCCGCCGCCGCCGACGACGCCAGACATGGCAGAGTAGGACAACAGGGCGACAGCCGTTACGGTGACGGCTGAGATAAGACCCGGGCGCGCTTCCGGCAGCAGGACGCGCCAGACGATTTGCCACGGTGTCGCGCCCATTGATTGCGCAGCTTCAATGACGCCGCTCTCGATCTCGCGGAGCGCGGATTCGACGAGCCGCGCGAGAAATGGGGCGGCGGCGATGACCAATGGCGGGATCGCGCCTTTTACGCCAATTGTAGTATGCACGAGCGCTTTCGTGATCGGGAACACGGAAATCATCAGGATGACGAAAGGCACGGAACGCAGAATATTGACGACCAGCGAGAGCACCCCGTATAACGGGAGATTTTGCAGCAACTGGCCTCTGGACGTCAAGAACAGAATGATACCTAAGGCCACTCCGATAACAACAGTGAACAAGAGCGACCAGCCCAGCATGACAAGCGTGTCTACAGTGGCTTTGCCGATTTCAACCCAATTGATATCCCAAGTCATGCTCATGGGACGAGCACCTCCACGTCGATTCCTTCCTGTTTCAACTTCGAAATAACTGCATCTATTTCTTGCTGTTCACCGCCAGTTAATTCAACAAGAAGTTGTCCGTAAGGGACATGCTTCATGGACGAGATCGTGCCCTGCAAAATGGCAAAGGAAACAGAGGTTGATTTTACCGTCTCGAATAGTATCGGTTCATAGGTTTTCGCGCCAATGTATGTAATGCGAAGCAATGTACCCCTTGTTGATGTTTGCAAAAGTGTATCTTCATTCTCGCCGCCTCCCCGGAAATCAGAGACTTGTCCGACGAAATCCTTTGTCACCGCATGTTGCGGCTTCAAAAACACATCAAGCACCTTTCCGGTCTCGACGATAAGTCCATTCTCCATAACGGCAACCCGATCGCAAATGGCGCGGATGACCTGCATCTCGTGCGTAATTAACAAAATGGTGATGCCAAGCTTCTTATTAATGTCGAGAAGCAGCGCAAGAATCGAATTCGTCGTCTGAGGATCGAGTGCGGAAGTCGCCTCGTCACAGAGCAGGATGTCGGGACGATTGGCGAGCGCTCTCGCGATGCCGACCCGCTGCTTTTGGCCGCCAGAGAGCTGGTTCGGATATTTATGCGCATGATCTTGCAGCCCGACCAATTCGAGCAATTCTTGAATTCGTGCGCTTATGTCGGTTTTAGACATCCCGGCTAGTTTGAGAGGGAAGGCAATATTGTCCGCCACAGTTGCGGAGGCGAGCAGGTTGAAATGCTGAAAAATCATCCCGATTTTGCGACGCTTCGTTTGAAGCTGCCTGGCGTCAAGAAGCGTCATCTCCTCGCCATCGATGAGAATCGTACCGGATGAGGGTCTCTCCAGCATGTTCACACAGCGCAGCAGCGTGCTTTTTCCAGCGCCAGAGTGCCCGATAATGCCGTAAATTTCGCCGCGATCGATATGTAAATGGATTTGTTGAATAGCCGGTATGCGTCCGGGCACGTCTTCATACACTTTTTGTAAATTTTCTATATGAATCAGGATGATCGACTCCAATCCTTGACAGTTCACGACGATTTTATATTTTGACCAACGGTAGATTATTTTATAAGAAAATGCAAATGATTTCAATCGCTAATATATGGAAATTGCGGAGAGGGCTAAACGTTGACGTAAGGGAAGATAGCCTATACACTAAATTTAAACGTTTCAATTCAATGGAGAAGCAGCTGCCTTTATCAAGTCGAAAGCCGCTGTTTTTTTCGCATAGGGAGATGATGAAGCTGTCAAACGCACATCAGAGAAAACTAGAAATCATTAGTAAAATTGCGGCCCAAGCATATGAGCAGCCACTGCTAGGCTCAGGTTTGATGTTCCTGCAAGATATTCGAGACAATTTCTACTACGCTTCTTATTTGTTTGAGGCGTCACAGCATCCTGCCATCCTGTTTCCATATGACAGAGCGGCAGCGAAGGCCAAAGCCGAACATATACTCCAGGAAGTGCTTAACCTGCAGGACCAAGAGCCTGTAAGTCCGACCTACGGACATTGGCCGCTCCAACTTCGCCCCACACCACAGGAAGCGCCAATGAACACCTTACCTGTCGAACTCATGGGCAGCTTAATGGTTTTTTTTTATCAATGCAATAAGGAAAATCTTGGCGAGACTTTAAGCAAATCCTTCGAAAACGCGATATTACATATTTATCGAAGTCATTTTTATCGTAAACCGCTTGAGCATTTCAATCACCATGAAGCCAAATATACAGCTGCCAAGCTTATTTTGGGTCAGTTTTACGAGGATAAGGCATTGTTAAAAGACGGGCTTGAAAGCTTGCAGGGGACACTTGATCGGGTCACGGCCATAGGAATGTCGGAATACGGCGCTTTGCCTTGGTTTTGGCACTGGGTTCAGGCTTTTACTTGCGCTTGGGAGCTGATGGAAAATTCCGAAATTAAGGCAGTTTTGGGACAAATGCTTGATTATTTGTGGGGGGTTCGCTCCACGTACTACCTCAAGGGGACTTGGGTAGGTCCGCATTCCCGGGGGTGGCCGCATGACATTCCGCAGGACAAAAATGTGTTGCTCGATTATGTGCAATACGGTGACTTCACGCTGCCTGACGAGATGCCGCGAACAGAATATGCGGGGCTTTTATTTTATGAGGCGCCCTCATCCTTCAAAGCGATTGCGCTTGAGCGGTCGATTCCAGCAGAGGTGAAGCGAATTGTCTCAAGACCGGCTGCGTTGGCCAAGTATGGGGGAGAACTTCTTCACAGTTATGTGCATATCACGGAAAATTACGCGATTGGCGGCATGTGGGAGCGCCAACTGGAGTTCGACAATGAACAGCACCGGTGGGATGTAACCCTTCCTCTTGATGCCGTCGAAGGCGTTAATCGGGCTTTCTTTTTCCATCCCGGAGAGCGGTACGCAGATGGCGATTCGCGCCATCAGAGCGAATATGAACACGTGCTCCTTCATCAAAATGTGGTCGCTGCGCTGTATCAGATTCCGGCCGAACAGCCGGATGAAATCGTTGGCTGCTTGCCCCCGGGCGAATGGATTGAAGATCAGGGGGCACTCTTCGGCCATTGCGGGAAGGCATTTATCGCCGTGTACGTTAATCGGCCCTATCAGCGGGAGGTGTTAAGCGATCGCTCGGTCGTTAAGAGCCGAGGGCGAACGAATGCAGTCGTCGTGGAATGTATCGATGCGGCTAGCGCCTTAGTGAAAGGAATTACTGATTTAAGGCAATTTGCTGCCAGGATGACTAGGAAGCGTCCTGCATTTGACCAGTCCAGCGCGGGAAATTATGAGCTTACCTATTTCACTTTGCAAGATGAAGTGTTGGCGTTAGCGATAGATGAAAAGTTAAACATAGATAGATTTGTGAACGGCAAAGCTGTGGATTTTCATGACTATACAGTGAATGAATCACAGTGAAGGGGTTATGTGTGTGACGAGCTCGTTGAGCGGGGAGATTCCGCACGCATCGTGTGGTACGAGTATTTGTCAGGAGAGATCCGGAAGTGCCACCGCGGTTCGGAGTATTGAAGTGCCGCCTCGATCTGCGAGAGATCGTCTTTTTGTAGGGGAGAGCGGAACGTGGGTACGTTATGAGGCGGTATTTTCGGTTGTAGGGACGTTTCGCGGAACTACCGTGCCTTATGAGCAGTAAATGCTGGGTTTTCGGTAGAGTTTCGCTCATTTAACGCAGCCTAGTTCCGCTTCAGGGGGAGAAAAGGGACGTTACCGTGGAATAAGGCATCGTAGTTCCGTGGATATCTCTGTGCATGAGGAAATAGCGGCCCGGCAGTACTTCCTCGGGCGCGCGTTGTACGCCGCCGCATGGCGGCTGTCAGCGAAGCTTGCTGAGACGAAATCGGCGAAATGTAGCCGGAATCTTGCTCTTACAGGGGTGATCATGTCATGGATAGGAATAACGGATGAAAGACCGGTTAGGGAAAAGAGAAGTGGAAGGCAGCACAAAAGTAGAACAGAGGGTGTGGGGTGGAGAAGCGTTAACGCCCGTATTTGAAATCGTCTTATTACCGCTAAGTAAATTCAATAAAAAGACGATTTCAAGAAACGGTCGGAACCCCATTCTTAAGTCCACTCCCTATGCGCAAAAGGAAGTGGGTTTCTCATTGATTTCGTGCAGACAAGTCAAGATCTTCACGCTGAATTGTCCGCTATTGAATGTCCTGCACTGATCCAGCGCAGCAGCAATGATGCCGCTGTCCCAGCAGCGCATGCGCATTACGCTCATCAGCATATTCCTAACGCGAAGCTTGCGATGCTGGACGCATGGGGGCATTTGATTTGGTTAGGTAAGGGTTCAACAGCCCTGCATCATCAATTGCTTGGATTTCTCAAGCAATCGCGTTAACTGGTGCTTTTTTTTCGATAAACGCGCTCCGGCCGCCCGACGACACCGTATGATAAATCGGCGTAAACGTCGCCGGAGCTAACAAGATGCTCCAAATAACGGCGGCCTGTCGAGCGGCTGACGCCGATCAGCTTGGCGATTTGGTCGGCAGTCAAGCCCTCCGCAGCGCCAGAAATGGCTTGGACGATTTTCACAAGCGTCAGCTTGTCGATGCCTTTAGGCAGGAAAGAGGTGTCGGACGCCGATTCTTTCTTGGAATGGCCTGACATAAGGCGATCCACATCGCTCTGATTGATCGTCCCGCTCTCATTCAGGCGGTGCAGCTCACGATGGAAATCGAGATAGCGGAGCAGCGTTTCCTGCAGCCGATTAAAGATGAGCGGCTTCATGATGTAATCAAAGGCGCCGCTGCGAACAGCTTCGCGTATGGCGTCGACCTCTTTGGCCGCGGTAATCATAATCACGTCGGTATCCCGGTAATGTTGGCGAATGTAGGACAGCAGGTCTAATCCGTTCCCATTCGGCAAATAGACATCAAGCAGCACAAGGCCGGGCATCAAAATTTCCAGCTGTTCTTTCGCTTGCATGTCATCTGTCGCGATGCCGACAACGTGGAAGCCTTCGACCTTCTCGATGAAGCGCCGATTGATTTCAGCGATTTTCACGTCATCCTCGACGATGAGTACTTCAATGGCCGGTTGTTGTAGCTTGTCGCTCATGAGATGATCTCCTTTCCGCCGGTTTCTTCGGGATTGCGACCGTAAAAATCGTGCCGCCGCCCGGATTTTTGTGGAATGTCACGTATCCGCTCAATTTGAGGGCGGCGTGTTCGACAAGCGCGAGTCCAATGCCGCGGTGCTCGCCCTCTTTGGTGGAAAACCCTTTAACAAAAACGGTGTTTGCCGTTTCCTCCGGTATGCCAATGCCGCGATCCTCGCACTCGATAATCAAATCCTCGCCGAGATCGGTCAGGAACAAGGTGACTTGAGGCGTTCGGTTGTCCCCGCTGGCAAGCACGGCTTCCATCGCATTGTCAACCAGATTGCCGATGATGGTGACGAGCAGATTACGATCGATGTCCGCCGGAATATCGCTGAACGAGCTTTCGTGATCAATCTCGAACGACAGCTTTAATTCTTGCGCGCGATTGAACTTGCCGATGAGCAGCCCGCCGATCATCGGGTCGGGAATCTCCTTCATAATGAACTGAACCCAGTTCTGGTGAACATTCGCTTCTTTCGTAATGAGCTCGACGGCTTCCTGGTACGATTCCAACTGAATAAGACCCGAAATCACATACAATTTATTGGAAAATTCATGCGTTTGGGCGCGCAGCGCTTCAGCGAATCGCTTCACTTGCGATAGTTCCTCGGCCAGCCGATACAGGTCCGATTTACTGCGAAAGCTGGACACGGCCCCAGTCACACCTGTTTTCCGATTGACGATGGGAACACGGCTTACGATGACCTCGTGATCGCCAATGAGCATTTCATGATCGAATTCAGCTATTCCCGTGCGCACAACCTCATACAAGCGTGTATTCGGAACGACATCTTCGATTTGCCTGCCCGTAATTTTCGCTGAGACGGGCAGCTGCAGCAGCTGCAGGGCATAGCGGTTGGCCATCGTGATGATGCCATCCCGATTGACCGCAATGATGCCTTCGCGAATGGATTCAAGGATAGCTTTCTTTTCTGTATACAGTTCGCCGATTTCCTTGGGCTCCAGCCCATGTATGGAACGCCGAACATTTTGGGCGATAAGAACGGAGCCAAGCAGGCCAACAGCGAGAACGATTAGCGATATCACTTCGATTCTGGATTGGTACGGAGAGGTGATGGTTTTGATGTCATCTGTAAGAAAGCCGATTGACACAATGCCGATGACACCGCCGTCGTCCCCGAAAACCGGCGCTTTGCCGCGCAGGGAAGGTCCCAACGATCCGGTGGCTTTGGAAATAATGGAATTGCCCTCCAGAACAGGGCCGTTGTCGCCGCCAACCATCTCTTTACCGATTCGTTCAAGCAGCGGGTGAGAGTAGCGAATTCCTTCCCGATTGCCAACAACGATATATTCGGCATCTATTTTCTCCCGAATGCTTTCAGCGATAGGCTGGATAATAGCTGATGGATCCGGTGTAAGGAAAGCATGGCGAATTTCAGGCATACTGGCGATGGTTTCGGCGACTTTAAGGGCTCTTGTTCCAATCTGATCCTCCAGCGTTGAGGTCACAATGTAGTAGAAAGTGCCGCCTAAACTGACAATAACGAAAATAAGCAAGGAGCAAATAATCAGGATGAGTTTCGTTTGCAGCCGCATGATCCGAGCGTTCCCCCCGTTTTTTCTAGTATTGTATCATAAAGCGTTATCATTTTGACTGAAACCGGCTGCCTGGCGCCGTGAACAATATGAACAAAATGCCCAAAACGAAGTTATTACAATTAATTTTGTTAAACTTCCCTAAACTTTATGCAGGTGATATTCTGAAAGCGCTTCAAAGAAAGCGCGTTCAAGCGATGATCAAACCAAACACATGGAGGGGTTTCATTTGATAAAACAATTATTATCAGCATCTTGGAAAGTAACTTCGATCTCGATTTTGGCCGTCAGTTTAGCGGCTTGCGGCAACAATACAGCTAAGCCGGCAGCAACAAGCGCAAGCACCGATAAAGGCAAAGAAACGGCGGCGTCGGCGTCCAAATATCCGGAGAAAGCCCTCTCCATCATCGCTCCATCCGGCGCAGGAGGAGGTTGGGATATGACAGCACGTACCATTGCCAAAGTACTCACGGAGTCAAAGGCAATCGACAAGCCTGTTACCGTTGAAAACAAACCAGGCGGAGGCGGCGCGGTGTTCCTTGCGGAATATGCCACCAAAGATGTGAAGGACAATTACAAACTGTTTGTCAGCTCGCCGCCGATTTTGATTAACCATTTGAAAAAAGAAGGAAACACGCCATATGGCTACAACGACACAACGCCGCTTGCTCAATTGACCAAAGATTATGGCGCTGTCGCAGTCGCTGCGAATTCGAAGTATAAAGATCTGAAATCCCTTCTTGAGGATATGAAAGCTGACCCTACCAAACTGACAGTTGCGGGCGGATCGGCACCAGGCTCGATGGATCACCTTGTTTCCATTCTTCCCGCCTTCAAATACGGCATTGATCCGAAAAAAGTGAAGTATGTGTCCTACGATGGCGGCGGTGAAGCTGTTACAGCGCTGCTCGGCGGAAATGCGGACGTACTGGGTACGGACGCGTCCTCTTTGGACCAATATGTGAAGGCAGGAAAAATTCGCATACTGGCGGTAGCAGCTCCGGCACGTCTCGGCGGAAGCCTGAAAGACGTTCCGACAATGAAAGAGCAGGGCGTTGATGCAGAATTCCTGATCTGGCGCGGTTTCTTCGGACCTAAGAACATGAGCCCTGATGCGAAGAAATATTGGGAAGACACGATCAAGAAAATGGTTGATTCCGATACTTGGAAAAAAGAAATGCAAGCCAACAATTGGGAAACGGATTATAAGAAAGCGGATGATTTCAACGCTTTCCTGGGCCAACAAGAAACACAATTAAAAGATATGCTGACAGCACTCGGCATGCAGAAATAAACACCAAATAGGGCAAGGGAGAGGGCACATCTTCTCCCTAACGCTTTTCGGGTAGGAGGCAGAGAGATGAATACTACGTTTGACCGCTATGCAGGCATCGCCTTTTTTGCCATTGGAATTGCGTTTGTTGTCGGCTCCAGAAGCATATCGACAAGCGCATACGGCAGTAATGTCGGTGCGAATATTTTTCCGATGATCCTGGGATCGTTCTTGGCTTTGATGAGCATTCGCCTGATCTATGATTCTTTCCGCAAAAAGCAAACAGAAAAAAGCAAAGAAAAATTGGATTATAAAAGATTTGGCATCATTTTCATATCGGCTGTTCTGTATGCGTATTTCCTTGAAGATATCGGATTCGTCATCTCCACGTTTCTCTTCTTGATGATCGGGTTCCAAACGATGGAAAGAGGCAGGGTATGGGTTTCCTTGCTCATTGCGGCAGGATTTTCTTATGGGGTTTATTATCTGTATGTCAACTTGCTGGATGGTTCGCTTCCCGGGTTCCCAGCTTGGCTAGGGGGGGCATGAAATGAGTACACTTGAATATGTTTTTCACGGTTTAGGCACGGCTATGCAGTGGCACAATGTTGTGTTTGTTTTCTTGGGTGTGTTAATCGGTACCGTTGTCGGCGTACTGCCGGGGATCGGTCCAATGAGCGGCGTGGCATTGCTGATCCCTATCACAGCAACGATGACGGCGGGCTTAGGTCCTGAGGAAGCAGCTACGAGCTCCATCATTTTGCTTGCCGGGGTTTATTACGGTGCTATGTATGGCGGTTCCACGACTTCGATTCTGCTGAACACGCCGGGTGAATCGTCATCCGTTGTCACGACGCTGGATGGTTATCAGATGGCGAAGCAAGGCAGAGCAGGCGCGGCGCTTGCGATCTCAGCAATTGGTTCCTTTGCGGCTGGCATTATTTCATTAATAGGCCTTATTTTCTTGGCACGCCCATTATCGGCTGTTGCTATCAAATTCGGCCCTGCTGAATATTTCTCCCTCATGGTGCTCGGTCTGCTCGCCATTAGCGGTCTTGCCGGCAAATCTATGGTGAAAGCGTTAATTATGACCGCTTTCGGTCTATTGCTAGCAACAATCGGTATCGATAACGTATCCGGCGTGGAACGCTTTACGTTTAACATTCCCGAATTGTATCAAGGATTGGAGTTCTTGACGGTAGCCGTCGGTACATTTGCCGTCGGAGAAGTATTCAAGACGATTCTTCAGCGCGAAGGCAATGACGGCGAATTGGCCAAAATCAATCGCATCTTGCCCACCAAGCAAGATTTGAAAGACAGCGCGGCTCCGATTGCCCGCGGTTCTGTGCTTGGATTTTTCATCGGACTCCTGCCGGGTGCAGGCGCGATTCTGGCATCCTTTTTTGCCTATATCGTAGAGAAAAAAATTAGCAAAAATCCCGAAAAATTCGGGAAAGGAGCCATCGAGGGTGTAGCTTCCCCTGAATCCGCCAACAATGCTGCCTCTGGCGGTGCGATGATTCCGCTTTTGACGCTTGGCATTCCGTCATCCGGTACGACCGCGATCTTGATGGGCGCTTTTATCATGTACAATGTGCAGCCGGGTCCCCTTCTTTTCCAAGATCACCCTCAGCTCGCTTGGGGCGTTATCGCCAGTATGTTTGTGGGCAACTTAATGCTGCTCATTCTGAATATGCCGCTCGTTAAAGTGTTCGCAAAAGTGATTGAAACACCAACAAAATATTTGATCCCACTCATTATCGTGTTTTCAGTATTCGGTGTATACGCTGTGCAGTACTCGACCTTCGACCTCCTGCTCATTATGGGATGCGGCCTAGTCGGCTACTTCTTGTCGAAGAATGATTATCCGCTTGCACCGCTCGTGCTTGGTCTTATTCTCGGTCCGATGATGGAAAATAACATGCGCAGAGCGCTTACGATTTCGAATGGCGATTTCATGATCTTCTTGCAAAAACCAGTCTCTCTTGCTTTCCTCATAATCGGCTTCCTCTGGCTAACGATTCCGCTTATTTTGAAAATGAGAGGCAAAAACGTCCTCGTGAACGAAGAAGGCTAAGTTTTCTGCCTAACCAAACCCCTGTTAGCATGGGCCTGGCTTGATCACGATCAGCCGATGTCCGTCTTAATCAGGGGTTTCCTTTACTGGAGTTGACTCGTGATGAACGTTTTGTTGTTAATCCTGTTGAATGTGATTGTCCCTGTCTTTCTATTAATAGGCGCAGGGGTGCTCATGCACCGCGTCTTTCAATTGGATATGAATACGCTATCGAAGCTGAATGCGTTTTTCTTGCTTCCAGCGGTCAGCTTTACGAATATTTACGAGAGCAACATAGATGCGGGCATGCTGCTGAACATTTTAGGTTTTCTAGTTCTACAAAGCGTCACGCTCATTGTTCTTAGCAAATTAACAGCGAAACTGGCCAGGTTCGATAAAGGATTATCATCTAGTTTCTCCAATAGTGTCGTGCTGAGCAATTCGGGCAATTTCGGGCTTCCTGTTTCTCAGCTCGTCTTTCAGAACAACCCGGTCGGATTGTCGGTAGGCGTGGTTGTGACCATTTACCATAATCTCCTTACGAATACATTTGGATTAATTAACGCGGTTTCCGCTCAAAGCCATGGTCAGAAGCTGTTCAAAGAGTTGGCGAAGAATCCAATGATTTACGCATTTCTTCTCGGGCTGCTTATGCATACGCTGGCTATCCCCATCCCAGCTTTTGTATGGAATCCTCTACAACATGTAGCAAGTGCATTCTTGGCCATTGCGCTCGTTACGTTGGGCGCACAAAGCGCTCATCTGCAATTCAAGCGAATCAGTGCGGCGCTTGTATGCAGCTTGCTGGGAAGGCTTGTTATTTCCCCGGCAATTGCCCTGGCTCTCATCTTTATCCTTAAGCTGGAGGGCACAACGGCACAGGCTTTGCTTATCGCGAGTGCGTTTCCTACTTCAAGAAACAGCGCCGTCTTCGCTTTGGAATACGGCAATCATCCCGAGTATGCGGCACAAGTGGTGCTGCTCTCCACACTGCTCAGCAGTGTTACGGTCGCTATGGTTGTGTATGCGGCGAAACTACTATTTTAATTGCGCGGAGGTTACCTGACAATGAAACATTCAATTGGTGGAAAAAGTATTATTTTGCGTTTGGAACTGCAAACGGAGCTCATTCATTTCGGGCAGTTGATTACCGTCATTACGGAAAATGGCGGTGATGTGATCGCGATCGATGTGATTCAAACGGCAGCGGATTGGACCGTACGCGACATTACCGTAGCAGCGTCGGAGCAGGTTCAATTGGAAGCCGTCATTCAGTCGATCAAGGAGTTGCAGGGTGTTCGTCTTGTCCATGTATCAGACCGGACGTTCCTGCTTCATCTCGGCGGCAAGATTGAAATGAAGCCGAAATCGCCGATTCAAAACAGGGATGATTTATCTCGCGTATATACGCCTGATGTGGCCAGGGTCTGCATGGCCATTCATGAGAAGCCGGATAATGCGTATAAACTAACGATTAAGCGTAATACAGTCGCCGTTGTATCTGATGGAACCGCTGTTCTCGGGCTGGGGAACATCGGTCCGTATGCAGCGATGCCTGTCATGGAAGGCAAAGCCATGCTGTTTAAACAGTTTGCGGATGTGGATGCATTCCCGATTTGCCTGGATACCCAAAGCACGGATGAAATTGTCGCCACCATTAAGCATTTGGCTCCCGGTTTCGGCGGGATCAACTTAGAGGATATTTCCTCGCCGCGCTGCTTCGAAATAGAGGAGCGCCTGCGCGCCGAGCTCGATATCCCTGTGTTCCACGATGACCAGCACGGTACAGCCGTCGTCCTTTACGCGGGATTGATCAATGCGCTGAAAGTAGTCGGCAAGCGGATCGATGAAGCCAAAGTCGTTGTATGCGGAATCGGCGCAGCGGGTATTGCTTGCTCGAATATTTTGCTCGCGGCAGGCGTCAAGGAGCTGATTGGCGTAGATCGTGATGGAGCACTGGTTGACAGCGTCGTTTACAGCAACCCGATATGGAATGGCTACGCGCAGCGAACGAATCCGAACCGTCGTAAGGGCTCCCTTCACGACGTTATCGAAGGAGCGGATGTGTTCATCGGTTTGTCCGCTGGCGGCGTACTGAAGCGAGCCGATGTGGAGCGAATGGCTGCAAAGCCGATCGTGTTCGTCATGGCGAATCCGACGCCGGAAATTCACCCGGATGAAATCGAAGATATCGCGGGTGTCATCGCGACGGGCAGGTCGGATTTTCCTAATCAGATCAATAATGTGTTATGCTTTCCTGGTATATTCCGGGCAGCCCTCGATTGCCAAGCCGCCACCGTCAATGAGGAAATGAAGCTTGCTGCTTCCAAGGCTATCGCTTCCGTGGTTGCTCCGCAAGAGTTGAACAAGCTGTACATTATTCCAAGCGTATTTAATCAGGAAGTTGTTAGACGCATCAGGGAAGCCGTTATTCATGCTGCTATTGAAACCGGCGTAGCCAGACGAATTCCGCGAGAATTCAGATCGTCAGAGGGAGCGAGCCTGCGTGTGCGCGAGGAGAGCAATTAGAAAGGGAGATCATGAATTCACATGAGCGTTGAATGGCTTTTATTAGGTTTATTAAAAATTATTATCATTAATATTGTGTTGAGTGGAGACAATGCCGTCGTTATTGCCTTAGCTTGCCGCAATTTGCCTGCCCAGCAACAGAAAAAAGCGATCTTTTTCGGCAGCTTTGGAGCCATTGCACTGCGCGTTGTGTTGACCTTTGCAGCGGTATGGATGCTTCAAATTCCTTTCGTACAAGTCATTGGCGGCATCCTGTTGATTTGGATCGCCTTGAAGCTGATGAAAAACGAGGAAGCGGAAGAGAACCTGCCTTCCAGCCAGCATCTCGGTGCAGCAATTAAAACCATCCTTATCGCCGATTTGGTGATGAGCTTGGACAACGTGCTCGCGGTTGCGGGAGCGGCAAATGGCAATTTCCTGCTGATTGCATTAGGACTAGCGATCAGTATTCCTTTGATTATCTGGGGCAGCCAACTGCTGATGGTGTTGATGAACCGTTTCCCGATCATCGTTGTGCTCGGCGTGGCTTTGCTCGGTTACACGTCTGGAGAAATGATCATGAGCGATGGCGCGATTGCTTCCCGCATGGAGTCGCTTCACCCTGCGCTGCATGTTGTACTGCCCATTCTGCTTGCGGTGGCTGTAATTGTCACAGGCAAGCTCCTGCAAAAGAAACAGAAAGTAGAGCCTGTACAAACGGATTTAGCGGGACGATAATATACCAATTGGAGGGATTGGAATGGGCGGATTGGAAACGAAAGCAATTGTGGAAATTAATCAGGCAGCCAATCAATTCAAATCTAGTATCGTTATCAAAGTTGGTGCTCGATTTATCGATGTGAAGAGCATACTTGGTCTTAGCATTACACTATTCAGCAATCAAGAATATCAGCTCGAAATTCACGGCCCAGACGAAGCTGAAGCGAGATCAGCGTTGATTGCCTTGTTCGAGAAGCATGGATTGCCGCTCAGCTAACTAAAAAACAGGTGGACCACCCTTAGCACTTAGTAGGGTGGTCCATTTTTTTTCACAGAATGTATAAATCTTTTACAGAACTAAAGCGTTAGGGATATCCATTCTAATACGCCAGAAAGCATATGTCGTCAGTTTTTTTTGTGTGTGACGAGCTCGCAGAGCCGAGAGATTCCGCACGCATCGTTTGTAGTTCGAGCATTGACAGGATGGGCGTAGAAGATCCGGAAGTGACATAGCTGTTTTGCCCCAGCGGATTGGATCACCCCATACCGCCTCGATTTGCGCTAGATTGTCTTTCTGCAAGGGTGAGCGGAACGTATGTTCGTTAAGAGGCGGCATTTTCGGTTGTAGGGACATTTCGCGGAACTACTGTGCGTTATGAGCAGGAAATGCTGGGTTTTAGGCACAGTTTCGATCATTTAGCGCACCCTAGTTCCGCTTCAGGGGGAGAAAGGGGACGTTTCCGCGGAATAAGGCATCGTAGTTCCGTCGATATCGCTGTGAATGGGGAATTGGCGATCCGTCGTATCTCCTCGGTTTTCTTGCGAAGCCTGCGGAGGCGAAATGTCCCCAGAATCTTACTCTTTCAGGGGTGTTCGTGGACAGGAATACCGGATGGAAGACAGGCTAGTCAAGAGAAAGTGGAAGGCAGCACAAAGTAGAATAGAAGAGGGAATGGGTATGGGGTGGAGAAGCGTTAGCGCCCGTATTTGAAATCGTCTTATTACCACTAAGTAAATTCAATGAAAAGACGATTTCAAGAAACGGTCGGAACCCCATTCCCAATTCCCTCCCATTGCTCAACCGTATGGGTTTAGACAAGCACCTGAGGCACAGCCTCAGGTTTTTCATACTCTGCCGTTATTTAACTTTAAAATGAACGACCGCGCTGTACAGCATTTTTCCCGCGTTCGGGTCGAAAACAACATGATGTTGAATGGCGAACACACTCAGCAAGAGCGCTTTGTTATTATCTATTTGTTCGTCGATTTTTTTCTCTAGCGACTTCAGGTCGTATGCTTGAAAAAACTCGATTTTATCTTCCATTCGATCCAATTTGAATTCCATGCTTCCGTTCTCCTATGTTTAAGATTAGAGTGACTTTACTATTACAGTATAACGCAATAACCAACAATAGGCATATATGCGGTGTGAGGGGCTGTATATCCCTTCAATTTTTCGTATAATGAGGTGGAAGGAGTTTTCGGAAGCTATGAGCAGTGCAGTTGCTGTGATTGCAGACACCAAGCATAGGAAGTGATGAAGCTTTGAAGTCTACACGGTTATTGATTGATTTTTTCAAAGAAAAATGGCCGATGTACGTACTTGCCGCACTGACCATCTCAACAGGGAATATTATCCAGTCGTATTACCCCAAGCTTCTCGGATTGTTTACGGATCAGTTGCAAAAAGGGGGATTAAGCGAAGCCTTAATTATCGATTATAGTTTGAAGCTTCTCATGATTGGCGTTTCGTTTGGCGTACTGGTCGCCATCGGACAATATATCATTATGCGGTGCGGCAGGCGGTTTGAGTACATATCGCGAAATCGGTTGTTTGACCATTTTACACATTTAAGCGCTGCCTTTTACGGGAAACATGGGGTAGGTAAGCTACTCAGTTACGTCATGAATGATGTAACGGCCATTCGAGAGTCCATTTCTATGGGAATTAACCAGATATTGAACTCTACGATTCTGATTGGCGCCGTCGTTGTCACAATGCTGTTCAGCTCTATTCCGCTTTACTTAATCGTTATATGTATTACGCCGCTCTTGTTTATTCCCGTTCTTGCCGTGAAGTTTCGGCCGGTTATTCGCAATCATTCCTTAAATGTTCAGGAGGCGCTTGGCAAGATGACGGAGTCTGCCGAAGAACAATTCGGCGGTATTCGTGTTGCTAAAAAATTCGCGGTCGAAGACATTATGATTCGCAGGTTTGGAGAAACGGTGGATCGCATACGCGACAATCAACTGCGACTAGTTCGGCTGTCTTCCTTGTTCGAGGCGTTGATCCCCTTTCTGGGTGCGCTTTCGCTGATTATTGCACTTGCATTCGGCGGTTACTTAACGATTCATCATCGAATCACGATTGGCAATTTCGTTGAGTTGACCCTCTATATCCGGATGATGGTAAATCCGCTGCAACAGATTGGGCGCGTCATCAATGCGATGCAGCGATCTCGTGCATCGCTTGAACGAATTAACGATTTGCTCGACTTGAAATCGGATGTCTTTCGAAGCGAGCTGGCCGCTATGACGGATCTGGATCACGCGGGGATCCGAATCGAGCACTTATCTTTCGCGTATCCTGGCGACGAAGATGAAGTGCTTCATGACATTTCGCTGACCATAGAACCGGGTAAATCGCTAGGTATTATCGGAAAAACGGGCAGTGGCAAGTCTACGCTGATTAAACTGATGCTTCGCATTTACGAGCCTCCGGCCGGAACGGTTTGGATTGGTGAGACGGATATTCGGGATGTAACCCTGGAAAGCCTGCGCACTCAAATCGCGTACGTTCCACAGGAAGGCTTCCTGTTCAGCACAACAATTCGTGACAATATCGCTTTTTACAAAAGAGGGACTCCTTTAGAGGAAGTTGAGCATGCGGCTAAAAAGGCGCAAATATTCGCTAGCATTTCGTCCTTTCCCGAGCAATTCGAAACGAAGCTGGGAGAGCGGGGCGTTACGCTGTCCGGCGGTCAAAGGCAGCGCACGAGCCTAGCGCGCGGCATCATCAAGGACTCGCCTTTGATGATTCTTGACGATAGTGTGAGCGCTGTCGATTCGGTGACAGAAAAGCACATCATTGATTCGATACGGCAGGAGCGATCGGATAAGACGACGATTTGGATTGCGCACCGGATCAGTGCGCTCAAGCATACGGACGAAATTATTGTGCTCGATGAAGGTAGAATTGTGCAGCGCGGCACTCATGAGGAGTTGCTCGAGCAAGACGGTCTATACGCTGAGCTTCATGCGATTCAAAAAGGGGGCAGTGACGATGCCAATACGTGAGCGTAAAAGCAAAGAGGAGAAGCAAGCGACGAAGTCGGCTTTTCGCATGCTATCCGATTATGCCAAGCCGCATGGCCTCACTTTTATGGCGGTTCTGTTTTGTGCATTGCTCGGTATCGCGGCGGATTTGTTCCAGCCATATCTGGTCAAAATCGCGATCGATGATAATTTAATGATCGGCAAGAACGACTTTCGCTCACTTCTTCTCATCTGCTTGGTGTATGTAGGGCTATCTGTAAGCAGCCTGTTTTTCAGCTATCTGCAAAACAATTTGCTGCAATTTGCGGGACAAAACATCGTTGCGCGCATACGTAAAGATTTGTTCAAGCACATTTTCAGACAATCCATGTCGTACTATGACCGCACCCCTAGCGGGAGCTTGATTACCCATGTTTCGAGCGATACGGAAACGTTGAATCAGTTTTTTACACAGGTGCTGCTTAGTCTTGTTCGCGATAGCATGACACTTGTGTTCATTATTGTGATGATGTTTCATCTCGACACGCAGCTCACACTGTACAGCATGCTCGTTATCCCGATTATCGTCATCATTGCGGCCGGATTCCGGACTTATATCCGCAAAACGTATCAGCTGTCCAGATCTAGGCTTTCTCAACTGGTTGCATTTACTGCCGAAAATTTATCTGGCATGCATCTGATTCAGGCTTTTCATCAAGAGAAAGAGCAAATGAACCGCTTCTCTGACCGCAATCGCGGCTATTTTCATGCCAGTTTAAGGGAAATCCGTACGAGTGTGCTGTTTAACCGATCTTTTGATATTCTCGGAAACCTCTCGGTGGCATTTATTACATGGCTCGGGGGGATAGCTGTTTTTGATAAAGCGATTGAATTTGGTGTACTTTATGCTTTTATCACTTACATTCGGCAGTTCTTCCAACCGATTAACAACATCACCCAGCAGTGGAATACGCTGCAGTCTACGACCGTTTCTCTGAACCGGATCTGGAACGTGTTTTCCATTCAACCGGAGATTGCGGACAAAGCGGAGACGAAGCATGTTAACTTAGCAGATGTAAAAGGCGACATTCATTTCAACCATGTGCATTTTTGCTATCAAAAAGATGTGCCCGTTATTGACGATCTGGAGCTGTGTATTGGAGCTGGTGAGATGATCGGAATTGTAGGGACGACCGGGGCGGGCAAAAGTTCTTTAATTAGCTTGCTTTGTCGGTTCTACGACGTACAGGAGGGGAGTATCCGGATTGACGGCATAGATATCCGGGAGTTGCCGCAGGCCAATCTTCACCGCATGGTAGGGCTTGTGCAGCAAGAGCCGTATCTCTATGCCGGCAGTATTTTGGACAATGTCCGTATGTTTGACGAGACCATTTCGCGGGAAGCTGTGATTCACGCTTGCGGGCTTGTCGGGGCAGACGCGTTGATCGCCCGCATGAAGGATGGCTACGAAACGCGCATCTCCGAAAGAGGCAGTGGTCTCTCCGCCGGAGAGCGCCAGCTGATTTCGTTCGCGCGTATCATCGTTTTCCAGCCGAAGGTGCTGATCCTCGATGAGGCAACAGCGAACCTGGATTCGCAGACGGAGCAGATGATCCAGTCGGCGCTGCAAATTGTTGCTGATGGCCGAACGACACTCGTCATCGCGCACCGCATCTCGACCATTATCCATGCCGACCGCATCATCGTGATGAGTGAGGGGCGGATCGTCGAGGAGGGCAATCATGCACAGTTGCTGGAGCTCCATGGCTATTATGAGCAGTTGATCCTGCACGCGCAGGGGAATATGGACCCAGCAGCGACATACTCATAGCGGCGCAACCAAGTCCGAGCGGCAGGCGGTCAATGCCGAGCGTAACGCCCATTTGGGGCGTTACGAGAGCCGAAGCGCGCGGGAGCCCGTCCGAAAGGCCCGAAACGGGCCTTACAGTGGCCAAGCCCGCGCGGCAAGCGGGCAAAGCCCAGCGTAACGCCCATATGGGGCGTTACGAGAGCGGAAGCGCGCGGGAGCCCGCCCGAAAGGCCCGAAATGGGCCTTACAGCGGTCAAGCCTGCGCGGCAGGCGGGCAAAGCCCAGCGTAACGCCCATTTGGGGCGTTACGAGAGCCGAAGCGCGCGGGAGCCCGCCCGAAAGGCCCGAAAAGGGCCTTACAGCGACCAAGCCCGCGCGGCAGGCGGGCAAAGTCCAGCGTAACGCCCATATGGGGCGTTACGAGAGCCGAAGCGCGCAGGGAGCCCGCCCGAAAGGCCCGAACCGGGCCTTACAGCGGCGAAGCCTGCGCGGCAGGCGGGTAAAGCCCAGCGTAACGCCCATTTGGGGCGTTACGAAAGCGGAAGCGCGCGGGAGCCCGCCCGAAAGGCCCGAAATGGGCCTTACAGCGGCCAAGCCCGCGCGGCAAGCGGGTAAAACCCAGCGAAACGCCCATTTGGGGCGTTACGAGAGCGGAAGCGCGCGGGAGCCCGCCCGAAAGGCCCGAAATGGGCCTTACAGCGGCGAAGCCTGCGCGGCAAGCGGGCAAAGCCCAGTGTAACGCCCATTTGGGGCGTTACGAAAGCCGAAGCGCGCGGGAGCCCGCCCGAAAGGCCCGAACCGGGCCTTACAGCGACCAAGCCCGCGCGCAAGCGGTCAAGCCCGCATCCCGCTCAACCGCTCCAGAATGCGCCGTTTCCGATACAGCATGCGAGCCGCCTCGCTTACATCCTGCAGCGTTCCGCGATTTATCCACGCGCCAAAAACGATCCCCACAATCGGGACAAGCTGAAACAGCTTCTTCCAGCCCCAATTATCGCGGTAGGTGGCGAAAACCTCGCGCCAGCCCTGCAGCTGGGAAATCATTTGTGTCTGTTCCTTCCCGGAAGAATAATCACCGAGTTCTTCCAGGATGGCTTTCTTCCCGACGATGTCGGACGAAGAAAATTGTAAACATTTGATGGTGAAAATGCGTTCCTTCCTGTCATTGGGATCATAGCCATAACAAATGGCAAGCTCCTGGATCACCTTCAAAGACAGACCAAGAATAGCAGGAATGTCGACTGCGAGCGTAAGTATCCCGCCAACTCCCGTTGTCGCGCCTTGAAGTGTTGCGATCTTCGTGCTGTTTTTAGCAATTTCATCTGCAGTTTGGTCCATTATGATTAATGGCAAGAAACCTACAGTATCTATGGTTAGATTCTGCCCGCTTCGTCCATGATCCTCTGCCGCCTGAAGCTGACTCTCCATTTTTTTCAATGTGCTTTTCTCGGAAATCAAATAACGTCCGCCAGCCTGCATATAGTTTCCAAGTTCATTCAGAGCTTCACCGATTTTATTGTGGAGAAATTTCGGTGTCAGCCGATCCAAAAGCTGAAAAGGAAGACGCCCGATTTTTTCCCAAAACCAAAGATCTCGTTGTTCTTTTTCCCAAATTTCAATCTGCTTTAGAGCTAAAAGCAGCTCTTCTCGTGTTTCCATCGTATGTTTGTGTAGCGGTTCGTCCATTCGATTCTCAACTCCTTCTATGTTGTACACTACGTTGTAAAAGAGGGTTTGGATTCAATAGACCCATGACCTGGTACTAGGAATAGATAGTACTTCTCAAATTGCTTGCGCTCCGTACAATAAGAAGTAAGTAATGGAGGGGGGGCGACCATCAATGAATGCAAAATATGTGACGATTAGTCTGGGTTATGTGCTTGGTGTGAGCGCACTTTTAACGGCTATTGTCTATTTCTTTGCTACGAACTGGGAGGCTCTAAGCCGTGCAGAGAAATTAACGCCCGTCTTTATGCTCATTGTGGGCTTTTACTGGACTTCCATTTGGTTATCCCAAAAAAGCGGGCGCGCGCTTCTGAGTAGGTTGGCTTTGTTTGCTTGCTGCATTTCGTTTGGCGTGGGCATTGCGCTCATCGGGCAGACGTATAATTCTCACGCGGACAGCTATAGTTTATTCGCTGTGTGGTCGATACCCGCACTTCTATTTGCCTTATTGACGAGATGGCAGCCATTTTACATCTTAACGTATATCACGGGTCATCTCGCGTATTGCTTCTATTTTTTCCCGAAATGGTGGGGCAGTTCAGAAACTGAGCTCGTAGAAATCACGATTGTGGTCTTTCTGGCAGTTCTGAATGGATGTCTTTATGTTCTCGCAGAGCGCGGGCGTGTACACGCGCCTTTTCTGAAATGGCTCTCTTTTCAAGCGACCATCGCTCTGATGTTGTGGGTATCTAATTCCTTTGTGTTCGAAGCGCATGGAATTTTGTTGAACATCCCGTTCGCTGCTGTCCTTGCGGCTGCGATTTACTACACACACAGGACGAAAAACAAATCCTACCTGCTATTTGCCGGTCTTTGGGTATCAGTGGCGGTCATTATGAAATATATCGAAATTGCGGTGCACGTTCATAACGAATTGTTTTTCATTGGCGGGATCCTGTTCGTTATTGTGTTCATAGGCGCTAATGTGAAATTTGTGCACTACATCCGGACGTGGAACTCATCCGCAGAATTCGATTCGAGTACAAGTGCGGCAGTGAAGAGAGAAGGAGATTTCACAAAATGGCTCGTTCGTGTTCTGACCTTATCGGTCATCGTGATCGGGACCATTCTCGGCAGTTTGTCTCTGATTGGCTTTGTTACTCTTGTCCTAGGAGTTAACAATCCTGAGTATGCATTGATTGGTTTTGGACTTATTGCCGTCATTGCAATGATTTTTTGGAAACAAATAACCAGTTTGGTGAGATTCACATTGATGGGCTGCGGGTTCCTGCTCGGTGCAGGTGCAGCTGCGGTTACGAATGAAACGTTTATGCTGCTGCTGTTTTTCATGTTGGTTGTGCTTTCATTCCTATTGGTGAACGGCAACGTTCAGCGCATCGTGTTCTTCCTTGTCGGCGAAAGCATTGCAGGTATCTTGCTTTATGATTGGCTCGACTCAGAGGTGCTGGTGTTCCTGCTTCTATCTGTTGTTCTGCTCCTTATTTTCGCATCAAACAGGTGGGTTGGACGCGATGCAGTTAGAAAGCCGCTCTTGTACAGTAGTTTCCCATCCTTTCTATTCACGTTTTTCGTTCTGACATTTATCACGGAGTCCACGTGGTATTACGTCAGCAATGCACTCTTCTTTCTTGTTATAGTATTAGCGATGTTCATTAGCCGACAGCAGGAAGTGACGTGGCTTTATCGCTGGGGCCTCGCATATTGGATCGCTTTTCTTGTGTATAAATATTATGATCTGGCTTGGAAGCTGCTTCATAAATCGATCAGTTTCGCCATCATCGGAGCGGTGATTATTGCCATGACCATCTGGTATGAAAAACATAATCGGCAAACTTTCGCCGAACAGCCGCGAGAATTCACGGGAGATGCTAAACTCAATCGCTTGTTAATCGCGGTACTGGTCTTTCTTCAAATCAGCACGATGGGGCTGCAAATCGGGAAAAGCGAGTGGTTGCTGGCAAACGGCCAGCTCATTAAGCTTGAGCTTGTTCCCTTGGATCCGCGATCGATGATGCAGGGTGATTATGTGCGGTTGCGCTATGCGATCTCTGAGCCAGAGCTGCCGGCAGAACTGCAGCAAAGTTCTTTTTTCAATAAAAAAATTTCCCTTGTTCTAGCTCTAAATGTAACGACTGGCGTTTATGAATACCGGCGAATCTACGCCAACGGTGATAAATTGAGCGCAGGCGAAGTTCGGTTGAATGGAACAATAAGCGGATTTCAAACCATTGAGTTTGGTATCGAAACGTATTTTATTCCCGAAGGGACCGGACATGCGTATGAACAGAATGCGAAGTTTGCTGAAGTGAGGGTGTCCGCAAGCGGCGATGCAATTCTCGTTCAATTGTTGCCCCGAACAAGTCTTGTTAGGTAACTAAATATATGTTAAGATGACCGCAAATTTGTTCGGCGAAAGGGGAATTTTAACATCATGTGGCTCATCTATTCGGTGCTCGCAGCGTTCAGCTTCGGGCTCCGGGGGATTTTATACCATTGGACAAGCCAACAATCGCTCAATCGGAATGTATTGCTTTGCGGGACGTTTTTTATGGGAGCCGTCATTAGCTTGGTTTGCAGTCTGGCGTTTCAGCAGCAATGGACGGCTTCCGCATTAATCGGCGTGCAGATGGGACTGTTCTCTTTCGGCGCGAATGCCAGTATGTTCAAAGGCTTTGCAGTAGGTAAAGCCTCTTTGGTTGCCATTTTGACTGGATTGCCATCGGTTATTGTCGTTATCGTTGCTTTTGCGGTTTGGGGCGAGCGATTGAATAGGATGCAATTTCTCGCCTTCGTGGTCATCGTGATCGGGATCCTGCTCGTTCGTTATTCGAACGATATTTCGCTGAAAAATTTACAAGGCGCGCAATGGGGCTTGCTAGCGCTGCTGCTTTTCGCAGGCAATGACCTTTCGGGCAAATGGTCGACGATGATGGAAGCGCCCTTATTTCCTACGCTTTTTTGTATGTTTGCGACAGGAACAGCTTGCTTTGGGCTTTGGTGGTTGAAGGACCGTCAGCGATCAAAGGGTGAAGCCTCAGCGCCCTCCAGGTGGAATGAACGAAGCACGTTTGCGATCGGCATGGGCGTCGGCATCACGAATGTAGCAGGGATGATTCTCATCATAACTGCTTTCGATCATGGCAAGGCCGGGCTCGTTTCGGCTGTTGTTGCGCTCAATGTGCTGATTGTTTTACTGTATACGAGGTTCGTTTTGAAGGATAAATTTTCGCGTTTGGAACAATCTGGTTTGGCGATGGCTTTTGTTGGCATTATGATGATGCGGTTATATGCATCTTGACAATGGGTGGGCGTTCCTGTATAAATGATGTAATATTCAGTTAATTTCAATAATTGCATAATGAACATTGATGAACAGGACAGTAGTTGTTGCCAGCCAGTCACAGCGAGCCGGAGTTGGTGGGAACCGGCACGGATGGCAAGAACGAAGCGGACCTGGGAAATGGTCTTCTGAACAAAGCGATATCTCTTAAGTATGAAGATCCGGCTTAGCCGTTATTTGTGGAGGGGTCAAACGGATACGTTTGGCACTTAGAGTGGTACCGCGGGAATGAATAGCTCTCGTCTCTTTGTTAGAGACGGGGGCTTTTTTGCGTTCCCGCACTTATGTTAAGGAGGAATTGTTGATGATTCATGCCCTATTGAGAGCCGAGATTGAGAAGCAGGTAGCTGTGTTGTTGCAAGAACATGGGCTGGAGAAACCGGAATCGCTGCAAGTGATGACGGAGCGTCCTGCGCATCAGGAACATGGCGATTACAGTACAAATATTGCTATGCTTCTCGCCAAAATACTGCGTAAACCACCCTTGCTTATTGCTCAAAAGCTGCAGCAGCTTATTGAAGAGCAGGGGCACGTACAGGGGCTGTTCGCCAAAGTGACAGCTGCGCAGCCGGGATTCCTGAACTTTTATATCGACTGGCAAGCTTGGGCTTCGAGTGGGCTGCATGTGACGCAAATGCAAGTGAAGCGAAAAAAACCGATCAAAGTATTGGTCGAGCATACGTCAATCAATCCCAATAAAGCGGCTCATGTCGGCCATTTGAGAAACTCGGTCATCGGCGATTCATTGTCGCGGATGCTGCGTCAGGACGGCTGTCAAGTCGAAGTGCACAACTATGTTGACGATCTCGGCAATCAATTGGCCGATACGGTTGTAGGCATGCTCCATACGCATACGGAACAGCCTTTTGTAAGATTCGGTGATTTCTGCTGGGAAACCTATGCGAAGATCAATCAAGCATACAAGCAGCATCCGTCTCTTCTAGATCAGCGTTCTACTGTATTGCACGCCTTAGAGACAGGAGATTCTAACCTTGCATGGATCGGATCGCTGGTTGCGGAGCGAATTGTACGCGAACAGCTTCAGGAGATGAAACAATTCGGAATCGATTACGATGTGCTGGTCTGGGAGAGCCATATTGTACGTGAAGGCTTCTGGGACACGGCGTTCAAGCTTCTTCAGCAAACCAATCTGTTTCATAAAGTTATGGAAGGCAAGCCTGCCGGCTGTTGGGTGCTTAGACAGAACGACGAGAAAGTCGAGTCCACAGCGGACACAGCGGATGGAGCTGATTTTCAAGCGGATAAGGTCTTAGTGCGCTCCAATGGCATTTTAACGTATACGGCGAAGGATATCGCCTATCATTTGTGGAAATTCGGGATCCTTCCGAATGACTTCGTATATACAAAGTGGGAGGAGGGGCTGTGGTCTACTGCCCCGACCGGAAGCAAGAAATCGATAGGCCGCGCCGATATCGTCATTAATGTGATCGATCACCGCCAACACTACCCGCAGTCGATGGTCAAGTTGGCGCTGGAAGCGCTGGGGTATGAAGAGCAGGCGAATCAGCTCAAGCATGTGAGCTATGGGGTTGTATCTTTAAGTCCAGAAACGGCTGCAGGACTAGGGATGGACATATCTGATGGCAAAAGCTCCTATGCGATGTCCGGGCGTCAAGGGATCGGCATCAAAGTCGCCGATTTGCTCCAACATATGGAGCGTGTGATTGACGCTAAGCGCTCACGGAAAGCCGGCATTTCCAGCAAATCGATCGCCGCGGCGGCAATTCGCTACTATTTGCTCAAATATCAGCTGCAAACCGAAGTTGTTTTTGATATGCAGCAGGCTACAGAGGTAACGGGCAATTCCGGTGTATATTTGCTGTATGCCTATACGAGAGCGAATTCCATTTTGGATAAAGCGAATAAAGATCCGCAGTTGCTGGGAATCGCTCCTCAATTGGATGCAGATCAGCTTAAGGAGCCAGAGTATAGCCTCATCCGGCATATGGCTTATTGGCCTGAAACACTGGATAACGCGATCAAGCAATTGTCGCCAAGTCATATTTGCCATTATGCATTTGAACTAGCTTCACTCTTTAATCATTTCTATGGATCGTGTCCGGTGCTAAAAGGGGAGCAGGCGGTGATCTCTCATCGCTTATGGATTACCCAAACATATAGGGAGATTTTACGTCAGGCGCTACAACTACTTGGACTTCCGACTCCGAAGCGGATGTAAGTTCGCCGGGACGGGCCAGTCATTCACTTGCATACGATAAGGCGTGGAACATTTCCGCTCCGAAGGAGGATGACAAGATGGTTCGTTCTGATGTGAAAACGTTCCGTTACCGTCTAGGTAAGGATCATGTTATTGTCATTAATATTTATCAAACCGCAACTGCAAAGGCAAAGCTAGGGAATGTCTTGGCAAGCAATGCCGCCAATGTGCAAATTTTGAAAAAGAATAAGCGGTAAACCTCTATTCTCTTCAAACGAATGCCTGATCCTGCATAAGGATTTCGGCTTTTGAGAGGAGGTGAACCTTCATGGGGCGCAAACATAGCAAAGAGCAAAAAGCAACCAATTTCAACAACAGCAAAACGAAAGTCAAAGTAAGACAATCGGCACAAGCTTCTATCGGTCAAGGTGGCAACGCGATTGTGATTAATGCTTCTGAAATTGGCGTTGTTCGAATTCGTCCGTAAGCAGCAAGAAGAGCTTTCTGAACTTGGACAAATGCGGTACAATAGAAATATTCGTGCTAATTTGACTGATTCAGGAGGCTTTAAACACAATGACAGAAAAAGATATCGACGCGCAAGCTGAGCTTGACGAACAACAACAACAACAAGAGCAAGAGCAGGCGAAAGTGATTTTAACGTGGTTTCAGAATGTTCAGCAAGTGTTGAAAGCGCAATATGAAGACTATGAAATAGACGGACAAATCGGAAACAATCCTACGTATGGACCAATGTTCGCTTACACAGTCAGCAAGGATGGAAAGTCTTGCGCCTGTGGATTTTTCCTCAATGAAATTATGCGTAATTTCCAGAACAATCCGAACGCCGGACTCTGGCTCTCTTCCTTCTTCGTGGACTTGCTGCGCAGCCCGGATAATCACCCGCTGCCTAATCCGCCGCAATCGGAAGATGATGCGAAGGAGTTGCTGGATAAGCATATCGTTCCTTATTGTGCGAGCGCAGTTCGGGAAGAATTTCCTGACCAGAAAATCTACGTGGATCTGGAGCTTCATCCCGAGCACGGTCCTGTCCTCGAGGCAGGTTTCGTAGCTGTTGAAGATGGCAATAATACTTGCGCGTTGCCTCTGCAATATTTAATGACGCTCTACTTGCTGAATCGTGATCCGGCCGAGCCGATGATTCAAGCCATGTACAGATTATATGAAGAGAACCAACTAGGTTCCAGTGAGACCGAGTCGAATTAAGATCAGATCAGCCAGGGGACATGTTCCTCTGGCTGTTTCTTCATTCTCTCACATCTAGAGGAAAGAGGGGCTTCAACTGAGGACTATTCTGGCTATTGAACAGTTACATAAATCTCATCCGAACAAGGGGCCAGTTCCTTTATTTCATCAGCTGCACGCAACCATCAATACGGGTGATCGCATCGCTGTGCTTGGACCTTCAGGTCAAGGCAAGAGTACACTGCTTCGCACAATGGCGAGGCTGGAGCTCATCGAAGCCGGTAGCTTAACCCTGCATGGCCGGCAAATGGCGAACTGGCTGCCGAATGAGTGGCGGAAAAAAGTTTGCTATGTGCCGCAGCTTCCAGCGATGCTGCCCGTCACAGTTGCCGATAATTTAGCAATGGCGAGCAAACTGCATCAATCGGGTTTTGATCAAAAGCTGGCGACCGCACTAATGGAGCAAGTTGGTCTTGCTGAATTGGATTGGCGGCATAAAGCTGCCGAGCTGTCCGGCGGACAGAAGCAGCGTGTCCAGCTTGTCAGGTCGTTGCTGCTGCGTCCGGACATCCTTTTGCTGGATGAGGTGACGTCTGCCTTAGATGTGCAGAGCAAGCAGGCGGTAGAAACGCTGCTTGCAGGCTGGAGCGAACAGGAAGGGACCTCGTTCGTTTGGGTGACGCATGACCAAGAGCAAGCAAGGCATGTGTGTCGGCGCTTATGGCATTTGGAAAACGGTGAATTATCAGAAGTTACGGCAGATGTGGAAGCTGAAACGATCGGCAGTTCCTTGGTCCGTGCGGGAGGAGAAGATCCATGTCTACACTAGCATTAGGCTTCACATTAACATTCGTTGTTATCACCATGGCGTTGTCCAAATGGCAAAAGCTAGGTTTGGAGAAGGACATTGCAATAGGAACGATCCGCGGCGCGCTGCAACTGCTTGTTATCGGGTATGTGCTGCACTTCGTCTTTCAAACGGCGAACATCGGCCTCATTTTAGTTATCATCGCAATCATGATCGGTGTGGCATCCCATAATGCAGGGAAACGAGGCAAAGGCTTACGAGGCGTCCACTGGCGAATTGCTATTGCGATAGCCGCTACGGAAATCCTTACCATGTCGCTTATGCTGGGCATGCACATTATTGAGCCGACAACACAATATATCATTCCGATTAGCGGCATGACGATTGGCAGCTCGATGATTGTGTGCGGATTATTTCTGAATCATATGAACCGGGAAGTAGCGTCCTCGCGTGGTGAAATTGAAGCGCTGCTAGCGCTTGGTTCAACCGTGAGGCAGGCGATTCAGCAATCGCTTCAGCGCTCAGTTAAGGCGAGCATGATTCCAACCATCGACGGCATGAAGACGGTAGGGCTTGTGCAGCTGCCGGGCATGATGACGGGGATGATCATCGCGGGGGCTAACCCGGTTGATGCGGTGCGTTATCAAATTTTGATTCTATTTGCTTTTACAGCGGCAGGCGCGATTACGAGCATTATCTTAAGTGTGCTAAGTTATAAGCTATGGTTTACGGGGGAAATGACACTGCGATAAGCAAGACAATTTCCCGGGAAAGCGCAGGAAACGACAAAAAGTGGTTGAGCAGAGGGATTCCCTTTCTCAACCACTTTTGTCATATAAAACGACATCATATTAACTTTAATCCGCTAATTAAGACGAGGCTGGCGATGATGGTTCGCAGCACATTCGTGGGCGCTTTTGTTGACAGCATACTTCCGATTAGCACACCGGGAATTGAGCCAAGCAACAAATTCAACACGAGTGTGTAGTTGACGTTCCCCATGCTGGCGTGCAAAATGCCTGCCGTCGAAGCCAGGAAGAAGGCGTGCGCGATATCCGTGCCTACGAGTTGGGAGGCGCTCATTCGGAAGAAATACAGCATCGCAATGGCGTATAAGGATCCGGATCCGATCGACGTCAATCCGACAATGAAGCCTAGAACAGCACCAATCGTGATGGTTAAGCCGCGTTTCTCTTGCAAGCTTTTGAGCTGCCAACGGTTTTCTTTGATTTTGTGGCCGAAGAAAACTTTAAACAACGTAGCAATCGCAACGAGAATTAACACATAACCAAGCGCATGCTTTATGATCAGTTCTTGATTATGGAAATAAGATTCAAAAATTTTCAAAAAAAGAACCGCGAGAATGACGCCCGGTATACTGCCCATGGCTAATTGTTTGACGAGCCGCCAATCGATTGTTTTTTGCCGCCAATGCTGGATCGTGCCAAAAAGTTTGGTGATGGAATTGTAAAGAAGGTCTGTGCCTACCGCGATAGAAGGATGAACGTTCATCATAATTAAAATTGGTGTGAGGAGCGAAGCTCCGCCAACACCTGTTAATCCAACCAAAAATCCGACCAATACACCCATCAGTAAGATACTCAAAGTCATGTAGTCATGTCCCCATTCAAAATCCCACTAATTCAATTGGATTAATTTTATGTCATTTCGATCCCTTTTGTAAAGAAAAAATTAATTAACCGATGTTCATTATATGGAGCCTTAGTGGGCAGGGTGAATGTCCGGGGGGCTGTAACATTATTAGCTGTGTTATATACATCCGGCTTTGCAATCAGTTACAATGTGTGGATATGACGAATTTGACATCGTACAGGAGGAACATGAGGTGAGCAATCGATCTTCAGTTATGGTCAGCATTGTGCTTGCGATGCTTGTTGCATCTATGGATGCCACAATTGCGAATACGACCATGCCTATTATCGTGAAGGAAATTGGCGGAAACGATTTATACGCGTGGGCATTTACTTCTTACATGGTGTTATCGACCGTTTTGGCGCCGGTGGCAGGCCGGTTATCGGATCTTTTTGGCCGTAAAAAAATCTTTGCATCAGGGATGATTCTGTTCCTCTGCGGTTCCGTACTTTGCGGTTTATCGCAGACGATGGTGCAGCTTATCTTGTTTAGAGCGATTCAAGGCATTGGCGCAGGCGTGATGATGCCATTCCCATCAATTATTGCCGGCGATCTGTTCTCGGTGGAGCAGCGGGGAAAAGTGCAGGCTTTTTTCACAGGGATGTGGGGACTTTCGGCGATTCTGGCGCCTTTACTGGGCACATTCTTCGTCACGTACTTGAGCTGGCGCTGGATTTTCTTCGTGAACATTCCAATTTGCCTGATCGCTCTCCTGGCTCTGCTGCCATATAAGGAAGCGTATGAACCTAAACGATCTTCGATCGATTACGGAGGAGCTTTATTGTTCGCAGGCGGAATCTCGCTGCTCTTATTGACAACGGCTGTAGAGCACTATAACTACATATACGGTGTAGCAGGGCTCATGCTGATGATTGCTTTTTACTATTATGAGCGCAAGCATAGAGCGCCGATTGTTCCTCTAAACTTGTTTCGCAATCGACCGGTTGCGATCATGATTGCCGGCTCTTTCGTCAGTTGCGCCGCGTTATTCGGAACTTCCAGCTTTATGCCTTTGTTTTTACAAACCCAAGGGTATTCGTTATTTATTAGCGGAGTCGCTTTGCTGTCGACCTCAATCGGGTGGATGGCAGTAGCTGTGCCAAGCGGAAAATGGGTACTGCGGTTCGGCTATACCAAGCTGCTGGTCGCGGGTAATTTTTTCCTGATCATCACGGCGATCATGCTGTTCTTTCTTCGGGAAAACTCATCATTTTGGTATTCTTTCACAGCACTAACTGTGCTTGGCGTCGCCTTCGGTTTAATTTTTACCATTTCGACGATTGGCTCTCAGCAACTGGTGGAGGCCCATCAGAAAGGGATTTCGACGTCCTTGCAATTATTTTCGCGTAACATCGGAACAGCGGTCAGTGTCACGATCATGGGCGCCATTTTGACCCATTCTCCTCATTTTTACGCAGGCATTCATAGTATGTTTGTCTTCGGACTTATTGGAAGCTTGATTGCGATTGTCATACCGTTCGCGATTCGAACGACGGCCAGTCAGGCGGGATAACCATTGTATCGCGTAAAAGGGCTTTCCTCCGTCATCGGTTGATGACTTCCGAGGAGGGCTTTTTTGACGCGCGAGAAAGCATATGTCGTCAGGTATATGGGTGTGACGAGCTCGCATCGTGTGGTACGTGTATTTGACAGGATGGACGTAGAAGATCCGGTAGGTGCCACAGCGGTTTGGAGTGCCCGATACCGCTTCGATCTGCGATATATCGCCTTTTTGCACGGGTGAGTGGAACGTAGGTGCGTTAAGAGGCGGTATGTTCGGTTGTAGGGACATTTCGCGGAACTACCGTGCCTTATGAGCAGGAAATGTTGGGTTGTAGACATGTTTTCGCTCATTTAACGCACCCTAGTTCCGCTTCAAGGGGAGAAAAGGGACGTTACCGTGAAATAAGGCCTCGTAGTTCCGCCGATCTCGCTGTGGATGGGGAATTGGCGGTCCGGCAGTACCTCCTCCGTTTTCTTGCGAAGGTTGCGGGGGCGAAATGTCCCCGGAATCTTACTCTTACAGAGGTGCTCATGGATAGGAATACCGAATCGAAGATCGATT
This sequence comes from Paenibacillus tabacirhizosphaerae, assembly GCF_040812395.1. GTDB lineage: Bacteria > Bacillota > Bacilli > Paenibacillales > NBRC-103111 > Paenibacillus_E. Next base: position 25,603 of record NZ_JBFNXH010000007.1, on the reverse strand, counting down.
AGGCCGAGCGCACTGGCAACAAGGGCAATATCGTGGAGCTGAAGGCACCGTAGGCGCGGCACTAGGCGCTATTCAAGCGATAGAAGAAGCGGGTAAAAACCGGGATCCAGATTGTTACGGAGGAAGGAAATTTTCCTCAGGAGTCAGCGAAGCGGATTATAACGAAGCGGAAAAATAAAGAGCCATAAGGCGGGACGCACCCGCTTCATGGCTCTTTATTTTGTTCAGGCTGCTGTCTTTCAGTCAGATCCCGAATGGTTGCCGTATACAAATGATTGCCTGCGATTAGATTTCCGGTTATGGTTACTTCCGCAGGAAAACCAGATCGATCTGAGCGGTAAGCCATCATTTTTACTCGCTTGCCAATCAAGGCGTCATCTTTTTGGCTAAATAGTCGAAATAGAGCGGCAGCTCCCTGTCCATCTTGATCGAAAGTAAACAAAAAATCAAATAATGTCCGGCCGAGCGCATCCTTTCGCGTGTATCCGAACGTGGCTTCAGCCGCAGGATTAAACTCGACAATCCATCCCCTGTGATTAAACATCATAATGCTATCAATGGACGAATCGAGAACGGAAGCTTTCAACCATATGCGCTGGGCGATGCGTTGATCCGATAACAGCAGCATGATGAAGCTGGCGGTCAGGATAACAAGGGTTGCGAAAGCAATATACATCGCCAGAATGTAGTTGCTCAAATTGATTGTAATCAGGTTAGTTACAGCGATAGAATTCGATTTTGAAATGATGGCAGCCGCCATTCCGATATGATGCATGCCTGTGAAGGCTGCGCCTATGATCAATCCGTTAAGCAGGATGGATTGGTTGTGATGAAATGAAACATAAAGCGCTTTAATGGAGGCTATGATAGCTATGATGATCGACAAAATAAATAGAAGAGGCGAATAAAGGACCTTGACATCACTCATCGAAGAAATCCCAATGAATTGCATGACGCTAATCGCCATTCCCATAAACGTTCCGGCAATGACAATGTTGGCTACCTGTTTCTTGGAGCGAAACGTAACGAAAAAACCAATGAACGCGCCGATGATGGCGATTACAATAGATGTGAGGACTGCATGTATGCTGAAAGGAATCCCATCAGGCAACGGATAAGCAAGTAAGGCGGTGAAATGCATCGACCAGATGCCGACACCCATAGCGACTGAGCAGCATAGTATCCATAACTTTTGGTGCCAGGCTTTCGATACGGATATTTTTTTGGCTAATTTCAGCGAGGTATAAGATGTCAGCAGAGCGATAATGAAGGATAGTAAAACCAGAAACATCGTATAAGGGCTAGCCAAAGCGTGTTGCATAAGTGCTACCTCTCTTCTAGGTGGTGGCGGAGCCTGTGATAGATTGACAGAAGATCCAGTTCGCTATAATCTGGAAAATAAAGCTGAGTTTTATTATAGTAGGCATAAAAACAAGCGTATATAGCATTTTGTGTAGAAAAAAGTCTAAAAATGTCGAATTCAATAAATTATTATTAATTCATATTAAATGAAGGATAGCTCTTCTAACCGATGAAGCTAGTTGAGAGAGAGTTGGTATTCGAATGGATAAGCCTTATCAAGTAAAAGGGATTATGTTCGATATGGATAACACGCTGCTTAATTCTCATATTGATTTTCATGCGATGAAAAGAGAGATAGCCGATTTCTTGATCGGCAAGGAGCTGCTTCCTCATCATTTCTCTATCGGAGAGCATACAGCTTCAACCATTATGGAGCAAGTAAAGAGCATGGGCATTGCCAAGAATGACGAGGAAGCGATGATGCATATTGCTCTTCGTCACGAAGTTCTGGGCATGGAAGGTGCGGGACTTGAACCTGGCGTAACGGAACTGCTGGAGGCTCTGACAAACCGTTATATTCTTGTTGTTGTGACCAATAATTCGCGAGTAGCAGCTGTTCGAGCGCTTGAGGAAACCGGGATCATAAGTTACTTTGATTTGATTATTGGCCGGGAACAAATGGTCGCCATGAAACCTTCGCCATCCGGCTATTTAACTGCCAAGCAGCATTTTCCGCGGGTGAGGGATGGTGAATGGCTGTCGATTGGAGATTCGTGGATCGATGGCAGAGCTTCATTAGAAGCTCATGTTCCTTTTATAGGGTACGGAAATAAGCACGAATTAATGAAGGAGAAAGGTGTGGTTCCAATCGCGCACCTCACAGATATTAAGAAGCTGCTGGATTATGTGCAGCCGTAGACGGCGAGACTGGAAGAAATGAATTAAACATGGTTTAATATAAGTTTAGTGTTAGACGATTCGAGAAAGAAGTGATGATAGTTGCTGATCAATGTGAAATCCAGATTGCAGGAAAGCCAAATTCAAGAACTGTTAAGCTACAGCATTTTCCCTGACCCGGAAGCGTTGGAATCGATTATTCAGCAGTATGATGCCGATGCTGACATGTGGTTGTTTGCATACGAGTCAGAAGACGTCATGGTGGGGATCATTGGTTTCCGCTTGAATGAAGCGCAGGAGATGACGTTAACCCATCTGGCAGTAGAACCGGAGAGCAGAGGTGTAGGATTCGGCCGTGGGATGATTCTTGAAATCATTGAAGAAATGAGTCCTGCGCGGATCGTTGCTGAAACGGATGAGGAAGCGGTCGATTTTTATAGAAGCATTGGTTTCGTGATCAACAGCCTGGGAGAGAAATACCCGGGGGTCGAGCGATTCCTCTGCACGTATGAAATAGACGAAGAAGCGGCCATTGATTAAAAAAGAGCACCGTTGCGAGTATTGCTGCGCAAGGTGCTCTTTTTCGCCAGAATGGTTAAATCCTTAACAGAACTAAAGTGTTGGGGATACCCATCATAACGATTAGAAAGCACATACCGTCAGGTATGTGTGTGTGACGAGCTCGCAGAGCGGAGAGATTCCGCACGCATCGTGTGGTACGAGCATTTGACAGGAAGGACGTAGAAGATCCGGAAGTGTCACAGCAGTTCGGAGTATTGTAATGTCGTCTCGATCTGCGATTGATCGTCTTTTTGCATGAGTGAGCGGAACGTAGATGCGTTACGAGGCGGTATTTTCGGTTGTAGGGACATTTCGCGGAACTACCGTGCGTTATGAGCAGGAAATGCTGGGTTGTAGGCACGGTTTCGCTCATTTAACGCACCCCAGTTCCGCTTCAGGGGGAGAAAAGGGGCGTTACCGTGGAATAAGGCATCGTAGTTCCGTCGATATCGCTGTGCATGGGGAACTGGCGGTCCGGCAGTACCTCCTCGGGCGCGCGTTGCGTCGCGCTGCATGGCGGCTGTCTCACGTTTTCAAAGGTGAAATGTCTCTGAATCTTCTCATACAGAGGTGTTCATGGATAGGAATACCGGATAGAAGGCAGGTTAGGGGGAAGAGAAGTGGAAGGCAGCACCAAGTAGAACAGAAAGGGAAGGGGTGCGGGGTGGAAAAGCGATAGCGTCCGCCTTTAAAGTCGTGTTCGCACCACCTTGTCCAATCAAGGAACACGACTTTAACAGCGGTTGGAATCCCATACCCATTCCCTCCCATGCTCCAACGTTTGGGTTTAGACAAGGACCTGAGGCATAGCCTCAGGTTTATTTACCGTCTACCCATTGCGATTCGTCAGGCTGTTGCTTTCTCCATGAGGTTAACTGCTCGTAGAAGTGACCAATGGACAATACGGTGCCGTCTTCATGGAGTCGCCCGGTGATTTGCATCCCGATAGGCAGCCCATCTCCGGAAAAACCAGCAAGTACGGAGATAGCGGGCAATCCGCATAGATTGGCTAATGGCGTGAACTCGCCGTTTGAAGCTCTATTCTTGCTTGGCGGTCCCGTTAGGTGGCCGGCAACAACAGGACAAGTCGGCGTAATCAGCGCATCTGTCTGATCTAAGGCCTGGAAAATGCGTTGCCGTGTTTTTTCATATAACTGAAAGATGGTCTTATAAGTTTGAGGATCACTGTATTCACGTCCATTCTCCAAGTTAGCTTGCAGCTTGGCGCTGTAGCCCGCCGACCAATCCTGTAAGACATCCCGATGCGTGCGGTGGGCTTCAGCATGAAGAAGCGACCAGGTTATTTCTTTGATCTCTTCCAAGCTGACACCAAGCTCGATGGGGACGAGCTGTGCCCCGGCTTGTTCCATTTGGCGAAGCGCTTCTATAATGGCGGCTCGTATGTCAGGTTCCGTACCTGATTTCAAGTAGGCGTCAGGAACTCCCAGCGTAATTCCCTCAAGGCTTTCCAGTTTTCGTAACGAAAGCGTTGTTCGGTCAGCCAAATGCGTTGAGGTAGCTCCGTCATACCGATCATATCCAGCTACTGCCTCTACTAGTGAAGAGATATCTTCGCAGGATGCAGCAAGGAGTCCGACATGGTCGAGTGTTGGAGACAACGGTGTTACACCGTATCGGGAGATCCGCCCATAAGTCGGCTTGAAGCCGACTACGCCGCAAAAGCTGGCCGGTACGCGAATGGAGCCGGCCGAATCCGTGCCAATCGCTCCAAGCGCGAAGCCTGCTCTTAGGCCTGCCGCAGACCCCGAGCTGGAGCCGCCGGGAATGCGCGAAGGATCCCACGGATTTCGCGTCCAGCCATAATGAGGATGAGGCGGGCTATAGGCAAATTCATGCAAATGCGATTTGCCGATCAGAACGGCGCCGGCATCAAGCAGTTTTTGAGTAACGGTAGCGTGCTGTTGAGGGACAAAAGCAGGCAGTCTGCGCGAACCGTTCGTTGTTTCCTTCTCTGCATATGCGATCATGTCCTTAAGGGAGATGGGAATTCCGTGGAGCGGCCCTCTGTCCCTGCCGTTTCTTAGTTCTTTCTCCGCCCTGAGAGCCTGCGCTCTCGCTTCATTTTCCCAAACGGAAATAAAGGTATTCAGTTTGGGTTCGAACCGGTGGATGCGATCAATGATGACATTTAGCAATTCTAGCGGCGATTGGATCCCCGTGCGGAAAGCATGGGCGGCTTCCTGTATCGTTGGCATTTGAGTGTGCGGCAAGTGGGTACACCTCTTATTTTCAGAAAAATGAATACCATTAATATACAACGATTACGTTATATTCTTTTGCGGAAAATCATGATTCGGTTGCTGATTGTACAGATCATAGCAGACAATTGTTACGATATATAACTAAATTGCGCTCTCCCTATAGCCTACTTTACAAATGGGATAACTCAGTAATATGATAACACAAACGGATGAGCCCAATTGAAAAAAATCAGGAGGATAATATGGCGAACTGGTCCCCCAATGCTTTCATCGAACGCATATATGAAGAACATTTGCAAAACGCTGCCGCGAATCGGCAAATGACTGCTGAAAAGGAGCGTTCGCAAAAAAAGGCAAGGCTGGCGGAATTGCTGAAAATAGATACGCAGCCTCAAAGCGATTTACATCCGATTCTCTTACAGCAGGAAGATTGCGGCGACTTTATAAGAGAAAGAGTAGAAATTCAGACTTATAAAGGACTCACGATGCCTATCTATGTGCTTCTGCCTAAGCGTGCTTCAGAACGTCCGCGCCCAGCCGTCATAGCCCTTCACGGGCATGGATATGGCAGCAGGGAACTTGTCGGTCTTTCTCCGGACGATCAGGAACGGCAGGAAGGCGAAGGCATCCACAAACATTTTGCCTTGTCGCTTGTGCGACGGGGGTTTGTAGTTATCGTACCGGAACTCCTTGGCTTCGGGGAGAGAAAATTGGATGAGGATGCCCTACAGGACACCTCGATTGAGGATAGGAGGAAATCTTCGTGTTATAAGCTTTCTTCGTATTTGACACATCTGGGGGAGACGCTGGCCGGTATTCGTACCTATGAAGTGCTTCGGGTTGTGGATTATGCGCAGTCGCGTCCTGATGTACAGACGGGTGGGGTGGGCAGCATGGGGTTGTCGGGAGGCGCCTTTGTCGGTTACTTGGCTGCGGCGCTGGATGAGCGCTTTCGTGCCGTGGTGCTCAGCGGGTATACGAATACCTACAAAGACAGTCATTTTTTTACCAGACAGCACTGTCTCTGCGATTATATCCCCGGAATTGTCGAGCTTGGAGACATGCCGGATATTGTGAGTTTAATTGCACCTCGGGCGCTATATTTGGAAACGGGCAAAGAAGATCCCCTTTTCCCGCTGCATGGTGTGTTGGCCGCAGCGGAGATTCTCGAAGCCCGGTATGAAGCACTAGGAGTCAAAGAGAACTTTGAGGTGGAGATTTTTGATGGGAAGCACGAAATTTCGGGCGCTCATGCTTATGATTGGTTGGCGGCCAAACTGGAGCATACGGTTGATTAGAAGGAGGGAACAGCAGAATGAATCGAATGGTGAATCCGATCCCGCAGTTTGCTGAGCGTCACTTTTTATTTTTCCTTCATGAGGCAACGAGAGAGACGTGCTGGGAAAATATCAATGCCCATCAAGGCATCGAAATCGTCTTCATTCTGGAAGGAAGCGGACATGTCATACTAGATCAGAAGATGCACGAGATCGGCCCGGGAACGCTATTGATCTGCCAACCGTACCAGCTCCATCATTTTAAAATGAATCCGCCTTATGTGCGGACACCTCTCATCTTTGATCCGTATTTGTTTGATCGCTTTGTCGCTCCATTCCCTTCATTGCAGACGTTCTTTCGCAAAATTTGGAAGGATAAGCTGAAACAACAAGTTTTCTCTCTGACTGAGGCAGAGCGAAGCCGCTATGATGAACTGTTCTGTGAGTTTCACATCCGGCTGCAGGGGCTATCCGATTTTGCCAAGAAAGAGGAGCTCACTTTGTTTTTATTAAGGCTTTTGACGGAAATGCGTAAATTATACGCGCTAGATTCAAAGAAGGAGATTGGCTCAGCCGGGAAGCGCGAAGGGCGTCATATCGAGCAAATGATGAGCTGGATTGAGGATCATTATCATGAGGATTTTTCTTTGGAGCGCCTTGCTGACAATCTTCACCTGTCTCCCTTTTACGCCTCTCATTTATTCAAGGAGGAAACGGGTTTTACGTTAAGCCAATACATTATGGCGCGCCGCATTCGGGAAGCTTGTTTGCTGCTGCCGATGACTGATTGGCCAATTGTCCAGATTGGTCTCAAAATCGGTTTTAACAGCAGTGCTTATTTCTGTAAATCGTTCAAAAAGAAGATGGGAATTTCGCCGCAAATGTTCCGAAAGCAATCCGGACATCGATAAGACAACCGCATAGGCAAGATCTGGTACCGGTGGAAGCATCATCGCCAACCGGTTATTTGCCATGCGAAAAAATGAGCAAACGAAGGAGGATGACAGATGAAATTTGCGTTCAACTCGGCTTCGACTCCGAAGCTGACGCTGCCGGAAATGCTGGAAACTGCACGAAAGTATGGCTATCAGGGGCTGGAAATTCGCAGCGGGGTAGGCCATTTGCATGGCATAGAGCTGGAAGCCGGCCCCGTGCTGCGGCGGAGCTTTAGGCAGCAAGCGGCTGAAGCGGGAATCGAACTGGTCTGTTTGGGCATTTCGCACCGTTACTCACGGCCGCAGGAAGCCGAAGCGCAGCTCGTTGGGACGATGGCTTATATTCGTTTAGCACACGATCTGGGGATACAGCTCCTAAGGGTGTTTTGCGGCCGAATTCCTGAGAACGACACACGAGAACAAGCAAAGAGGAGCATTGTCGCTGCGCTTCGCAGACTCGGATCCTACGCTGGGGAGCACGGCGTTACCCTGGTCGTCGAAACCCACGACGATTGGTCGGACCCGGCTTATATGGCCGAAATCATGCAAGAAACAGCCCATAGTCACATCGCAGCGACTTGGGACGTGCTGCATACGCAATTGGAAGGGAACGCAGCTCCAGAGGCTGTTCTCTCTTCGCTAGGCCCATGGATCAGGCACGTGCATATCCATGATGGCGTGCGGAAGCAGGGCAGCGACCGACATCATCCTCATTATAGGCCAATCGGAAGCGGGGAGATTGATCATTTGGGTATCATCAGACTGCTTCTCAGCCATGGATACGAAGGATATTTGAGTGGAGAATGGTTCGATTGGGAACCCCATGATATTCACCTTCCGAGAGAAATAAAGTCTCTGAGACAATATGTCGAGTTAGCGAGGAAGGGGAATGGCAATGGCTTTTAAAATATGTGCAATTGGCTGCGGGTCTATCGCCATAAAGGGTCATGGACCGGCTTATCGGCAATATGCATCGAAGCATCCGGATGTCGAATTGGCCGCATGCGTGGATACGAATTCGCTCAGAGCAGCTGAATTTGCTGCGCGCTTCGGTTTTCAGCGCAGCTATACGGATCTCGATGCGGCGCTGGATCTCGAACAGCCCGATGCGGTGTGTCTTCATGTTCCGGCCCCTCTTATCGCGGACCTGGCTGTCCGCATTTTAAGGAAGGGCTATCCGCTTTTGCTTGAGAAGCCTCCGGGGATTTCGAAGGATGAAGTGCTTCAAATTGCCGACGCAACAGAGCGGAATGGCTCAGTAAGATTACCAACGCAAGTTGCTTTTAACCGCAGATACATGCCAATTAGTCTTCGCGTCAAGGAACAGGTGGCTGAATGGAATAGGAATGGAAAGCTTCACCATATCTCCTACGATATGTACCGTGTGGGCCGGACCGATTCCGAGGATGCTTCCGTAACGGCCATTCATGGAATTGATGCCATGAAGTTCTGGGCAGAGTCGGAGTATGAGGAAATCAGATTTCGTTATACAAAGCTGGGCCATCTAGGACCGAATGTGACGAATGTCAGCTTGGAAGGGAGGTTCGTGTCGGGCGTTACATGCCAGCTGAACTATTTTCCAGTGTCGGGCGCGGTCCTGGAGCGTGTTGCCATAATCGGGGAAACGCAGACAATGTTCGTAAACCTGCCATTTTGGTCATCGCATGATTCACCTGGCAGCGTGCAGTGCTATCAGAACAATCAGATGCAGGAGCAGTGGGATGGCCTGGCATTAGCTGGGACTGAAGATGCTTTTGTAACGAATGGGTTTTATGCAGAGAATGAATCGTTTTTTGATGATCTTCGCGCCCGGAAACAACCTGTCGGTGATATACGATCGGCCATTCAATCTGTGGAAATCGCAGCGTGCATTCTTCAGCGCAGAGAAAAGTATCGCCTGTAGTCTGGATGAAAATAGTCAGGAGGATCATCTGATGAGAAAACAAATTGTCAACTATGATGTGGTTGTATGCGGCGGCGGATTGGCAGGGCTTAGCGCTGCTGTTGCAGCTGCCAGACAAGGAGCCAGGACGGTAATTGTTCAAGACCGGCCCGTTTTTGGCGGCAACAGCTCCTCTGAGATCCGTGTAACTCCGCATGGCGCCGCCCGGTTTCACGCGTATGCCCGCGAGACAGGGGTTATCTCTGAGCTGGCCATTGAGGACCGGGCAACGAATCACGAGCAATTTTACAATAACGGTTGGACGAACGCTGTGTGGGATATGACAATGTACGATTTGGCTGTACGAACGCCGAACTTGACGATAAGCCTGAATACGTCCATTACGGACGTTCAGAAGGCAGACGACAGGACGATTTCAGCAGTCGTCGGGCGCATTGCTAATGCCGAAACCGAAATTGTCTTCAAGGGAAAAGTATTCCTGGATTGCACAGGAGACGGCATTGTGGCCGATTTGGCAGGCAATGAATGGCGAATGGGTTCAGAGGGGCGGGGCGAATTTGGAGAACCCCATGCGCCCGAGCATGAGAGCAAGGATACGATGGGGAGCTCTATTCATTTTCGGGCGAAGGATATGGGCAGAGCCGTCCCCTTTCAGGCTCCGGAATGGGCGGTGACTTATGATGACCCTGCCTTTTTTTACGGACACAACCGCAAGCCATACGATATTCGGGCCGGCTATTGGTGGTTTGAATTGGGAACGCCGTGGGATACGATTTACGATAACGAAGTAATTCGGCATGAACTCACCCGACATGTTCTTGGCGTCTGGGATTGGATAAAGAATAAAGATCCAAATACCCGAGAAGCAGCCGCTAACTATGCGCTGGATTGGATCGGTCAAGTGCCAGGCAAACGTGAAAGCCGCAGGATCATGGGGCGATATTTGATGACAGAGCATGATGCGCTGAACCGCACTGTTTTCCCTGACGAAGTTGCCTTCGGAGGCTGGTATCTCGATTTGCATATTCCTGGAGGGTTGCTGGCGCCAACCAGCGATTTGCCTGGAATGGGCGAATACTGCGGCCCTTACGGCATTCCCTTGCGCATCCTAATCGCCAAGGACATTGACAATCTGCTCATGGCAGGCCGTAATGTCAGCGTTACGCATGCCGCGTTAGGCTCGGTCCGGGTCATGGCGACTACGGCCATCATGGGGCAGGCAGCAGGAACAGCTGCGGCTGTAGCGCTTAAACGAAGCATGAATGTGCCGGAGGTGAATGAGAAAGCAATAGGTGATGTTCAGCAAATTTTGCTTCGTGAAGGCTGCTTTTTGCCCAATGTGAGGAACGAAGATCCCCGCGATCTGGCTCTTCAAGCGAGCGTCACGGCTAGCAGTGAGGCGTTGCTTTTCAGCTCCGGCGAGCCATCCTTTGATGGTGATTATCTTGATGTGCGCAGAGGGCAATGGATCGCAGTGGATCAGGAACTGCGCAGCATTTCCGTGTGCTTGACGAATGTATCGAAGCAGACGCAGTATGTGGATGCTTTGCTTGTGCCTGTTGAACATATTTGGGATTATCGATGTTTGGATGGAGAAGCATTTGCTGCAAATTGCTTGGAAGTTCCGCCTGGTCAAGCAACTTGGATCGAATGGCCGGTACAGGGAACCCTGGACAAAACTTCGAAGGCAAGCGGGTATATTCGTTTAGATCTGCAAGCCAATCGGTCGGTGATCTGGCATCGCGCAGCTCGTATTCTGCCTGGACATCCTTGCGCTCTGGAAGGGGAAGAAGGGACCATGAAGGGATGCGATGACGGGCATAGCATGAGCTTTAAAGTAAGCCCAGGGCAGCATGCGTATCCGGCTGCACATGTAACCAGCGGTGTGGCCAGGCCTCATCGCGCCACGAACTTATGGCAGTCCGATCCCGAGCAGTCGATGCCGCAATGGCTTGAGCTCACTTGGGAGACTACGCAGCAAATCGGCCGTATCGAGCTAACCTTCCCAGGACATTTGCTGCAAGACTTTAATAAATACGCTGCGTATTATAGAGATCCTGATTGCCCTAAGGATTACAGGATCGAGGGCTGGATCGACGGCGAGTGGAAAGAACTGTTTCGTGTCGAAGGGAATTATCACCGTCATGTGCGCCATCGCTTGCAAACGGTCATTGTAACCAATCGCATACGGATTCTTATTCGGGCAACGAACGGAAGTCCTTCGGCAGCAGTCTATGAAGTGCGTTGCTATCAGGATCAAGGAGCTTAAGCTTTGCAGAAGGAGGGCTGCTTGCTAGGAGCGGCTCTGTGCCTTCCTTGTGGCGAAAGCGCGGATCAGTGCTACTGCTAGCAGGAGCAGGGGGATGATTAACGAGAAAAATAGGATCACATTGTACAATACGAACTTCCCTTGAGCCAAATGCTGAGGAAAATTGCTGGCAATGAACATGGAGCAGAGAAGAATCACGATGGCAATAGGCAGCAACGCATCTTGGTACTTGGGAAGTCGGAACAAACGGGCGGTCCCGAGCGCCGCGGCAATAAAAAAGAGGGCGACTTTGAAAAAGTCTCCAATGATTAGCGCTAAGACGACAATCATATCCAGCCGTTGTAAAAAATTGGCGATGTTCACCTTGCTGACGGTTGTTAATAAAGGAAAAGTCGTTCGGGCGACAATACTGACGCCGAGTACGGAAACTTCGACCAGGCTGATCAGGCACAAAATGACTCCGCTGAAAACAATCGCAGCCGTTCCCGTCTTGATGCCAGCTGCAAGTTTGTTGACATAAGGAAATATCATTGTGAAACAGATGGTTTCACCGAACGGAAACATGAACATTTGCGGATAAGCGGCATGAAGAATCGAGTCCCAGCCTGATCCGAATACCGGTTGCAGGTTCGTAGTATCCATAATATTGGAAAATAGGATGAGGAGAACGCCTATGACTCCGAGCCCGATCATGATCATAAAAAATATTTCTCCTGTTCGGGCGAACACCTCGATACCGCTGTACAGCACGTAGGTAATCGTGACGATCATGAGGGCATTCAGCGCGAACAGCGGCGTCTGGTCATACATGGCTGTTTGTAGAAATTCGCCACCATCCCTTAGATCTCTTGCCGCCCCGTATATAAAGAAAATAATATAGAGCAGCCCAAGCAAAGTCCCTATCCACTTGCCGAAAATGATTTTCGCATAATCCAAAAGTGCGCTGTCCGGATGCATGCGGAAGAGTAAGCCGTACAGCATAAACAAAGCGATCCCGCCGACTAAGCCGAGCAGAATTGCAAGCCAGGAGTCTTGCTTGGATGAAATGCCCAAGGGAACGACGATGGCTGTGCCCAGTTCGAACAATACAAGCAGAGAGAAAAATTGAAAGGAGCTGATTTTTACTTTTTCCAACTATCACTCATTCCTTTCTGATGCCTACGCCGATCCAGATCAAAATCAGGAGCGCGACGGTCACCCATTCGGAAGTTCCTTTGACTGAAAAAGGGTTGATTAAATTACTCATCGATTGGCGCAGCGACATCCCCATCATGCGATTCAACACAATATCGAATGCGGCGCTCAAGAGAAAAAGAAAGATGAAGATGGCGATTATTTTCATGTTGAATCTGCTCTCCTTTTTCTATTTTTGAGCCAGGTTACAGCCAGCAGCAGAACGGGAATTCCCGCTTGCAAAGGTAAATGGACATATAAGGGCACTACTTTGAGTCCTTCCTCCAAGTGTTCAGTCAAACCACTAGCAATCTGTATGGAGGTGAAAAGGATGATAATGCCGATCGGCACTACCAGATTGGATGGATCCTTGACCTTGAACAGATCAGCAGCTCCCTGTACCGCAGTGATGAAGAAAACGGCGATTTTAAAAAAGCCGCCGATAATTAGCGTTAATATAGCAAGCACATCCAGCCGTTGCAGAAATTCGGCGATATTTACTTTCCCGATCATGGCGAGCAGGGGGAAGGTCGAACGACTGGCAATGTCGACCCCGAGAATGGAGATATTGACGACGGAGGTCCAACTTAAAATCAGTGCGCTGATTGTCATTCCCGCGTAACTAAACTTAACGCCTAGTCGAGGGTTGTTCACAAAGGGAAGGATCATCGTGAAGGTGATCATTTCACCGAACGGAAATGTAAAGGTAAGCGGAAAGGCCGTTTTGAACACAGGCTTCCAGCCCTCTTTCAAAAGGGGGGCCAGCTGATCAAAATGAATTAAGCCCGAAACGAAGATGGCAATATTGCCCAAAACTCCGACTACGATTAACAGTCCGAATAACATTTCGCCTGTCCTGGCGAACACTTCAATGCCTTTGTAAATCACATATGAAATGGTCAGGATCATCAGTGCGTTAATGACAAACAATGGCGTTTGGTCATAGGTGGAGATCGTCAACAATTCACCGAAATCCCGCAATACCCGAGCAGCGATGTAGATAAAGTATAAAACATAGATAAGCCCGATCAGCCATCCCGCATAGCTGCCCATAATAACCCGCAGATATCCTGTCAGAGGAAGATGAGGATAGTACCGAAATAGTTGGGCATATACAAAAAACAAAGCCATCCCGCCGGCCCAACCAATAAGAATAGATAACCAGGCGTCATTTTTGGCGTCCATTCCCAGGCCGACGAGAAGCGCACTACCAAGCTCAAATAGTACGATCATGGCAAACAGTTCGCCGGCGTTTATTTTCGCATTTCCCAAGTTTCTGTCTCCTTCATGCTAGGATCCCTTTTTCTCAACCTCGGCGATATAAGGCTTCAACCGCATTCCAGGTCTGCGGATGAAAGACTCCACCTCTACCTCTACTTGGAGGTCGGCAAAAGTGTCTGCCCACGATTTTTTCAAACGCTTCCAATCGTTCGGAGCTTTGCGGCTGATGACGGTCCCAAAGCCAAAGACATCGCTTCTTGCCTGTTTCGCAGCTTTCACTGATGCCAATACTTCTCTCTTGGTTTCTTCGCTCCACGCGCGTTCCGATTTGGCGACTTCTTCCGTCTTGCCGTAGTCTGTCGCGCATTTGACTTCGTTGATATTTCCTTCCTCGCGGATGCGAACATGCATGGTGGGTTCCCCGTCGCGTATCTCCGTATCAATTTTTGTTTTGGACCCGGTCACTTCAATGCCCAGACCGCCTTTTTTATTTTTGCAGTCCAATTTTACGACAGTGCTCTTCATTTTATTTTTTGCCCACATGAAACCACGGGCATTATCCCCGTCCAGCCATGCGGCTAATTTCCCCTCCCTGAATAAGGCGATGCCGCTGATTTGTATCATAGCTTTCGGTTGAGTGCTAGAAAGATTGGAGGTTTCCGTCCCTTTTTGCGGATCGCCGTTGATGCGAATTCCGCTGATGACGGGTTCTACACCTTCTCCAGTTAACGCTCTGATGACATCGTCGATGCCAACCTTAATATTCTCGGACCAGATCGCAGACGTGAATTTTAATTTCCCGACAGCAGCATTGGCAGGTATCTTTTCAAAGATGGTCAACATGCTAATAACAGATTCAGCCGATGTTCCCCTGGCGATCATAACGTCGGAAGTCATGCGGGCTTCGTGGGCTCTTTCGAATAGATCGAATAAGTCGGCGATTCCTTCTTTGGCCAAGCTTTCTCCGATAACGACTAACTGGATATGGGCGAAAAACATTTGCCGCGGCACAATTTGCGATGTTTTGCGAATCGCTTCGAAAAGGGTGGCTCCGGTTCCGCTTACGATAGAGACTGGAGAATTTCGTCCTCCGCCGCCGCCCGAAGGACCTGACGCGATTTCTCGCGGATTAATGATCTGAAAAGAGAATCGGTATTCATTCTCCTCCGCTGCTTTATCGATGCCGATCGCTGTCACTATAGACAAATCGGAGAGTTCCCTGCGATTCCAGCAACCGGTCATAAGCATCACGCATGACAAGAGAAGAACCATCGCCAGCCAGCTGGTTTTCATGTTGAATCCTCCTGCGATTCGTTATCGTCCTTGTAAGGCGAGGGTTGCAAATTTCCTTGTTGCTTGCTCCGGTTTTTCTGGCTGACGAGCCGCGGCCTTGAACGCTGCGACCACAAGGGAAAACGAAATATAGCATCCTTCTGGTCTTTTAGGATAAAGGGCGAAAACGGGGCTAAGTAAGGAATGCCGAAAGATCGTATACCGTTCATATGAGCTACCAAAATAATCAAGCCTAGTGTAATGCCGTAAAAACCGAACGACGCAGCCAATATCATAAGCGCGAAACGGATCAGCCGCGCCGAAATCGCGACATCGTAGGAAGGCGTCGAAAAGCTGGCGATACCTGTAATGGCGACGATAATCACCATCGCTGGAGACACGATACCTGCTTGCACAGCCGCTTGCCCTAGTACTAGCGCGCCTACGATCGATACGGCCTGACCGACGGCTCTCGGCATACGGATACCCGCCTCACGCAGCACTTCGAAGCTGATCTCCATCGATATAGCCTCGATAAGAGCCGGCAGCGGTACTCCTTCCCTGGAGGCCGCCAAGTTGATCAAGAGCGTCGTGGGAATCATTTCCTGGTGGAACGTAATGGCGGCAATATAAATGGAAGGGGCTGTTAAGGATATAAAAAACGAAGCATAACGCAAAAGTCTTATAAAGCTGGCGATATCGTAACGATGAAAGTAATCTTCAGGCGATTGAAAAAATTGCGCAAACACGGTGGGAGCGATCAGGACAAAAGGGGAGCCGTCAACGAGAATGGCGATCCTGCCTTCGAGTAAATTACCGGCAACGCTATCTGGTCTTTCCGTATTGAAAAGGGTAGGAAAAGGTGTAAACGTTTGATCTTGTATGTATTCTTCGACATTACCGGTGTCCAAGATGCCGTCAATGTCGATTTTACTTAACCGTTGTTTGACTTCCTGCACAAGCTCGTCCGTTATGATCCCATTGATATAGACAATGGCTGTATTCGTTTGTGTAACACGGCCTATTCTCATCGTTTCGATCCACAAGTTCGGGCTTTGTATCCGCCTTCGGATCAGTGATAAATTGGTCGTCAGCGATTCCGTAAAACTGTCTTTAGGACCGCGGATCACAACCTGCGTGCTCGGCTCGGAAATAGCCCTCATTTCTCCGCCTCTGGTGCAGCCGCTGATCGCTTCCTCGCATCCGTCAATGAGAATGACGGTCTCTCCGCTAATAATCGCCAACATCAATTCGTTCCAATTCCGAAATGTTCGAATCTCCGTTAGTGTTACTGCTTTGCGTTTAATAAAATCGAAGAGCAACGATGGAGGATTAATTCCTTCTAATAAGGCTTCGTGTCCATCGATCATCAAACAATTTTTGATAAAATCGCCGACTGCAGTTTCATTAGCCAAGCCTTCCGTATAAATGGCTGCCACTCGCAAAACAGCTTGACCGACGGACATTTCCCTTATAATGACATCGGAGCTATTCCCGACTTGTTGTCTAATCATTTGTAAGTTTTCAGTCAAGTCCGTGTGCAGGCACATGGCTTGCTGAGGTCGATTTCCGGCGGTGTTCGTCGTTTCCCGATGGCTTTTCCTGGATCGGAAAAGTAACTTGCGCAGATTCATTGGATCGCCTCATAGGTGTTGTGTTATATCAATTGTTGGTATTTGAGGTTTTTTTTATACGAAATTGCATAATGAATAAACCTCTGCACCCGTTTGGAAGCGATGAGAGGCTGGAGTATAACGAATCATGTATAGTGTGTTATCCCTTTATGGCACCAATCATAACGCCTTTAACAAAGTGCTTTTGCAAGAAGGGATATATCAATAAAACGGGAAACGTGGCGATCATGATCGTCGCATATTTGATGGTTTCCCCAATTTTCCTCACTTGGCCTGATCCTGCGCCTGCAGCCAAGCTATCGGTCACATTATTAATTAAAATTTCTCGAAGCACCAGCTGAATGGGATACAACGTCCGATCTTTAATAAACAAAGAAGGATAGAACCACATATTCCATTTATCAATGCAGGTATATAGCGTGACAACGGCGATTACAGGCATGGATAAGGGGACTATGATACGAAACAGCATCGTCAAATGGCCCGCTCCATCGATGTGCGCCGATTCTTCAAGACTTGGAGGCAATGACTGAAAGGCGGTACGCATAATAATGAAGTAAAAAGTTTTCATGGCAAAAGGGATGATAAGCGACCATAACGAGTTAATGAGTCCAAGCCCCTTCACGACCAGGTAAAAGGGGATGATCCCGCCGTTCATAAACATGGGAAGCAGGATAAAGGCCATCAGGTATGGCCCCCAAAGCATCTGTTTTCTCGACATGACATAAGCGGCAAGAATCGTCATCATGACATTCACGGCGGTTCCGACTACGACGATAAACAGTGTATTGGCAAAACCGGTAAACAAGGCGCGGTTGGCCAGCACTCTTTCATAAGCAAGCAAATTAAATCCCAGCGGTTTCCAGATGGCTCCCGTATGGGCGAGCAGCAAATCACCGTCGCTGACAGAGGCAAATAAGACGTAAATAAGAGGGTAAATCGTGACCAGCAGGATGGCCGACAGACTTGTATAGACGAAGACGGTTAGCGCTCTATCTGAAATCATCATGGAGCACCTCCCCTACCATAAGCTGCTTCGGCTTAGTCTGCGGCTGATGTGGTTGGCTGCAAATAGAAGCAGCAAGTTGAAAATAGAATTGAATAGTCCGACAGCTGTACTAAAGCTCCAATCCGCTTCAAGCAGTCCTTTCCGGTACACATAAGTAGAAATGACATCGGCGGTTTCATAAGTGACGGGGTTGTATAATAAAATGATTTTCTCATATCCAACTTCCAATAGATGGCCGATTCGTAAAATGAGCATGATGATGATCGTTGGAGCAAGGCCGGGCAGCGTAATGTGCCACATTTGCCTCAGCCGGCTGGCTCCGTCGATTCGGGCGGATTCGTACTGCTCCATGTCTATCGTGGATAAAGCGGCAATATAAATAATCGATTCCCAACCAACTCGCTGCCAAATCTCCGACAGGACATAGATCATTCTGAATAATTCCGGCTGCTGCAGCATATCTTGGCCCTCTGTGCGGGAGACGAAGCTGTACACCATATTGATCAAACCGCCGCTTTTTGTAAAATCCTTGACGATGCCGCAAACGACGATTAACGAGATGAAATACGGCATGTAAGCGATCGTTTGCACCGCTGTTTTAAAATAACGGTTGCGCACCTCATTAATAAGCAGCGCGAGCAGGATCGGAACTGTAAACTCAAAAAGCAGAGAGTTCAAGCTTAAGAGCAGGGTATTCTTCAATAACCTCCAAAAATAAAAGCCGGTGACAAAGGCATGGAAATGCTCGAAACCGGCCCATTCACTTCCCCACACCCCCTTCATGGGGGTGTAATGTTTAAAGGCAATAATAGCTCCATACATCGGGAAATAATGAAAAATGAGATAATAAACAATAACAGGGGCTGCGAGAAGATAGAGAAATTTATTGCGCTTAAAATCTTTATGCATCCGTGATAGCGAAAGTGTCCTCATCAAGGTTGCACCATCAACGCTTGTTATAACGATCGTAAGCAGCCTGTTGAATCTCTATAGCTCGCTTGATATTCAACGCATTCAATTTGGATGCATAGGTATCGAAGGCGTCCAAAGGCTGCGTGCCCAAAATAAGTTTTAGCGACGTTTCATCAACTAGCGTATTCACCTCGGAAATAATCTTGGCGAACTCCCCGGACTCGGATCCCGTCAGTGTCACAGGAGGGAGGACATGCTTTAAATTATCCGTTTTCCATTTGCCATAATCATGTTCTGGACTGTTAAGGGAAACTTGGTTAAATAAATCTCTGGATTGCAGATACGGCCCCTGGTTGACCGAGTGGGTATAGAGCGAGAGCGCTTCGACGTAAGAGAGCTTGTCTGGATTTTTCAAAATTAAGTCGGTGAGCTTGGGCGAACCATTGTTTAAGGTATAGCTGCTACCTTCAGTCCCATAATTGAATAATTTGTAGCCGTCACTCCCATAGGCATAGTCTAGCAATTGGACAGCAAGTTCCGGATGCTTGGATTTGGCTGAAATCGCCGCTGATTTCGGGCCTGGATAAGCGAAATCTTCCTGACCAAATTTAGGTGTATCCCCTTTTTGGAGCACAGGGTAAGGGACATAAACAAACTTCGCTTTCGGATCTTTCGCTTGGAGAGCAAGTTCCCATTTATCTACATTTGCGCCGGAAATAACCGTTGCGCCGGAAGCTCCAGAAGTCAGATTGGCATCGAGTGCCTTCCGGTCGGTTTGCGTGAAGTTTTTGTCCAGCAGCCCTTCTTCATACCACTGATGGAGCGTGGCAAGGAATGCCTTATAAGCGGGTTCTTGCGGACCATAATGAACCTTGCCGTTGTCATCGAGGTAGAAGTTTTTGATAATGCCATGGGCACCGACAAAAGCTCCCCCTAGAATGCCTTGAAGCGCGTTCGGCTGACCCTCCAGCGATAAGGGGGCTGTGGAGCCTTTCTTCTCTTTGAAAGTTTTTAATACGGTATGCCACTCATCAATCGTCGTTGGCACGCTCAATCCCAGTTCATCCAGCCAGTCTTTGCGAATAACCGGTCCTGCATATTGGGTCGTTCTGCCGCCGACTTCTTTCAGGAAAGGGAATGCGTAGTAATCCCCATCGTCTGTCTTGATCAGTTTGTCGATTTGCGGATTGTTTTTTAACAGCTCTTTTAAATGGGGCGCATATTTATCAATCAGGTCGTTCAATCGTAAAATATTGCCATCATTAATCATCTTCGCGGGACCGCCCGGGGAATCATGCAGCCAATCATATTCAATGATATCCGGCAGATCACCCGAAGCGAGCATCACATTGAAGGCTTCTTTGGCTTGTCCAGTGGCGATTTCCGAATATTTCAGCTTGATCCCGGTACGTTTCTGCCATTCTTGATAGAAGGGAACATCTGTGATGCTCGCTTTTAAAGTGGTTGGCGTCTGCAGCCAATAACCTAGCGTGGTGTTGGTTTGGATGGGATAAGCAGTAGCGGCAGCAGAAGGCTCCTTACCCTTTGGCGTTGCAGCAGGTTGCGGTTGAGCGGTGCATGCGGTAGCCATAGAGACAAGAATTGCGGCCGTGAGGGGCAAATGATACTTTTTTAACACATTCATCATGATTGGTATGTCTCCTTCGCTAGTGATCTTATAGGTGTCATCATCCACCTGTTGCCCTCAGAATAGTCATATTTAACCCATGTGTAAAGTGGGATATGGTGAAGCGGCAATGTAGTTATACGATTCAACAAGATACTCATACGGAGGGATCAAAAGATTGCCGAAAAATCGCCGTAAGAGAGTCCATTTGGATTCCGTAAAAAGTATCAATCGCCGATGAAAAGATGTACTATTTATACATAATAAGGAAAATATCGTGCTGGTGGGAACGAGATCTACATGCAACGATCATTGGATCACATCAATCGGAAATTAAGAGATATGAACAAGGACCGTGTAAACGATCAAGAGAGGAGATGAGAGAAATCTATGTTGGCATCGACGAATAAGTCGCTTAGGCTTCTTTTATTTTTTGCCCTCTAAGGAATTTGAAGACACGATAAATGAACTCGAAGTGAATGACAAAATTGAATTGCACTGTTATCGAAGGACAAAAGCAGTAAAATGGACGAATGCACCGCGGATAAATAGAACGTTGGTTGGAGCAATCTGCTGGAGATTGATGGCGTCAGTACAGCCACATATCCGGATAAGGCAAGAAAAGAAACGGTTATCGAAATTGGAAATGAAGGTCTTATGGAAATAACCATGAAGTTAAATCTGCTTGGATTTACAGTGCATAAAAATATGGATTAGTGTGATGGAATTTTAAATCCTGTATGGAACTAAAGCGTTAGGGTATCCATTCTAACACGCCAGAAAGCAGATGTCGTCAGGCAAGAGTGTGTGACGAGCTTGCAGAGCGGAGAGACTCCGCACGAATCGTGTGGTACGGGCATTTGACAGGATGGACGTAGAAGATCCGGAAGTGCCGCAGCGGTTTGGAGTATTGAAATACCGCCTCGATCTGCGAGAGATCGCCTTTTTGCACGGGTGAGCGGAACGTAGGTACGTTATGAGTGGGTATTTTCGGTTGTAGGGATGTTTCGCGGAACTACCGTACCTTATGAGCAGGAAATGCTGGGTTTCAGGCACGTTTTCGCTCATTTAACGCACCAGAGTTCCGCTTCAGCGGGAGAAAAGGGACGTTACCATGGAATAAGGCATCGTAGTTCCGTCAGTATCCCTGTGCATGGGGAATTGGCGATCCGGCAGCATCTCCTCGGTTTTCTTGCGAAGCTAGCGGAGGCGAAATGTACTCGGAATTGTACTCTTACAGGGGTGTTCATGGATGGGAATACCGGATGGAAGACAGGTTAGGGAAAAAAGAAGAAGGCAGCACAAAAGTAGAAGAGAAAGGCCAACCAGATATTTCTGGCTAACCTGATAATACGAAGAGGGGATAGGTGTGGGGTGGAGAAGCGATAGCGGTCAGAACCCCATTCCCAATCCACTCCCCATGCGCCAACGTATGGGCTTAGAGAATAACCTGAGGCACAGCCTCAGGTTATTCATTTTTTGGACCAAATAAATCGTCATGGGCTCAAGGCAATCTGCATATATTGTTGTAGATTCTTCCGCTTGGCAAAGTGAAGGATTCCTTGCGAATATTTACGTGACAAATTTCACAAGAAGCTTGTCGCTTGGTAGATATACGCCAGGTGATAGGGAAGGTATCGTAATTGAACTGGAGGCTACAAAGATGTTGCATATCGTTGTGTGTATCAAGCAGGTTCCCGACAGCAGAGAAATACGGATTGATCCTAAAAATAATACGTTGATTCGCCAAGGTGTGCCCAGCATTGTCAATTTTTACGACATGCATGGACTGGAAGAAGCCTTGCGGATTAAGGATGAACAGGGTGCGAGAGTAACCGTCGTCACGATGGGGCCGCCTCCTGCGGAGAAGGGTTTGAAGGAATGCATTTCACTTGGCGCAGATGAGGCTGTTTTGGTGACAGACCGCGGCTTTGCAGGTGCGGATACGCTTGCAACCTCCTATGTTGTGGCACGAACGATACGCAAAATTGCGGAGACGTGGGGTGCTGTAGATATGGTGTTTTGCGGCAAGCAGACGCTGGACGGCGATACGGGACAAGTTGGTCCGGGAGTGGCTTGCAGGTTGGATTTGGAACAGCTTACGTATGTAAATCAAGTCGTTCAAGTGGATGAAGAAAGGCGAAAGGTGCGGGTGCATCGATTATTGGAGGACGGCATCGAAGTTGTTGAGACAAGCATGCCGGTGCTGATTACAGCGCTCAAGGAGCTGAACAAGGTGCGAAGAGCTTCGATGCCCGGGATGATTCGGGCGGCTCGCTATAAGCCAGTCGTATGGACGACTGCGGATTTCCCTGATTTGGATCGGGCTAAAATCGGGCTGAAAGGGTCGCCGACGATAGTAGCGAAAACGTGGGTGCCTGAAGTGAGAGCGGTTAAAACACAAATGATTGCGGGCGAATCCCCAGAAACAACTGCTTCTCAGTTAGCGGATCGTCTTTGGGAGAAGCAAATACCAACTCTGCTGGGTTGGACTTCGTAAGGAAAGGTGGGGAATCTATTGGCAAATGAACAATCAACGGAGCAATCGGATCTGACCATGCCGGATTGGTCGGCTTATCGCGGAGTACTCATTGTCGTGGAGCAGCGAGACGGCGAAGCGAAGAAAGTGTCCTGGCAGCTTCTAGGCGAAGGCAAGAAGCTGGCGGCCAAGCTGGAAGTGCCGCTTATGGCGCTCGTCATCGGAGATGCGGTCGCCCACCTTGCCGATGAAGCTGTGCATTACGGCGCGGATCGGGTATACCTCTGCGAAGCGCCAGAGCTTCGCACCTATCGAACCCGGCCGTACAGCCGGGTGATCTTGAAGTTGATCGAGGATGCAAAGCCCGAGATCGTGCTGTTCGGCGCGACTGCGACGGGACGTGATCTGGCAGGCGCCATCGCGACACACCTGCCGACAGGCCTCACAGCCGACACGACGCAGCTCGACGTGGAGCCGCCGCCGTCGAGGCTGCTGCTGGCGAGCCGGCCGGCCTTCTCGGAGAAGATGATGGCGACCATCCTCTGCAAGCAATACCGGCCGCAGATGGCGACGGCTCGCGCCGGGGTGTTTCAGGCGCTGCCGAAGGACGCGACGCGCGTGGGCGAGATCGTGCGCATCGAAGGGGCGATGCGCGAAGAAGAGATCGCAGCGCAGGTTATCGACTTCCTGCGCGAGACGGGCAAGCTGAATCTCGAGGAAGCCGAGATTATCGTGGCTGGGGGCCGCGGATTAGGCGGCCCTGATGCTTTTGGGCCGCTGGCCGAGCTGGCGGAGGCGCTCGGCGGTGTCGTTGGCGCATCCCGGGCTGCTGTGGATGCGGGCTGGATCGGGCATGAGCATCAGGTCGGACAGACCGGCGCCACGGTGCGCCCGAAGCTGTACTTCGCGATCGGCATCTCAGGCGCTGTACAGCATACCGTAGGAATGAGCAACGCCGACGTGGTCGTGGCGATTAATAAAGATGAGAAAGCGCCGATTTTCCAGTTCGCGCACTATGGAATCGTCGGCGATCTGTTCAAGATCGTACCCGCCATTACAGAAGAGATTAAGAAACGACGATCACTATTCGGATTCACGTTTGTCCCTCCCGAGGCGGTTTCAGCTCCAGAGTCGCCTAAACCATCAACGGATGGTGCGAGCGCAGCTAGAGAAAGGAGTGAAGCGCGATGAATGAGAAATTTAATGCGATCGTTGTCGGCGGGGGCCCCGCTGGCGCGGCAGCTGCTTTAACGATGGCTAGAGCGGGGTTATCAGTAGTGCTGCTTGAGCGCGGGGAGTTCCCAGGGGCTAAAAATATTTTCGGCGGCGTTCTCTACCGCAAGCAAATTGAAGAACTCGTACCGGAGTTCTGGAAAGAAAAGAACTTCCCCATGGAGCGCTATATCGTGGAACAGCGAATTTGGATGATGGGGAAAGAGTCTATGGTTACTTTTGGGCATCGAAATGAAGCTTACAAAGAACCGTACAACTGCTTCACCGGTTTGCGTGTCAAATTCGACCAGTGGTTTGCGGATAAAGCCGTCGCCGCCGGGGCTTTGCCCGTTTATGAAACGGTTGCACTCGATGTCATTCGGGAAGGCAATCGCGTTGTCGGCGTCCGCACGGATCGTGATGACGGTGATATTTATGCGGATGTCGTCATCATCGCCGACGGTGTTAACTCTTTGTTGGGTAAAGCAATGGGCATTCACAAAGAATGGCAGCCGGATGAAGTGTCCTTGGCGGTGAAAGAAGTGATAGCCCTGCCGAAGGAAAAAATCGAAGATCGTTTCGGCCTTGAAGGCGATGAAGGCGTGACGATCGAATTCATGGGCGAGACAACGCTAGGCATGGCTGGTATGGGCTTCCTCTATACGAATAAGGAAACGATTTCACTTGGCGTAGGCGTCATGGTCAATCATCTTCGCGATAAAAAAGTGAAGCCATATGCTGTGCTCGATGCTGTCAAGCAGCATCCGATGATTCGCAAGCTCATTCAAGGGGGCGAGACGAAGGAGTACTCCGGGCACCTCATTCCCGAGGGCGGGTTTCACTCCATTCCGAAGCTATCCGGCGACGGATGGTGTGTTTGCGGCGATGCGGCGCAGCTAATCAACTTCGTGCATCGCGAAGGCACGAACCTGGCGATGACGTCCGGCCGCCTAGCGGGCGAAGCGATTGTTGAGGCGAAGGAGCGGGGCGATTTCTCCGCAGCTTCCTTAGGGGCCTACGACCAGAAAATTCGCGAATCGTTCGTGCATAAAGATTTGAAGAAATACAAAGGGATGCACCAATTCCTCAAGGAGCAGGATCCGGAACTGCTCTTCGATAAACTCCCAAGAGCGCTAAACGAAGCGGCGTACAATATGTTTCTCGTGGATGGCGTTACGAAGGCAGATAAGCAAAAAAAGGCCGTACAGCTCATTAAGCATGCGGCCGGCGGCTCCATGAATCTGATGAAGCTTGGGCTTAAAGGATGGAGGGCGATGAATGGATGAGCCAGACGGACGTCTCAGATAAACTGTTTACCATTCGTTACAAATGCGATGATAAGTCGCATCTCATCATCAAAGATGCACAGACATGCTTGAGTTGCGCGACGAAAGACTGTAACTATTTTTGCCCATCGGATGTGTATGAGTGGGAGAAGAAGCTGAAGATTACGACCGTTGCCTTCGAGAACTGTATTGAATGCGGCACCTGCCGAATTGCGTGCCCGTCGCACAATATTGACTGGGTTTACCCGAAGGGTGGCCATGGCATCACGTATAAGTTTGGCTAGCAGTTAAATAGAAAAGGAGCTGCGGTTAAAAAGGGAGGCCACTGAAGAACTTATGTTTTTTTACGGGCGTCTCGCATAAGTTGCAAAAAAGACATCTACCTCCATTTTTTAGGGGGCGGATGTCTTTT
>NZ_JBFNXH010000006.1:280600-381489 GCF_040812395.1 Paenibacillus tabacirhizosphaerae | reverse complement strand
ATTTCCCAGTATGTAAGACCCCTTGTAGACGACGAGGTTGATAGGTTCGAGGTGGAAGTGCAGCAATGCATGCAGCTGACGAATACTAATCGGTCGAGGGCTTAACCAAAACAATCCCAAGCAAGTGAAGCAGAAGCTGACGAAGCGATTGCCGAATACTTGATTGGGGTCCAGAAAACAACTGGTTAACAAATACCTACTTTACGCAAGTTTCGTATCTAGTCTTCAGGGAATAAATCCCTACTGTGGCGATCGTGGCGAAGGGGTTAACGCACTGGTTTGTGGATCCAGCATTCGTGGGTTCAAGTCCCATCGGTCGCCCTTTTCCCTTTAATAATGGGGATTAGCCAAGCGGTAAGGCAACGGACTTTGACTCCGTCATGCCTAGGTTCGAATCCTAGATCCCCAGTTTTTAAATTTCATACGCGGTCGTGGTGGAACGGCAGACACACCATCTTGAGGGGGTGGCGCTCACAAGGCGTGAGGGTTCAAATCCCTCCGACCGCATCCCAAGAAAAGCCTTGATCTATAAGGCTTTTTTTCTTTTACCGTCCTGTGTGGAGATTTCAAACAGTAGCCATATCTGTGGTAGCAAAAAGGCAGCAATCTTAGAAGCCGTTGTTCAGGCGTCTTAGCTTGCTGCCTTTTTGTTTTGAAGATTATTTTAACGAGTGCAATGATGATTCCATCGTTCAAACCCTGCGATCGCAGAGTAAGTGAATTTTAGTACTTGACTTGGAGTGCACTCCAAGTTGTATGCTGACTTTAGGGTTGCATTCAGGAAGGAGGTCCAGCATGTCGAAAATAACAATCAAGCAAGCTGCAGAGCAGACGGGCTTGTCGGAAGATACTTTACGTTATTATGAAAAGATCGGATTACTTCCACGTGCTCAGCGGGAGCAGAACGGTCATCGCTACTACAATACTGAAGACATGAAGCGTATTTTATTTCTTATCCGTTTAAAATCAACGGGAATGCCGATTCAGCAAATGAGCCACTTTTTGCAATTAGCACTTCAAGGTGATACGACGGCAAGTGAAAGACATGCAATGCTGGAAGAGCGAAGCAGGGCAATCGAGGCGCAGATCGAATCGTTGGCGGAGACGCTTGGTATGGTAAATGAAAAACTGAAATTATACGAAACGATTATGAAACAAATGGAGGTTATCAGATGAAACGAATCGGATGGATCGGCATCGGTGCGATGGGGGAACCGATGGTTGACAATTTGCTAAAAGCTGGATTTGAAGTTACGATTTATAATCGTACCCGGAAGAAGGCAGAAGATCTGCTTGCTCGAGGCGCTAAGTGGGCAGACTCGCCACGAAAGGTCGCAGAAAGCAGCGAGGTCGTGCTGACGATGGTAACGGGTGCAGCGGCCATGGACGAGATCATGGGAACAGAGCAAGGTTTACTGGCCGGCCTGACCAAGGGCCATATATGGATTGACATGAGTACGGTCGGTCCTATCTATTCGCAGCGGATTGCGAAAGAAGTTCATGCGAAAGGTGCAAACTTTCTGGAAGCGCCGGTAGCAGGTTCGATCATGCAGGCCAGAGAAGCAAGTTTGCTTATTCTTGTTGGCGGACCGAAGGATATTTTCGATGCATGCGAGCCAATATTGTCTGTACTTGGACGCAAATTATTCTACTTTGGTGAACACGGTATGGGCAACAATGCGAAACTAGCCATTAACACGTTGCTTGCACTAAACGTTCATGCCATATCGGAGACGCTGGTTCTAGCCGAAAAGATGGGACTAGACCGCGAGCAAATTTTGGAGTTGTTCCTTGACTCACCGCTCGCTACGAAGCTATTGCAATTCAAACAAAGCTTATTCGTCAACGAGGAATTTCCTCCCTCCTTCTCGCTGAATTTAATGGAAAAAGATGTGGGCCTAATCATGGAGACGGCGCGTATCCTCGAGACGCCATTGCCTGGAGTAGCTGCCGCTCAGTCGCTGATTATAGCTGCTAAAGCAAAGGGGAAGGGCGATCTAGACATGACAGCTGTATTCCTTGAATTGAAAGAATTGGCTGCCTTGAAGTAGCTCAAGCATTCCTCTCTGTTCAATGGAAAAGAGCATGAAATTTATTGAACTGATGAAGCAAACTACCGACCGAGCTGGGTAATAGATAGAAAAGACACCAGAAGGCGGGATTTTAAAAGGACAAAAACTGGTGGGCGCCATCGTACATCCTGACATTAAGGGGGTGGCGCTCACACAGGCGTGAGGGTTCAAATCCCTCCGACTGCATCCTAGTTGCAAACTATTATAAATTTAAATCACTTTCTATCAGAAGTAAAAATTCTGGTAGGAAGTGGTTTTTTTGCTATCAAGCAATTAGGAAATTATTACTCGGCCATGGCGATTCTCATGAGCTTACAAAGTCACGAAGGTTGAAGCATTGACCTTGAGCTTTTTTGCATTGCGCCGTTTCGCTATATGCTTGATTCGAATATAGTGGAAATTATTAACGAAAACGGAGGGGCTTTGGATGCGTGTACGGAAATGTTTAAAAGGTGTACAGCGATCTTTCCCATGCAGCCACCGTAGTAAGTTGAAGAAGAAGTTGGGTTGCTGTGTTTGCCGAAAAAGATCCGCATTCCCTCACAAAAAGCGCATGAAGCCGAAGCCTTCTTGGAAGAAACGATGTTGCAATATTTACCCGATTATTAAAAAACTTCGAGTACGATTTGAGTCAAAGAAGTTCATTGAGGATGAGCGGCTGAATGTACTTACAGGGGACGATTGGAAGCCCTCGCTTCAAGTCAATTCCTCTTTATTGAGCTTATATTCGTATTCTGTCGTTAATCGTGGACAATACCCGAGTGAGATCAAGGTGGAGATTAGTCCTAATGGATCTGATTTTATGCGGGATTCGCAGTTAGTTGTAGCTCCTGGTGCAACACAAGTCATCGTTCCTATCCGATATTTGAAGTACACGCGTTTCAGTGTGAAATCCCAGAAGGCGGATCAACCGACACGGCTGGACATTTATTTTCAGGCGCAAACTGCCGGCTAATCGGGGGATTGCGCCTAACTGCCGCCTCCTTATGACTCGGCTAAAAATAGGAGACAAGCGTATTCATCCGAGTTATGAAGAACGCCATAGAGGCCGATTCGCGGCTCAAGCAGCTGAGGATAATCCTCCTTTACTTTGTTAAACAAAAGAAGGCTTTCTTCTTTGTTTCCTATGACGTGCGCCAATTGGGCGGTAAATATTCGGTCGCCGATCCGGCCTTTTCCAGTTTCGGAAAACAGCTTCTGCCAAATGATTTTCCGAACATGATCAGGAGAGCGGTAGATTGCGGAACGCCATGCTACGGGAACGGAAGGCTCATCGTTCAAGAGAAGTTGGCACCAATGCTGCCATATGAATAAAAAGCCTTCCCAAGACCTCACCATCAGCATCGCAAATGCGGCTTGTTCCAGGAGTGCTTTGTGATCTTCGTTCATCTTTTCACTGCGAAGCAGCTTATCAGCGAGCGCAGTAAGCTCGGGCCGGGTTTCATGAAAGTTTTGCAACGCCCATACATATAAAATAATGTGCCTCTCGGGAGTTTCTCGGACAAGCTGCTGCATTATTTCGAAGGCGATGTCCGGATTTCCAGCTTGGGCCGTCATAATAGCCCGGTAAAAAGCTAATTCCCGATCGAGATTGTTTTCCGTTTCAACCGTTGTATCAAGAAAAGGCAGAAGCCTGTCGCTCATCCCCCATTTCATGACAAGCGGACATATAAGCTTAAGGATCGAGGTTCTATGGGAACCTGGTATCGCTGCTTGCAGATCGGAGACTACCTTTTCAATCGGCAGGACGAGCAGGGCGAGATTAAGCCACCGCGGAAGTGCCTGTTGGTGATAGGATTCAGTGTGAAGACTGCGTTCAAGATGCCTTAAAGCCTCATTCCAGTTGCCAAGGCGCTGGTTAACAAGACCTAGCCAATAGTCCAAACGCTCGTGCTGCCGCGCATCGGAATAAGCAGTTGATTTGGCAATGCTTTTGAAACGATGGAAAGCTTCCTCAATTCGTCTTTCTTCCAATAGCAAAACACCATGCAATTCTTGCAGATCGGCATGGGTCGGTACGCGTAGGAGACCCGTTTCGGCTGCTTTAAGAGCTTCTGCGTACTGCCCTGAGCGCCAATAGGCAAAACACAGCTTATAAGCAAGGTCCGAAGCGTATCCGGCAGACGGAGGAACCTGTGGCAGAAGCGGTGATAGCAGCTCAGCAGCTTCTCGATAATGCTCCTGCAGGAAGGATTCTACGCCTATTGCATAACGGTAATACAAGGTATCGCTTTCCTCAAGAACGGCCTGTTCCAGAAGTTTGCGGTTGCGTGCTACTTTATTTTTCGATTGTATCAGTTGTCGTAGATAACCCAAGTGGGAAACAACTAGAGTGGAGTTGTTGATCGTCATTTTCGGGAAATGAATGGAAATTGACATCCCGATATCTTCATGTATGCGGCCGTGATAAGAAATACCGGGAAGATTGCGGAATAAACGGCATATGGTGTCTGTTTCGTAATCATCAGTCCGGGCGGAATCATAATGCCTTACTGTGACATAAAAACCTGCAGCCGCATGATTGGCGAGCAGGTTTTCGAAATATTCGGGATCGATGGGTTCCAGCCGTTCATCGGCATCGAGCACGAGAATCCAGTCGCCATGTGCTCGTTTCAAGGCATAGTTGCGTGCTTCGGCAAAATGGTCATTCCATTTCTGCCGATATACTTGTGCGCCCATCTGCTCGGCGATTGCTGCCGTCTGGTCCCTTGAGCCGGTGTCGACGACGATGATCTCGTCAACATAGGGCTTCGCAGTGCTCAAACATGTCCCGATATGCTCTTCTTCGTCGCAAACAATCATGCATAACGTCACGGTTGACATGGTCAGATCACCTCTTCCATGAACAGGTCATCGATTAGCGTCATGAGCCTTGGTCTGACATCGTTCCATAATGCGGTGTATGCGAAATTATCGTCCTCTTTTTGAAATAATTGATATATTCGCACATGAACAGTTTTGATCAGCTCGTAATGGCCCTTCAAACGCTGAACAGGATCAGGAAGCAGGTTCAGAATCTGGCGCCAAAAGGCTTGAAGCTGAGCTTGTAAAGCAAATAAATGCTCTTTTGAGGCGAGCATATACAAGAAATATAACTCGCTCCATAAGGCGGAATAGGCAGAAGCAGGCAAGTGCAGCGGGATGTCGAGCTTCTTTTCATTTAATAAATGCGCGTGCAGATGCAGGATAAGCTCTCTCGACGCTTCGGACTCTTGAGCGGCTTCAAGAGGAGACTGCTGCAGGCTCTTCTGTCTCTGCTTTCGTTTCAATTCCTTTTCCATCCTTCTCAGGCATCTTATCGCTGTTTGGTCGTCGTTACGGGAAAGTGCCGTATAGAACGCTTTCCTGTTCGTTTGACTTCGAGGGGCTGCAATTCTTGATTCTTTTGCCATGAGGATGCTAGGTCCTAGGAACCCACAGCGCATGAGCAACAGCAAACGATCATCCTGTTTTTCCAGAGGCAACTGCTTGTTCTCCAGAATGTCTGCAGCTTGTTCGTACAGGCCGAGCTGATAATAGGAAAGTGCGATACTCCACCAGGTTCTCGGTGATTCCAGATGAAACAGTGTCTCTATTTTTTCTGTAATGCCTTTGGCATCATAAAGACGAGCCAGGAGACTGATTAAGCGAAGAAATGGTGAAAGCAGGTTCGAATTAAACTTTAACGCATTTGCGTACCAATTAATCGCACCTTCGTAATCCTCTAACTGTTCACGGGTTTTGCCGAGGTGAAAGCTGGGACTATAAGTCCCCGCGCCACTAGCTGACGTATACTGAGGAGGAGCTTCCCCTATATCGATCGCTCTGCGAAATGCCGTCTCCGCTTGTTCCCATTGTCGCTGATGATAATGAATTCTGCCTATGGTGAGGAATAAATCAGGAAAATCGAGTAAAGCATCCGAAGCTTCGCTGCACAATTCGATCGCGTCTTCCCACAGGCCTAGCGCCTGCAAACAATTCGTTTCGCGAAGTATAACAACATGTCCAAAGCTGGTCATCCGCCAATCTACCACGGTTCGGGACAAGCGAAATTGTTCCAGTGCTTTCGCATAATCCCCTACTCGCATATATTCTACACCGAGATTGTAGCGATGAAAGCTTTCATTGTCTGTGTAGGCCAATTCTTGCTGCAATAGCTCCATATTCCGCTTTATTTTATTTTTTTTCTGTACAATTTCGGGTAAATACCCACCGTGATTCAATTGGATATTGGAATAGAGCAGTTGTGCAGATGGGTTCGCCGATAAGATGGGTTGAACGATCTGTTCATGGATTCTACCCACATATCGGTAGGCTGGCTTGTTGCGAAATAGTCGCAGGGAGGAAGAGATGGAGGATGCTCCTGAATTGTTGGTTTCCGAACCGATGTAATTGACAATTCGCACAAAAAAACCTTCCGTATCCGGCGCATTTTCCACAATCTGGCGCAGCTGCTTCCCTTGCCCTTCTTCTAATGATTCGTCAGCATCGAGTACAAGGATCCACTCGCCTGTGGCAAGATCAATTGATTCGTTGCGTGCAGCAGCAAAATCATGACGCCATGGTCGAATATGGATGGACGCACCTTCGCTCCGCGCGATGTCTATTGTTCGGTCTGTCGAACCCGTATCGATAACGATCCATTCATCGGCAGCCTCTTTAACACTTTGCAAGCAGCGAGCTATAACATCTTGTTCGTTTTTAACGATCATGCAGAGAGAGATGAGAGGTTTATTCATGGAAGTTTTTCCTCTCTGACCATTTCCAGCGAGTAATAGCATCGCTTTGTTCCATGCGTTTAATACCTAAGGCAACTTTTTTCGCTTCTTCCCGCAAGAAAACGGAAGAAGGAAAGATATACATGGATTCGTTTAAAAGAGCCTCACTTTGCCGTAAGCAGGCAAGTGCAAGGGCAGTGCGAAGTGATGCATCATTAGGCAATTGTGCTAGTAAATATTCAAACATTCCGGATGCTTGCTCGTAAGCTTTTCGGTAATATAAGATTTCCCCCAAATATCGGTAGCCTGTCTGATCGAGCGTATTGTCTTTCAGGGCGCGCAGAAAAAGAGCGGCAGACCGCATGACGTGACCTTGCCGAAATAAGCTGCAAGCAAGCGACAGCGGTGAAAGGCTAAAGGTTTGCAGCCTCTCTGCCAGCGGAAACAGGTGCAAAGCTATAGCCCGCTCTAGAAGTGCCTCCTGCTTGTAGGATGAAAGAGATGATACGATACCTTGTTCTGCATCATCCGCTAACAATATGCTACAAAGGAGATCATCCGTCGGGTGATTCTTCGAATAAGGATCTCCTTGATCAAGGAACAGCAGCACAGCTTCGGCGATCCTTCCGATCCGAATTAAGCAGTCAAAACGAATGCGGGTCAAATGCTGCATGCCCGTTTCCTCACGTTCGATCCGTTCCAGTGCCTTATTGTACATGCCAATTCGGTGCAAAAGACGAATCAGCCGTTCTTCTTTAATCGGATCTTTCACTAACCACTTTTCTATAGACACGAGAACTTCTTCTCCGTCGAATCCTTGTTGCATAAGCTCATCTGCCCAGTAATATAACGGATCCATATGCTGCCGTTCTGTAAAGGACATTTGAAAGGCAGCAGCAGCTTCCTCATATCGTTCGCATCTTGCTGCTTGAACACCGTGCGCGAGCCATAGCCTTGCCTGGTCACAAAGAGCAGGACCCTGTTCCGTTGAAAGATCGTGTTCGTTAAGACCCGCTTTCTCCAGCGACAGCGCCTTGAGACTAGTGGCATAGGCTTCTTCAAAGCGGTTCGTTTTTTCATATAAACATGATAGCGCAAATAGATCATTGGGCTTCAAGGAAGATTCATTAAGTATGTTGTGCACGTTTCCCCAATTAAGAGTATCGAAGAAATATAACAATTTAGCAGCAATGGATCTTCGTTCGCGATGATCGCTTCTTATTTCACTAGCCTCGAGGATAAGACCAGGCAGAGGCAATGGCGGTGCCAGATCGATGCATGCCAGCGGGGAAACGGATGAGATAATGTCCGTAGCATCGTATAAGCGGCGATAACGGCGATACTGCCAATCGATATGATTCCAGGCATGTTGGGGAATGTCAATTGTTTCATTGGAAAATTGCAGGAATACTTTCGGGGCGCCTGACTGGACAATTTGATGTTTCACTTCCTGCCAAGCAGCGCTTTTGTCTGAATCACATAGAATGACTGGAAATGAGGTTTGCTGAATGGAAACCGGCATCTCATTATCAACTATGAGCAAGACAACAGCAAGATCGGGCATACGCAGCAACTCCTTTTCCGGGCTAAAAGCATTCCATCCAAAAAAAAGAGGATAACGGGCGTTATCCTCCATCTTATGATGATCTTTTAAACTTGTGCATCGAGAAAAACGTCCACAGTAGCCGTTCCGAGTAGAGCCATTGCTAATGAAATCCGTGTGTATTTAGTAAATCGATTTGGTGTCAAAATGAGTCCGCCTGTCAGCAACCCGGTGACTGTTTGATCGATAATCCAACGAGCACCGTCCGAGCTAAGCTCCACACGTGCATTTACAGTAGCCGCACCGGAATTATTATAAATAACATAGGAGTAAACCTTGTACGGATATGTGCTTTGCGTAAGTGAAGCTGCTGCTATTGGCGTATAGGAAGTCCCACTGACGGTTATTCCAAGGGTGTTGAACTGATTAAAGTTGTTCTGGGAAATTGATGTAATCGTACCTCCTAGGATGGTAGCAGAGACGGTTCCACCCAATATCGTAGCGGAAACAGTTCCCCCGAGGATGGTAGCAGAGACCGTTCCAGCAAGTAGCGCGCTTAATGTACCGCCGACGATGGTAGCGGCCTGCACAGCGTTCAGCGTGCCGCCGACGATGGTAGCGGCCTGCACAGCGTTCAGCGTGCCGCCGACGATGGTAGCGGCTTGCACGGCGTTCAGCGTGCCGCCAACGATGGTAGCGGCTTGCACAGCGTTCAGCGTGCCGCCAACGATGGTAGCGGCTTGCACGGCGTTCAGCGTACCGCCAACAATGGTAGCGGCTTGCACAGCGCTCAGCGTGCCGCCAACGATGGTAGCGGCTTGCACAGCATTCAGCGTGCCGGCAGTAATGGTGGCGGAAACAGTACCGCCAACAATGGTAACGGCTTCGACTGCATTCAGCGTACCGGCAGTAATGGTAGCCGATACGGTTCCTCCTGTAATGGTCGCTCCCATGATAGCAGTTACCGTGTTGACATCGCCTACATTGAGTCGGCCTGTACTGTCTGTATTGAGCGGAAGTGAATTCGTTCCGTCGCTCCCGAATATGAGAGTTTGCAGCTCATTTGGATCCAGATTATACACGGAAAAGTTTGGCATCTGTTTTTCTCCTCCTTTCTTTTCTATCATCATACGTTTATTAAGATGAGCACGATATGGATAGAAACCATCCTAGCAACTGTTTCCAGTTGCCCGTTTCTCAAGTTCCAAGGCTATATCAAGACACATTGCTACTTAACTGCATATATTGCAATGATTATAGCGAAAATGCAGCGGCCTTATCAGGACATAGGGAAGACGGATGGGGTGACATCATTTGGAAGTAAAGAAGAAAATTAAAGAAATGCTCGATAATGGCCACAGTGATATTGCCAAGCTGTTGATTCGCGAATTTGAAGGGCTTTTTCCGCATGATGCGGATATGAATGTATGGAAAGCGGAGATCCATTTATTGGAGAACAAGCTCGATGAAGCGCAGCGAGTGCTCATTGAAGGCATTGGTTATGATCATCAGCGCTTCGATCTTTATTATAAATTAGCGGAAGTATATCGACTGAAGAAGGAACCGACATTGGCTGCAGGCTTGTACAAGCGTGCGATGGCCATGACGGAAGAGGAGTCGGAAAAAGCAACAATTGCTAAGACGATCAATGAAATCAGCGAATCGTCAAAATTAGTAAATCGCCCCCTAGTCAGCATTGTTGTGCTCGCTTTTAACCACGTGGAATATACCCAGCAGTGTATCGAAAGCATCTATCAATATACCTCTCATATTGATTTCGAGTTAATAACGGTGAACAATGGTTCCAGTGATGAGACCGGGAATTATTTCGCTCAATTGCCGAATTTCAAAAAAATTACACTTACAGCAAATGTCGGTCCTGTGAATGGCTTTAATGCAGGATTGATCGTTGCGGATGGCACCTACACGGCGAGCATCTCCAACGATTTCGTTGTCACATCAGGCTGGCTGGACAATTTGCTTACATGTATCGAGTCGGATGAAACGATTGGTTATGTCTCTCCTGGAGCTAGCTCTGTGTCGAACAACCAACGAATCGAATGTCCCGATACGGATCTCGAGGGCATACAGCGGTTTGCCGAGAGCTATAACATTTCAAACCCGGCTCTGTGGGAAGAAAGGGTCCGGCTCTTGCCTTGCGTTCTGATGGTACGGACAGAGCTGCTCCGACAAATTGGATATTTCGATCCTCGATTCAAGTATGGCGAATTCGCCGATGATGACATCTCCTTTCGGATTCGCAGAGCGGGATATAAACTCATTTTCGCCAAGGATACATTCACACACCATTTTGGCTCTGTCACGGGTGGGGAGGATCAGCGCAACCATCGTTCGCTGGAAGTCAGCCGTGAAATTTTCCACAGCAAATACGCCATTGATGCATGGGACGATACAGCTTTTGATTTCCATCTGATAAATGCCGCGCTCGAAAGCATAGAGCTTCAGCCGACTGGAAAAAAGCTGAGCGAGGTGCGCATTCTTGGCATCAATACGAAATGTGGAGCGACGCCGCTGCAACTGCGCAACAAGCTGCGAGAGGCCGGTTATGGTGAAGTGACAATCACCAATTATACGGATCAGCTTGCCTACATGGAGGATTTACTTACGGTATCCGATAATGCGACGCATGGACCGATTTCCGAGTTGAAAAGCACTCACGCTGCAGATCCATACGACATCATTTTGTTTGAAGGCGGTCTGGAATCCTACGTCCCCATCGATCATCTGATTGAGGACATTCATTCGCTGCTGCTCCGTGGAGGTTCATTCCTTTTTAAAATGCAAAATGGCGCTCATTTTCTGGAAATTACCCGCTCATTGAATGATAGATCGCCTTATTCGGCGCCACGTGTATCCAGTACGTTTTTTCATCTGCATCCACTCCTCGCCATGCTTGAAAGCAAACAGTTGGCTATTCAAAAAATAGTATTTGTTCAAAATCCCATACATCCACAATTAGCCGATCTGTATCAAATCATGGAACGATGGTCACAAAGCAGCGAGATTCTCATGGACGCACGGCTCTCCGTTTCAGAAATTATTATTGTAACGGGCGCTGTGTAAACTTTCAAGGGTGCTGGAGCGAAGGAGAGGATACCCGGATGAAAGCGGTCATTTTGGCTGGGGGAACCGGCACTAGACTAAGCGAAGAAACGGCGGCACGGCCAAAGCCGATGGTGGAGATCGGTGGGAATCCGATTTTATGGCATATTATGAAAATGTATTCGCATTACGGCATTCATGAATTCGTGATTTGTTTGGGTTACAAAGGGTACGCAATCAAAGAATATTTTGCGAATTATTTTCTCCATAGATCTGATGTCACGATTGACATCGCAGCGAATAAAATAGAGCTTCATAATAATTACAGCGAACCATGGAAGGTAACGCTTGTCGATACGGGTGAGGGAACGATGACAGGAGGCAGGCTTGCACGCATTCAATCGTTCATCGGCAACGAAACCTTCTGCTTCACCTACGGCGATGGCGTTAGCGATGTGAATATCCAGGATCTGATTTCTTTTCATCGGAAACAGGGCAAGCTAGCCACGTTGACTGCCGTTGATCCGCCTGGACGGTTCGGCGCGCTTGATCTCCATGATGACAGAGTCATTCGCTTCAAGGAAAAGCCGCAGGGAGAGGACAGCTGGATTAATGGCGGTTTTTTCGTGTTGGAGCCGGAAGTGTTTGAACTCATCGAAGAGGATGCGACGATTTGGGAGCTGGAACCGCTTGAACGTCTGGCCAATCGCGGTCAATTGGCTGGTTACCGACATCGCGGGTTTTGGCAACCTATGGATACAATGCGGGATAAGCTGCTGCTGGAGGAATGGTGGAGTTCCTCGAAGGCGCCCTGGAAGGTGTGGTAGCTGTGTCGTTCTGGTTGGGGAAAAGGGTATTGATTACTGGGCATACGGGGTTTAAAGGGAGCTGGCTATCGCTTTGGTTACAGCGGCTTGGGGCCAGTGTTACCGGCTATGCTTTGCTGCCTGCGGAGGGCCGAAGTTTATTCATGCAGGCAAGCGTGGAGGATGGGATTACATCCATTGAAGGAGATGTACGCGATTTATTTCGGTTGAACGATGCTGTGAAGCGTTGTCAGCCTGACATTATTTTTCACCTTGCGGCGCAGCCCTTAGTCCGGGTCTCGTACCAGGCACCGGTGGAGACGTTTGCTGTGAACGTTATCGGAACGGCCAACGTGCTGGAGTCAGCACGTTCTAACGATACGGTAAAGGTTGTCATTAACGTGACAAGCGACAAATGCTATGAAAACCGCGAAAGGCTATGGCCGTACCGCGAGGAAGATCGATTAGGGGGTTACGATCCGTACAGTGCGAGTAAAGCGTGTGCGGAAATCGTATCGGATGCGTACCGCAAATCCTTTTTCAGCGACTCGCTCATTGCACTTTCCACTGTTCGTTCCGGCAATGTGATTGGAGGTGGCGACTGGGCGCAGGATCGGCTTGTGCCAGACCTTATCAAAGGCCTTCTGGATGGGAAACCCCGAGCGGTGCGTGATCCGGAAGCCGTTCGGCCCTGGCAGCACGTACTTGACCCTCTGCACGGTTATCTGCTGCTCGCTGAGAAAATGTATGCCGAAGGAGGCCGATTGGCTGAAGCCTGGAACTTCGGGCCGGATACCGTTCGGCCAATGAGCGTTGGGGAAGTGGCAAGCGAGCTGCTGACATGCTGGGGGGATCGTTTTTCCCTTCTGCAAGAGGCACAGCCTGCTAAGTCCAGCAATCGGAAGGAGCCGCATGAAGCGCACTATTTGGCGTTGGACTGTTCGAAAGCGAAGTCAAGGCTTGGCTGGAAGCCGCATTTAGACACGAAAGAGGCAATTCAATGGACCGTGGATTGGTATCAGACGTATGCAGGTGGTGCAGATGTTAGAGAAATGACTTTAAGGCAGATAGAAGCCTACGAGCGTTTAGAGGTTTGAATACCATGTAGCGAGTTGGCTCGCATGATTATTAAAGGAGCTGTTTCGGTCCAATGACTAAACTGTGCCGTTGTTGTGGAGAGCTTTTGACCGTAACATTCATTGATCTCGGCTTGTCACCGCTCTCCAATCATTTCGTGAAACCGGAGGAAACGGGGCGTCCCCTCTCGTTTTATCCGCTGCACACTTATGTTTGCGGCACATGCTTCCTCGTCCAACTTGAACAAGTCGAGCTGCCGGAAAAGATCTTCGGCGAATACGCCTATTTCAGCTCGTATTCCGACAGCTGGCTGGAGCATGCGAAGTTGTATGCGGAGATGATGATGACAAAGCTTGGGTTCCACGATGTGTCACGAATGACCGAGACCCACCCGCTTGTGGTGGAAATTGCCTGTAACGACGGCTACTTATTGCAATATTTTCGAGAGTCTGACATAGATACGCTTGGTATTGAACCAGCCCGTAATGTTGCTGAAGCTGCTTCAGGCAAAGGCATTCCAGTCATAACCGAGTTTTTCGGGAGAGAGCTCGCACAGCGATTATGCATGGAAGATAAGCAAGCTGATTTGTTAATCGGCAACAATGTGCTGGCTCACGTTCCGGATCTCCACGATTTTGTAGGCGGCTTGAACATACTGCTTAAGGATAACGGCACACTGACAATGGAGTTCCCGCATTTGCTGCAGCTGATTAAATACCATCAGTTCGACACGATTTATCATGAGCACTTTTCTTATTTATCTTTGCATACCGTCCAACGGTTGATGGCTGAACATGGCTTAACGATTTTCGATGTAGAGCAGTTGCCCACACATGGCGGATCGCTGCGCATTTATGCTAAACATACGGACGATGCAACGAAAGAAATGGATCAGCGCGTTCGCTGGTTGTTGCAACTGGAAGAAGAAGCTGGTCTTCTACAGATTGTAACCTACACATCATTTACGAGCAGGATCGCTCAGATTAAAAGAAATATATGGGATTTTTTGGTGAGTCAAAAAAACAAAGGTCAGACTATCGCTGCTTACGGCGCTCCGGCAAAAGGCAACACGCTCCTTAACTATTGCGGCATCGGCAAGGAAATGATCGATTATGTCGTGGATCGTAACCCTTATAAGCAAGGGCTCCTCTTACCGGGAACGTTGATTCCAATTTATCCGCCGGAGCATCTGAGTGAAACAAAACCGGACATCGTCGTGATTATGCCGTGGAATCTCAAAGATGAAATAGCAGGGCAGCTGGCAGCTATTCGCGGCTGGGGCGGCAAATCCGCCGTATGGCTCCCAAAGATTGAGATGTGGTGATGATGATAGTTACCAAGACAGGCATCTGTGGCGCTTATCTAATCGACATCGAACCTTCTTGTGACGAGAGAGGCTTCTTCGCTCGCTCCTGGTGCAAGGAGGAATACACCATACATGGGTTAAATGCGCATGTGGCGCAGAGCGGCATCTCTTACAATAAACAAAGAGGCACGCTGCGAGGATTGCATTATCAGGAAGCTCCTTTCGAAGAAGCCAAAACAGTCCGCTGCTCAAATGGAGCCGTTTATGACGTCATCGTTGATATTAGGCCCCATTCGGACACTTATAAGATGTGGTATGGGATTGAACTTACTTCTGAGAACCATCGCATGCTGTATGTTCCTGAGGGCGTAGCCCATGGGTTTCAGACGTTAGAGGATGATACGGAAGTAACGTACTTGATGTCGCAACGATATCATGCAGCAAGCGC
The DNA here is from genome assembly GCF_040812395.1 of Paenibacillus tabacirhizosphaerae. Lineage (GTDB taxonomy): Bacteria > Bacillota > Bacilli > Paenibacillales > NBRC-103111 > Paenibacillus_E. Next base: position 366,477 of record NZ_JBFNXH010000006.1, on the reverse strand, counting down.
CAAAGGAGTTCGTTGGAATGACCCTGCCTTTGGTATCCAGTGGATACCCATGGAAACCGTCATTATCAGTGAGCGGGATCGGCAGTTTGCGCTGTGGGAGGAGGAGTAAAATTGGTGCTGATGATTTCGGAGAAAGCGCGCATATCGGCACTTGCCGACATTGAAGACTCGGTTAGAGGCTCACGTATATGGATCGAGGACGGGGTTGTGATCGATTCCTTTGTTAAAATTAAACCTGCTGGTGGCGATGGCGACGTGCAAATCGGCCGTGGCTCCTACGTCAATTCGGGTACGGTCATCTACAGCGGGAACGGAATTCAAATCGGCCGTGGTGTGCTGATCGCCGCCAATTGCACGTTAGCTCCAGTCAATCACGAATACCGGTCAAGCCGTCTGCCGATTGTTCAGCAGCGATTTATGCCGAGCAAGGGGGGCATTGTGATCGAGGACGATGTATGGATCGGGGCAGGGACCGTTATACTCGACGGCGCTTACTTGCGCCAAGGGTGTGTCGTTGGCGCGGGGTCGCTTGTTAAAGGCGAGCTGGAGCCGTATTCCATCAACGTTGGCGTCCCGACTAGAAGAATAGGGTGCCGCGAATGAATGATAATCTATCTGCCAGAACGACCGTCATCGGTGCTCAGGGCTTCATCGGGCAGCACATCGTCAAAGCTTTGGAGAGCTTTCAATTGGCGTGCTTTGCTCCGGAAAAAGGGGATTCGGCTTTGTTTCGGGAACCGTTAGGCCGAGTAATTTATTGCGCGGGAGTAACGTCTGACTTTCGGCAGCGGCCGTTTGACACGATGCGGTCTCATGTCAGCTTTCTTAGTGAATTGCTGGAGAAGGCAACATTCAACTCTTTCGTCTACGTATCCTCAACCCGTATTTACTTGGGGTGTTCACATGCAGATGAAAGGGCGACTCTGGCGGTCAATCCGCAGGATCCGGATCATTTGTTCCATCTCTCCAAGCTAGCAGGAGAAACGCTTTGCTTGCATGCTGGCAGGCCGAATGTCAAAATCGCCAGAGTGTCTAATGTATGCGGGGATGATTACAATTCCGGCAACTTTCTGTATGCGCTTCTTCGCGATGCGCTAGAGAGCGGGCGTATCGAGCTTCATACAACACTGAATTCATCCAAAGATTACATCGGTGTCGAAGATGTAGCGAAGCTGTTGATCCAAATATCAGAAGCGGGTAAATCACGGATTTACAATGTGGCAAGTGGCGTTAACACATCCAACAGGGAAATCGTGGAGTGGATTATAGAACTTACAGGATGCGAAGTAACAGTGGCAGATTCGGCCAGAACGATTATATTTCCGGAGATAGCCATTAACTTGATTCGCAATGAATTTGACTTTAAAGCCTCAGACAGTGGGGCGCTGATCCAGAAATTAGCTGAAAAATATATGAAACATGCTGGGCAAATGAAAGAAAGGAATGTGGATTAACGTGAGATTATCGCTGCCTTACAATGATTTTGCATCGTACACATTCCGGCAAATGAATCGGCTGTTCCCAGACCGGCGTTCTCTCAAGTTTACTGATTTACGTCCATCCTTTGAGCAAGCGGTCGAACGAACCGCGTACTGCTTCCGGCATGTCTCTCTGCCCGGGTATACGCTGGAAAATGAGCCTGCTCTGAATCATCTCCACTCGGATCAATACGCCGTATTTTTGTGGTTTCTGTCGAATGCTGTATGGACGCAAACGCAGCATGAAGCGGCTTCGAATAAAATATTTTACACAAATAAAACGCTGCATGGGTTTAACTGCATGTATGACACAAAGCTGCCTGATATTTTCCTGCTGCTGCATACAACAGGCACTGTCCTGGGCAAAGCCTCGTACTCGAACTATTTTGTGGCTGCCCATGGCTGTACGGTAGGCGCTCATCAAGATCGCTATCCCTTGATCGGGGAGCGGGTGGCGATGATGCCAGGTTCCTCGATCATCGGCGAATGCCGTATTGGCGACCGTGTTTCTGTAGGAATTGGGGCTACGATTTACCGTCAAGATATTCTTGATGATTCGGTTGTATATAAGGATGCGCAGGGTCAAACGAATATCAAATCTTCCTCAGCGCCATGGGCGGAAAAGGTGTTTATGACTTCATAGAAAAGCTGGCTGAAGGAAATCCTATTTTCAGAAAGGAGGAGCGGGATGGATATTGAAAATAGGGAATTACAGAAAAGCGAAACAACTGACACAGAAGCAAGCATGGAAGCGGAGAATTATTCCGATACCGATTTGATGCGCCATTACGCCAATCAGCTCAATGGAGAAATAGAAGATTCTACTTATAAAAGCTGACCGAATTTAGTACGGGCTGTTTATGTTAATAACAAATGTTTAAATCCTCTACAGAATTAGAGCGTTAGGGATAACCTTTCTAACACGCCAGAAAGTATATGTCGTCAGGTATGTGTGTGACGAGCTCGCAGAGCGGAGAGATTCCGCACGTATTGTGTGGTGCGAGCAATTGACAGGATGGACGTAGAAGATCCGGAAGTGTTACAGCGGTTTGGCGTATTGAAATACGGCCTCAATCTGCGATAGATCGTCTTTTTGCACGGGCGAGCGGAACGTGGGTGCGTTAAGAGGCGGTATTTTCGGTTGTAGCCACATTTCGCGGAACTACCGTTCGTTATGAGCAGGAAATGCTGGGTTTTCGGCACACTTTTGCTCATTTAACGCACCCTAGTTCCGCTTCAAGGGGAGAAAAGGGGCGTTACCGTGGCATAAGGCATCGTAGTTCCGTCGATATCGCTGCGCATGGGGGATTGGCGGTCCGGCAGCACCTCCTCGGTTTTCTAGCGAAGTTTGCGGAGGCGAAATCGGCGAAATGTACCCGGAATCTTACTCTTACAGGGGTGTCCATGGATAGGAATACCCGATGGAAGACAGGGTAGGAAACAGAGAAGTAGAAGGCAAAACAAAGTAGAAGAGAAGAAAAGAGAAGAAAAGAGAAGAAAAGAGAAGAAAAGAGAAAAGAAAAGAAAAGAGAATGGATATGGGGTGGAAAAGCAATAGCGGTTGGAACCCCATACCCAATTTCCTCCCTATTCTCAAACGTATGGGTGTAGAGAAGAGCCTGAGGCACAGCCTCAGGCTCTTCTTAGGTTAAATTATTTGGAGGTTACGGTTTCTATCTCTTTCACGCTTTGATAAATAAGGTTAAACAGCTCTTCAATGTTGGCTTCTTCAATACAGGAGAACGCAACACGCAGGTCCGTTTCACCAAGGGCGATGGTGCCTATACCGCATTTGTCGAGCAGATGAACACGAAGTGTTTCGGCGTCGACGGTTTTCAGCTTCAGGCACATAAAGTAACCCGAATTGAAAGGATAGTAGTCCCAAGCATCATTGAATTTGCCGCTATCGAGAACCGATTTGGTGCGGTTCGCGCGACCTTTCATGATTTCGTATTTTTCCTGTTTTTGCTGATTGAACTCAGGAGAATTCAGAGCACGCAGGACAAAGGTTTGGGATGGATGCGGGCCGCTGGAGATCGTAGCGCGGATAATCCCCATCGTTTTTTGTTCCAGTGCACTGAGCAAAGCATCGCTGTTGCCAGCATATGTGACGAAGCCAACGCGGAAGCCCCAAACGTATTCTTCCTTCGTAGCGCCGTCAACTTTAACAGCGAGCACGCGCGGGTGCAGGCCTGCCAGCTGTCCAAACAGCGACTCATGAATGGAGCCTTCAAAGAAAAGACCAAAGTAAGCGTCATCGGTCAGCACAACCACATTGATGCCTGCTTCCGCGGCTTCCAGGATTGCTGCCGCGATTTCACGGCCTTCTTGAGCGTCCGGTGTATATCCTGTCGGGTTATTCGGGAAGTTCAGGACGACGATCGCTTTGCCTTTGGATTTCTGTGCCAGAAGCGCTTCGCGAAGTCCCGCAGCATTAAACCTCATCTGTTCGTTATAGAGCGGATAGTTGACAATTTGCGCGCCGCGGCGGATTTCGAAAGTAAGCTCGTAGTTTTCCCAATTTTTATCAGGGATAATGACGGCATCGGAAGCATCAGCAAACAGGTCGGCAGCGATGCTGAGACCGTGCGTTAAGGCATTCGTTACAATCGGATTACCGATCAGCTTATCGCCGATATTCGGGTTCTCTTCAAGCATTTTTTTGCGCCATGCGGTCCGTAATTCTGGTTTTCCGGCAGGTGGTGCGTATTCGTATATATCTTTTGGCGCGTAGGTGGAAAGAGTGTCTTGGATCACCTTCAGGTGCATGGGCTGACCATTCTCGATAGCAATTCCGATCGTGGCATTGAACTTCTTGGCTTTCGCCTTCGCTTCAGCAGATTGACTGAGAATGCCCTCCTTAGGGAAGTAAATCGATTTGCCTAATGCGGAAAGCATTGCATACACGTGAGGGTTTTCACGTTCCAAGGTCTCGTTTAACTGTCGTGCCAGAGGATTCATAATTTCGGTCATTCCTTCCAATGAGCTATTCATTTTTAGGAGTTATTATACCATTATCATGGGTGTACGTCACGGCGTTGAACAAATTTTTTCGAGATGGTGATCAGACATATACTTGACTCAAAAAGCCTTCCAGCCGTTGCTTCACTTCAGGCCATTCGGAGGCGATTATACTGAACATCACCGTGTCCCGGATGTAGCCATCTTGCAGAATGCGATGTTGACGTAAGATTCCCTCCTGTACGGCGCCGAGTCGTGCAATCGCTGTTTGGGAGCGCACATTTCGAAGATCGGTTTTGAGTTGAACCCGGACGGTTCCCAAAGTTTCAAAGCAATGGCGCAGCAGCAAGTACTTACACTCTGTGTTGATGCGCGTACGCCATACGGTAGGATGGTACCAGGTGTGTCCGATTTCCAACTGCCGGTGAGCTGTTGATATTTCGAATAGCCGCGTGCTGCCGACAATACGTTCCGACCCCTTGTCATAAACGCTAAACGGGAGACCGAGCCCCGACTGCTGTTCTTCCAGTGCCTGGCGGACAAAACGTTGGACATCCTGCTTCTGGGGAAGCGGAGTCATATAGGCCCAAATAAGCGGATCATTGGCGGCTTTTGTCAATTCGGATATGTGCGATTCCTGCAGGGGCATCAGGGTTACCTGGGTGCCTTCCAATGTGAGAGGTTGTATGTTCATCATCAAATTTGCTCCTTATCGGCCAGATGGTTTTGTGTTATTTTAGCTAGCATAACGGATTGATGGTATTATAAAAAGATCCAATTTTATTTTAAATATATAGACCAATTTGGAGTTGTGTGAAGACGTTCGTGCTGCCTGTTGCGAAATGTTGCTATAATGGCGAATCGTTGTTCTGCTTTGAACAATGACAGAGCAAACAGGATAGGAAAATATGAGGGTGGCGGGGGGATCAGAAATGGACTTTCATATTCCTTACTCAACATTTAAGGCGAAATATACAACGAAATATGCGGCGCTTTATCATGCACTGCATGATGGGATTTTGCAAAATAAGCTGAAACTCCATACAAAGCTGCCTTCCAGTCGGGAGTTGGCTGGGATGTATGGCTTATCGCGGGGAACGGTCAATCAAGTATACGAGATGCTGATCGCAGAGGGATATTTGCAGGCAGATGTTGGAAAAGGAACGTTCGTCGCTTATGCCGGAGGCCAAGAGAACCGTGAGGAGATCGTTGGCAGAGAGATTACGCTCTCTATTTGGGGGACGCGGGTTTGTGAGCAGAGTGGATTGGAGCGGGGGCTTGCTGGAGGTGGGGATGAGCAGGGGGTGGAGCTAGGGCAGGAGCGAGAGCAAGGGCAAGGGCAAGGGCGAGAGCGAGAGCAAGAGCAAGAGCAAGGGCAAGGGCGAGAGCGAGGGCAAGATCAGGAGCAGGAGCGAGAGCAAGGGCGGGTGCGAGAGCGAGAGCGAGAGCGAGAGCAGGAGCAGGAGAAAGGGCAAGATCAGGAGCAGGAGCAAGTGCAAGAGCAAGAGCAAGAGCGTCAAGGAAAAATGGTGTCCTTTACGATTGGTCACCCGCAGATGGATGATTTCCCGAGGGAGCTGTGGAACCGCTGCATGTATGAGCAGGTGCGGCGAATGACAGAGTCGCCGCTAGAGGAAGCCCATGTCGCCGAGGGGCATTATGCGCTTCGCGAAGCGATCGCAAAGCACCTGAGGCGGATGCGCGGAATCGAGGCGCGCCCCGAGCGCATCGTCATCGTCAATGGGTCGATGCAGGCGATCGCGCTGCTGACCCAAGTGCTTGTGAACGAGGGCGACCCGGTTATTATGGAGCGCCCGGGCTATGGCGGTATCAGCCGCGCTGTGCTGGCGGCTGGCGGAGTCCCCGTCCCGGGAATCGTGGACGGGCAAGGTCTTGTACCGCAGCCGTGGAACGCGCGGCTGCTGTTCGTGACGCCCAGCCGCCAGTTTCCCACGGGGGCGGTACTGGGCTTGGAGCGCCGCCGCCAGCTGTTGCGCTGGGCGGCAGAGCAAGGCGCTGTCATCGTCGAAGACGATTATGACAGCGAGTTCAGGCACCGCGGGCGGCCGATTGAGCCGCTCAAGGTGCTGGACCAGGAGGGCCGAGTGGTCTACATCGGCACTTTTTCAAAAACGATGCTGCAGGACCTGCGCATCGGCTATGTCGTGCTGCCGGATGCGCTGCACGCCGCTTTTGTGGCCGCGAAGCGGCTGTTCGAGCCGCACCCTTCGGGGCTGCTCGAACAAAGATCGCTAGCCGCTTTCATGCAGAGCGGCGGCTATGAGCGACACCTGCGCCGCATGCGGCGGGTGTACGCGAGCAAGTTCTTGCTCCTGCAGGCGCTGCTGCAGGAGCGCCTCTCCACCCTCTTCGAGTGGGTGGAGAGTGACGCAGGGCTGCATGTGTTCGGCTGGTGGCGGGGGGACTCCCGCACCTACGCCGGCTATGCAGCAGCATGCCGCAAAGCCGGCGTTGTGTGGAGCAAGGCCGGGAGTTATGGCCTTCCTGCTGGGCAGGAGGGCGCATGCTTTGGGTTTGCGCATCTGACTGATGAGGAGATGCGCGACGGGGTTGCGCGTATGTGGCAAGTATGGAAAGAAAATCAGATGAAAATTTAGCGCAAGTTGTCAAAAGTTGTCGTTTTTCGTGTATAATTCTAGTTAATAGCTTATTAACTAGAATAGGAGAGTTTGCGATGATTTTTAAAAGGAATCTGTTTAGAGCAGTCTTATATCTAAGTATACTGGCGCTGATTTTAACTATCCGACCGCTTCATTCATCAGCTGCGAATTCGTGGGGGGATGAAGAGGAACCTGCAAAGAGGGTATCTGAACTCTCCATCGGAGCCAGAATTGCTTATGCCGGGAAAAACTGGAAAGTTCTTGATGCGGCAAATGGCAAATTGCTGTATTACGGTGTCAACTCCTCGTTAACGCATGCTTGGGGCGATTCTTTAGCATATACGCAGGGGGCGGATCACGCTAGCTCCATAGGCTATTATTTGAACCACGAATTTCTTGAACGCCTTGCTCAAAATGGCGGCAATACGGGCTGGATTGAAGAGAAAGACTGGGAGATTGATACGGAGAACTCTACTAAAATTTATACGGGACGAGTTGGGCTCCTGACGTTAGCGGAATATATGAATGCAGAGAACAGAGCACATATATTCAATAATGAGTATATTCCGTATTCCAACAGCTGGTACTTAATGTCCTCGAACTCTGTTACCGAAAATGTTTACTACGTAAACACGAATGGTACCATCGGCTTTGATCCGCAGATTTCATGGAGTGTGGAAAGATCCGTACGACCTGTCATTTATGTCGACCCGGCCATGTATGCTCTCTCCGATCACGACGGCGGCTATATCCTCTCGGATACAGCTCCAGAACCAGAACCTGCCCCAGAGTATCTAAACCAGGCAGAGCGGGGGTCTATTGTAAGATTTGCCGGTCACGACTGGACTTTGACGGATTCGGAAAGCAGCGAATTGCTTTTAAATGAGGGATTAGGGGTAAGGCCATGGGAAAAAAATAATGTTGGAGATGCTGTGTATCAATGGAATAGTGTCGGAGAGCTATTAACTTATAAGCAAGATGTTTCCGGGAGTTTGGCCTATTATTTAAATCATGACTTTTATAATGGTCTGGATCATAAAGAATGGATCACAACAGGAAGTTTTGACAACACGCCTTTAACGTATGAGTTTGAGGATGAAGACGAGGATGAAGGTGCGGAGTCCTATGGTTATGCGAAATATGACCCTGCATACGAAAATAATAGCCACTCTTATGTCTCAACCAAAGTCGGACTCCTGACCTATGAACGGTATAATGAATTGAAGCAACATGACATTCCTTTTAACTATTCGGAGAGTTTGATTCCCTGGTATTTAATGAACCCTACGCATGTACATGTGGGAAATTACGACTATGCTTATATAGCAGCGATTTTTGATAGAACGAAACGTATTTTCTTTTTTCCGATGTCAATTGATGTGCGGCCCGTTGTTCATTTAAAAAGTGGATTAGCCATTAGCGGAGGCTCGGGGACTGAGGACGACCCCTATCAGATCACAGATCCTGATGCAGAAAATCCGAATCCCGATGCAATCCCAGCTGATTTCCCCGCAATCGTAAAAAGCGGCACCTATACTTCGATTAACGATATTTTAACCGCATTATTGCAATATGAAAGACAAGGCAAGTCCTTGACGAAAAATCAAGTTAAAAATTTGCTCAAGCTCATTGAGCCGCATCAGGCTGCTGTTATCCCAGTGCCAATTCTATAGGTATAAAGTACATGAGGGACTGTTCGATTGTCGAGCAGTCTCTTTCTTATAGATTATAACGAGCTCGCAGAACGGAGAGATTCCGCACGCATCGTGTGGCACGAGCATTAGAGGATGGACGTAGAAGATCCGGAAGCGTCACAGCTGCTTGGATCACCCCATACCGCCTCGATCTGCGATAGATCGTCCTGCGATAGATCGTCTTTTTGCACGGGTGAGCGGAACGTAGGTGCGTTAAGAGGCAGCATTTTCGGTTGTAGGGACATTTCGCGGAACTACCGTGCGTTATGAGCAGGAAATGCTGGGCTTTAGGAGGGTTTCAGGCACATTTAACGCACCCTAGTTCCTCTTCAGGGGGAAAAAAGGTGCGTCACCGTGGAATAAGGCATCGTAGTTCCGTAGATATCGATGGGCATGGGGAATTGGCGGTCCGGCGGCACCTCCTCGGGCGCGCATTGTGTCGCCGCCGCATGGCGGATGTCACACGTTTTCTTATCCCCATTCGCATGCTCATTTTGGCAGCATTCCCTTTCTATGCTATTATCAACATGTGGTCAATTAATTTTTCCTTTAGGAGTGATCCTTGATATGGCAGGGTTGAACGGTGGAGGCACCAGTGTCATTGTGCGTTTGGAAATGCATAAAGAGCAAGTAACATTCGGTAAAATCGCTACAGCGATTGGAGATGCCGGTGGTGATATTGTCGCGATTGACGTGACGCGTGCGAGCAAAACGACAACAACACGGGATATTACTGTCAAGGTCAGTGATCCTGAGCATACGGAAGCGATTGTTTCGGCGTTAAACGGGATTCCCGGCGTGCGGCTAATCAATGTTTCGGACCAAACGTTTTTGATGCATTTGGGCGGAAAAATTGAAGTAACGCCAAAGATGCCGATTAAAAATCGGGATGATTTGTCCCGTGTATATACACCTGGAGTCGCCCGGGTTTGTATGGCCATTCATGAAGATCCACTCAAGGCGCATTCGCTTACGATCAAGCGGAATACAGTTGCTGTCGTGTCCGACGGTACCGCGGTGCTTGGACTAGGCAATATCGGGCCGGAAGCCGCGATGCCGGTCATGGAAGGAAAAGCGATGTTGTTCAAACAGATGGCAGGCGTGGATGCATTCCCTATTTGTCTGAACACGCAGGACACGGAAGAAATTATCCGCACTGTGAAGGCGATTGCGCCTGCATTCGGCGGGATTAACCTTGAGGATATTTCGTCGCCGCGATGTTTTGAAATTGAGGAACGGTTGATTGCAGAGCTCGATATTCCTGTGTTTCATGATGATCAGCATGGGACTGCGGTCGTTATCCTCGCGGGGCTGCTTAACGCGGTTAAACTCGTAGGCAAATCGCTGGAATCGTGCAAAGTGGTAATTACAGGCATCGGGGCAGCAGGCATTGCATGCACGAAAATGCTCCTCGCTGCCGGGGTGACGAATGTAATCGGTGTTGACCGGCAAGGCGCGATTGTCCAAGGAGAAAGCTACACGAACCCGGCATGGGAATGGTATGCGGCCAATACGAATCCATTTCTGCAAAAGGGCAAGCTGGGTGATGTCATCGTTGGCGCGGACATTTTTATCGGACTTTCCGGGCCAGGTGTCTTAAAAGTGGATGATGTAAAGAGCATGGCCGCCGATCCGATCGTATTTGCGATGGCGAATCCGACTCCGGAGATCACGCCGGAGGAAGCGGAGCCTTATGTCCGGGTGATGGCAACGGGGCGTTCGGATTATCCGAATCAGATTAATAATGTTTTGTGCTTCCCGGGCATATTTCGAGGCGTCCTGGATTGCCGTGCTTCTCGCATTACGCAAGAAATGAAGCTGGCTGCTGCCAAAGCGATTGCCTCTGTCGTTAGTAGCGATGAACTCAATGAATACTACATCATTCCGAGTGTCTTCAATCACTCCGTCGTCGAGAAGGTTCGCGAGGCTGTTATGGAAGCCGCTTATGAAACAGGCGTTGCAAGACGCAGAAGCCCACGCGAGCTTCAGGATACACAGCAGGATTAAGATAAGAAATGAATCTTAAACATCAAGCAACTCAGTCGCATCCATGGGATGGAGAGCCGGGTTGCTTGCTTCTTTTTTACTCGGATATATTGAACTTGTTTGCTCATTCCTGTAATAATAAAGAGATGACATAGATGAGGTGAGCGCGATGTTGAACTTATCTCCGGAACGGTTCGGTTTGCTGCCAGCCTTTGCCAAGATTACGTGTGAGCCTGGCTGGAAATGGGCGAAGCGGGATCATCCGATGAGCAATTATGATTTGTTTTATGTATGGAGCGGCGAAGGGGAAGTGTGGCTGGATGATACGCCTTACGACGTACAGAGCGGAAGCTGTTTCTTGTTTCGTCCAGGCCATCATACAAGTGCTACCCATAATCCGCAGAAGCCACTTGTGCTCACGTATATTCATTTTGCGCTTTCCGATGAAGCGCATCCGGGTTTGCTGCCGGTTCCTTACCGGGTGGTCGGGGACAAGCTTTCTTTTGAAGCGCTGCTGGTGAGTTATGTACGGCTGCGGTTATCCGGCCTTTTCGGTGCGGCCGAGGAAGCCAGGCTGCTGCTCAAGCAGTTGATGATTCATCTTCTGCGGGAGGAGCGGGAGGAAGAACGTGAAGTTCGCCAAGATGGCGGTCACCGGCTTTCGGAGACGATTCGCGAGATTGCGAATTACGTGCGCCAGCATGCCGCCAAACCCCATACGATGGAGGAGCTGGCAGGTCGCGCGAACTTGTCTCCGCGCTATTTCTCGCTGAAGTTCAAGGAATTCATTGGACAATCGGTGCAGTCTTATATCATTCGCGCGCGGATTGAACGCGCTGAGCATTTGCTGCAGTACGCGGGGATGAGCGTAACGGAGGTCGCGGATGCGCTCGGGTATCGGGATGTGTTCTTCTTCAGCCGCCAGTTTAAACAATACACAGGTAAAAATCCTTCGACGTTCAAGTAACGGCGAAGGGTTTTTGTGATCTGCTTGAGACAGAAAAGCAGCGATAACTCGCGCCGCTCCCTTGAGGAGCGCCGATAACGCTGAAAAACAAATATGGGGGTTTATTCACATGTCTGTGATTCCGTTCAAGTCCAATGGTAAAATGGTAATTGGTAAAACTTATGAATATTTTAGGCGTAATGGAATTAAATGGGTTTAGGCTTATGTTAAGAAGAAAAGAATATTTAAGAAAATAATCTATGTTACACATCTAAACAAGGCGAGTATTGGATTCTGAATAGAAATGATTTTGAAGATACCGTCGTAGAATAACGGGCACGATAGTACAATCACAAAAGGCTGCCGCGGGAAAGATCGGCAGCCTCGCTCCGCTGGCAGGAATGTTAAAAAAGGAGAAAACCGCTAATCATTTTCGACAGCTCGTTCGTCTCTAATAAATTCAAATTACGCGTTCTTCCGTAGCATCGTAGACCAACTGTGGATTGGACTTGGTCCCTATTCGCAGTGAATAAAGTGCAGTTAAGCAGGCAACAAGTACACTTATCGCACCGGCCCAGCCAACATATATCACTGATAAACTATTCACAATCGCCCCTCCGACGGCAGCTCCGGCAGCCATGCCGGCCTGCAGAATGGAAGTATTAAGGCTAAGTACAATTTCTGAAGCCCCAGGTGCCAAGGTAATCAAACGAAATTGCTGCACGGGAGCCGTCGCCCAAGCGGAGGCGGACCACAGCATCATGATCGTCAGAACTAAGGCAAGCGGTGGTTGCACAAAAGCAAATAGTACCAAAACGAGAACATGAAGCAAAAGACTCGTGATCAGCGTAGTTGGTGCTCCCCATTTATCAGCGCCGTACCCCCCTATTCGAGAGCCTATCAAACTGAAGATCCCAAATGCGAATAACCCGGCGCTAACCCATGCTGGGTCCATGTGAGCATGTGTAAGCAGGTAGGGGGATATATACGTATAAACGATCGAATACCCCATAATCCAGAAAAAGGTGACCAGCAGTGCGCTGCTAACTCTCCGATCTTTAAGTACAGACAACTGTATGCTTAACGGAGTGGCTTTTTGCCCGTCCAGCCTAGGAATCCACTTGGAGATCCCGAGCATAATCATAATGCCGCCTATACCGATGCCGATAAACAAATCGTGCCAGTCGAAAAAATTCGCTATCACCCTTCCGAGTGGGACGCCGATAACTAGCGACGAACTGAACCCCATAATGATGGATGCAATGGCACTACCTCTTTTTTCCGGTGGCGCTAGGTGAGATGCGAGAGTTAAGGCGGCCACCGTAAAGACGCCCGAACAAACAGCTAAGATAACGCGTGACACCAGCAGGACTCCGACCCTATGGTCCAAGGCGGGCAAAAAGTTACCGACAGCAAAGACCAAAAGCGTAATCATTAACAATGTTTTCCGTTCGATTCGCGAAGTGGCTGCAACCAATAAGGGGGTACCGAATGCAAATACAAGTGAGAAAACGGTAACCAGTTGTCCTGCGGCGGACAATGTGATTTTCAAATCGTTCGCGATGACTTCCAGAATGCCGGCAATGACGAACTCCGATGTCCCGGCCAAAAAGCCTCCAAATGCAAGCAAATAAATTTTCCAAACATAATTATTCATCTCTAATTACCTCTTTTCGCCTTATGTTGCGTCATGGCAAATAATGCCCAGACTATACCTCGTGTTCCCGAATGGATCGTACTGACGCCATGCTGCTGCTCCACCAGCAGAAACTCGCCCCCCGTATAATCCAGCCCTCTTTGATTTAAGGCGAGTCCAATATTCCATCGCTTTGGCCATTCTCGTTCGTTGAACGTATTCAACCGATTTCCAATTGGCTCCATTTGATCACCTCCCGCCACAGTATAACCCTGCCGATGGCAATTTGTACGCATTTGCGAATGTAATAGCAAGATTCCGAAATCAGCGTACCTTTTTTTTACACGCAAAAGAACCGTCAGAATGTTTCCCTGACGGTTCTTTTGCGTGTAAAGGTCTGTATCAGAATCGTTCATTAACGAGCAGATCTACGCATTGCTTTCTTCCGCCCACTTCTTCAGCTTACGATCCGAAGGGAGCAAGAAGGTGAGCAGACCCAGCAAAGGAAGGAATGCGCACAATTCCATCACACGGGTCGTGCCGATGACATCGCATAGATTCCCAAGCACGACGCTGCCGATACCGCCCAACCCGAAGGCGAGCCCGGTTATGAGGCCGGATACCGTGCCTACTTTGCCCGGGAACAGCATCTGAGCGTAAACGACAGTGACGGAGAAGCTGGATAAGAGAACGACTCCAATGATGACGAGAAGGATGTAAGCCCAGGTGAAATTCACATGCGGCAGCAGCAGTGCGAAAGGCGCTGATCCCAGCATCGAAAAAAAGATCACGTTTCTGCGGCCGAAGCGGTCAGCTAGCGGACCGCCGAAAAAGGTGCCAACCGCGCCGGCAGCCAGAAAGAGGAAGATGAAATCCTGTGCGCTGTCGATCGATAAGCCGTATTTGTCCTGTAAAAAGAAGGCGAAATATCCGCTCATCGCGGCTCCGTACCAAGATCTGACGAAGACCAGGAAAATGAGCATAGAAATCGCGAACAGCAATTGTTTGCGGCGCTGCGGGTTGATTGCGCGCTGTATGCTTGCCTTGGCTCTCACAGGCGTTGTTTGCAGGACGCCTTTGTACCATTTCGCGATATACAATTGGACCAAGATGGCTAACGCGGCAACGCCTGTGAACCAAATGGAGCCAAAGAGCCCAAGCGGGATGAAGATCCATTTGGTCATAATCGGGGCGAGCGATTGGCCGGCGTTGCCGCCGACTTGGAAAATCGATTGCGCAAGCCCTTTGCGTCCGCCCGCCGCCATATGCGAGACGCGCGACCCTTCAGGATGGAAGGCGGCAGACCCGAGGCCCACGAAGCATACGGACAGCAGAACGACCCAGTACGTTGGGGCGAAGGCAAGCAGCAGCATCCCGATTAAGGTGGAGAACATTCCGATTGGCAGTATGTACGGCGACGGTTTGCGGTCCGTATATAAACCAACCACAGGCTGCATAATGGATGCCGTAAAGTTAATGGCGAACTGCACCCAGCCGACTTGCGTGTAGCTGAGCCCCATTTCACTTTTCAGAATAGGAAAAATAGCGGGAATGACCGATTGGATCGAATCATTGAGCAAATGGACAAGGCTAATGGCAAAAAGAATACGGTAAACGGTCGGCTTGATATCTCCGGTTCCTTGCAAACCGTGTGAGCTAGGTTTCGGAGATGTGGTAGATGTCGTAGCCATGGAACTCTCCCTCCGGGAGCTCGGTCTCTCTTATTTTTCTGTAAAACTGCCGAGTTCTTCTCCCATTTTCACTTTGGAGCCTAGCTGCAAGTCTGAGCGCGGCATAAACATCTCATCCTCAAAAAGCAGGACAACGGTCGAGCCAAATTCAAAGTAAGCCAGCTCTTGCCCGCGTTCCAGATGGTTCGGTAATGGGGTAACGTACTGGATGCTGCTTACATTCAGCGCTCCGACTTTGACAACGGCAACTTCACCGGCTTCATGCTGCATGAACGTAATTAACCGTTCGTTGCGGCTAAGCACTCTGCGCATATGACGAAGCCCGAATTCGTTCACGGGGTACACTTTCCCAGGAACGTGTTCTTTTTCCAAGACATCGCCTGTGATCGGTGAATGTATGCGGTGATAGTCGGTAGGACTTAAATACAAGACGAAATAGAATCCATTCTTATAATTAACGGTGCGAGGCGAACGGTTGAGCAATTCGTCGATCGTATAGTCCTGTCCTTTGACATTTAAAATCAATCCGTCTTTAATATCGCCGATGCCAGTAATGGCTGCGTCAACAGGGCTAACGACGCGGCTGATATCCTCATGAATCGGACGTAAGCCCGGCTTAAGCCGGCGGGTAAAAAAGTCGTTCAAGGACGCGTAATCCTTGATATGTTTCTCCGCATCCTCGATGCGTATGCCGTAGGATTTAGCAAAACGGGAAATAAAAAGACGGCTTGCTCTGGATTTCGCAAAAGCGCCCGTCAACTGCGATACCCACTTCCGTGAAGACAGTTCGGTTAGCAATCGAAAAAACGGTTTGGACATAGGTAAGTAACTCCTGTTCATACACTCATGGGTTTTTTATGAAAGACTTTGATCTACTTCGCTAATCTTGCCACAGAAAGATAAAAGAATCAATTGTCGATTGGGGCAGGGGATGGACGCGAACGAAAGAAAAAAACAGCCTAGCGGCTGTTTAGGAGAAAATTTTCTAATTAGACTTATATTCCCCGCATCTATGGCAGGCGGCGAGGTTGACGGAGATCGGAACTTGGGACCCGGCGAACTTGGTACATTGAACAGGTGTTCTCGAAGCTGGCTCGGAAATACTCGTACAGTGCTTACAGCGAGCGATTTGCTCAAGAGCGGCGATCAAGGGCAGTGAATGGTTCAGAACGGAGATCAAGCTTTCATTCTGACGCGGCCGTACATCTGTGAATAGCCTGGACATAGGTTTTCTCATAGACGGACCTCTTTTCCTGTTCATGAATGTGGGCCGAACCAAGCAAAAAAGCCGCCCTAAGCAGGCGACTATTCGCAACTGATTAGGGTAACCCGGCTATCCTAGCGCGTTCGTCAACAGCGCCGTAGACCCGCGGTTTTGCGTACCCGACTTTCGAACGGGGTTGCTTTTTTCCAAATGAAAACGCTTTATTCTTGCAAACTATCATATCATATCTATCCCTGAGCTGTCATTAGGAGGATGTCGTATTTTCCATCCACAAACCGTCAATGCTTATCTTATCGAATGGAATGAGGAAGGTGAAAGCCATGCGCCGATTTGCGCACATATTGACCAAGTGGAGTTTATGGAGCAGCGTTAGTATGTTGCTGTTAACGGGATGTTTTGGCGGAGCAGCCAGCAGCCGATCTTCACTTCAGGCATCGGAGCGGCCAACCTCGCCAATTGCTGCTTCTGCTCCTGCAGCGGATGCCATCCAAGCTAAACTTCAGGCAATGTCTGCTGAAGAGAAGATCGGTCAGCTCATCTTCGCAGGCATTGACGGGACAGACATGAACCTGCATACACGTGAGCTGATTGAAACCTATCATGTTGGCGGCATTATTTTGTACAAAAGCAATGTGAAAAACACGATTCAGCTCGCCTCGCTGGCAGATGGGTTGAAACATACGAATATAGGGAACAAACTTCCACTATGGCTAGGCGTCGATGAAGAAGGGGGCAAAGTAACGCGTCTTCCTGATGATATCGAGAAAACACCGTCGAACAAAGAGATCGGTAGGATGGGCAGCACGGAATTTGCTTACGGTGTAGGTTCTATGCTGGGGAAAGAGTTGAGCGCCTACGGACTAAACGTTGATTTCGCCCCCGTGCTGGATATTAACAGCAATCCGAAAAACCCCGTCATTGGGGAGCGTTCTTATGGTGCGAACGCTTCGATCGTGAGCAGGATGGGAATTCAGACGATGAAAGGGCTGCGAGACCAGCATGTGATGCCGGTTGTGAAGCATTTCCCCGGTCATGGCGATACATCGGTTGATTCGCATGTCGGGCTTCCGATTGTGCAGCATGATGTAACCCGGCTGCGCAAGCTGGAACTGGTTCCTTTCGCGGAAGCGATCAAGAATCAGGCGGAAGCCGTGATGGTGGCTCATATTTTGCTGCCGACAGTAGATGCCCAGCATCCGTCCTCGATGTCGAAGAAGATCATGACGGATTTGCTGCGGCAGGAGATGGGGTTTCAGGGATTGATCATCACCGACGACATGACGATGGGAGCTATCACCACGCATAACGAGCTTGGTGAAGCGTCGGTTACAGCCGTGCTTGCCGGAGCGGACGTCGTGCTGGTCGGTCATGATTATGACAAAGCCGTAACCGTCATTGGGGCGCTTCGGAAAGCTGTCCAAGACAAGCGGATACCGATGGATACAATTGACCAAAGCGTGGAACGTATTATGCAGCTGAAGATGAAATACCAATTAAAGGATGATGCTGTCCCCGCACCTGATAGCGAATTGTTGAATGATGCCGTGCGGCGGCTCGTCCATACATATCTTCATAAATAAACGAGCAAGTACCACGAGTCAGTTAGTCAGGATAGGAAATCGACCATTTTATCTAGGTGAGCGCACATTTTCAAGGGCTAACGTACATCTCCCTCCAAGCGTGAATATATTGCAAATGACTAATTCGTGGAGAATAGGAGAGGAGCCTATGACTAAGCGTAAGAGCAGTAGGTCTTATATGCAAAAGGTGAGCACCAAAACGAATGAGCTGAGATGGCTCGATGAGAGTGATCCTACACCTGCCTCAGCTAATCAGGAAAAAACGGAGACATTCTCGCAGCCGAAAGGAACAAGCAATTCCCTTCCATCAGAGACGATTCAGTCAGGTAAACCCGTTCAGCGCATTAATGTTTTAAATACAGCGACACCCGCTCCGCCGCTTCTGCTGTTATCGGAGCGTAAAACCGGTAAATTCGTCAACCCTGTTGTATATACCGACGATATTGTAGAAGAAGCGGTCACCTCGGAAAAGATTGCCAATCGTTCGGTGGATGAAAGTAAAATTAAACCGATGAGTATCGGTTCCAGGGCGATTAAGGACTACGCCATCGAACAATCCAAGCTGGCTCCGGCCAGTGTAACTGGAGACAAGATCGCGATCAATGCCATACATGACGAGCATATTGCGTCGCAGAGCATTTCTGGTGACAAAATACAAGATCACTCTATCACGGGAAGCAAGCTGCTCATTAACAGCATAACCTCTGAGAAGCTAGCTGATCAGACGATCGATTCTTCTAAATTAGCTGACGGCTCCATTCTCTCGCAGCATTTATCTGAAATGGTGATCACCAGCGAGCTTATCGACAATCAGGCGATTACTTCCGATAAAATCCATAGCGGCGCGGTGCAAGCGAAGCATCTATCCAATTATAGTATCGATACCGCTAAATTAACGGATGCATCCGTCACCTCGGATAAAATTAAGGATCAGGCTGTGACGGAAGGAAAAATCGCCAATGCCAGTATTGCCTCGGTGCATATCCAAGCGGAAAGTGTAGGCAATGAACATTTGGCAGATGGAAGTGTGCAAAGCCGAAACATTGCGCCAAACCAAATAGTAGCGGCACACCTAGCTGGCAGCACAGTGGAGAGTTTTCATGTGCAGGACGAGGCGATAACGACGGCCAAGTTGGCACCGCAAGCTGTACATGAGGATCAGTTGGCCAATCAAGCGGTAACAAGTCAGAAAATTGCTTCGCTATCCATTGCGCCGAGACACCTGCAGCAAGCTTCTATTCAAAATGAACATATCGCGAATGGCGCAATTACCAGTCAACACATTGCTGCGCATACGATTAACTCCGAACATATTGTAGATGGCGCTATTTATACGGCTCTTCTTCAAGACGAATCGATTACTTCTGCTAAATTAGCAGGAAACATTGTAGAAAGTAAGCATATTAACAAGCATGCGATCCAGACTCCGCATCTTGCAGATGGGATCATTTCAAGTGCCAAGCTCCAGGACGGATTGATTACTTCGGTCAAATTAGCTGAAAATATCATCGAGGAAAAACACATTCGCCTCGGAGCAATTGAGAACGCGCACCTTGCTGACAACATCATCTCTACTTCAAAGCTTCTAGATGAATCCATAACGACAACTAAATTAAGTGAAAGCATTATCGAGGAAAGACATATTCGTCAAGGAGCCATTCAGAATTGGCATCTTGCAGACAATATCATCTCGACCTCGAAGCTTCAGGATGAATCCATAACTTCGACTAAATTGGCTGAAAGCGCCATTAAGACGCGGCATATTGAGCAGGAAGCGATCCAAAATGCGCATCTTTCCGACGGCGCTATATCCAGCGCAAAGCTTGAAGCGGGGGCTGTCACGAATCTGAATTTAGCGGACGGGAGTGTCGACACGCCGAAGCTGAAGGAAGAAAGTGTCACTTCAGATAAAATCGCACCTGATGCGATCACAATGGCGCATTTGCAAGAAGGCATTGTTGGAAGCAGCCACTTATTGGAAGGAGCGGTTTCAGGATCGCATATTTCTCTGGGGGCTATACAAACAGAACATCTTCAAAATGGTGTTGTTACCGGAGAAAAACTGGGAACGGGTGTTATCCGTTCTGAACATGTGGCAGACCGTGCTATCGGGGAGGAGCAGATTGATTGGTCTGCGGTTCATCGCGAACACATTGCTGAGGAAGCGATTACGACTAAACACATGCAGGACCAGACGATCACGACGAGTAAAATCGCCGAAGAAGCTGTGACCAGCTCTAAAATTGCCTCGATGACAGTCGAAAGCCGTCATCTTCAAGAGAGCATTATTGATAGCGTTCATATAAAGCCGGGCGTGATTACTTCAGATCACTTGGCTCAAGGCTCGATCACACTTGGCATTTTCGCCGACCGCAGCTTGGAAGGCAGCAAACTCGTAGAACGATCCATTACAGCAGAGACGATCGCCCAAGGAGCGGTAACGGAAGAGAAGCTGGCAAACGGAGCTGTCGGAACGCATCACCTGCAAGCTGGATCGGTGTCTGCCTGGATTCTTCAGAATCATTCGGTCACGACAGGGAAATTAGATGCTGATGCCGTCACAGAGGCTAAATTGGCTGATGCCAGTGTTACAAGCCGCAAAATATCAGGGAAAGCTGTAAACAGCGAACATATCGCTGATGGAGCGATTACAGCGGCAAAGTTAGCTAACGAAAGTATTCACGGCAGCAAGCTGGTTGCAGGGGCGTTCAGTGCGCGTCACTTGGCCGATGGCGCTGTCACGGGTTCGAAACTGGCAGCACGTACGGTAAGCAGCGAGAACCTTGCGGATGGTGCCGTGAATAGTGAGAAATTAGCGAAGGACAGCATAGATGGAACAAAGCTGAAAGCGGGCATAATCACGAGCGATCATCTAGCTGTAGGCAGCGTGAATGGCGATAAGCTGGCGCAGGGCGCTGTGAGCAGCGACCACCTTGCTTCTGGAGCTGTAGACAACGATAAGCTTGCTGTGAATGCGGTGGATGGCAGCAAGCTTTCAATTGGTGCGGTAAGCAATTATCATCTGGCCGATAGCTCCGTCTATGGGGCGAAGTTAGCGACGGGCAGTGTGGATGGCACGAAGTTGACTGCAGGCGCAGTCAGTAATGAGCATCTCACTGACAGTGCGGTAACGGGAGCAAAGTTATCCACAGGCAGTGTAGATGGCAGCAAGCTTGCCGTTAACGCAGTCAGCCGTGAACATTTGACAGACAGTGCGGTGGACGGAACGAAGTTGGCTGAAGGCGCTGTGAGCGGGGGACATCTAGCCCCGGGAGCGGTAGACGGTCATAAGCTTGCAGAGAGCAGCGTGGATAGCAGCAAGTTGGCACATGGTTCTGTTACGAGTGACCATATTATAGACGGTGCGGTTAACGGCGGGAAGCTGGCAAGGGGAAGCATTGACAGCAGCAAGCTGGTGACGGGCTCTGTAAACAGCGATCATATTGCTATCGGTGCCATCAATGGAGCGAAGTTGGCACCAGGCAGTGTAGATAGCAGTAAACTTGTCGAAGGTGCGGTTACCAGTGAGCATCTGGCTGCGGGTGCCGTCACTAGCGAGAAATTAGCATCCGGCAGCGTAGATGGCAGTAAACTTGTGGCTGGCGCGATTAGCAGCTTTCATCTCGCAGATAGTGTCGTCGATAGCTCGAAACTAGCAGCAGGCAGCGTGGATGGCACCAAGCTGACACATGGCTCGGTAGGCAACGGCCATCTCGTAGACGGTGCGGTAGATGGAGCGAAGCTTGCTGCAGGCAGTGTGGATGGCAGCAAGCTTACAGCTGGTGCGGTGAGCGGCGATCACCTCGCGGATGGCACGTTGTTCGGTGCAAAACTGGCTGCAGGCAGCATTGACGGCACCAAGCTGGCGTCGGGAGCTATAAGCAGTTATCATTTGTCGGCTGGCAGTGTGGATAGCAGTAAGTTGATATTTGGCGCTGTGATTAGTGATCATCTCGCTGAGAGTGCAGTGGTTGGGCCGAAGCTGGCGGCTGGCAGTGTAAATGGCAGCAAATTGACTGCCGGAGCCGTGAGTACCGACCATTTGACTGACGGTGCAGTGAATAGCTCGAAGCTGGCCGAAGGCAGCGTGGACGGCACCAAGCTGACCGCGGGAGCTGTGAACAGCGCTCACTTGGCAGACGGTGCTGTGGACGGTGCGAAGCTTGCCGCAGGCAGTGTGGATAGCAGCAAGCTGACAGTCGGGTCTGTGGGCAGCATTCATCTTGTCGACGGTGCCGTGAATGGAGCGAAACTGGCCGTAGACAGCGTGGATGGCAGCAGGCTGGCACCCGGGGCTGTAGACAAAGCTCATCTTGTCGACGGAGCTGTGGGCGGAGCGAAACTGGCGGTAGGCAGTGTAGACGGAAGTAAGCTGAGTGCAGGGGCTGTGTCCAGTAAGCATCTCGCCGACGGGGCCGTAGAAGGAGTGAAGTTGGCGCCAGGCAGTGTTGATGGCAGCAAACTGGCAAGAGGATCAGTAAGCAGCAGCCATCTCGCAGATAGCGCTGTAGAGGGATCCAAGCTGGCCGAAGGCAGTGTGGACGGAACTAAGCTGGCGGAAGGAGCGGTAAGCAGAGATCACCTCGCCGATGGGTCTGTGGAAGGAGCCAAACTGGCCGATGGCAGCGTAGACGGCAGCAAGCTGGCTGCAGGCAGTGTAGACGGCCGTAAATTGGCGCCAGGATCGGTAAGCAGTGAACATCTAGCTGAAGGTGCGCTGTTCGGCACGAAGCTCGCACCAGGCAGTGTGGATGGCAGTAAACTGGTGTTTGGGGCTATTGGCAGCTATCATCTTGCGGCGAATAGTGTGGACGGCAACAGGTTGATGGAGGGAGCGGTGAACACCGGCCATTTGGTCGACGGGGCCGTGGATGGAGCGAAGCTGGCCGAAGGCAGCGTGGACGGCAGCAAGCTGACGGCGGGAGCTGTGAGCAGCGGTCACTTGGCCGAAGGCGCTGTGGATGGTACGAAGCTTGCAGCAAGCAGTATCGATGGCAGCAAACTTTCGCCGGGCTCAATCTCCAGCATCCATGTGGCTGACAGTGCGCTGTTTGGCTCGAAGCTGGCAGCTGCCAGTATTGATGGGAGCAAGCTGGCGCCTGGCATCATCAGCAGCTATCATATCGCAGATGGGGCCGTGGATGGAGCGAAGCTGGTGTCCGGCAGCATTCACGGAACGAAGCTGAGCTCAGGAAGCGTGGGCAATGAGCACGTGGTAGACGGAGCGCTCACGCTGACGAAGTTAGCCGGCAATGTTCTTCAAACCACCTCGTCGCAAAAGAATGCGCTGCAGCAGTTCGGGCTTTCGCCTTTTGAAATGAAAATCCAGGATGAAAGCATCGAAGTTACGCTGATCTTCGAAGAGAAATTTGCGGATGAATGTTACGTGTTAACGGCAATGACGAATCATCCTGCCTGCTATGTGTCTATAAAACACAAATCAGTCGATTCCGCGTTGATCTCGGTTGTACGTGCGAAGTACTCGCAGGATCAGCAAGGCATTGTAAACTGGATTGCCATTGGTCATAAAAATTAAAAAGTGCTTCGCTTGGATATAGAAAACGGCATGTGCCCGCTGATTTTGCGGCCTTGCCGTTATTTTGCGTTATAAATAGGGGGGCTTGCCATTATTTCGCATAGTTGAACAACCAATTTTCGATTCGGCGGTATTCGTCCAATTTCCAACTATCACGAGAGCATATGATTAAAGAAGTGGATGTGTCCACATGTACGATGATATTGCTTGGAAAGGGGTATGCCTTGTGAAGGGTGTTGTACTGGCAGGAGGAACCGGCAGCCGTTTGCGTCCTCTGACGAACATCATCAATAAACATTTGCTTCCGGTCGGTAATCTCCCGATGATCCAATATGCTGTCGAGAAATTAAGCAAAGCTGGCATACAAGATATACTGCTGATCACAGGTAAGCAATCCGCAGGTTTGTACTTGGATTATTTGGGAAGTGGCGAGAAATTCGGTGTTCGTCTTACTTACAAGCTTCAAGATAAAGCAGGAGGAATCGCGCAGGCGCTTGGACTTGCTGAAGAGTATGTGCACACCGGCGAAAAGTTTGTCGTTATTCTTGGCGACAATTTATTCGAGGATTCTTTAGAGGTTTTCATAAATGCCTATGCATCCCAGGAAGAGGGAGCAATGGTCGTTTTAAAGCAGGTAGATGATCCCAGGCGATATGGCGTTCCTGAGATTAAGGGGGGCATTATTAAAAGCATTGCGGAAAAGCCCAAGCATCCCAAATCATCGTTTGCGGTTACAGGTATTTACTTTTTCGATTCCACTGTATTTGACATCATTAAAACACTGGCTCCCTCGGATCGGGGAGAACTGGAGATTACGGATGTGAATAATGCCTATGCCGCTGTAGGCTTGCTTAAGCATCAGGTCTTATCCGGCTGGTGGATTGATGCAGGTACGCATGAATCGCTCTTCCAGGCCACTCTTTTTCTACGAAAGGAGGATAGCTAATGTCGGTGATTCTAGTAACTGGCGGCATGGGGTTTATAGGCAGCAACTTCCTTCATTATTGGAAAGAGCACCATCCGCAAGATCGGTTGATTAACTTGGATTGGCTAACGTATGCAGGAAATCCGGACAACGTTACAGCGCTGGATGAGCAGCCTGGCTATGAATTTGTGCACGGAAATATCGGTGACACGGCACTTCTGAATGAGCTTTTGGGGAAAGGCGTCGATGTCGTTGTTCACTTTGCGGCGGAGTCGCATGTGGATCGAAGCATTCATAACCCTGGTATTTTTGTACTTACGAATGTGCTTGGCACGCAAACCTTGTTGGAGGCGGCGCGGCAGCATCAGGTGAAGAAATTCATTCATATATCCACGGATGAAGTATATGGAACACTTGGTCTGGAGGGGGCTTTTACCGAAACGACGCCACTGGCTCCAAACAGTCCTTACTCGGCAAGCAAAGCTGGTTCTGATCTGCTGGTCAGAGCTTATTTTGAAACGTATGGCTTTCCAGCAGTCATCACCCGTTGTTCCAATAACTACGGCCCTAGACAGTTTCCGGAAAAGCTGATTCCGCTCATTATTGCAAGGGCGCTTCACGATGAGTCCATTCCCGTATACGGCGATGGCTTGCATGTGCGGGATTGGTTGTATGTAGAAGATCACTGCGCAGCTATCGGACGGGTCATTGAAGATGGCGTCCCCGGCGAAGTCTATAATATCGGCGGCCGAAACGAATGGACGAACATCGACATTGTGCGGTGCATCTTAAGCAAGCTTGGCAAATCAGAGGAGTTGATCCAATATGTACCGGACCGACTCGGACATGATCGTCGATATGCGATGGATACGGCGAAGATTCACCGGGTACTGGGATGGACGCCTTCCCACACATTCGAAACCGGATTAGAGAAAACGATAGATTGGTATTTACGAGAGCAGGCATGGCTGGCACGAATTGCCGATGGTTCTTATCACGGAAGTAAGAGAGTTGACGCCCCATGAAAATTTCCATTACCGGAGCTGGAGGACAATTAGGCTACGATCTTACGCGCGTGTTAGCCCCTCTGCATGAAGTAACCGCATGGACCAGAGAGCAGTTGGACGTAAGTGATGACAAGCAGGTGGCAGCGCTCCTTGCAGCTGAGAAACCGGATGTGGTCATCCATGCGGCAGCCTATACGAATGTGGATAAGGCGGAGTCAGAGACGGAGCTTGCTTATCAAATCAATGCCATAGGGTCTTTGCATATGGCGAAGGCGTGCGAACAGATTGGCGCCAAGCTCGTCTACGTCAGCACAGACTATGTTTTCGATGGGGCCAAAGGCTCCCCCTATGATGAAATAGATACGACGAACCCGAATAACGTGTACGGCCGTTCCAAGCTGTTAGGCGAGAAATTCGTGAGTATGACGTGTACCCGGCATTTTATTGTTCGGACCTCGTGGTTGTATGGCACCAAAGGCAATAATTTTGTGACTAAAGTGTTGGAAAAGGCACAGGCGGGCGGTCCGCTCTCTATGGTTGACGATCAGTTTGGTTCACCGACGTATTGTCTGGATTTAGCTGTGTTCATCCAGGAACTAATTGAGACCGACAGGTTCGGCATTTATCATGCATCCAACCAGGGATCGTGCTCCCGGTATGAATTTGCAGCGGAAATATTGAAGTACGCTCATTTGGATCATGTTCCTTTAGTGCCCGTCCAATCGGATCTATTTCCACTGCCGGCTCCGCGGCCGATGAATTCGGCATTTGCCCATAAAGCGATCCTCGGCAACGGATTTACACCTATGCGGGATTGGAAAGAGGCGCTTCATTATTTCCTGCACGTTGATTACAACTACCCGTCTACGACAGAAAGAAGGGCGTGAAATGAGCAAGGCAATTGCAGCTGTTTCTGCGGAGGGCAGGGAGCGCGGGCTTCAAGCTGGCAGAGAGCACGGACTTCGTGTAGGACGATGTCAAGCGATTCTTGATATTGTAAAACCTGCTCCAGTGCCGCTGAAGGAGGCAAAGGTTTTATTCATCGTCCAAGGCTTCGATGCGATTGACGGGGGCATTACGGCTGGGCTGCAGAAGACGGTGCTCGAGGCTCACACGGCCACTGCGGCTGAGATGCTGCGCTTGGCCGGAGAGCTTCGCCCCCATCTTGTGCTAGTCATGAACGGATTGCATGTATTTCCGGAAGATCACGCCAATCATATCGACCAGGTAAGGAATATGGGGATCAAGACAGCTATTTGGTTTGCGGACGATCCGTATTTTACGGACCATACAGCCTCGCTTGCTCCTCATTATGATTATGTGTTCACGCATGAATTGAGCTGCATTGCATTCTATCGGGAACTTGGCTGCGGGCAGGTTCACTATTTGCCTCTTGCTGTCAATACGGATGTGTTTAAACCGATGCACGTCGGTCCTGCCTACCAAAGCGATATTTGCTTTATCGGCAATGGGTTTCCGAATCGGATTGCTCTCTTTGACCGTATCACGCCCTTTCTAGCGGACAAAAAGGTGATGCTGGCCGGAGCGCTCTGGGACCGACTCAATCAGTACGCTCTTCTCCAGGCGGGGATCAAGCTGCACTGGGTTCCGATCGAAGAATCGGTGAAGTATTACAATGGGGCCAAAATTGTTATTAATATACACCGTCTTACCTTTGATGAAATCTACAATAAAAATAGCAGGAACCTTCCCGGTTTCTCGATTAATCCGAGAACGTATGAAATCTCGGCATGCGGGACTTTGCAAATTACGGATCATCGCCACGATCTCGATCAATACTACACCCCCGGTCAGGATATCGAAACCTTTGATACCCCGGATGAACTTGTTCAGAAAATGCAATATTATTTGACGCATGAAGAGGACAGGATGCGCATCGTCACGAAGGGCTTGCGCAGATCCATCAAGGAACATACATTCGCAACTAGGCTGTCGAAACTGTTGGATATTGCACTCGCCTAGAAAGGAGAGACAGCATGGCTGTAACGGAAAAGAAGAAAACTCGTCGGCGTGGATATGCGGATGGTTATGAGGCTGGTTATTCCAGCGGGATACGCCTGGGACAATGTGAGGCTGTCTTGCAAAAAGCGATAAAGGATCGAGCCCCGAGGCGATTCTGGGATGTACGCATTATGTATGTAACGTCAGGGAAAGGTTTTCCTTACGAGCCGCTTGATCACGCGATTATTAACAGTTTGCGTCCATTAGTACGCGAATTGATCATCGGCAACTGTGACAACGACCCCATCCGTATCGGGGCGCCGGAGGCAAGCTTGGAAAAGCTCGCCGCCATCCACCAGCCTGATCTGATGCTCGTGCTGGATGGAATGAATCTGCAAGTGGAAGTCGTAGATCGCATACGAAGCAGGGGGGTCCGTACGGCAATCTGGCTCACGGACGATCCGTATTACACCGATTTTACCATTACAATGGTCCCTCATTACGATTTTATATTTACTTTGGAAAAGAACTGCCTATCGTTGTATCAGGAAATCGGCTGCCCGCAAGTTCATTATTTACCGCTAGCGTTTCAACCGGATTTGTTCCGCCCGAAGGCTGTCTCCATTGGGCAGAGACGAGATATTTGCTTTATTGGCTCGGCGTATTGGAATCGTGTAGCCATGTTTGATCAAATTGCTCCCTATTTAGCAAACAAACATATTTTCATCTCGGGGATATGGTGGGAGCGATTGAAGCAATACAGCCTGCTGGCGCCGCAGATTCAATTGAACACCTGGTTGGGACCTGAAGATACGTCGAACGCGTATAATGGGGCCAAAATCGTGATCAATATGCACAGGGCTTACGATGACCAAGCTTATAATTATAACAGCCGCAAAATACTGGGAGCTTCGCCTAATCCGCGAACTTTCGAGATTTCAGGTTGCGGTGCGCTTCAAATCACGGATGGGCGCGAAGATTTGGTCCGCTTCTATACCCCGGACTATGATATTGTGACATACTCGTCTCCGGAAGAGCTTCTGCACAAAATGGACTACTACTTGAACCACGAAGAGGAGCGAAAGCAAATCGCTTTGCGTGGGTTGTATCGTACAATGCGGGACCATACGTATGAGAATCGATTATCTCAATTGCTGGATCTTGTTTTTCAAGGATAAGAATCGAGATGCGGTTAGAAAAGCGGAGGTGCAAGGATCATGCTAAAAAAGAAGGTGCGTAAGAGTGCGCAGCCGAAGACGAAGAAAAAACGGACTCTGAAGAAAAAACCGCTGGCAAGCCGAGCAGCGAAAACGATTCGGCATAAGCGAAGACATGCCAAAGTTGGTAAGGTGCCGAAGCCGGCTCATGCTAACCATGCGTACAACTTGGCTTTCGATCAAGCCTATAACGAAGGCTTTAATGCGGGATTCGCGCAAGGCTATCAGCAGGAACAGCAACAGCTAGCTGTGTAATTGAGTATATGAAGCTTGTGAAATTGGCGTAAATCTATCGGAAAACGAAAGAGAAATCTGAAAAACGGCCTGTCTTTGAATCGCCAAAGCAGGTCGTTTTTTAGTGGATGAGGATGCGTGGGGAGCGGTGCGCTCCCAGGATTCGCACGCTATGGGAGCGGAATAGGAGCTGCGGAACGTAGATGCTTTATGGAGCGGAATGGGAGCTGCGGAACGTAGATGCCTTATGGAGCGGAATGGGAGCTGCGGAACGTAGATGCCTTATGGAAGCGGAATGGGAGCGACGGAACGTAGATGCCTTATGGCAGCTGAATGGGAGCAGCGGAAATTAGATGCCTTATGACAGCGGAATGGGAGCTGCGGAACATAGATGCTTTATGGTGCCGAACGGGAGCAGCGGAACGTAGATGCTTTATGGTGCCGAACGGGAATGGCGGAACGTAGATGCTTTATGGCAGCCGAATGGGAGCAGCGGAACGTAGATGCCTTATGGCAGTCGTAATTGCGGTTTACGGCTATTTCGCGGAACTAGAGTACGCTATTCATAGAAAATAATAGTGTTTAGGAAACTTTTTTACTGTTTAGCGCATCATAGTTCCTCTCCGGGTTAAAAAAGAGGACAAACTTGAGAAATAGCGCATCATAGTTCCGCCGGTTACAGCAGAGCCAGAGGAATCTCGGACAGAGAACAGAGAGGACGCCGCCGCATCGCTTAGCTGTTGAGCTGCTCCGCCGTCCGGCCACTCTAGTCATTCCGCCGCCGCATCGCTCCGCTGTTCAGCTGCTGCGCCGTCCTGCCACTCAGGTCACTCCGCCGCCGCATCGCTCCGCTGTTGAGCTGCTCCGCCGTCCGGCCACTCTGGTCACTCTGCCGCCGCATCGCTCCGCTGTTCAGCTGCTCCGCCGTCCCGCTACTCTGGTCACTCCGCCGCCGCATCGCCCCATGGCTCCGCAGTTCAGCTGCTCCGCCGTCCCGCTACTCTGGCCGCTCCGTCACTCCACCGTCATAGCTGGGCCAATGGGGTTCCGGATTGAACACCCACATTCAAGAGGCCGGAAAACGCTTGGAGGAAGCAAATGTACGAATGTACGAGGGTAATTGTCGTGTCGATAATGAGACCTGTCTAATATATTGTACTACCCAGGATATAGGAGGTGAATTCCATACCTGTGACCGTGAAAGCAGGTATGTACACATGTCGACTCCACGAAGACCAAGAGCTTTATTATTTTCTCATATCTGTAATCCAGATCATATTACAGGAGCGGAGAAGATGCTGCTCTTTACGACCCTGGAACTCGGACGGCAGTATGATTGCACTTTAGTGGTGCCGAGAGAGGGGCTTTTGGCCGCAGAAGCCAGGCGACACGGCATTAAAACCATGATTCAATCGTTCCCCCTCTTGTATGAAATGTATAAACCGGAGCCAGCTTTGTTAAGCATGTTTGAAGCGCTGCTTGAGAATCCGGCCTACAGATCCTTACTGGATCTACTTTTGATTCAAGAGCCGGATGTTGTCATCACGAATACATGCGTGAATATGTTACCTGCGGCTGCTGCGAAGAAGCTGGGCATTCCCGTCATCTGGATTATTGCAGAAACCATCGAACAGAATGAATCGACTTCGCTTTCAGTTAGACTCGTGGATCAATACGCGGATTGGATTGTTGGCATCTCCCATGCCACCCTTCAGCCCTTCCAAATGATAGGAAGCGATCATAAAAAATACACCTTGCCTCCCTCTTGGCGAACGGAAGAGTACGATGCCAATCAGTGGTCGGCAAGCAGACAAAACCGACGTGCAGAGCTTGGCGTCCATGGCGATCAGCCCGTCATCGGTTACATCTCTTCGGACATTTATGCGAATAAAGGTCTCGATCATTTCATTCAAATGGCTGTGTCCATTTGCTATAAGAATCACGATGCTCATTTCATGATCGCAGGCAAACCGGTCGATCCTGTTTATATGGAATCCTGTGTTCAAATGATCCTGCTCTCCGGTTATTCCTCCCAATTCACCTTTCTTTCTTTTGCCCAGGATATTCAGTCTCTCTACCCGGCCATGGATGTCGTTGTCGTTCCCAGTTTGTTAAATGAAGGCTTCGGTTTAACGGCGTTTGAAGGACTTATTTTCGGTAAACCCGTTGTCGCTTATCGCTCAGGCGGATTGAATGAAATATTGACCACGACGGGCAATAGCGCATTTCTGGCCAATAAAGGCGATATTCAAGACCTTACAGCTAAGGTCGAAGGGCTGATTGTTGACAATCGACTTCGCCAAGAGGTTGGCGAACGTAACAGCCAGTCGATTCGGAAAGTGTTTGGGATTGACGCGTACCGCTCCAGATTAGGCTATTTTGTTGCTCAGCTCGGGCCACGCTTGGCTGCAAGAGCCTCAGCCATGCAAAGCGCAGCCAGACAGCCGGATGGCCTCCTGCTGAAAGGCGGAACTTCAAATGCCGTATTTCTTCTGGAGCAAGGAAAGAAACGTCCTTTTCACAGTATGGAAGATTTCCACTTCTATAAATTCAATTGGCACCGTGTGTCCGTTGTTCCGGAAGAGAAGTTGATGCCCCATCCGACAGGTGAAGCGATTCGCGCCGCAGAGCCTTTTTTGAAGTATGCTCCAGCTATTTTTGTGGCCAAAGCAACGGGCACGACCGTCTATTTGCTCCAGCACGGCATTCGCTATCCATTTCAGTCGGAAGTAGCCCTTAAACGCTATGGATATGAATTGACACAGGTTGTTGCTCTGACGGAGTCTGCGTTAGCCGCATATTCGTTAGGTCAACCCATTGCAGAGTTAGGCAATCATTCGGAGAAGAAGCCTTTACGCAAACGCAAGGGCAAGTTGATCGGGATACGCAAACGCAAAAAAGGGATCAAGCTGCGCAGAGCCAAACGCGGAACAGGCAAACCTAACTTCAAGCGAAAGCCAGCTTGGAAAGCTGCTTCCAGGAAGAAGCTGCGCAAGGGTAAGACTAGAAAAGCTGGGAGAGCTGCCTACGCTGCGCGCAAAAAGAAGAAAAAGAGCAGCGTGAAGGCTGCTTAGGCTTACAACGCAATATAAGCTGAACGAAAGATTCCTTTGTTCCCAATCAAAATGGTTGACTCTGAGGAACTAGGTTAGTTCTCTGAAGAGGAACTACAATCCACTATTCTGGGGAAATTGCTCTGAAATTTGAATTGTCGGAACCTGAGGACGTTATTTGTGGAAAATTGGTTCTTTGAGTGGCAAAAACAAGGGAATAACGCACCCACGTTCCTCTTGCCGAGTCAATTCGTCGGTTTTTGGCAAAATAAGGCACCTACGTTCCTCCAAAAGGAGATTCTTCCATCGGGAGCAGCAAATCCAAGAACTTGCCGAGATCCAGCAGAATGTCAACAATTTCATGGAACAAATCATGACCCTAAGGAGGGAAACGATGAAAATCGCGACGATTTTGGGAACGCGTCCCGAAATAATTCGGCTGAGTCTGATTATTCAGAAGCTGGATGAACTTGCTGAACGTCATGTGCTTATTCATACTGGACAAAATTTCACCTCAACGCTCAGCGACGTGTTTTTTGAGGAGCTGGGGCTGCGAAATCCTGATTATATGCTGCAGCATCGGCAAAGCACATTAGGAGGGCAACTTTCCGTACTATTTGCGGAGTTGGAGCAGATTTTCATACAGGAACGTCCGGATAAGGTATTGGTCCTGGGGGATACGAACAGCGCGCTGAGCGCAATTCTCGCAGAGCGCATGGGAATTCCCGTCATTCATATGGAAGCGGGGAACCGTTGTTTCGATTTGGCTGTGCCGGAAGAGAAGAACCGGAAGGTCATTGATGCGATATCCAGTATCAATATGCCTTACACCCGCTATAGCCGGGATAATCTGCTGCGCGAGGGTGTGCCTAGCAATCGGATTATTGTGACCGGAAACCCGATTCATGAGGTATTAACCCATTATGAGGCACTTATTGAGGAGAGCTCCATTCTGAAGAAGCTGGGACTCTCCGAACAATCTTATTTCCTTGTTACTACCCACCGTGCTGAAAATGTGGATCACCCTGAACGATTAGCCCAAATATTGAAAGGACTCAATCTGGTTGCGGAAGCTTTTGGTCATAGAGTTATTTGCAGCATTCATCCCCGAACGAAATCACGTCTTGAACAGGATGCGCAAATCATGATGAACCCATTGGTCGAATTTCATGAACCTTTTGGATTTTTTGATTTTGTTCATTTGGAGAAACGCGCATTGTGCGCATTAACCGATAGCGGTACGGTTCAAGAGGAGTGCTGCATCTTCCATGTGCCGACTGTCACGATACGTACGACGACAGAACGGCCTGAGACCGTCGATTGCGGCAGCAATGTTGTATCCGGTCTTCGGGCTGAACAAATCTTGCATGCAGTTCGGGTTATGGTGAGTTGTCCGGCGAATTGGCGTTGTCCGGACGGTTACTTGGAACCCCATGTTTCCCAGAAGGTCGTTCAATATTTATTAGGAGGTCAAGCGAATGTTTGCTAACACAACTATTCTAGTCACAGGAGGGACGGGGTCCTGGGGCTACGAACTCATCGAACAGCTGCTTCCGGAAAATCCAAAGAAAATCATCGTATTCTCCCGCAATGAATCCACGCAGGTTGCGATGAAGCGAGCTTTCGATGATCCCAGATTAACTTTCTGCATCGGGGATGTCAGAGATAAAGAGGCTTTGATGAAAGCCTGTGAAAAGGTCGATTATTTGTTCCATCTAGCAGCACTTAAGCATGTCCCCGTATGTGAGGATCAGCCCTATGAAGCCTTGAAGACGAATGTGATCGGCACGCAAAACGTGATCGAAGCCGCCATCGAGAACAGGGTCAAAAAAGTAATTAATATTTCCACGGATAAAGCGGCTAACCCCTCCAACTTCTACGGGATGACCAAAGCAATCGGAGAGAAGCTGATTGTTTATGCTAATTTGATGAGTGAACATACGAAGTTTGTTTGCGTGCGGGGCGGTAATGTATTAGGCACGAATGGCAGTGTTATTCACCTTTTCATGAAGCAAATTCGGGAGAAGAATCAAATTGGCATTACGGATAAAATGATGACTCGCTTCTTTCTCACCAAGCAAGAGGCGATTTCCCTCCTTCTTAGAGGTGCTAAGGAAGGAAAGGGCGGAGAAATATTCGTTATGACGATGCCTACCTGCAAAATTATGGATTTAGCTGAAGTATTGAT
This sequence comes from Paenibacillus tabacirhizosphaerae, assembly GCF_040812395.1. Classification (GTDB taxonomy): domain Bacteria; phylum Bacillota; class Bacilli; order Paenibacillales; family NBRC-103111; genus Paenibacillus_E. Next base: position 332,537 of record NZ_JBFNXH010000006.1, on the reverse strand, counting down.
GGATGAGATGGGGAAAAGCAATGTTGAAATTGTAGAACTTGGGGTTCGACCTGGAGAAAAAATTCATGAAATATTGTTATCTGAATTTGAAAGTCACTATACCGTTAGCTATGATCGGCAATATTTAGTCATTTTACCGACGATCGACATACCAGGCCTTAGGGATTACTATGCGGATTACCCCAAGGTTCCATTTGAAAGCTTTAGCTCTGAGGGGCCTTTAATGAGCAAAAATGAGATCAAATCACTTCTCATTCGAGGGGGATTTTTGATATGAAACGGAAACTGCTCATCCTTGGTGGACAGGGGATGTTAGGGAATATGCTCGTTGATTATTTCCTTGAGAGCGGTGACTGCCATCTCTTTTATACGACAAGAGACAAGAAAGACCCTAAAGGACTCTATTTGGATGCAGAAGATCCCATTTTGCTGGATAAAGTTATCGAAGCTGTCTCCCCGGATATTGCTGTCAATTGCATGGGAATCCTCAATCAATATGCTCAGGCCAATCCCCAACAGGCTTTCTGGGTAAATGGTCTTGTGCCGCACAGGATACAGCAATCGATGGATCGCATAGGAGGTAAATTGATTCATATTAGCACGGATTGTGTCTTTTCCGGTGAAGAGGGAGGTCACACGGAGTTTGCAGAGCCGGATGGTACATCGGTCTATGCAAAGTCTAAGGCGTTGGGCGAAGTGAAAGCAGCTCCGCATTTGACAATTCGCACTTCGATTATCGGTCCGGAAATTAGGCCGCATGGAATTGGGTTACTGCAATGGTTTCTCCAACAACAAGGAGATATTAGCGGTTATAGCCAAGCCTTTTGGAATGGAGTGACGACACTGGAGCTTGCGAAGTGCATCCGCCATGTGATGGAAGAGGAGCCCTTATCGGGGCTCCTGCACGTCACTGCGCCACAGCCTATTAACAAGTATGAGCTGCTTCAGCTTTTTCAGTTCGTATTTCAGAAGGAGGATGTCACGATCCATAAGGATGAAACCGTGAAGCTGAACCGTACACTTCAGCAAACCCGAACGGATTTTCATTACTTGGTACCGGGTTATGATGCTATGCTTCATGAATTGAAGAGCTGGATGTGTTCGCATTGAAAAAGATCCTTATCACGGGGGCGAATGGCTTTACTGGTCAGCATGCCTGTCAGCATTTTGTACAAAAAGGGCTGCAGGTTGCTGCCGTTTCACGGTCTAGTAGATCCTCTATACCGCAAGTACAATCATGGACATGCGATTTGACGAAGTATGAGCAGGTGTGCGAATTCATTGAACAGATCCAACCAGACTTTGTGCTGCATCTTGCAGGAAGAAACGCGGTTGCGGAGTCGTGGCGTGAGCCAGTTGTTTATTTAGAGACTAATATGATGTCTACCTTCTATTTGCTGGATGCATTGCGCTGCGTGCCACATAGCCGCATTGTGATAGTCGGCTCCATGCTCAGCTATGTTCGATCCGAAACGCAGACACCTCCGCATCCTTACAGCTTGAGCAAGTCTTTTCAAACATGGGGGGCGCAGGGATGGGCGCATCTCTTTGAGCAGCAAATCATGATTGCTAGCCCGTCGAATTTGATTGGCCCAGGTCCTTCTAACGGCATTTGCGGACTTCTGGCACATAGAGCGGTGCAGGTCGAGAACGGTACGAACTTGGCGCCATTTAAGCTTTCTTCCCTCGTGGAAGAACGTGATTATGTAGATGTTAGGGATGCCGTTGCTGCCTATGATCGAATGCTAGAGGGAGGCGTTCCTGGGACGATCTACCCGGTTGCATCAGGGGAAAATCGATCACTCGGGCAAATTGCCCAGACGCTACAGCAGCAATTAGTAGTAGAACTTCCGATTGAAGCGGGACAGATAAGCTTTTATACGCCGCCTGAAAGAATAAATACCGCGCTAACAAAAGGTTTGGGGTGGAACCCGGCAATTCCTTTGGAGGTTTCCTTACGGGATGCCTTGACTTATTATCGCCAGGGATTAACAAATGGGCAGAGGTGAGAACATGAATCCGAAAGTATCCATCGTTATCCCATTTTATAACGATCCCTACATCGAGCCGTCCATTGTGAGTGCGTTAAGTCAGACGTATCCGAATATCGAAATCATTGTCGTGGATGACGGTTCAACCCAGCATCAGGAGAAGATCAATCCTTTTCTAACGCGCGTCCATTATCTCGGCAAAGCAAATGGCGGCACGGCAAGCGCGTTGAATCACGGTATTCGTATGGCTTCGGGCGAATACATTGCATGGCTCAGCTCGGATGACATGTTCTATCCAGATAAGGTGGAAAGACAATTGCGATTCATGTTGAGCGAACACTCTGCTATCAGCTTCACCGCATTTGATGAAATTGATGCATATAACAATGTGACTGGACGCCATGTGGGGGTCCAATTTGCCAACTATCCGGCGTTTGTCCGATCCTTTGTGAGCTGTGATCCGATTAATGGGTGTACGGTGATGATGAAAAAAGAGTTGTTTTCATATATAGGCTTGTTCGATGAGGGACTTCCGTATACGCAAGATTACGATTTGTGGATTCGTACTCTACTAGGCAGAGTCCCGATTCATTATCTGGATGCGCCTCTGACCATGTACCGGTGGCATGGAGAGATGGGAACCAAGAAGCATTGGCAGGATATTCTTAACGAAATTGCTCATATTCAAACGAAATACCGGGGGCGCCTGCTGCAATATGTCCATGAAATCGGCGGGTGACGCACCTGTGAATGATTCGAATTCTACCTTGAGGGAGGGAGAACGCGTGCTGCCCAAAGTATCTATTGTCATTCCGTTCTACAATTGTCCGTATATTGATCAGGCGATTACCAGCGCTTTAAACCAAACGTATCCCCATATCGAAGTTCTCGTCGTGGATGACGGTTCCACGATCCATGCTGACAAGGTTGGCCCTTATAAAGACCGTGTGCAATACTTCTGCAAAGCCAACGGAGGGACGGCAAGTGCTTTGAATCAAGGGATTCGGGCAGCCTCTGGACAATATGTGGCTTGGCTTAGCTCCGATGATTTATTTTATCCGGATAAAGTGGAGAAGCAGCTCGCACATATGCAAGCGAAGCAAGCGCTGATCAGCTACACTGCATTTGATGAGATCGATGCCAATCAGCACTTTCTTAATCTTTCTGCAAGCATGCGTTTCCGAACTTACCCCGAATTCGTCAAGTGTTGGCTTCAACATGATCCAATCAACGGCTGTACAGTTATGATGCATAAGGAATTATTCTCACACGTCGGTTACTTCGATGAGGAATTGCTCTACACACACGATTACGATCTGTGGCTACGGGTTATTTTGAAGGGGGTTCCGATTCATTTTCTCGATGAGTCTTTAATCAAATACCGTTGGCACGAGCAAATGGGGACAAAAAAGCACTGGCCGGAGATTGAACGGGAAATTCAGCTTACGCAAACGAGATACCGGGAATCGCTGCTCACGCTTATCGCCCAGATGGGGGAGGTGTGATAGCTTTGTTTCCTAAGGTTACAGTAGTCATCCCCTTTTATAATTGTCGTTTTGTGGATCAAGCGATTCAGAGCGTCTTGGATCAAACTTATGAAAATGTAGAGATCATTGTCGTGGATGACGGTTCCACGATGCATGTCGACTTAATTGAACCCTTCAGAGAGCGTGTGTATTACCTTGGCAAGGCCAATGGGGGAACGGCCAGCGCTCTGAACCACGGGATTCGGCACGCTAGCGGCCGGTATGTCGCCTGGCTGAGCTCGGATGACAGGTTTCATCCCGATAAAATTGCCAGGCAGTTATCCTTCATGCTAGCGCGTGATGCTGAGGTTAGTTTTACCAACTATGACTTGATCAACGCGGACAGCGAGATAACCGAGAAGTTGGCAGGCCCATGTTTTTCCACCGTATTGGAATTTTATCAGGCGTTTTTTGAAAGCGTTCCGGTACATGGCTGTACGGTTATGGCAAAAAAAGAAATGTTTAGCCAAATGGGATATTTTAATGAGAATCTGCTTTATACACAGGATTACGATATGTGGATGCGAGCTATATTGACCGGCTTTGATTTTTATTATTTGCATGAATCGCTGACTCTCTTTCGCTGGCATGGTGAAAACGGAACGATACGGCATCAAAGCAAAATGGCAGAGGAAGTTCGGTATATCCGTGAAACCTTTCATCCCTATCTGCATGATTTAATTGGAAAAATTAAATCTGGATAACACAGAAACGGCACCTTGTGAGGGTGCCGTTTTGATTTCACTATCCGAAATAAGCTGCTGCGTTGAAGCTTTCCGGACCTACCCGTATCGCTCCAAGTGCTGTAGAGCTGACAAACATTGTATAAGTCAAGAAAGATGTTAGGGGCACATTGTAATCAGATCCCGTAAAGGTGATGCTCTGAGGCCCGAGAATGGCAAGATTAAGTGCCTCCGAAACACCAAAAACTTCGGGGTCTGTAGGAAGCGTACCCCTTACGACGAATACGTTAATTGTTGTAGCAAGGGGGATTAATGGAAGCTGAAGCGTGACGATTCCGTTAAATTGTGCGCGGATGAGACTTGTGGCGAGGCCGGTCTCGAGACCAACTTGACCTGCCAATTGTGGCGTGTTTATTACGGTAATCGGAATTGAAATAGAGTTGTTAAAGCTTGCATTTTGTGAGGTTCTAGCATCTAGTAATTGTGTCATATTTTTCACTTCCTTTCTTTTGATATGTTACAAGATATGAGGAACTATGAAATCATGCTTGGACTAGTAGCAGCTTATGGCAAAGAATGGATCATGGTTAAAAAATTTTCAGAATAGCTTTTAGGGCTGAAATGATATTTAACATGCTGTTCCGCCTGTATGCAAATAGATTGCCTCAAGCTTGGATGGGTCATCAGCTCGAAGGCTTGATTGACGGCTTCGCCGATGTTACCGGCAGTGTAATATTTCCCCGTTTGATTGTGCAGTATCGAGCTTTTCACGCCATCAGAGTCGGTTGTCAGCACGGGACAACGGCAGCTCATTGCTTCGAGCACGGAGTAAGGGGCTCCTTCGACCTTCGAAGTGGAGCACAAAAATCCGCCCGAATCGCCAATCCTGGAAAAGTATTCAGGCATTTGTTCATGGGGAATATTGTTCAGATTCCTTATATGGTCGGCGAGGTTCAGCGTACTCTTTAATTCTTCAAACCGAGCTCTTTCGGCGGGCTCCGATAAAAGGGGGTCCTCAAACATCCAAATGTTTAATCGAGGAATATGATGGATAATCAGTTGATGACAGATGTGTAAAAATTCGCTCCAATTTTTGTTATCTTCAATCCTTCCTACCCAAGCTGCAATAGGATGTAGTGAAACAGGACAAGGATGATAGGAAAAGGCTTCCGTATCCATACAGTTGTTAAAATTAAATTGGGGCATATTGGGAAAAAATTCGGTAAATAACTTCATGATATGAGGGGTGCTCGGATTCAGTAAACCGTCTGCATACGTAATCACATTATGCGTGGCTTCCGTCAACGTGGCTCGTGCTTGTTCGAAAGAGCCGAGACCTTGTATCTCATAAATCAATTTCCCATGAAACCCCAAAGCCCGAAACTTGGCCAAAAAACGGTAAGCGGAAGTTACAACGATGACGTCATAGTTCCCTGCGTCCAATAACTGTTTGATTTCAATGTCGTTGTTTGTAACGAAAACAGGCATATCATGGCGATTTTGCAGACCGGACCCGCCATTTAAATAGAGGCTATGACACTGATGGCCGTACTTGTTTAGAGCAATGGAACGCAGGCGATTCAATGTTTCCACCCCGCCACTCGGAATATAAAAGGCAAATAAGATGTTCATGGTCATTTTCCCCGCTTTTACAGTTTGGTTGATTAGTTCATTTTATGAAACCATGACGCTACACGTTTGGACATCATGATATTTTTCATGAAGGCGTCATACACACAGGTTATTTCCGAATTGGGGAATATATTATTGTAAAGATAGAAATGAGGGAAACGCATGCGCATATTGCTTGCCACGTATTGGCAGCTGCCTTTTGTAGGCGGGATTTCGGCATACACAGAACAGCTTAAGATGAAGCTTGAGTCCATGGGGCATGAGGTCGACGTGTTGGGTAACGGCATCGATCGCTACCATATCATTCATAATTATCGTTCCATCCATAAAGACAGAATCATGCCATTGCTAAGGGCTAAGTTAAATCCGCAAGTTGTGCCGCTGCTGCACAAGAGTGATTATGTTCAGCATTCGGAGTTCGACCGATATTGTCTAGAGTTATCAGCGGCTTATCTCGGCTTGCATCAGTACGATCTGATTCATACGCAGGACATTCTATCTACCAGGGCACTAAGTCGTGTTAAGCCGAAAACGACCCCGCTGGTAGCCAGTATTCATGGCTGTGCGGCAAGAGAGGTACTGCTCGATCTATCCACGCAGATGCCTGAAGAAACAGTGAGAAATTCAATTATATGGAATTATTATAGTGCTATGGAATTATTCGGTGTGAAGGCCAGTGATATTACAATCACTTCTTCAAATTGGTTGAAGCATCTGCTTGTTAATGAATTTTCCGCACCTTCCGAACGGATTACTGTCTTCCCTTACGGCATGGATATTCCGTCTTTTCTTCAAAAAATGGAACATGGCAACCCTGTAGAAGTTCCTGCTGGGAAAAAGGTAATCATCTGCACATGCCGCCTTGAACATATTAAAGGTGTGCATATTCTACTTCATGCATTGTCTACGGTTAAAGCATTACGAGAAGATTGGGTTTGCTGGATTGTAGGGGATGGAACGCAGATGTGGATGCTCCAAAAGTTAACGGCTGATCTTGGCCTGGGGCAAGACGTACAGTTTCTTGGACGCAGAAACGACGTACCTTATCTGCTAAGGCACTCTGATCTGTTTGTGTTGGCCAGCCTTCAGGAGAACCAGCCTTTCTCTATTATGGAAGCTGAAATTGCTGGCTTGCCTGTAATCGTGTCCGATGTTGCGGGGCTTCCCGAGATGGTTGATAACGGAAGAATAGGATTAATATTTCCAAATGGGAACAGCGAAGTACTAGCCAGCCAAATTGTTACACTACTAGGAAACGATAACTATCGCGGGAAATTGGGAGCAAAGGCCAAGCAATGGGGAATGAAGCAATGGTCGATGGACACGATGGCCAAACAATTACTTCATACTTACGAACTTGCCAAGCGTAAATATTCATCAAAAAATCGGATCTCTCGTCCTATTCATTCGGGAGCGCAGGAGGCAAATGGGATGGAAATCATAGGGGATCTGTACAATCGGCTGTTTGCTGAGCAGGTCTCCAATCCTGATGTTACTGTAGATTACTTCATATGGAATCGGATTTACAATTCCCTTCCTTCAGATTATTCGTTACCGGATCAAACATTTCTGGCGGCGTTGCAAAACAATGTATAACGAATGGAGTGTTAACGAATGATTTCCGAAACGAGCAGTAAGGACCTATTTGAGAAGCTGAAGGAATTGATCGATCAGGTCTACAGTCTTCTGGATGTAGGCTGCGGGCTTTGTTTGTCCTTGGACAAATTTGAATGTCAGGTCGTTATCGGCATTGATGTGCACCGGCCTTATTTGACCAATCGTGTTAACAACTCTGCTAACATTATCCCTATCCATATGGACGCCAGGGACATGAGTCTCTACTTTTTGCCGAAGTCGATATCTGCGGTGTTGTTTAACGATACATTGGAACATTTCAATAAGAATGAAGGCCTATATATGTTGAAGCGTGCGGAGCAAATTGCCGTGAAGAGGGTGATTGTTTTTACCCCTAGAGGCTTCTTCCCGCAAGATGATTTTGATCATTTTAATTTGAATGGCGAAATGTATCAAGCGCACCGCAGCGGCTGGGAGCCGGAGGAGTTTGTCGAACTTGGCTATCAAGTTCTTGTTTTTAAAGATTTCCATGATGCCCGGAACGCTTCGTTTCGTACGGCTTTTGGGGAAGGGCATCCGCCCGTTGATGCGCTTCTGGCCTGGAAAGATCTCTAGCATAGCCACGAATGACTTCATGAGGAGTGAATGTTATGGTTCAGATTATCGATTTTGGCAGAAGCGTTCCGGCAGCATTTTCCTCTTCCGTAACTTTGCCCATTCTAGGCGCACCAAGCAACCTAACCATTGCTCAGTTTGGTGTTCAGGTGTCGCCGGCTGGACAAGTGCTTCTGAATGCGACCGTAGGCACACAAACAACATTAGGTGCGCCTGATGTGCTGTACAGCATTTTTCGAGGGATTACTGTCGTTTTTACGGTAAAATCCAGTTCTTTGCAGCCCAATCAGTTCAACCTGGCTTCCTTTAATTACGTTGATTTGAATCCGCCGTCCGGTTATACAGCATACAGCCTTACAGCGGAGATAACGAATAACTTATTATCGAATCGCGCAAATGTAATAGGCCCTATCGTATTCAGTGGCCTTTCTCTTCTATAGCGGCAATATCACAAAATGAAGGGCTGTCGATTAGACAGCCCTTGTCTCACCAGGTTTTCTTATGTACCGAAAAAAACGTCCAGCTTATTGGTGGGTGCTACCGTTCCCGTCCATACCGCCGCCAGTGTTTGCGGCTTTATAACGGAAGCGGTGATGTAGTCACCGATCAGCGGCTGACTATCAGGATCGAATGAAGTATCTGTAACTCTTCGATTGGTAAAGCTCGTGCCACCGTTAACTGACTCAGCGACGAATACATCGAGAAGAGGCGGGTTCAGTCGGTTCGTATAATAAATGACGAATACCTCCCCGGTAAATGGAGAGACCGTTACATAAGGGAAAAAGTTTTGTGAACCAGCGGGGGCACCAGTGATGCTAATCGGTGTTGACCACAGCAACCCGTCTTGGGAGATAGAAAGAAAAACATCTGAATAACCTTGGCGGTTATCCTGCCAGACAGCATAGATATTCCCGCCGAACGGGCCAGCGGATATATCCGTACCCAAGCTCGCTAATGTCAGGACACGGAAGGTGTAACCGGGAAGCGGACTCGGCACTAGAACCACATCTGCTATTTTAGCTGGAAGTTGATTGACATCGGGAATGAAGGTTGCCCCGCCGTCCAAGGAAAGCCGTATCAGAAATACGGGGCTTGTCGGTCCTGTCAGTATCCACCCTACATACAATTGCCCTGTGAGTCCTACAGACATAGAAGCCCGATCCTGAAGACCGAACGGAGACGAAATTCGGACCGGATTCTCCCAAGTCAAGCCCGTATCCAACGATCTTCGAAAAAAAATAGCTGCATTTCCGCTACCGAATTCAAAGTCATACAAGGGGACATAAGTGATATAAGCAAATCCCAAATAGGGGCTGGATGGAGAACGATCTACAGCTAAGTAAGGGATATCATAATGCACAACAGTTCCATATCCTCTGGCAATGAGAGTTGGACCGCTGAAGGTTGCACCATCGTCCGTAGAACGGTATACGAAGATGCTGCCGTCCTGGATACCGTTAAAAGCATGCATAGCTACGATAAATATGTTGGGAAACGTATAGTCAATTGTGGGGGCTTCAGCTCCAGCCCATCCTACAGGAAGAGGCAAGACACTCGTGCTGAATGTGACGCCTCCATCTATGCTCCGGTAGATGCCGATTTGCGTCTGGCCTGTAGTCGTATCTGTCGCGACTACGTTAATGATATTCGGATTGAGAACGCTCACTGCAACGGAGGGCTCAAAATGGGCTCCGGGGATGCTGCCGGTAATGTTAACATTGGCCAAGTATACAACCTCCTTTCTTATAGAACGCTGCTCAATTGATCGATCCGGGTCAGCTCTGGCGTCAACGCACGTTGATTCACAACGAAGTTTCCTGACTGATCCACACCAAAGACGCTGAAAGCCACATTCGTGGCGCTGTAATAATCAATCTGAACCTCGTAAGCTGTGGCATTGACTAGCTGGTATGTCTTTATGAAAGTTTTATTGGGGCCGAGATTAAAGAGGTCTTGCCCGACAGTAAAGCGTTGCAAATTTGGGAGGGTATACCGAAATACGAGCAGCATCACATTTGCTTGAAACTGGGGATTATCGTTGATGACCCCGACAATAGCCGAGGTCGCCACAGGACTCCCTGTTGTTTGGTTAATGATTAGTCCCGTCGTAAAAGGCACATCACACAACCTTTCTGCTTTAATACACGCCAAGCTGACTAATCATTGACTTAAAGTTACTGCAATAAGCGTCAGGGGAAAAATGCTCCTGGATATACTGCAAGGCTTGTATACGAATCGTTTCTCGTCTCTTAGGGGTAATCAATAAATAGATTCCTTCCTGTACCGCCTCGGTTATATTCCCTTGCGCATACATGCTTCCTGTTACATGAGGAAGCAAGAAGCTTCTTACGCCGTCAGAATCCGAGCACAGAACAGGACAACGGCAGCACATCGCTTCCACCATGGCATAACCGAAGCCCTCTAGTATGGAGGTAGATAGCAGAAAGCCGCCGGAATTTCCGATGGCTGAGTAATAATCAACCATTTGCAGATTGGGTACATTGGAAAAGCGTACGAAATGGTCCGAAAGCCCCGACTGCAGCAACGACGCTTCGAATAGTGCTTTTTCATGCCCCATCGTGGAATCCTCGAATAGCCAGATCCTCAGATCTGGACGGAATGCCAGTAACCGGCGGCTAATATCGAGCATAGCACGCCAATTCTTATTGGCTTCCATACGCCCTACCCAACCAATGACGGGATAATCAAGCTTGGGGGGCGATCGATACGTAATTTGAGTGCTGTCGATGCAATTGTTGAAACAGTAATGAGGCAGTGAAGGATAATACTTACGAAACAATTGCATCAGATGTGGGGTTTGCGGATAAAGCACTGCATTCGCATGGTCGGTAATGTAAGGTACGGCCTCTATGAGAGCATATTGAGCTGAATCATAGGAGCCGAGTCCTTGTGCTTCAAAGATAATTGGTTTGGAGAATCCCAAATGGCGCAGGCGAGGAAGGATCTTATAGTTGGAAGTGACAACGATAGCATCGTATTGTTCTTTATTTAATAAGCGGCCGATTTGGATATCGTCCGTCATCACGAAGGTGTTTATATTCTCTTTATTTTGCAGTCCAGCACCATACTCCAAATAAAGCAAGTGACAATCGATTCCGAGCTGACCAAGGGCTCTGGATCTGTGGCGATTGAGTGTCTCCATGCCTCCGCTTGGTGTATAAAAAATAAAGAGCATTTTCATATATTTAACCGTCCCTATTTATAAAATATGAGTCTTATTCGAATTTTATGAAATCATTCTGTGTAAAGATCGCGATCATTTTCTCGTTACTTTTGGCAAAAAGAGTTAAAGCCGTTGTGTGGGTTGTTAACAAACTGGTCACGATGAGGATGGAAAATGGGGCATATTGGGTATTAATGCTTGGCACTGTTAATGTGGAGCCTGGAGCAGCTAGACTAGTAATATGGTGCAATGAGCTATGGGTGATGCCTGTTTCATTATTGAATTGAATGAGAATATCGAATGCATCACTGCCTAAATTACGGATATCCATATCACAGGATTGGATATATCTCGAATCGATCGGATAGTTTACGTTGGAGGCAAGTCGAAAAATAGACATGGTTTCCCTCATTTCCACATTTCATATTCTTCTATCCTACGTAAATGGGGTGTAATCCGTACAAGACAAGTGCCTCAATCCAATCTGTAATCGCCAAAAAAAGACAGCTGCATATAGCAACTGTCTGCCGAGGTTGGTTGTTTAATCCAAATTATGTCAATTACAACAGGGAGATTCCACTGAAAGTAATAGGTCCGATTACGTTCGCCTGATTGGATACGATGGAGTTGGCTATCTCTGCTGTAATGCTGTAAGCAAAATAACCGGAGCCAAGGAGGACATCGGTGTAGCTAAAGCTTACCTCATCGAACTTGCTCGCAACAAGATCTGAAGATTTTATCGTGAAAATAAGGGTGACCCCGCGGAAAATACTATATACAATGTCGGGCTGGCCTAGGGTTGCTTGTGTCCCTACCGTTGCCTCCAAGACGGCCTGTCCGCCTGCAACGACGGATAATCCGAATTCAGCAAGCTTGACGTTACTTGGAGAAGCTGGGATTGTAATACTAACAGAGTTAGCAAATTGTGCCGCATTGCTTTTGCCAAAATCCTGAATAGTGAAAGTCATGGTTTACCACCTCCTTTTGTTTACAGCGTATTCCCTTTCCGAATAATCCGTACGGTCAAATATAATGGTTCAGAATCTATTTATCTCTTTATATGAAAAATCAGTTCATAGAATCAATTTTGATTGATTTTGAAATTATATTGATGTAAAAGCCTAAGTCACACTTTATAAATAATCATATGATATAAATACAGGGAAATGGCTAGGGAGAAAGGAAGGAGCAGATGGATGTCCATTTATCAAGTGGTTTGTAGTGAAAATGAGGCGATCAACTCACGATACATTCAATCCATTGATCTAACGATTCAAAACCTGGGCCATGAGGAATTTGACATGCTGATTAAGGGGTTGAATTCGCATGGCACAGCCTTTATCTATCTCTATCATTTGAACAAATCTTCTGATCCAAATTCTGTAATAACCATCCCGGATATTTATACGAATTATGAGCCTTTTACTTTACAGCTAGTCACTAATCGAGATACTCGCTCAACGGCTGCTATAACCATGTATGTAAAAAGCAACGGGAATTTGGTAGCGCTGTTCACGCAAGAGGATTTCTCAAAAATCCCCTAGGGTTGTTCAAAGAAGGTGCTGTCCATCATTTGTAAATGAATGATGGACAGCACTTTTAGTATTTCTCTCCCTTTATATAGGCTCGATAAGTGTCTTCTAAGCCAGAGGCAATCTCATACCTTGCCTGCCATCCTAAGCAGGAGAGCCCTTTTCCATTATCGAGACAGCTGTGCCTAATATCTCCTTCTCTGGCGTCGGCATGGACCATGGAGAGGGCCTCGCCGTGGAAGTCCGCCAACAGTCGTGCCAGCTCGTTGACAGATGTCCGTTTGCCCGTACTGACATGGATAATCTCCTGCGCGCCACGATGCATGGCCGCGATGTTCGCGCGTGCTACGTCCTTCACATAGACGAAGTCCCGGGACTGCTCGCCATCGCCATGAATCGTTAGCGGGATGCCTTTCTGAATGCGCTCCATAAAGACGGCCACGACGCCGCCTTCTCCCTTGGCTGTTTGTCTCGGGCCATACACATTGCCATAGCGAAGAATCGTATAAGGCAGCCCGTACAATTGATGAAACACGCGGATGTAGGATTCAGCGGAATATTTGGATAAGCCATAGTAAGAAATCGGAGAGGCCGGATCTGTTTCGGCGATCCGCTCTTTCTGCAAATTGCCGTATACAGCGGAAGTGGAAGCCAATATAAACTTGCTCACAGCAGCTTCGCGGCAGGCTTCAAGCAAGTGGATCGTTCCCACCAGATTCACCATAGCATCGAATGCCGGATCTTGAATGGAGCGCTGCACATCGGCTTGTGCCGCGAGGTGGAAGACAACGTCGGGACGGATATCCACGAGGAGGGGCTTTATTTGTTCACTGGAGACATCCGCCACATGGAAGGCCGCTTGCGGATGCACATAGCTCAATTTGCCTGAGCTTAGATTGTCGATGATATGCACCTCAACTTGCGCGGCAATAAGCTCTTCAACAAGGTGCGAGCCAATAAAGCCGGCTCCACCGGTAACGATAGCTTTCATCCGGATTTCCTCTCTTCTTTGTTGGTTTCATTATCTTACGCCGGAGAGAGGTGAGCGGTACAAGACAAATGTCTGAGTGGCGGAGTCTCTTACTTATCTGGGCAATCGGGGTCATGCATATGCCTGTTTTACGGGAGTGCGGCTACAGCCCTGTCCCCTTTCTGGAAAGATCATAGAATACATAAAGCAGGCAATCCGCCATGACATGAAGGGGAGTTGAGAGAACAATGAGTACTCAGCGGAATCACCGAATCTCCTCCGTCACCTTGCATCGACAGCAACCTACCGTATCGGTCATCATTCCTGTATATAATGAAGCCCGAACCTTGGCTAAAGTGATTCGGCAGGCGTTCCTTGTTCACCCGCGAACAGAAGTGATCGTCGTTGACAACGGCTCGACAGACGGCAGCAAGAGTGTTGCTGCTCGACTGGGTGCAAGGGTCATCTCGTATGAATCTCCGCTAGGTCACGATGTAGGGAGAAGCCTGGGAGCGATGGAGGCGAAAGGGGATGTCCTCTTATTCTTCGATGCCGATTTCGTGGTTCCGGCGAAGGAAGCGAAGCCGCTAATCAAGGCGGTGCAGCAAGGCGTAGATGTGGCTTTGAACAAATATAACGGGATCACATCCACGGTAAACGTGCATCGGGTCGTTCTGGCCAAACATGCCCTCAATGCGATTTTATCCCGTACGGATTTGCTTGGTGCCTCGATGACGACGATTCCGCACGCGATAAGCCGTAAAGCTTTCCATACGATCGGAGCTGAAAATTTGGCTGTCCCGCCTTTGGCGCAAACGATTGCTGCGGAGCGGGGGCTTCATATAAAAGCGATTCAGCTCGTACCGGTCGGTTCGAGAAATCGCGTGAGAAGAAGAGCTAAAGCTGTTGATCCTGTCGGCGATTTAATTATCGGCGATCATCTGGAAGCTATTCAGTGGCTGATTCAAGCCTCCGATGAACGCGCAGGCCTGCGCGACCTCACTCGGATTAGAGAAACAATGAGGTGAACGCACATGAAGCCCATAATCAAGAAGCAGATAGCCCGGCCCAAATCTATGAAAGTGGAGAATCATCCATCGAAACACAAGCGTTCTTCCCGTCAGACGGCTGTCAAGTCGTCATTGGCTTCCTCGCGGAGCGAACGGCATTGGAAGAGATGGGGCGTTCAAGCGGGGCAAGAAGATGCGCGCCATCACTCGATTGCGAATATGCCTTACCATAAGAAAGCGCTGAATACGATATGGAACGGGCGGGATATGTCCAGCCTGCCGAGTCCGGGATCCCGTCATTATCAAGCTGCTGCGAGCGGTTATGTGAAGGGTTACTGCCGAGCGGCCGGTATGTATGAAGCCGACTGGGTGATGATGCCCACAACCAAATCGGTGGGAGCCATCGTCTCTGTAATGAATGAGGAGACTACGATAGTTAAAGTACTGGAGCAGTTGAATCGATTGCCGCTGGATGAAATCATCATCATTGTGAACGGGTCGAATGATCAGACGTTGGAGCAAGTCAGAGCGCATTCGCATGCCCTGATTGTGAAATATCCGGAGCCGTTAGGTCATGATGTGGGCCGAGCCGTAGGCGCTAAGCTGTCGCATGCGGATATTGTATTATTTCTGGACGGTGATTTCGTTGTTCGCGCCGAGAACCTGCTTCCTTTTATCTATGCTATTGATCGAGGTTCCGATCTGGCGCTTAACGACATTACGCCGTTTTTGCCTCCATTCTCGAAATGGGATTCCGTTACGGTCATGAAACGGTTTCTGAACATGTCTTTAAAAAGGCCGGATCTCAATGCCAATTCGCTGACAGCAGTCCCTCACGCCTTATCGAGAAATGCGCTTCTTCGAATCGGCTGCTCCGAGCTCATGGTTCCGCCCAAAGCGCAAGTAGGCGCCCTGTTAGCCGGGCTGACCATCACAGCGCCTGCAAGCGTCAACGTGGTTTCGATTAACAAAAAGCGCCAACATAACCAGGGAGTGAATAACAACGTGTCCCGGTTAATTGTGGGAGATCATGTGGAGGCGCTCCAGCGTGCAATGAAGTCCAAAGGGGAACGCCTTATTTTTCCAGACATCATTCGAAAAAGGGAGTTTCTCAAAGGGGGACGATCATGGAAATAACCAGTATCATTATCCCGAATTTCAATGGACTTTCGTTACTGAAGGATTGTGTGAACTCCATTCGCAAGCACACTTCCGCTCCCTATGAAATCATTGTTGTCGATAATGGTTCCACGGATGGCTCCATCGCGTACTGCTCGAAGGAGCAAGTGAAGCTGGTCTCTCTGCCCATTAACCGGGGGTTTCCAGCGGCCTGCAATCTGGGCCTTCGCGTAGCTAGCGGCAGCACGCTGATGCTGTTAAATAACGACACACTGCTGACGCCTAATTGGCTGGATCAGCTTTTGCGCGCATTGCACAGCGGCGAGGAGGTCGGGATGGTAGGTCCCGTTACCAATTATGCCAGCGGCAAACAGCAAGTTCAGGAACCTTTCACCAACCTTGCAGATATGGCTGCGAAATATAACAAGCCAGATGCCTCGAAGTGGCAGGATGCAAGCCGATTGGTCGGAATCTGTTTGCTTTTCAAAAGAGAAATGCTTGATAAAGTCGGGCTCATGGACGAGAGGTTTACGCCAGGGCATTACGAGGATGACGATTTCTGTTACCGGGCAAGGCTCGCGGGTTACCGGTTGCTCATCGCCGGCGATTGCTTCATTTATCATCATGGCAGCGCAAGTTTTCAGAAAAAAGGCGAAGAGGCTGTAAAAGAACTGCTCCAAATCAATAAGCAGAAATTTCTGGATAAATGGGGCGTAGACCCTCATAGCTTCATTTAAATCTGTTCAACATGCAGGAAGGCGGAACGTACAATGATTGAAGGCGTTATGCAAAAAAAACTGGTCAAACATAACGATGACCGCGGTTATTTTATGGAATTGCTCAGGGAGGATGACGCCTTGTTCGGCCGTTTCGGTCAAGCGTCGTTGTCGATGTCTTATCCTGGCGTCATCAAAGCGTTCCACTACCACCAACGGCAGGATGATATCTGGTATTTTCCTGTAGGAAGCGCGCAAGTCGTTCTGCACGATATGAGAAAAGGATCAGACACGTATGGCCAGACAGATGTGTATTATATGGGGCAGGATAATCCGATACTGCTGTTCATTCCGCGAGGGGTTGCCCACGGTTACCGGGTTCTCGGCCTTTCCCCTGCAACGATTGTTTACTTTACGAATGAAGCGTATGACCCGAAGCAGCCCGATGAATTTCGGGTGGATTATGATGATCCGGCGATTGGCTTTGATTGGCAAACCAAATTTCGGTAAAAGTGCGGTACCGTTCACCGCAACTATGCATAACATAAAGTGAAAAAGCGGAATGGGGGCGAAAGGAATGGAAGAGCGTGTGACGGCTATTATTTCACATATTGCGGCCTCGCATCGGGAAATGTCGAGAATCCTGGAGGCAAAGCGAAGCGTGACGACACAGATGGCTGCTATTGCGAACGATATACCGGACTCTCATCCCAACTTTGAAGGATTAGGCATGCTTCAGGAGCAGGCTCTACAGCTTAATAAAAATGTAACTTCCTATTTGAACAGCCTGGCCAATCTGGTTGAGTCCATGGCGCAGCAAACGGAAATTGTGATGAAGGAACTAAGCGGCAATGACGCCGAGGAATAGAGGGATACGTCTTGAACAGATCTGATCTATATTTGCACATGCTGGATGCAACAGCCAAGCTGCAGTATGAAATCGCATTGATATTGGAAGCCAGAGCTGTAGAGGCGGAGAAATCCCGCAACTGGATTTGCCTGCACATCAACTCTACGAACTTGGAAGGACATGAGAATCAGATGAAACAAACAGGGGAAATCCATGAGCATGTGATCGAATTAATCGATGGCTTGACGAAAATGGAAAATTCCTTGAATCGACATTTGCAGGCGCTGTTAAATCAAAATGATTCGGGTTCGGGTTCGGATAACTCAGGAGGGTTAGAAAACCTATTTTCGTTTGGCGAGGATGACAAATGATGAAACCAACGGCTCGTGATTCGATTGAACTGCATATGCTAACCTCGCTGGCCAGAAGCCAGCGAGCATTGTGCCGTATTATGGAAGCGATCGCGGATCAAGTAGAAACTTCCGGAGAGTTGGTCAAACATGTTTCCGAGAATCTAGAGGCGATTAGCAAGTATCAACGAGCGTTGGTCTATAAAATTACGAAGCTGAGTCCGCGCAAGCGCAGGAAAGGAAAGCCGGCCGATCCTTGGATCAACGCTACAATCGCTTCCCGGAAAATCGGACAATTTCCCCGGAAATAGATAGATACCGTATATTTACCCCCAGCGAAGAATCAGACCTGCGTGGGCTAATCCCCCGCCAAAGCCGTAGAGCAGCAGCGTATCCCCTGTCTTCACCTTATCTTCCTTAATGCCTAGATCCAAAGCCAATGGAATGGAAGCCGCAGACGTATTGCCGTAGTAAACAAGGCTGTACAGCGCTTTCTCAAAGGGGATATCACTCTTCTCGCAGATGGACTCGACGATGCGGAGGTTTGCGCTGTGAGGAACGAACCAATCGATATCAGCCACCTGCATCCCGCTCTTCGCGAGCAACTGCTGGATGCCCTGCGGGACTGTCGTCACCGCGAATTTGTACACCTCGCGCCCGTTTTGGACAAGCTTGCCTTCGCCGGCAAGCGGCAATCCGTTCAGCTGGGAAGCAAGTCCGGTGCGGTACACATGCTTGCCGCCGCTTCCGTCCGCCCCCATGTGTGCGGCGAGAAAGGCGGGTTGTGCATCGGCGCTCTCCACCATCACTGCGCCAGCGCCGTCGCCGAACAGGATGCAGGTGGAACGGTCGGTGTAGTCCGTTATTTTGGACACGGTATCGCCGCCGATGACCAGCACTTTGCGGTGAACGCCAGCGGAGATCAGCCCGCTGGCTGTATGCAGCGCGTAGGTGAATCCCGCGCAGGTGGCGTTCAAGTCATAGGCGCCTGTCGCAGGGATGCCGAAGTGAGCTTGAACCAGGCATGAAACAGACGGGAAAGGCAGATCGGGCGTATGCGTGGCTACGATGATAAGCTCGACGTCATCCAGCGCAGTGCCGTACCTGGCGACCATATCCTCGACAGCCCGGATACAAAGGTCGCTGGTGAATTCATTCGCGGCAGCGATGCGCCGCTCGCGAATGCCGGTCCGTTGAACGATCCATTCGTCGTTCGTATCCACCATGTTTTGCAGATCGGCGTTCGTTAAAGTGCCGGTGGGCACATAGCTGCCGATCGCGGTAATTCGCGCATGCAGGGGGGGAGAAATAGGCAAGAGAAATCACTCCTCGAAAAATTGGTATCAAGTTATAGTATCTGGTACTAATTTTACTTTAATTGATCCTCTGCTCGAAGTCAATGGGTGAATCATTGGTCAACTAAGTCATATTCTCCCTTGACTACCTGATGGAATTCCCCTAAAATAAGGAACAATCTTATTGAATTTCCAGTTTGATCCCAATAAAGTCAAACAGGCATCTGTAGACACGGCGCATTTGCATCGTGTCTATTTTTGTTCAATAGGCAATAATCGAGGAAAGTAGGGAGTAATATGGATTTGTTGCAGCTGAAATATTTTCAAACCGTAGCCAGACGTGAACACATTACACAAGCAGCGAAAGAGCTGAACATCGCCCAACCTTCCTTAAGTCAGACCATTGCTCGGTTAGAAGAGGATCTCGGCGTAGCGCTATTTTATAGACACGGACGCAATATTCGGTTAAATGAATCAGGGAAAACTTTTCTGGAACATGTGGATCGCGTCTTTATTGAGTTGGAGAAAGGGAAAGAGGAAGCGCGGAAGCTGGCAGGAAAACATCAGGAAGTCCTCTCCATTGCGACTATTCACCTGCCATTTCTACCGCAAGTCATTGCAAACTTCGTAGCCAAACAACCCGGTGTTCATTTTCGCTTCCATCAAGGGTGCTATCCATCTATGAGAAAATTGCTTGAAGCGCGTGAAATTGACTTGTGCATTTCAGCGCCGCAAATCGACCTCCCCTCGGTATCCAGCGCAGTTCTGCTAACAGAAGAAATCAGGCTGCTTATTCCTAAAGGACATCGACTGGCGGGACGCGGGCAAGTAAAGCTGTCTGAAGTGGCTTCCGAACCTTTTGTAAGCTTAAAAGAAGGGTATGGGCTGCGTGAATCAACCGATGAGTTTTGCCAAAGGGCAGGGTTTACACCCAACATTGTATTCGAAGTTGAAGAACCCCGCTTGATGCAGACGTTAGTTCGCTCGGGGATTGGCATCTCCTTTATTCCAGAATTATTTGGCCTGAACGAACCCGATAACGAAACGGAAAGTTTGACCATTTCAGACCCTGAATGCACACGTACATTGAGTCTTTCCTGGCTGAATCGCACAGAGCAATCACCGGCTTTTGAGCGGTTTCGTTTATTTATCATCAATTACTTCAATAGTTTGCGAAAACAGAAACAGATACCGGGACCGCGGGACTTGCCCCGGGTGATTCATAGGTTTTGAGCGATATAAGGTATTAGGATTTTCATATTGGATATTAAAAAGCTGCACCTCTATAATTTTTTTTATACCTAATTCATATAAAACTCATCAGAATAATGAGGTAAATGGATTGAGTATACAAAGAATTTTAAAGGAGATGTACATCAGATGATGAGTTCAAAGGGGTTTCAGTATGGAAAGAGAGCGGGTCTCCTGCTTGCAGTGGGATTATTGGCAGTTAGCTTGACGGCTTGTGCCAAGAAATCTGTCGGCGCTTCTGGAGCAAACACAAACAAAGTGCTGACGATCGGATCCACGGCTGGATTCTATCCTTATGTGTTCCAAAACAGCGAGACGAATAAATTGGAAGGCTACGAAGTTGATGTGTGGACGGAGATCGGCAAGAAAATCAATTATGATATCAAGTGGCAAACCTCCGAATTCAGCGGACTTTTCGGACTGCTGGATACGGGTAAAATCAATACGATTGCCAATTCAATCTCTGTAACGGAAGAGAGGAAAAAGAAATATTTATTCGATGATCCCTATGTATTCTCCGGCGCTCAATTGGTCGTCAAGAAGGGGAACGACGGTATCCAATCCTTGGAAAATTTGAAAGGAAAGAAAGTAGCCATTCAAGCCGGAACGAATTTCATTAACTTCGTCAAGGATTTTGATAAGAACGGGGAGATTACGGTCGTCAATTATGAAACAGCGGAAGCAGGTTTCAATGATGTGGCGCTAAGTCGAGTAGATGCGACATTCTCTACCAAAGCATCGGCGTTAGCGACGATTAAGAAGACGGGACTGCCGCTGCAATTAGGAGGCCAACAATTCAATGTACTCCCGGCAGCAAATCCGTTTCTGAACAATGAAGAGAATAAGCAATTAATTGAAAAGGTCAACCAAGCATTTCAAGAGCTGCGCAAGGAGGGTACCTTAAGCAATATATCCAAAAAATGGTTTACTGAAGACTTAACGAACCCTATAAAATAAATGAGCGTCCTGGAGGAGGAATGGAGGCCATCTAAATGCAGTTCGATTTGGTTTATCTGCTTTCGGCAATCCCGAGATTGCTTCAGTACATGTACTTGACGGTTAGCATAGCCGTAATATCCATGTTTTTGGGACTTATTCTGGGACTCATCCTCGAGCATGTTATTCGTAAGAGAATCAGGGGCTTGGCCGTAATGGCGAGAGTATATATTTCATTCTTTCGCGCAACGCCCCTGCTTGTTCAATTGTTTATTCTCTACTATGGCATTCCGCAAATCATCCCTATTTTCAGTGAGATGAACGCTTATACAGCAACCGTTATCGGCATCAGCTTGAATAGTGCCGCTTATATGGCCGAAATTATTCGTGCTGCTGTCCGTTCCGTCGATCATGGCCAATGGGAAGCGGGATTATCGATTGGAATGACCAGGTGGCAGAGCATGAAGCGTGTCGTATTGCCGCAGGCTTTTCGCATTGCGCTCCCTTCTTTGGGGAACACATTCGTCACGATTCTGAAAGAAACTTCACTCGGCTTTACGCTCGGTTTGACGGAGATGTTAGCTAAGGCGAAGCTGCTCGCAGCGGATACATACAAGTTTCTGGAATGTTTCTTGGCCGCAGCGATTCTGTATTGGGTGACAGCAATCCTGTTCGGCTATATCCAAATACGTCTGGAGCGCAAAGTGAATCAGCCTTACGGCAAGGAAGCAGGCTTGTAAATCATTCCACGGCAGCACCTTTGGATGCCGTAGAAAGAGGAAACCCCCTGAGATTCTCGCGAAGAGAACTCAGGGGGTTTGTTGTTACGGTGTTATACGAGCCAGTTCACGATCTATGGCATCGAGGAATTGATGCTTGAAAGCCATACCGCGAATGACGGTATTGCCAATGACGAAAGTTGGAGCGGATGTAATATTGGCTTCATAATTTGCGTGATGAAGGGCTTTGCCATGCTTCTCTTTGTACGTACGCTGCTCCAAGGCTTGGCGATAGGAGGCTGGATCGAGTCCCACCTCACCGGCAAGCTCTGTCAATACATCGATGCTGCCGATATCCTTGCTTTCCAGGAAAAAGGCTTTATAGATACGAGTATTATAAGCCTTGGCTTTGCCATGCTCGATAGCAAATTGGTAGCCTTCAAAGGCTAAATGCGTATAGGGCTGTGGCGAAAAAGGCGGCTTCACAATCGGAATTCCGAGTTCTGCGGCTATCGGATATACGCGTTCTCGCCAATCCTTCGTAATATATTCGCCCTCTGGCCGCAAGGTTGGTGTCGGGTAAGGACGAAGCTCATAAGGCAAATATTCGACCTCAATTCCCCTTTCTTCTGCTGCGGCTTCGAGTTCTCCTTCTGCCAAGATGCAGTAAGGACATACATAATCTGAGTATACTTTTAGAGTTAGTGACATGGTCGAGCTCCTCTCGTTTCTTATGACTGGCTTAGGAACAGCCTTCTGCATCGCAGCTTAAACCTGTAGCCCAATGATCAAGCCGTTGGCGTTTAGCTAGCTCCGCATCAATTTCTTCCAGAAATTGCTCTTTAAATACGAGCCATTTGGCTACGCGATCACCGATGACGAAGGTTGGGGCAGCCGTTATCTGCGCTTCGTTGTAGGCGTGATGAAGCGCCTTACGGTGATGCTCCTGATAGGTGCGCTGTTCCAAGGCCAGGCGGAATGCCGTGCCGTCAAGACCAAGCTCTTCAGCGAGCTGAGTCAAAACGTCAATATTTCCAATGTCCAGACTATCTTGGAAAAAAGCGGTATACATACGTGAATTGTAAGCTTTGCCTTTGCCATGCTCTTTGGCAAATTGAAATCCTTCGAAAGCCAAATGGGTATAAGGCTGCGGGGAGAAAGGCGGCATAACCATCTTAATCCCCAACTGCTCAGCCAGAGGATAAACTTTTTCCGCCCAATTGGTTTGCATATAGGCATCCTCAGGCTTCAGAGTAGGTTTGGGGTATGGCCTAAGTTCGAAGGGCATATATTCGATGATGACATCGCGCTCTGCCGCGGCTTGCTCCAATTGATCTTCAGCCAAGAGGCAGAAGGGGCATACGTAATCAGAGTACACTTTGATCGTTAACGCCATGTTGAGAGTTCCTCTCGCGGGAAATTTTGAGTCGATCGTTTCGGGTTTTTAGGAATGCGGCTAACGCATCTTTCCCACGAATGCCTTGCTCGAACAGTATGGAAGCAAGGACACCGACGATAAGTCCATTGTTCAAAATAGGCTTAATCACATCAGGGGTATGCGACAGACTTGCCGCAGGGATAAACATGCTGCCTACGCCGGCGAAGAGGGCAACACCGATGACAAGCAGTTTTTTCTCTTCCTTGAGAATGGTCTCATATTCCCGAAGCCCGGCGGTTAGCAGATGAGTAAAGGAATAAAAAATGACAGCAAATGCAACCGGTACCGGAATAGAGGCCAAAGCTACCGTGAATAAAGGAAACAAACTTGCTCCAAGGATGAGCAAGCAGCCAAGGATGAACGGCAATCGTTTGGTCATTTGCGTGGAGGCGATGAACCCGGCTGTATGCGAATTGGATACACACCCTACGGCAGAGAACAGTCCGGATATTAGCTGGTTAATGCCCATCACAAGACCTGCACGCCGGTACACATCCTGCGCTTCCCGTCCGGCTGCCTTCTCGACTATGACGATGGCGGCAATCATATTAATCAATAAAGGCAGGGCAATGACGAGGGTCGTCAGAAGTATGCCAGAATTAAATTCGGGCTTTCCCCATGCAAACCATGTCGGCAGCGTAACGGTTTCCTGTATGTCAGGAAAGTCGGGGATCAAACCGAGCAAGCGAAAAGCGGCATATCCGAAAATAACGCCGAGCAAGACAGAGAAATTGCGAAAAAAAGCATATTTCAAGCGTCCGCAAATGAAAGTGAAAACCAGCGTAGCGATGGCAGGAATGGCGATTTGTGCATGGATGTACGAGTCCGAGTAGCCTACGCCAAGAATTCCTTTCACGATCGATGAACTGAATTGGAAAATGAGCAGCAGCAGGTAAGTTCCTGTCACGACAGGAGTAAATAGCTTCTTCACATGCCCAATGATCTGAAAGGCACTTAACGCTAGCATGATGGCCCCGCTGATCAGCAATCCCATTTCCATTTGCCTCAGCAGTGCAGCGGAGGCCGGTCCTGCCGCAACACTGCCAGCCAATAAAATGAACACGCCCCACCAGACTCCGGCGGGTCCTTCCAGAATCGGCAATTTATGACCAAATAACACTTGCAATAAGGATGAGATCCCAATGACAGCCAGCGTTCGCTGGAGGAGTCCGACCGTTTCTATACCTGTTAGATGAAAGGCGGCAGCGACTACAATTGGTGCGACTAAACCGCCGGTCAAGATGAAGAAAGCCCACTGGACAGAAGCGAGAGAAAGTCGAATGCCCTCCTTTCCACGCATCATTCGACTTGTAAGCTTACTGCAGCTATCAAATCTTGCACGAGGGATTGGAGTGACTTAACGCCGTTTTCATCGGTGAAAATGCCATTTTCATCGATCTGGCTCGGATCGGCTGCAAATTGGCCAGCCAGAACATTTGCCGATACCCCGCGCAGTACAAGGCGCAAGTTATTCAACGCATTGATGCCATTCTTGCCGCCGCCTGATGCCGCTGCGATTGCCACTGGTTTGTTGAGGAAATGCTCGGCATTTAAGAAATCAAGCGCATTTTTCAACGCACCGCTAATGCCGTTATGGTATTCCGGCGTAACGATGAAGAAGCCGCCTGCTTCGGCTGCCAATTGTCGCCATTGTTGGACGGAAGCCAGTTCATTTTGAGCGGAATCGCCATTAAAGAGGGGGAGTTCATGCAGATGTAAATCAATAAGCTGTGCATGCCCGCGTTGATCTCTGAGCAGTCGATAGACAACGTTCGTTACGGCTCTGGTTCTTGAATTTGCACGTGGACTTCCGCTAATGAAGAGAACGGTTTTACTCATGGTTGCACACTCCAATTTGTTTGTAATTTTAAGAAGGGCCTTTTACCTTTCTTATCATCCATATAGGTTTCATATGAATTATAGTCAAAGCACCATCCTAACTTCCAATATCAATTTTCTTATAGTATTTATAGGATTCGGACTATACGTTGACAAATCCTGGCGAATTCAATAAGATTCCGTTACGAAACACCATATGAAAAGAGAGTAGGGATTCATACATGTCCAGTATTTATGAGAGAGTTACACGCCAATATGTTAATCAAGATCAGATTGAAGCTTTTTTGCAAAATGAAGGTATTCACTATGAGAAGTGGCCTGCAGATCGCACCCCGGAATTTGTGCATGAAAAAATTGCTTTTAATGAAGAGGAAAGAGCGCAACTGCTGGCTATTTATGAAGAGGAGATCATTCGATTCGCGGAAAAGAGAGGCTATACGAAGTGGGATATCGCCGTGCTTTCGGTGGATACGCCGGATATGCTTCAAAAGTTTGGAGACGTACACTTCCATAAGGAAGATGAGGTCCGCATTGTTGTCGGAGGCAAAGGTATTTTCATTATTAAAAGCCAACGCGCGGATCATTATTTTGAATTGGAAGTGTCAATTGGGGATGTGGTTGTCGTGCCTCAGGAGCGATATCATGCATTTAAATTAGCAGATGAACGCAAGTTTGCTGTTGTTCGATTATTTACTGGTGATGTAGGATCCGTTACTTATCCAGTTAGTGATTTGTCATTTAATGTCAAATAATGGTGTTTTCATAGTCTATGGATGATATAACTGATATGTGATCTGATATTGGACGTGTTTTTCAATTACGTGGTACATTTATAATAGTAAAACCAAGTAAATTAATGTGAATACTTCGTGAATGTCATGTCTTTGTATTTTACAGTAAAGGGGGGAACTTAAGAGACTAAAGAGAGTAATCGTTCACAATCGGAAGAGGAAATGAGAGGAGTCACACCACATGTGCCGTATTTTTGGTTATCTCGGTTATGATTTTGTAGATTCAAAGCGATTAAAGGCTGTATCTGATCTTCAATTCAAAGGTGGTCCTGACCAGCAATCTGTCTTATCCGAAAGAAATTGGGCGATTGGCAATAATCGATTATCCATTGTCGGCCTGGATGGCGGGGAGCAGCCTTATGCAGGCGGGGAACATATTCGGATCGTATTCAACGGTGAAATTTATAATCATCATGAACTTAGAAAGAAGCTGGAATTGAAAGGCTACAGCTTTGCCGATACGTGTGACGGTTCCATCCTGCCGGCCTTGTATGCCGAATACGGAACTGAATTTGTCCGCTATTTGGATGGCATGTTCGCCATTGCGATTATTGATCTTCGCGAGACGGTCACGTTAACGCTGGCCACCGACCCTTCTGGCATGAAGTCGCTCTATTATTACTGGGATGAACAGAAGCAGACCATTTACTTCTCTTCAGAATTGCCTTCCTTGCTCGCATTTGAGCGCATACCGAAGCAATTATGGCTAACGGGCGTTGATTTCTATTTAACGACGAAAGTGGTGTTCGGGGAGCGGACTATGTTTGACGGCGTCTACGCGCTGCCGCCATCTTCTCTGCTTCATGCTCGGCTCGGAGAACGGCCAAGGCTTCAGCGTTGGTCGACACATTTATATTCAAACGTTCAGATTAGTAACTTTGAAGAGACAGCAGCTCAACTTCGGGAGCAATTGGATCATGAAGTTAACGCCTTGCTGCTTGCAGATGTTCCGGTGAGTACTGTGAATAGCGGGGGGCTGGATTCCAGTTTAATCACGGCCTTGGCTAGCAAGCACAATAAAGGGATCCATTCATTCAATCTCTCCTATATCGGTGATTGGCCGCTTGATGAGAAAGCATATGCTCGCGAGGTTGCGCAGCTTTTCGGCACGACTCATCATGAAGTGCTCATGGATCCAAGGAATTTTGAGCGGTTGCTTCCCTCCGTTGTGACGCATCTGGGACAGCCGAATGCCGATCCGATTACGCTCAGCAGTTATGCGCTATTCGAAGCTATTCAACAAGCCGGTTTTAAAGTGACGATTTCCGGCGACGGAGCGGATGAAATGTTCGGCGGTTATGATCGCTTTGCGGAAGCTGTACATACGTTAGGTGACTGGGTGAAGCCTTATATTAGCTCATTGGGCGTAGCTGACACGCATCAACGCTGGGAACTTTACAGCGAAGATTACCGCGCATTTATTAAGGAAAATGGTTCTATTGAAGATCATATTGAGCATACGCTTCGGCAATCCAATCGTGGACGGCTGGATACCATTCTTTCATTCGAACGCGAATATCGGCTGCCTTCGTATCATCTTCGTCGTGTGGATCATCTCAGTATGGCCCATTCCGTTGAGGTCAGAGTTCCTTATTGCCAGCCGCGTATTCTTGATATAGCGAACCGACTGCCCGATAGCTGGAGAGTAGAAGAGGGTCGGGTGAAAAAACTTCTCTATCGTACTTCCGCAGGCATTCTGCCGGATTCCATATTAACGCGCAAGAAACAACCGTTTACGCTCCCGATTGATGCGATGATGCGCAAAGGGCTGCCGTTATTTACAGCCATTGAACAAGCGCTGGACCGTGAAACGATTCGCAGGCAAAATGTGTTCAATCCGAAAGAGGTAGAGAAACTGCTTGAGCGTCAGGCTACCGCACCTAGCGGCAAAACCGCTTTGACCTTATGGTCTCTGGCTATTTTCCAGCTGTGGCTGGATCAGTTCCAGGTTTCGATTTCTTCGTCTAAACAATATCAATTTGAGGGGTGATGCACATGTTGACCTATTTGGCTCACGCTGAAGGAAGCGTTTCTTCATCCATTATTATCGATGGAACCGACATAGGGACGGACCCGACTGATGTTATTCCGGTGCTGCACCGGATTCATGCTAATTTGGATGATAGCCAGCATCCGCATGGTTTGATTTCCAAATTTGTTGTTATTCGGCCATCTTCTCATCCGATGTATGATCTTAGTTATTGGTTCTTCCAACTGGTTCCGGGTAATCCGGTTTCCTTTGACTATGAAGGCAGCTGCGGGCATTCGATACTGGCAGCCATCCAGGTGGCGATGAAATGGGGATGGGTGGCAAGTGCAAGCCCGGGACTGCGCGTACGTGTGTATATAGAGAATGTAGGAGATAGCCTCGTTTGCGAAGTCGATCACGCCGTACGATCAGGCATGAATTGCACCGCTCATTTTATTGAAAATCAAGGTACAAGCCTTGCCAGCTTGCTTCCATCGGGACAAGTGACGGATCGCTTGCAAACTTCTTTCGGCGAAGTTGAAGTGTCCGTTGTCTCTTCGGGTAATTCCTATGTATTCGTGCATGCGGAGTCACTAGGCATTCATTCGGAAGAGGAGCTGTTCGGAGCAGGCGCGGATGTACTTGCACGACTCCAGGAAATTCGCCGAGCCGCAGCGGTACATATCGGTTTGAATCCGGATAATGTCTTTCCCAAGATTGCTGCGGTTGCCAGCTACCAGCAGGGCTCGCTATCGTTTAGAGCGATCTCCGTTCCTTCGTGGCATCCGACGATTGCCCTTACGGGCGCAGCTTGCGTGGGGGCGGCGGCTTCCATAAAAGGTTCTGTTGTGTACGGGATTGTGCAAGCATCCAAATCATCTACATACCGGTTAAATGTGAGAACCAAAGGCGGAAGTACAATAATTTCGACTTCTACAACGGGCCCGGAGCTGAATGATTATTTGCTGTACAATAGCATTTCGGATAAAAATGTTCGGCTAATCGGCTCATTGCCATTAAAGAAAGGGGCGGCGCGTGAATGGGAGCTGCAGTCCAAGATGTTCGCCTAGAATTATCTGCATTGCTGGAACAATTGGAACAATTTGCGAGTGCTGCTGATGAGCAGGGGGCAACTCAGAAAGAGTCGCTTGCGGCACTGCGCCAGTCGGGATTGCTAGGCAGTATGGTGCCGACCGAATATGGCGGTCTAGGGCAGACATCCTTATTTGCCAGCCGATTTATTGAGGCGGTCGCCGGTGTCGATCCATCGATCGCGATCATTGCTTTTCAGCATTTATCTGTCGTCTCACGAATTCTGGAATGGGGGAGCGAGGCGCAGCGTCAGCAATATTTGCCCAAACTCGCTGACGGCAGGTGGCTTGCCGCTTCCGCATGGTCTGAAACAGGAGCGGGAGCGAACAAGCAGAATCTGTCTACCCAAGCGGTTCAAATTGATGACGGACACTGGTTGATTGAAGGAACCAAGTCGTTTACGACAGGCGCTGGCTTAGCGGATTTATATTTGGTTCTGGTACAGACAGGGAGCAATGATGAGAAATCCATCTATGGGAATTCAAGCCAAACCTTTTTTTTAATCGAAACTTCTCAAGGCATTACCGCTGATGCGGACACGAATTTGGCAGGTATGCGAGGTTCGTCCACCGGATTTATTTATTTGAACAATTGCCTCGTTTCATCCGAACAGTTCATTGGCGCTCTTGGGGGTGCCCCGGCGGTTATTAATGGCATCCGACAATGCGGACTGACGCTGGGCGCAGTCTCGCTGGGGATTAGTCATGCTGCCTATGAACTTGCGTTGGAGCATGTTCGCAGTAAAGGGCTGAGCAGCAGTCCGCTGCTTCAGTCCGCTTTGTCCGACTTGCATTTGACATTGGAGGCTGTTAGAGCCCTGGTCGATAAAGTCGCAGCTAAGGATGGCGGCGAGCATCTGGCCAAAATTGCCTATCAATCTAAAATATTCGCTTCGGAAGCCAGTGAGAAAATATGTCGGGAGGCGCAGCAAATCATCGGCGGTTCCAGCTATGTGCGCGGGCGCAAATTGGAGAGGCTGCTGCGCGATGCGCGGGCGGTCTCGCTGATGGGACCCGTAAACCGCCTGGCGAAAGAAATTATCGGAAAAGAGTTGGTATCATGAGCAGCGTATATGATCTCGTCATTTATAATGGCCGTCTTGTTTATAAAGACTCGGTCAGAGAGGGAGGCATAGCGGTTCAGGACGGGAAGATAGCTCTTGTCTTCGATGCTTCGCAGCGGCCTCAAGGCACGAAGGAAATAGATGCAGAAGGACATTATGTCCTTCCTGGCCTTATCGATTCTCATGTGCACTTCCGTACGCCGGGGTACGGGCATAAGGAGAACTGGGAAGCCGCCAGCAAGGCAGCGGTTGCAGGCGGAATTACGACGGTGCTGGATATGCCCAATACGGATCCTTACACGGATTCGGTTGATCGGATCAAGGAGAAGGACAAGATAATTCAAGGCCATTCTTTGGTTGATTATGGTTTCCATGTCGGTGTCGCACCAGGCAAATTACTGCCGCTCGAGTCAATTCGACAAGAGCATGCGGCTAGTATCAAATTGTTCTTAACCGGTCATCGGACAGCTCGTAATGTGATTGATCAAGATTCTGATCTCGAATCGATATTTCGGCTTGCCGCTGATAGGCAAATTCCGTTAACCTTGCACGCTGAGGATGATGCCGTTCTTCAATTATATCGCCAAGTCCATAAATTACCGCATGATTTAGCTTCCTATGAGGCGATCGCTCCTCGCAGCGGTGCTATCGCAGCCATTGCTCGGGTACTTCGCCTTGTGCGCAAGTATGGAACGTCCGTCCATGTTCTTCATGTTTCGTCGGAGGAGGAAGTGGATCTCTTGGAAACGGCAGCCCGC
This sequence comes from Paenibacillus tabacirhizosphaerae, assembly GCF_040812395.1. Taxonomy (GTDB): domain Bacteria; phylum Bacillota; class Bacilli; order Paenibacillales; family NBRC-103111; genus Paenibacillus_E. The sequence goes on along the minus strand of NZ_JBFNXH010000006.1, from coordinate 301,633 downwards.
GGGGGATATCCTGTGACGTTCGAGACGACAGCGCACCAATTATGGTTTGACAAGGAAAGCGCTGCTGCGCAGGGAACGAAGGCCAAGCTGAGCCCAGCGATTCGTGATAATAGGGACCGGGCACGGCTGTGGGCTGCTGTTCGGAATGGCGCGCTGGCTTCAGTGGGCAGCGACCATGCGCCGCATTCCAAAGAAGAGAAAGCGGCAGCGTTCGGCGAAGCTCCGCCGGGCTTGCCGGGCGTACAGGAGCTATTTCCTGTTCTGCTGACAGGACTCAAGCAGTATCTTCCTGAGCTCAGTCGAGATGAGCGGCTTAGTAAGGTAGTGAGCTTGCTGGCCGATGGACCAGCCAATCGGTTTCGGTTGAATCACCTGAAGGGAAGTCTGCGGCCAGGACTCGATGCGGACATTGTCATTGTGGACGACCAACAGGTCTGGCAAGTAGAAGCCAATCATTTGTATTCATTTAGCGGATGGTCGCCCTATGAAGGTTTGGCATTGACTGGTGTTCCGCTCGTTACTATTCGCAGAGGTCGAGTTGTGTTTGATCGAGGGGAATTTGGAAAGCCAGAGGGCCGTTCTCTGAACTATGCGCCAGCGCCATTCGCAACATTTCGACAAGTTTCAGGCAGCCCGTTTCATTGAATCGGGGCAGATGAATGAGCTTATGCTTACGAAGAAAGTTTTGCTAAAGCAAAACTCTTAGGAGGAGGAAATGTGATGACGACAGCCGTTAAACCATTGCTTTCAGGCGCTGTAATTAAAGTTTCGGAGTTAGAGTGGGAAGATAGAGGGACATACCAGATTGCGAAACCTGTGACAGAGGATAAGGGGGCCGTACATGTTACTGGCCTAGTTGTACGCTTATTGCCGGGCGGTACGTGGGTGAGCTGTGAGAAAGGTACCGCGCAAGAAATTGTGGCGATTGTTCACAGCGGAGCAGGCAGTGCGCGGGTAGGAACTGAAACACGGGAAGTATCGGCAGCCTCTACACTGCACGCACCATCGGGCGTGGACTATGCCGTACAGGCAGATAAGGGGGAAATATTGACGCTCTATATCTGGCAAAGTCCTTTGCCTGAGGGAGCTGCACGAGCAGAACGCCCGCGCTTGTTTAATCATTTGTACAACGACGAAACACAGCTGAAAGGGTATAAAGGCAACGATCCAACGCAGCAAGTAACGAATCCGGCGAACATGAATTTTCTCTTCTGGCCTGGTACGGGCAGTGCGCAGCTATCCTTGCATTGCGGCATTCAAGAGCCTGGACAGAGCTTCGCTGTGCATCAGCATCCTTCGTCCAGCGAGTTGTTTATTGGCATTGAGGGCAAAGGCGAGGTGCATTTGAATGGCGAATGGCAAGCATTCGAATCAGGTGATCTGATTTATGTGCCGCAGGGTATATTTCATGGAACCCGAAACCTGTATACAGGCGAGGGTGCGAAACGATTTGTAACTTCCGGTGGGCCAGTGCCGTTCGATGAAAGCTTTTATCGTTTTGCGGGATTGTCCTCGGAGGTAAAGAATCCGGATGATCGAGATGAAGTGGTGGTTGAATAGAGAGGCACCTCTATTGGCAGTAAGTAACATATAAGAAAAAGAGTTAAGCACACAAGCTGCTTAACTCTTTTTCTTATATGTGTGTGACGAGCTCGAAGAGCGGAGAGATTCCGCACGAATCGTGTGGTACGAGCATTTGACAGGCTGGATGTAGAAGATCCGGAAGTGACTCAGCGGATTAGATACTCAATACCGCCTCGATCCTGCGATAGATCGTCATTTTGCGCGGGTGAGCGGAACGTAGATGCGTTATGCGGCGGTATTTTCGGTTGTAGGGACATTTCGCGGAACTACCGTACCTTATGAGCAGGAAATGCTGGGTTGTAGGCACATTTTCGCTAAGTTAACGCACCCTAGTTCCGCTTCAGGGGGAGAAAAGGGACGTTACCGTGAAATAAGGCATCGTAGTTCCGTGGATATCGCGTGCATGGGGAATTGGCGGTGCGCCAGGCAGTACCTTCGTCGTTTTCTTGTGAAGCTTGCGGAGGGAAGGTGAAATGTACCCGGAATCTTACTCTTACAGGGGTATTCATGGTATGAATACCGGATGGAGGACCGGTTAGGGAAAAGAGAAGTGGAAGGAAGCACAAAGTAGAACAGAGGGAATGGGTATGGGGTGGAAAAGCGATAGCGTCCGTATTTGAAATCGTGTTATTACCGCTAAATCAATTCAAAGAAACACGATTTCAAGAAACGGTTGGAACCCCATTCCCAATTCCATCCCCACGCGCAAACGTATCGCATAGCACGGCAAAGAACCTAGCGGTGATCTTCCGCTAGGTTTTTCTTATTTGGGGACGCCTCGTTCGAAATCAAGGTGTCCAAGTGACTAGTGCCGGATCGACAGCTTTCAGGTACGAGGTTTGAATAAATTCCTTGAGGTCAGGCAAAGCTTTGATTTTTTCATTTTTCAGCAAAAAGTTGGAAATATTGCTCAAAGAATCAACAACCTGCGGGGTAATGTCTAACCCGTATGTATTCAATTTGAAAATACTCTTTATCGTTTCTTGATCAATCTCCAACGCCTTGCTGACATAAGCTGCGGATTCGTCCGGGTTCGATTTGATATAGCTCGCCGCCTTTTTTAAAGCGCGAAGAGCGGCTTTGGTCGTTTCCGGGTTTTTGTCCAGGAATACCTTATGGCCCACTAGCAAGGAGTAGGAAGCGAACAGTGCTTGGGGCCCTTCTTCACCAGGTACATAAGATTGTGTAGCGGTTAAAAGTTGAAAACCGCCTGCTTCTTTCACGCCTTTAGACGCGATAGGCTGCCAAATGACGAAGGCATCGACATCTTTTTTCTGAAAAGCGGGTAAAATTTCGGTGGGGCCTACTTTGAAGGATTGGATTGAGCTAAGATCCAGGCCGTATTTTTCAACAATTTTAAGAAAAAAAGCTTCGGATGCGGTTCCGGAAACATAAGCGACTTTCTTTCCTTTTAAATCCGCGGGCTTTTTGATTTTATCCGGATTGACGACTAGCGTTTGAACACCAGAAATATTAGAATGCTGTGCAATTGCCTGGAGGGGAAGACCCGAGGCTTTGGCAATAATCGGCGGTATATCCCCCGTGGATCCTAATTGTATGCTTTTGGAGGCAATGGCAGAGACAACGTCAGGTCCGGCAGCGAACAGCTTAATATCGACGGTTAATCCTTCTTGTTGAAAGAATCCTTGTTCTTTGGCAATAATCAACAGTGGCGACAGCTGCGGATCACGTCCGGACCCGAGGGTGAGAGAGGTTGTCTCCAGCTTGGGAACAGCGGGTGTGCTCGAGGCGAGGGCGTTAGCTGGCTGGGGCGTAGTTTGATCTGCAGGTATTTGCGTCGCTGCTGCGGGTGAAGTTGTCGGAACGGATGTTTGCCTGGTTTGCCCGCAAGCGGCTGTAAGCACAGCGATAAACAAGAGAAGAAACAAGGGGCTATAACGCTGTTTAAGCGTTTTTTTTGTGTGAACAGATTTCGGATTGAATAAATGCATAGGGTTCTGCCTCCTGAGTATGTAGATGTTCTATTTCCAACGAATAAGTTGGGATTCGAAAGCGATGAGCAAACGATTGATGGCTAGGCCAACTAGACCAATGGCGATCATACCGACAACTACCTGGTCCGTTTTGTACAAGGATCTGCCTTCCTGGATCAGAAAACCAAGCCCTGCGTTAGCGGCAATAAGCTCGGAGCCGACAAGACAAATAAAAGCCATGGAAACTCCTGAGCGCATGCCGATAACAATGTTCGGAATGGCAGCTCGCAAAGTGACGTAATAGAAAATATGGAAGCGGCTGGCACCGAGAGATTGTGCGGCCTTGATGTGCAGCGCTTCTGTTTGGCTGACACCGCCGATGACATTCAGAAGGATGGGGAAGAAGGCGCCATAAACAATGATGAAGATTTTGGACATTTCCCCGATACCAAACCACAGAATAGCTAACGGAATCATCGCGATGGGCGGAATCGGACGGATGAGCTCCAGAAGAGGATTTAACGCGTTTCTAAGGAATTTCCATGTCCCCATGGCGAAGCCAAGTGGAAGAGCAAGACCGAAAGCAAGCAGAAACCCCAACAGTACCCGTTGAAGACTGGCTATCGTATGCGTAAGCAAGGAGCCATTTCTCAGCATGCTGCCCGCTGCTGCTCCAACTTCCAGAGGGCCGGGTAGAAGCGCGGCCGGGACTAGGTGCAACCAGGCAAAGACGGTCCAGATGACCAGCACGCCAACGATACCAAGCGAGCCGGTAGCTGCTTTCCTCGAAAAGCTGCGAAACGGTAATTTCATTACCTTATCGATGTGAGGAGAGGACTGGTTCCAGGATTTCGTAATCCGGTTCGCTTTCTCCATGCGCATGCTCCTCCTCTCTAAGTACGGAACTGATCAGCTTCTGATAATGGAAAAGACGATCGTCATTCCGATTCCGGACGCGTGGAAGATCCAAATGCAGATCAAGTGCGATGCGGCCGGGTTTTGGCAAAAGAACGAGAATCCGGTCTGCGAGATAAACGGCCTCCGAAATGCTATGAGTGACGAATACGCAGGTGATGCCGCTCGCATGTTTAATATCCAGCAATTCGCGCTGCATGGTTTCCCGTGTTTGTTCATCCAGCGCAGCGAAGGGTTCATCCATGAGCAGGATGGATGGCTCATTCGCCAATGCTCTTGCCAAGCTGGCCCGTTGTTTCATCCCCCCGGATAAACGGTTCGGGTAATACGATTCGAAGCCTTCAAGTCCCACCAATCGTATACATTGGCGGGCTAGCTCCGCACATTTGGCTTTAGGCAGGCCGTTTATTTTGGGGCCTAATGCAACATTTTGCTCCACGGTAAACCAAGGGAATAAGGCGTAATCCTGGAAGACAACACCGCGATCTTTCCCTGGCTTCGTAATTCGCTGGCCTTGAAGCACAATAGCACCTTCATAAGGCTGAAAACCGGCCATGCAGTTCAGCAGCGTTGTTTTGCCGCAACCGCTTGGGCCAAGCAAACAAATCAATTCCCCTTTATTGACCTTGAAACTAAGCGGACTTAGTACGTGATGAAGCACCCCCGGCAACGAACTTGGGTAAGTAACGCTTACTCCTTGCAGTTGCATAAATGCCTCTTCGTGGTGCATGGGTTCACCTCCTCTAATCTTAAACCAATAATTCCGCTGTGAATTATAAGTATTAAATTTCATTGTATCAGCCGTCTTTTTTTGAATCCAATATGAAAATGCCTATACGTCTTATTGTTCGAATCCAATGTATGGATAAGGTTGCGTGTCCCTCGGGTTCTCTAGCTCCTGTCTTCTTTTCTGCATCTCGCATATTTCATTGGCAATCCGAATCCTTTACAATGTAACGGACAAGATCTTCTTGACGTTCAAACGGGAAGGATTTTTTGTTTGTAAGCAGCTTGCATTCTAGGGGGGCGCCGCATGCCATTTTTACATAAGCTTAAGTCTAATCATTGGTTCCGCAATCGGCTGATTCGCCATAAAATTATGTTCATTTATTTCCCGCTTATTTTCTTGCCGCTGCTCGTGTTGGGGTTTGTTTCCAACAGTGTGTATTCAAATGCGATCGTCAAGAAGACGATCAAAAACATATCGGACAACTCCTCGCTGATCAATACCCGCATTACGGGCATGTTAACCAATGTAGAGAGCTGCGCGAACATGCTGACGATTAATCTTAACAAAGTCATTGTGGATGATCAGATTGCAATCGGAGCTTCGGAAACGAGTTTGCATGTCTATACGCAAATTACGAACCAGCTCAGCTTCGCGCTGCTCGTGTTTCCTGATGTCCAGTCGGCGGCCTTCATTGATACGAATAACAGAGTTTATGGCTCCAGCCTGTATATGGAACGCAATCTTGACGCCATTGAAGGCAGCGAAATGCTGAAGCAAATCGATGCGTCGAGCGGAACGAATTACTGGATGCCGATGCAGCGGCGCGACTATTTGACCCATGATTCGCAAGAAACCGTGCTGACGCTCGGCAAAAGGATTGTGAACATTAATACGGGGCAGAAACTGGGTATCCTCGTGCTGAATATCAAAGAGAGCGCACTCTCCGCCATTTATCAGAAGATTGGTTCGATTCAAGATGGCAGCTACTTCATTTCGGACGCGCAAGGCGTCATTATCTCCTCACAGCAGCCGCAAGAGCTGTTGACGGAAGTGGCGGACCCTGTTATGAAACAATGGATTGTCTCCACAGAAAATACGTCGGATCTGACTTCCCTGGAAAACGGCAAAACGCTGGTTGTCAGCTCCGATGTGCCGAAATTCGGTTGGAAGCTGATCTCGATGGCTCCCTTGCACTCATTAACCGTAGATACGAGAAAAATTACGCTCATTATTGTGCTTATCGGCATGGTTTGCCTGTTCTTTGCCTTACTGGGCGCAAGCATGCTGTCGAAGCTTATCGCAAGGCCCATTATGGCCTTAACCAAACATATGAAAAAAATGAGGGAAGGCAACCTGGATCAGGAGTTTCAAGTGAATTCCGAAGATGAAATCGGGTTGCTTGCTTCCGGATTCAACGCCATGATCAGCCGGATTCAGGAGCTCCTGACGAACATCAACTTTGAGCAAAAGAAAAAGCGGGAATATGAGCTGGCGCTGATTCAAGCTCAGATCAAGCCCCATTTTCTGTATAATACGCTCGACGTCATCTACACGTTGTCCGAGATGGGGCGGGTGCGCGATGTGCAGCGGACGACGAAAGCACTTGCGGATTTTTACCGCGTTGCGCTGAGCAAAGGCAGAGAAACGATTACCATCGAGGAAGAGATCCGCAATGTGAAGGATTATTTATCCATCCAGCGGATCCGCTATTCGGATGTGTTTAATTTCGAATTCGATATCCCGAGCGAAGTGATGGCAGGCACGATACCGAAGTTGACCATTCAGCCGCTCGTTGAGAATGCGATCTATCACGGTCTCAAAACGAAGGGAAGCTTCGGCCTGCTTAGAGTGACAGGAGAGCTCGCTGACGGGAAAATTAGGATGAAAGTGGCGGATGATGGCGTGGGAATGTCTGCAGAGCAGCTTCAGGAATTGCGATTGATGGGATCATCGCCGCAGCCGACAGCCGGCTACGGATTGCGCAATGTACATAACCGCGTGCAGCTTTATTTTGGGGAAGAGTATGGATTACAAATCGAAAGCGAGCCGGAGCGGGGCACGGAAGTGACGCTGTGGCTCCCTTTTCATCGTGAGGAAGGTTAACCCATGCAAAAAATTATCATTGTCGACGATGAGCAGATTTTTCGGGAATACTTGCGCACGGCGCTGGATTGGGAAACGTATGGCTTTGAAATTTGCGCGGAAGCCAAGAATGGCTTGGAAGCTTTGGAGGAAGTGGAAAAGCATCTTCCGGACATTGCGCTTGTTGATATAACCATGCCGTTTATGGATGGACTGAGCCTGACAGAGATTCTGAAAGAGCGGTTTCCCTCTACAAGCGTGGTGCTGATTACGGGACACAATGAATTCGATTATGCGCGCAAAGCGGTGAAGCTTGGCGTGGAGGACTATATCCTGAAGCCTTTCTCGAAGGACGAGCTGATGCTGACGCTGCTTAAGCTGCAGAAGGAGCATCAGAAGGTGCGGGAGGAGAAATCGACGCTGAAGGAAAACTTGCAGCTGATGAAGGAGAGCTTTTTGAATCATCTGCTTAGCGCGGACTACAATCACTCCGAAGCGGAAACGGAGCTGAAGCTTCAGCAGTTTGGGGAATCGTTCGAAGCGCCGTGCTTTGTCGTCGCTTGCATCGAGATTGACAACATGGATCAAAGATGGAATAAAGTTAGCGAGCGGCTGCTATGGAAGTACGCAGTGACGAATATTTTGAATGAGGCGCTTGAAGAGAGCGAGAATCATCTTATTTTTAACGGGCCCGAAGGCCGTATTATTTGCTTAGTCGAGCATCACTCCGCGATTGCTGGGGAGATTCCAGTGCTTAGCGGTTATGAGAAGCTGTGTTTTCTGATCAAAAAATATTTGAAATTCACAATTACCGTTGGTGTCGGACGCAGTCAAGCCGGCTATAGGGGGATCCGAACCTCGTATCAGGAGGCGCTCGAATCGCTGCAAAATAAGTTCGTACTGGGAAGCGATCGCGTCATTGCCTATGGAACCCCGTCGTTGGAAGCAGGAAATCAGGTTTTCTATCCCGCAGAAGCACATGAAGATCTGTTGGTTCAGCTCCGGATGCAGAACCTGGATCATGTTAACAAAAAGCTGGAAGAGATTTTCCACTCCATTCGTGAGCGGCGGCTTTCGCTGGACTATACCTATGTGATCTCCATGGGGCTAATATCGGTGTGCCTCTCCTACGTGACGGAGGCGGGGCACCCCATTGAGGATTGCTTCGGCGAGGGATTCTATCCCTATAGCGAAATTAAGAAGATGGAGTCTGTTGAGGCGACGCTCGATTGGATTAAGCAGCTGTTCAAGCAAGCGATTGATTACGCCGGGAAGCACCGGAAAACGCGTTCATCCAAGATTGCGCAGTCTGCGAAAGAATATATCGAGACAAGTTACGCTGACCCCGGGCTCCAACTGGAGCAAATCGCGCAACAGGTGTTCATTAATTCTAGTTATTTGCGCGCGGTCTTCAAGAAAGAGATCGGGATGACGGTGACGGACTACGTGACGCATGTTCGGATGCAGAAGGCGAAGGAGCTTCTTGGCAAAGGCAATATTCGGCTTGCGGATGTCGCAGAGCTGATTGGCTTTAGCGACCCTAGCTATTTTAGCAAAAGCTTCAAGAAGTTTTTCGGCTACTCTCCCAGCGAGTATGAAAACAACCGGCTGTAGCTTCTTTGACGGAATGTGCGGATTTTACAAGAAGCCCACGGTTTTTACATTATCATGAGGCGGGTTTCCTTTTATACTCAATTTATCAAGACAAAGAGTTTCCTTGGGAGGTCGCGTAAATGAAAAAAATGGCAGTTACTCTTGCAAGTGTATTGGTCGTTTCCAGTCTGGCGGCATGCAGTTCCGCGAACACGACGAAGGATGCAGCGTCTACGGCGGCGCCGGCTGCTTCAGCAGCGACGGGAGCCAAGAAGGACGACGCTAAACCCGTTAAGCTTCGCATCTATGCGCAGTACGCGGACGAAGATACCAAAACGCCTTATGATTATGCGGTTGCTGAATTGAAAAAGGAAATGCCGAACGTTGAGCTGGAGCTGGATATTCAGGCTCAGGACGATGGACAGAAGCTGAAAACCTATGCAGCGACAGGCAACCTGCCCGATATTTTCCAAGCTGGTTTGGATATTATTGATGCCTTAAAAAAATCGAACAACATTCTTGTGTTGGACGATTATGTCAATAAGCTCGGCTTCAAAGACAAAATGCAGCCAAGTGCGATGAACACGCTTATCACGGATGACGGCCACACCTATGCCTTCCCTTATGCGGGCAATGAAATGGCGCTGTTGTACTACAACAAAGACCTGTTCCAGCAAAGCGGCGTCAAAGTGCCGACTACGTACGATGAAATGATGACGGCTGTGAAGACGTTCAACGATAAAGGCATCACGCCGCTTTCCATTTTCGCCAAAGAAAAATGGCCTTGCGTCGCGCTGTACGATATGTTCGTCACGCGTGCCGAACCTGCCGGCATCACGAAGCTTGACAAAGGTCAAGCGAAAGTGGATGATGCAGCGTACAAATCAGCAGCCGAAAACATTATTCAACTGGTCAAAGCGGGCATGCTGCCAAAAGGCGCGACCAACTTGAATTATGACCAAGCAGCATCCTTGTTCCACGAAGGCAAAGCCGCCATGTTTGTGAACGGCCAATGGGAAATCGAAGCCGCGACGAAGGCGTTGGGCGATAAAGTGGGCTACATGTACATTCCTGCTGCAGATGCAGCCGCTTACGAAAAGGGCAAAACGGCGTTCAGCGGCAGCGGCGGCCCAGGCGGATACGCGGTATCGGCGAACACGAAAGATAAAGAGCTTGCAGCTAAAGTCGCTTCGTTCATCTCTCTGAAGTATGCGGAGTACAAGTACACAAATCGCAGCAATCCAATCGTAGCGACGAAGGTGGACAAGGCTGTTGTGAAGCCTTTCCCTCCGATGATGGAACAATTATCGAAAGATATTCCGAAAACGACAAGCACAACCGCTTTCTCGTGGGGATTGTCAAACCCTAAATTCAAAGCAGCGCTTGAAGATGCGACACAAAATCTAATGACGGGTAATTACACCGCCGATCAGTTCGTTAAAGATATGAGCAAGGTAGCTGTGACGGCGAAATAGCAAGTTTTGATGATAGGAAGACTCACACTGGATCATCTAGCCGGTGTGAGTTTTTCACTAAATAGAGGAAGTGATTACATGAGCAAATTCATGGGCAATAAAGCGGCGATTCTCCTGTTCACGCTGCCTGCGCTCCTTTTGTATACAGTTATTGTGTTTTATCCGATTATCCAGACGTTTTACCGCAGTACGTTCGAGTGGGACGGCCTTAGCGAAGGCACGTTTATTTTCCTGGACAACTACATCCGCTTGTTTCAAGACAGCATTTTCTATACGTCGTTGTACAATGGGCTTGTGTTTGCGGTGATCTTGGCTGTCGTGCAGATCGGAATCGGCTCTGTGCTGGCTTTTGCGGTTGCAGGAGGATTCAAAGGCAGCAAGCTGCTCCGGATCAGCTATTTCATTCCGGTTGTGCTGTCCATTACGGTTGTTTGTCAGCTCTGGCTGGCGATGTATAACAGCGAGTACGGTTTAATTAATAAAATCCTTGAAGCGCTGGGCATCTCTTATCGCCAGGATTGGCTGACGAACAGCAAAACAGCGATTTTCGCAATCGCTTTCGTGAACGCCTGGCAGTACATGGGCTATCAATTCGCGCTGATCCTGGCAGCCGTGAAATCCGTGCCCGAGCAGTATCTGGAAGCGGCACGAATTGACGGAGCATCGAAATTCAAGGCGCATCTTCGCATCACCGTGCCGATGCTTGCCGAGACGTATAAATTTTGCCTGGTCCTGGCTATTACAGGCGGCCTGAACGCATTTGCCAATATGTTCATTATGACAGGCGGCGGACCCGGCAATTCGAGCTACACACTGACATATCTCATGTACCGCTCCGCGTTCCGCGTCGGCGAATTCGGTTACGGCAGCGCGGCAGCGGCTTTCCTGGTCATCGAATGCCTGATCGTGACGCTAGCCATTAATAAGCTGATCGCCCGCGAGCGGATTACATTTTAAGGAGTGCTGATTATTTATGCAAGGAATGATAAGGCTCGGAAAGAAAAATCCGCTTCTAGGGGCTTTTCTGTGGGTGTATGCGGCACTGTCCGTTTATCCGCTCCTCTGGATGGTGTTTTATTCGCTTAAAAATAATGATGAGATCTTCGTGACGAATCCATTTGGGTTCCCGACGCATTTTAGATTTGAGAATTATGTGGATGCCTGGTCGAGATTCAATGTGCCTGTTTATTTCGGCAATAGCCTGCTAGTCGCCTCGGCAACCGTAGTGGGGACGATTCTGCTGTCAGTAACGTTCTCCTACGCCGTTGCCCGCATGCAGTGGCGTCTGAAGGAAGTCGCTCGCATCTATATCGTGATCGGGATGTTCATTCCGGTACAAGTCATTATGATTCCGCTAGCGGTACTTGTGCGCGAGTTTCATCTAGCCAATACGTATGGCGCGCTGATTATCCCTTATATCGCTTTCAACATCTCATTCTCCAGCATGGTTTTCTACGGCTTCTTCCGCAGCATTCCCGTTGAACTGGAAGAGTCGGCTTGCATGGATGGCGCAAGCATCTATCGGACGTATTATACAATTATATTGCCAATCGTGAAGCCGGCGATTGCGACGATGGTGATTTTCGTATTTTTGTCCGCGTGGAATGAATTCACCATGGCTCTAATTTTAATCACGAAGGAGTCGCTCAAAACGCTCCCGCTTGGACTGCTGTTCTTCCAAGGCCAGTTCACGACGAACTGGGGCGCAATGGGGGCTGCCATGACGATTGCGAGCTTGCCGACTGTTCTGGTGTATGTGCTTTTCAGCGAACAAGTGGAAAAGGCGCTGACTGTCGGGTCGGCTGTAAAAGGTTGAAGGCGTCGGGCTCCCTCAGGGAGGACGCCGGCCATTACGTGCAAGCTGACGCAGGGCGGCTTGCGGTGAGCGGGTTTCGCGCGAACAGCGCGGAACCCGCTTTTTTTAAGGTTACAGAATATATTTGCTGTTTTAAGGGGAGCAAGCTTGGTTTGGAGAGAGGGTGCCGTAAGCGGTTCACCCCCGAACCATTGGATTCTTGGAAAGACGGCATCATGAGCGGGCTAGCGGAACCACGGTGCGTTATGGCTAGTCATATTGGCTTGAATGGGCGTTTCGCGGAACTGCAGTGCTCTATGCATCAGAAATTAGGAGTTTCACGCTGGCAATTGCCTGTTTAACGCATCATAGTTCCTCGTCATGGTAAAAAAACAGGAAATTTAAAGAGATAACGCACCGTAGTTCCGTCGTTGTAGCTGGGCGATAGCCCGTGATGGAAAAGAGAAGTGGAAGGCAACTCAAAGTAGAACAGAAGAAGGGAGGGGACTGGGGTGGAGAAGCGTTAGCGCCCGTATTTGAAATAAAAAGACGATTTCAAGAAACGGTCAGAACCCCATTTTTAAGTCCACTCCCCATGAGCCAACATATGGTTCATACCAAGGACGCCGCTAGGCGTTCTTCTTATGCTTGGAAGGCATATGATTGGAGCTGCACGCTCATAAGCCGATATGGACGTGTGGATTTAGGCTCAGGGGGGACCTGGACCTGGCTAAATCTTATTTGCGCTTCTGATCAGTGAAGTCTCCAAGCCGCCAAGCCCCGGAACGCCACCCCCTGCCAACGAGCCTTCCCTACGCGCTGTGTATGCGCTAGGTCTGGCAACGCATCCGATGTACCCTGCCTCCTAGAAAAATAAATTGACGAAGCGCAAACATGATGGTAATCTAGTTGATAAGTTATTTAATCTAATTATTCCTATTGATTAACTTTGAATTGAATTCAGGTTTACCAGATATCTGGAAACCGCACAAATAAGCTCTTAGTAATAAATCGTAGAGCAGCAACCGAACCGGATACAACTTATGATTGTTAATGGCTACCGTTCGAACGGAGACATTTTCTCGCCAGAGGAATGTCTCTTTTTATTTTGAAAAAAAATCGTATTCCCAAAGAGAGGGTGTTGAGAATGAGTACGTTACAAAGAGAAATTAAAGCGATTATTGAGGAGCTTTCCCCGGAGGTGCGTGAGAATCGCCAAGCGGAGTATGGGGTGAATCCCCTATTTCTCAACCGGTGGTCGCCGCGTTCCTACACGAACCAGCAGGTTTCCGACGAAGTGCTTTACGCCGTGTTGGAAGCAGCGAGGTGGGCGCCTTCCTCCAGCAACGGACAGCCGTGGAAATTCATTATTGCCAAGACAGAGGAGCAGTTGAACCTTTTCCAAACGTTCATTAAACCTAATAATCGCCTATGGACCGACCATGCGCCAGTGCTTATTCTCATCCTTTCGGCCAAATATAGGGAAGACGGCGCAGTGAACGGAGCGAGCGCGTTCGACGCGGGGGCGGCTTGGGCTTCACTGGCGCTGCAAGCCAAGCTATTGGGCTTAGCTACACGCGCAGTGGGCGGGTACGACCAGGAACAGGCACGGATTGCGCTTCATATTCCTGAAGCTTACAACCTCCACGCCGTGATCGCGCTTGGTTATCAAGGCGAGAAAGAACTGCTGGAGGAAAGCTTTCAGGAAAAAGAGAAGCCGAACGGCCGCCGTTCGCTGCATGAAAGCATCATTGAAGGATCGTTTCCGGCGCAGGCCATTAACTGATGAAATCCAAATGACAGGAGATGCAAAAAATGACAGCATTATTGCAAATCAATCAATTACATAAAACGTTTCAGACGAGCAAAGGCATTGTTCAGGCGCTGCAGGACATCAATCTTCAAGTTAAAGAAGGCGAGTTCATTACTGTCATCGGCCCTAGCGGCTGCGGAAAAAGCACGCTTCTCAAGATCATTGCCGGACTTGATAGCCAATATGTCGGCAATGTTCAATTAGGCGGCCAGCCGATCAAAGGGCCAGGGATTGATAAAGGTTTTATTTTTCAAGAACCGCGTTTATTCCCATGGTTGACGGTAGAGAAAAATATTGCAGCGGATCTATCGCTTAGTAGTCCCGAGGTGCGGAAGAAAGTCGATGAACTCATCGAGCTTGTCCGTTTGGAAGGATTTCAGAAATCGTACCCTCGCGAGCTTTCCGGCGGGATGGCTCAGCGGGTTGCGATTGCGCGGGCGCTCTTGCGGAACCCGAAAGTGCTGCTGCTCGATGAACCGTTCGGCGCACTGGATGCTTTCACAAGAACCCATATGCAGGAAGTGCTCATTGACATCTGGCAAAAGAATAAAACGACGATGATCTTTGTGACGCACGATATCGACGAGGCGATCTACCTGGGTAATCGGGTTGTTGTGTTAAAACCGCGTCCAGGGGCGATCCGCAATATCGTCTCCATCGATTTGCCGGTTCCTCGGAAGAAAACGACGACTTCGTTTCAAGAACTCCGCCTGAAAGTGCTCAGTGAGTTTGAAAAAATTGAAGAGCTGGAATTAATCGATAGTTCAGGCATCTGATGAAAGCGGAGGTGAGAGCCATGTACCAGCAAGCACATTTGAATAGGATTTATCTCGGAGCGCTCTTCCCTGTACTGCTGCTTATCGTATGGCAGGTGCTTGGCGATCAAGGATTCATTTCACAGTTGTTGTTTCCTACACCCCTTCGAATTGCGAATGCCGGCATCCGATTAGCGCAAACAGGGGAGTTAATTGATAATTTGAAAATTAGTGTCGTCCGGGCGATATCCGGCTTCGCTTTAGGCGGCAGTCTCGGACTAGCCTTCGGCGTCATCGTCGGGTTATTCCGCAGGACGGAAAAGGCGCTGGACCCAACCGTGCAAATGATCCGAATGGTTCCGCATTTGGCGATCGCCCCGCTATTCATTTTATGGTTTGGCATCGGTGAAACGTCTAAGGTATTGTTGATTGCCAAGGGAGCGTTTTTCCCGCTCTACATTAATACGTTCCTAGGGATTCGCGGTGTGGACAACAAGCTGTTTGAAGTAACGCGCGTACTTGGATTTAGCCGCTGGAAGCAAATTATCCGGCTCATTCTTCCAGCTGCGCTGCCTAATATTTTGCTGGGAGTCAGATTATCGGTGGGGGTCGCTTGGCTGGGTCTGGTTGTGGCGGAACTAATGGGTTCCACGGCCGGGATTGGGTATCTGATGTCGGATGCCAGACAATTTTCCAAGACGCCGGTTGTATTCGTAGGCATCCTCATTTTTGCATTATTTGGGATACTCTCCGATTCGTTAGTTCGTCTTGTAGAACGGCGCTATCTCAGCTGGCGTGACAGTTACAAAGGGAAATGAGGAGGAGTCACATGAGCAATCCAATGAAAGCGCTGGGGTCTTCGGCGCAGCGAATCAAACCGTCCGAAGAAGGAGGGTTCACGCTCTTTCGTTCAGGCTGGTTTCGTGAGAAAGCAAACGATTTTGTAATCGGCGCAATCCTACCCGTTTTTATTATCGTCATATGGCAGGTGTTGGGTGATGCAGGACTGTTTTCATCTTCCTTTCTGCCCACACCGCTCGAAATTGCAGCTGAGTTCAAAACATTAATGGCCACGGGAGAATTAACCGAACATTTGGCCATTTCGCTTCAGCGAGCGGCGATCGGTTTTGTGATCGGAGGGGCGTTCGGGCTTCTTTTGGGATTCCTGGCAGGTTTCTTGCGGAAGCTGGAATTTCTCTTTGATCCCTCGATCCAAATGTTCCGGATGATTCCGCATTTGGCCATCGCACCGCTCGTCATCTTATGGTTTGGCTTTGGCGAGGTTTCGAAAATTGTCATCATCGCAAGCGGCGCGTTCTTTCCGATGTATATTCAGACCTTTCTTGGCATTCGGAGCGTAGACAACAAGCTGTTCGATGTTGCGAGAGTCCTTAATTTCAGTAAATCCAAACAAGTTTTCCGGCTCATTCTTCCCGCTGCATTGCCTGGCATTTTACTTGGATTACGGCTTTCCGTTGCGGTTTCCTGGCTTGGCCTTGTGGTTGCGGAGCTGATCGGATCGCAGGCAGGTATCGGATTTTTGATCAATTACGGCAAGCAAACGTCGAGTGCGGAACTTATTTTTGTAGGTGTTATTATTTTTGCGGTCATTGGTAAAGGGATCGATTCCTTGGTCCGTTGGTTAGAAAAGAAATGGCTGGGATGGCGCGAAAGCTTCCAAGGTTAGTACAGGATTCAAATAGGATGTATACAAAGAAAAGGGGTCATTCACATGAAGCTATTTACTCGCAGCAACAGAAATGCATTTCGCAAGGGACGTTTTGCCGGCCTATTATTGGCATTAACCTTCATTATCCTCTTTACTCAAGCATGCGCGAGCGGCGGCAGCAAAACGGCTTCTTCCAGTTCGGCGCCTGCAGCTAAAGCGCAAGTACCTGCTACGTTGAACTTCGGGTACATCGGCACAAGCAAACTGAATTTCCCAGGCGGAGCTGAAGGCTGGGGCTTCTATAAAGGGATTATTCAAGAAGAATTGAAAAAGAGCGGCATCACGGACGTTAAGCTGACAGCGTTCCCGAACGGTCCGGACATGAGCGAATCGCTGATTAGCGGTCGCTTGGATTTCGGCAACTTGGGCGACACGCCTGCTATTCTGGCCAAGTCGACGGGAGCGAAGACTAGATTTATTTCACAACCTCTAATCGACAATATTGGTTATCTCGTTGGTAAAAAGGGAGGACCCAAAACGTTAGCCGAGTTAAAAGGAAAAACCGTTGCGACACAAAAAGGTTCCTTCCATCACCGCTACTTAGCAGGACTGTTGAAAGAAAATAACCTATCAGACGTCAAAATTGTGCATATGCTCCGTGTTGATGCTGAGGCGGCGCTGGCACGCGGAGAAATCGATGCTATGACGAATACAGGCGTTTTCGCTTTGAAGCAGATCGATACAGGCTATCCGCTAATTGACGATGCGACGAAACACTCGAATCTGCTTGGAACGAGCGCAACAGTTGTGACGGAAGATTATTTGAGCAAAAACCCCAACTTCCCGAAAGCTTGGAATGAGGCGCGCTTGAAAGCATTGGAGGATTTGAAGTCGAAGCCGGATGACTATTATAAATTTTTGGCGGAGCTGAACAATTCGACGCCTGAGCTGATGAAGAAAGTAAGCCCAATCTCTTCTATTAAAGAAGTTCCTTTTACAGATGAAGGTATCAAGCTGTTGGAAGGAACGAAGAAATTTTTAGTGGATGAGAAGCTTGCCGAGAAAGATTTTGATGTGAACACGTGGATTTTAAAATAAATTCATAAGCTTGTGAGCGCATAAGAAAGTTTTGCTACAGCAAAACTCTAGGGGGTAGGAATATGAGTTCAGCCCAAATAGAGAAATTGGAAGCTGATGTGCTGGTTATTGGAGGAGGCCCTGCCGGGGCTTGGGCGGCTTGGAGCGCAGCGCAGCAAGGCGCGAAGGTTGTTCTGGTGGATAAAGGGTATCTCGGCTCGAGTGGAGCTACGGCTCCAGGAGGCACGAATCTCCTGTATCTTCCTCCAGATGAAGCATTGCGGGAAAAAGCGGTCCAGCAGCGATACAAAGAAAGCGGCTATTTGGCCGAGCCGGAATGGATTCATCGGGTTTTGGATCAAGTTTATGAAAGCCTTGTTCAAGTGGAAAAATGGGGATATCCGTTCCGTCGGGATGAAGACGGCGTTCCTCTGAGGGATCATTTGCAAGGCCCCGAATACATGAAATTAATGCGCAAGCAGGTTGCTCGTGCCGGTGTTCGAATTCTAGACCAGTCACCCGCGTTAGAGCTGCTTGTTGATGAGCACGGCGTGGGCGGAGCTAGAGGCATCTCGCGATTAGATGGGAAGGAATGGGAAGTGCGCGCCAATGCGGTTGTCATTGCAACCGGCGGCTGCGCGTACTTAAGCAAAGGATTAGGGTGCAACGTGCTTACAGGAGACGGTTTGCTCATGGCGACTGAGCTTGGAGCCGAGCTGTCCGGCATGGAGTTCACCCGGCAGTACGCGCCCAGCGCGGCTTTCGGTACAGTTACCCGGGGCAGGCTGCTGAACTGGGCGACGTATACGTCCGAGGACGGCACCGTCCTGCAAGCGGGAGGTCCGAGACCGCATGATTTCTTGCCGACGATGCTGAGCAAAGGCCCCGTATACGCAGTGCTCAATCATGCGGATACGGAAGAGAAACAGCGCATACTGCGAACTTCACATGCGATATTTTTTCTGCCGCTGGATCGTGCGGGCATTGACCCGTTCAAGGAGCGGTTCCCGCTCACGCTTCGATATGAAGGAACGGTTCGCGGCACGGGAGGCATCCGCTTGACGGATGCTGCTTGCGCTTCAACCGTAGCTGGCCTCTACGCCGCAGGAGACGCGGCCACTCGCGAGCGAGTGACGGGGGCGAAATCGGGGGGCGGCGCGTTCAACGCCTCCTGGGCCATTTCCTCCGGCACATGGTCCGGAGCCGCGGCAGCGAAATATGCACTGGCGCAAGGTCGCAGCGCAGGAGATAGAGAGCTGCGTCCAGCAGGCCGCTATGGCCTCGAAAGCAGCGCGCAAACGGAGGAAGCGATCGACACGGCTTCCTTGGTGAAAGCGATACAGCAGGAAGTATTTCCGCTGCATATCAACTATTTCCGCAGCGAGCCGATCGTACGTGAGTCGCTGGAACGGCTGCATGGCTTGTGGGCGAACTTGAAAGGCAAGGTAGAGTCGGGCGTTCAAGCGCGCGTGAGAACCAGAGAAGCGGCGTCGATGCTTGCGAATGCACGCTGGATGTACACTGCAGCCCTCGCGAGAAAAGAAACGCGCGGCCTGCATATGCTCAAAGAGTATCCCGAGGCAGACCCTGCCCAACAGCACCGCTTGATTGTTTCCGGCATTGATCAGATTCGGGTGCGTGCCGAACAACCAGCTAGCCAGCACGCCGGACAGGAGGTTTTGCTCTAATGATAGAATTCGTTAGTTCTGACCGCTGTGTACAGTGCAAGCTTTGTGTGAAGGTATGCCCGACGAATGTGTTCGATCAAGGGGAAGATGGCATCCCGGTTATAGCAAGGCAGGATGATTGCCAAACGTGCTTTATTTGCGAAGCGTATTGCCCGGTTGATGCGCTCTATGTCTCTCCTTTTGCCGATCCGCTGGAAACGGCGCCGCTGGAAGAACAGTTGGTCGAAGATCACCTGCTTGGCAGCTGGCGTGAAACGATAGGCTGGGGCCGCGGACGCGTAAAATTAGCGGAAATCGATACGACGCCTTTCATCGATCGCATTTTGCCTCAAAAAAACTGAACCAAAATTTCTTTGGTTTGGATAATACATGATAAATAGGTGAACCTACTCCTATCGTCAATTCTGCGACGAATGATGCTAATGACGGGGAGTGAAAGTAATCGCATGCTACAAGGCAAAAGAAAACATGTCTGGATTGTTCTGATCTGTGTCGCCCTATTCTTTTCGACTTCAACGACCGCTTTTGCATTCGGAAAAGGGGCCAAGGGACCTGACGTTTACGCGGTGCAGGGGATGTTGAAATCGCTGGGTTATTATGGCGGACCCATAACCGGGTACTATGGCAGCCAGACGACGGCAGGGGTTAAAGCTTTTCAAAGCAAGTATGGCCTTCCTGTCACAGGGAATGTCGATGACCAAACGTTGCAATCGATTTTGTGGGCTTACGGTAATTTGAAAATTCCTAAGAAGCCGACGCCGACTCCGGCCCCAACAGCGCCGCCAAGTCCGACGCCGAAGCCGCAAGTGCCGTCTGTGCCAAGCTTGACGCCAGAGGAACAGCGGATGATCGATCTGGTAAACAGTGCGCGTGCTGCTGCAGGTCTCCCGCCGCTCACGGTGGATCTGACATTAACCAAGACGGCCAGACTGAAGAGTCAGGATATGGTAGACAATAATTACTTCTCACACGACTCGCCAACGTACGGCTCGCCTTTTGACATGATGAAGCGGTTCGGCATTTCCTACAGCGCAGCAGGAGAGAATATCGCTTGCAATCAAAACGTAGAGGCTGCTCATCAGGCTTTGATGAATTCCCCAGGGCATAAGGCGAATATTTTGAGCAAGGACTACACGCATATCGGCATCGGTATCGTGGACGGAGGTTCTTGCGGCAAAATGTTCACGCAGCAGTTTATTGGCAAGTAAATGCAGAGTAGTTAGCGTAGACGATAAAGGACTTTGCGGTGTGGAACCGCAAGGTCCTTTATGTTGGGCATAACAGGCGGATGAAATCCACGCCTGTAGGGGCAAGTATGGCGCTTACGCGGAGCGGGTAAGCGCCCGGGGCCGGTGTAAGGCCTGAACAGGGCCTTACATGTTTCAAGGCTCTAACAAGCGAAAGGCAATCTCGCTTGTTAGAGCCTTTATGGCGCTTACGCGGAGCGGGTAAGCGCCCGGAGACCCGTGTAAGGCCTGAACAGGGCCTTACAAGTTTCAAGGCTCTAACAAGCGAAAGGCAATCTCGCTTGTTAGAGCCTTTATGGCGCTTACGCGGAGCGGGTAAGCGCCAGGGGGGCCGTGTAAGGCCTGAAAAGGGCCTTACAAGTTTCAAGGCTCTAACAAGCGAAAGGAAATCGCGCTTGTTAGAGCCTTTATGGCGCTTACGCGGAGCGGGTAAGCGCCCGGGGCCCGTGTAAGGCCTGAAAAGGGCCTTACAAGTTTCAAGGCTCTAACAAGCGAAAGGCAATCTCGCTTGTTAGAGCCTTTATGGCGCTTACGCGGAGCAGCAAGCGCCCGGAGACCGGTGTAAGGCCTGAACAGGGCCTTACAAGTAAAGAAGCTCTAACAAGCGAAAGGAAATCTCGCTTGTTAGAGCCTTTATGGCGCTTACGCGGAGCGGGTAAGCGCCCGGAGACCCGTG
>NZ_JBFNXH010000006.1:1625-280572 GCF_040812395.1 Paenibacillus tabacirhizosphaerae | reverse complement strand
CAAGGCTCTAACAAGCGAAAGGCAATCTCGCTTGTTAGAGCCTTTATGGCGCTTACGCGGAGCGGGTAAGCGCCCGGAGACCCGTGTAAGGCCTGAACAGGGCCTTACAAGTTTCAAGGCTCTAACAAGCGAAAGGCAATCTCGCTTGTTAGAGCCTTTATGGCGCTTACGCGGAGCAGCAAGCGCCCGGAGACCGGTGTAAGGCCTGAACAGGGCCTTACAAGTAAAGAGGCTCCAACAAGCGAAAGGCAATCTCGCTTGTTAGAGCCTTTATGGCGCTTACGCGGAGCGGGCAAGCGCCCCGAGGCCCGTGTAAGGCCTAAAAAGGGCCTTACACGGAGCGCCCTACTTCGTAGACACCGGCTTGATCGCTTCCGTCCATTCCGTGAATTTCTGCATAGCTGTTCCTTGCTCAATGGCATGACGAGCCATATAGATGCCTTCTTCGATGGAGCCTGCCTTCTGGGAGACCCATAAGCGAACAGCGCTGTTGAGAAGCACCATATTCAGGTAAGGCAATTCAGCGGTGCCGCGGAGCACGGCCAGCGCCGTTTCTCCTTGGAGCTGTGCCGTCCACTCAACCTCAGGCACTTCGACCATCATCTCATACAGCTCTGGATCGACGATGAACAATTCACTGACCTTGTCGCGAATCACATAAGTTCTCGTCCGTTTTTCCACGGATAGATCCTCGGAGCCTTCCATGCCTTGCACAACGATCCCGTGCGAAACGCCTAAATCGATGAGCAGATTCGTAATTTTCTCAAACACGGTGCCATGAAATACACCGACCGCCATATAAGGCGCTTCGGTGAAGCGAAGCAGCTTCTCTGCGGTGTTGAACACGGTGCGCAGCCCGAGTTCCTGGCGCAGCCCGCGCAGCTCTCCGAGCGGAGCGCACCAGCTTTCCGTCGGCGTAAACAGGAAGCCTGTTCGCGCCGCGGCAGAAATGAGCGCTTCACGCGAAGCTTGCAGCGCAGGCACCTTCAACGCTTCGAGCACGTCCGTGAGCGTAATGCCCCATTTGGGGGGCATGCTTGGACTGCCGTGAAGCGTTGCAGGAAGTCCGCATGCGGCGAGCACGAATGCGGTTGGAAGCGTCGCGATGAACGTGCGGCCGCGTCCATCATAAGGGCCGGCACAGTCGATGCTGCCTGGCACGGGATATGTGGTGATGCGTGTGCGCAGCGCATCAATGAAAGCTTTCAATTCTTCCGACGATTCCATCTTAACGCGTTCAGCAACCAGAAAAGCGCCGGTCTGAGCAGGTGTAGATGTTCCATTTAATATCCATTCAGCCGCTTGGAAGGCTTCTTCATAAGAAAGATCTCTCGCGCCGCGTTTTCCGCGTCCCACTTCTTTTAAAAGGGATATCATCGTTTTCGGCCTCCTTTATTCTCATCCTGCAGTAATTGATACACCTTGACGATGGAGGTGGCGACATCTACCATCCGTTTACGTTCATTCATCGCCTGCTTGCGGAGGAAGTCGTATGCTTCCGCCTCAGAAATATGCTTGATTTCACTTAAAATGCGTTTTGCCTGATCAATCCATTTTCGCTCCTCCAGCTTAGATAACAGCTGCTCACGTTCCTGCTCCCATTCCGTCCGTTGAAAGTAATGATTGACTCCGAGCAGCAAAGCGCAATGAATTTCCAGAGGACTCATCTTTGAGCCGATCAATCCATCGATGCCGGAATCGATTTTACATTCGTTGCTTGGAAAGGTGAGCGGATCGCACCACCAAAACATGGGAAGACTGCGGTGAGCGAGTACGCGGGCGCGCCATGGCTCCACTTGATCCGGGCTTACGGATAAAAGGACGGCATCTGCTTTAGGAATAATGAAAGAAATTTCTTTCGCATGGCTTGCAGCATAGACGCGGAACCCCATGTCTTTCAGGATGGATTCGGGTTTCGTCGTCTTGGCGGCATTTGCAGAGTTCGGCTTTTGCGCCGGCGAGGTGGAGGAGGTCAATGGGCGAGTTCGTTCGAACTCGTCGATCAGTATAAAGGTTTGTAACATGACGATACCTCCATCATCATTAAACTTAACTTATTCATGTAATGTATATGTTAGGTTATTGCTATATATTTAATGATATATACGGCATTACTATAGCATATGGATTCAAATTTTGTCGATATATAATAGGAAGAGTTCATAATAAAATTATTTATGTTATGTTTATTGACGTGAACAAAAAGTCGTACTATAATAACGATATGAACGAACACAATGGTGTGTTCATCAACGAAGGCAATGGCGCCTATCCCTTACAAGTATGTAATTGGATAGGCTTTTATGTTCAAATGATGGTATTTAATCTAACATGCAGATCACAGTGAAGTGACTGCAGTGGCAATGAGGCCGATCAAGCAATCCGCATTTACGCGGTTTATGTTTGTCGGTCTTTTTTTGCTGGGGTTCAGTCATTCAAGTAATCGGGTAGGTAAAAAAAGAAGGCGAAAAAGCCTCGCACAAAGGAGAGGGAACACATGGTTGATCGGAAAAGTTTTTTGCAAAGTGGTCACAAGGGGTCGCTGCTAAGTGCATTTTTGTATTTTGACATGAGCTTTATGATTTGGGTTATGTTGGGCCCGCTCGCTGTACTGATTGCCAAGGATTTTGAACTGGATGCTGCGCAAAAAGCAAATCTGGTCGCATTGCCTGCTCTGGGAGGTTCCATTCTCCGGCTCGTGCTTGGTTACTTGACTGACCGAATCGGACCGCGCAAAACGGCGATCATTGGCATGATCTTAACAGTCGTTCCTTTAATCTTCGGCTGGAAAGTGGCGAATTCTCTCAATGATATGTACTTTGTTGCTTTGATGCTGGGGATCGCCGGAGCTAGCTTCGCCGCCGCGCTGCCATTGGCAAGCCGCTGGTATCCGCCGGAGTACCAAGGTTTAGCGCTCGGGATTGCCGGTGCGGGAAATAGCGGTACGATCTTTGCTACCTTGTTTGCGAATCGTCTGGCTCAGCATTATGGCAGTTGGCATGTGGTGTTCGGCTTGGCGCTCATTCCATTAGTCATTGTATTCCTCTTCTTCATTTTCACGGCGAAAGACAGCCCTTCTCAACCGGCGCCCGCAAAGCTGGCGGATTACGGTCGAGTGCTTAAGCAAAAAGATACTTGGGTGTTCTGTTTGTTATACATGGTGACCTTCGGAGGATTCTCCGGTATGGCTAACTACTTAACGATTTTCTTCAATACGCAGTATAAATTAAGTCCGGTTGCAGCTGCTGATTTCGCGACCATCTGCATCATTGCAGGAAGTTTCTTCCGTCCGGTAGGCGGCTGGCTTTCTGATAAAATGGGCGGCTTACGCATGCTGATGACTTTGTATGGCGTAATCGGCTTGATGCTTGCGGCCGTATCTTCACTGCCAGGCTTAGGTATGACAACAGTGCTCCTCTTTATTGGCATGATGTGCATGGGGATGGGTAATGGCGCAGTGTTCCAGCTCGTGCCTCAGCGCTTCAGCAATGAAGTTGGCATGATAACGGGCATCGTTGGGGCAGCTGGTGGACTGGGCGGTTACTTCTTGCCCAAAATTCTCGGTAACATGAAACTTTCTACGGGCTCATTCACACCAGGCTTTCTGATTCTCAGCGGTATCGCCATCTTCTGTTTGCTGGTCATTACGGTTGTGCAAGGGAAATGGAAACGCTCATGGATCGGTGAAGGCGGCAAAGTAAAAACGGCTGCACCTTTGGATAGCGCGCACGCTTAGATGTTTCACGCGGGTTGCCGGTCAGATTGAATGGGCCGGCAGCCTGAATATAAAGTAAAAGCTTTGCGCATGCAGCCTGCGAGTCCAGACGATCAGGCTGTATGCGCAAAGACGTTTACGTTGTATTCGTCTTTGATCGTTCAGATTGAACGACTCAAGCTCCATATCCCAACTTTTGTCGTCTGGGAGCGCGTGCTCCCGGGTGACCTTTTTTTCAAGATTGAACCATAGAAAGGGAGATTGTAATGACACACAAGGAAAAGCTCGTATTAATCGGAAACGGAATGGCTGGCGTGAATGCCGTTGAACATCTGCTGAAACTGGCTCCTGATAAATATGAGGTTACGATTTTCGGCAGCGAACCGCATCCGAACTACAACCGAATCCTGTTGTCCTACGTGCTCGCCGGAGATTCCAAAGTAGAGGATATCGTCATTCATCCTTATGAATGGTATGAAAGCAATGGCATTACATTGCACACGAATCACACTGTAACTCAAATCGATACAACCGCCCAAACGGTAACAAGCGATAAAGGGCTGACGGTTTCTTACGATAAATTGTTGATTGCGACAGGTTCTAATCCATTCATGATTCCTTTGCCGGGCGTGGATAAAGAAGGCGTTATGGCGTATCGAACGATTCGTGATTGCGAAATTATGATGGAATCGGCGAAGAAGTACAAGAAAGCGATTGTCATTGGCGGCGGTCTGCTTGGACTTGAAGCGGCGAGGGGCTTTCTGAACTTAGGCATGCAAGTCGATGTCGTCCACATCGTAGACACGATTATGGAGCGCCAGCTTGACCGTCAGGCTTCGAAAATGCTGCAAGCTGCGCTTGAAGAGCAGGGGATCAACTTCCTTCTCGAAAAGCAGTCCGCCGAAATCGTTGGCGACAAGCGAGTAAAAGGTTTGAAGTTCAAAGACGGTAGCGTTGCTGAAGCTGATTTGATCGTCATGGCTGTAGGTATCCGACCGAATGTCGAGCTCGCGAAAAATGCGGGTCTTGAGTGTAATCCAGGGATCATCGTGAATGACTATTTGCAAACGAGTATCCCGAATGTGTACGCCGTAGGCGAATGCGCGATGCACCGTGGCATCGCTTATGGTCTCGTGGCTCCGCTTTATGAGCAAGGCGCGGTGCTTGCAAAACATTTGGCAGGCGTTGAAACGGGCCCTTATGAAGGTTCAGTTGTCTATACGAAGCTCAAAGTATCCGGCGTTGACGTGTTCTCAGGCGGCCAGTTCATGGATGCCGAAGGTACGAAAGCCATTCGCGTACACGATGAATTTTCCGGCATTTATAAGAAAGTTGTGATTAAAGACAACAAAATCATCGGCGCCGTTCTGTTCGGGGACACAGCCGACGGTACGCGTTTAATGCAAATGATTCGTGAAGAAACGGACATTAGCGGCATGGGCAAGACGGCGATCCTGACGGATTCTTCCGGCGGTGGCGGCGCAGCTTCCGGTGTGGCTGATATGAAGGACGACGCGATTATTTGCGGCTGTAACGGGGTAACGAAAGGAACGATCTGTTCGGCCATCCGTGAGCAAGGCTTGACCACTGTGGAAGAAGTAAAAAACTGCACGACGGCATCCCGTTCTTGTGGCGGCTGCAAACCGCTTGTCAGCGATTTGTTGGCTTACACGCTCGGCGATTCTTATGATAAGAACGCTGCGAAGGAAACCATTTGCGGTTGCACAGATCATACACGCGATGAAGTGGTAACGGCGATTCGCGAAAAGGGGCTATCCCACGTTCGTGAAGTCATGCACGTGCTCGGCTGGAAAAACGAAGAAGGCTGCTCGAAGTGTCGTCCTGCACTGAACTACTACTTAGGGATGGTTAGCCCTGAAACTTATAAGGATGACAGCACATCACGCTTCGTCAATGAGCGTATGCATGCGAACATTCAGAAAGACGGCACCTATTCGGTCGTTCCGCGTATGTATGGCGGCGTGACCAGCCCGAAGGATTTGAAGCGGATTGCCGAAGTGGCGGAACAATTCAATGTTCCAACAGTGAAGCTTACAGGCGGACAACGCATCGACTTGCTTGGCGTGAAAAAAGAAGATTTGACCGCGATGTGGGAAGCGCTCGATATGCCGTCTGGATATGCCTACGGTAAAGCGCTCCGTACCGTGAAAACTTGTGTAGGCGAAACCTTCTGCCGATTCGGCACAGGAGACGCCATGGGTGTCGGGATTCAATTGGAGAAACGGTTTGAACGGCTCAATACACCGGCAAAAGTGAAAATGGCGGTATCCGGTTGTCCGCGGAACTGTGCGGAATCCGGCATTAAAGATCTTGGCGTTGTTTCCGTCGATGGCGGATGGGAGTTGTATGCTGGCGGTAACGGCGGTGTGAAGGTACGCGTTGGCGACCTGCTGGCAACCGTTAAAACCGAAGAGGAGATCATCGAGTACACAGAAGCGTATCTGCAATATTACCGCGAGACCGGTAAGTATGGCGAACGTACAAGCGAGTGGGTACACAGACTCGGTATCGAGCATGTTCGTGAAGTCGTTCTGAATGAGGATCAACGCAAAGAGCTGTGCGCAAGAATGGATGTGACTCTGTCGGTCACGCAAGATCCGTGGAGAGCAGCTATCGATAGCAAAAAAATTCGCCAAGATTTATACGAAGTGGTTGAACTTAAATAGAAAAAGCATTTTTCCGTTGGGAGGAGACAAGTATGGCCGTACAAGAAGAACAAATGGTTTGGGTGCAAGCCGTAGCCTATGATGAGCTGGCTGTGAATACAGGGAAAACAATTCGATATAAAGGTGAAGAAGTGGCGCTCTTCAAGTTAAGCAGCGGCAAGCTTCAAGCGATTCAGAACCGCTGCCCGCACAAGGAAGGCGTTTTGGCGGAAGGCATCGTCTGCGACGATCACATTTTTTGTCCGCTCCATGATCGTAAAATTCATCTTCCTTCGGGTTTGGTGCAAGCGCCTGATACAGGGTGTGTGAAGACGTATTCGACAAAAGTTCAAGAGGGAAGCGTGTATATTGGGTTCCCAATAACTGGCGATTTGGCCAGCTAATCTGCTTAAAGTGAGTGGGGGTGAGGTGCGATGAAAGCAGCGCTGACAACGATGGAGATGACCTCGTCCCACTGCTGCTTCTGCAGCATGCAGTGCGGGCTTACACTCCAACCGAATGAAAAGGGCCCGGGACTCACTATCAAGCCAAGCCAATCATTTCCTGTGGCGACAGGCCGTCTCTGTCAGAAGGGACTGAACTCGCTGGAGCACGTTATTCATCCCGAGCGGATTACGGAGCCCTTGCACAGAGCGTACGGTGACTCTCAGGGTTGGCATGATGTAACATGGGGTCATGCGCTTAAGGATATTGCTGATAAAATTAAAAGGCTGCAAGCGAAGCATGGCAACGATGCTGTCGGCGTATACGGCGGCGGATCGTTAACGAACGAAGTGAGCTACCTGCTTGGTAAATTTACACGTGTAGCTTTACGTTCTAAATATATTGATTACAATGGACGTTACTGTATGTCGTCTGCCGCAGCGGCAAGCAATCAGGCTTTTGGGCTCGACCGGGGAATGACGATGCCTCTTTCGGAAATACCGAATGCCAAATACATCATTTTGGCTGGCACTAATATTGCGGAATGCCAGCCAACGATGATGCCTTATTTGCTCGAAGCGAAGAAAAACGGCGCGGTGATCGTCACCATCGATCCTCGCAACACCATGACCTCGAAGGTAGCGGATATTCATGTGCGGCTCCAGCCTGGTTTTGATTCTGTTTTTGTGAATGGACTCTTGCATGTCATTATTGAAGAAAAGCTGTTTGCAGAATCTTTTGTCAGAGATCGGACGCATGGGCTTGAACAGGTGAAGGAAGCGGTACGTTCCTTTACGCCATCAAGAGTAGAAGAGATTACAGGCGTTCTGGAAGGTGTTGTTCGCACGGTTGCGCGCGGCTTCGCCAAAGCGGAGACGGGAATTGTACTTACGGCACGAGGTCTGGAGCAGCAAATAAACGGCGTAGAGAACACGCTGAACTATATTAATTTAACACTTCTCACTGGCAAAATAGGGCGCAAAGGCTGCGGTTACGGAGCCGTAACCGGTCAAGCGAACGGCCAAGGCGGGCGAGAACATGGACAAAAGGCCGATCAATTGCCAGGCTACCGCCTGATTGAGGATCCGGCCGCACGCGAACATGTAGCCGGGGTATGGGGCATCCATCCCGATGAGCTTCCTGGGAAAGGCGTTTCGGCTTACGAACTGTTGCAAAAAGTCGATGAAGGCGAGATTAAGGCCTTGATTGTGTTGGGCTCTAATCCGCTTGTTTCAAGCCCGAACAGTCAAATGGTGGAACGGGCTTTGCAGAAGTTGGAACTGCTTGTCGTGGTGGATATGTTTGAGACGGAAACAGCCAAATACGCGCACTATTTGCTGCCAGGCTCTTCCTTCCTTGAAGCGGAAGGCACCTTAACCAACCTGGAGGGCAGGGTGTTCCATCGCGGTAAAGCGCTGGAGCTTCCCGGCAATGCCAAGCTGGATTATCACATCATTTGTGAATTGGCTGCAGAACTTGGGCGCGGTGCGTATTTTCAATATAACGGCATTGAAGATGTGTTTGCTGAACTTGCACGCGCATCTGCCGGTGGCAAGGCGGATTACAGCGGCATTACGTATGACCGGCTCAAAGCGGAGAAGGGGCTTTTCTGGCCGTGTCCTTCGAATGAGCATCCCGGAAGTCCGCAGTTGTTTAAGGAATCCTTTTATCATGCGGATGGTAAAGCAAAGCTGTTTGGCATTACGCCCAAAATGCCTGCTGAGCCCATTGATACGGATTATCCCTATGTGCTTACCACGGGGCGGTTAGGCAACCATTATTTAAGCGGTGCTCAAACCCGGCGTACGGAAGGTCTGAATAAGAAAGCGCCCGTACCTGTGGCGGAAATACATCCATGGCTAGCCGGTCGGATTGGCCTAGGCATTGATGATCAAATTCGGATCACCAGCCGTCGCGGTTCGCTTGTTTTTCAAGTTAAAGTGACGGAGGGCATTCAACCGCGAACCGTATTTGTCCCTTTTCATTGGGGGGAAGAACTCTCGGTTAATAAGCTGACGATTGATGCGCTGGATCCGACAAGCCGAATGCCAGAATTCAAAATTTGCGCAGTTAAGGTGGAACGTGCTTAAGCAAAGTGAACATAAATGAGCATCCTGAGGCCGAATTGGCCGGATGCCCGTTTATTGACACTAAACCTCACGAGTTTCATGTTGACTGTCCGTTCATCGTTTTATTGGAGTTGGCTGGGCCAGAGCACGAAGCTGGCGCGGTCTTTTTCGGCTCCAAGCAGCTTTAAATACTCTTGTTCAGGCGCTTCTGCAATACGAACTCCGTTCCAGCTGTCGATAACAATTTTGCGCAGCTGATTTTGCTTTAAAAATAAGCGGAACATGCTTTTCAACTCCAGGGCGATCAGCTCTTTCGGGTTTTCTTCCTGGCTTTGTGTTTGATGGATAGGGTAGATGCGCTTCCCGTTATTTTCAATCCAGTACAGCCATTGGTTGCCGCGAAAGGCTAAGAAATTGCCGCTTTTACGGGAAAACGAAATGCCTGGGACTTCCAGCCAAGGAACAAGCGAACCAAATGGGTTCGCCGGATCTACCGCATTTAGCAGAGAGATGTGATGGGCATGCTGCTTCAAAGCTGATGAAGGGCCATCCGTTTGAAGGGCTGAATGTTGGTGAAGTATCGCAACGAAATCCTTCGTAGCAAATTGCAGATAAGGCACATCCGTTATAAATAATCCGCGTACAACAAGACCCCACTCCTCTAATTGTTTAAGTGCTGCGAAAATGGAATCCCATGGGAATGGGCACATTGCAGCTACAAGCTCCTTCGTGATGATCCCAAAACGTTCCAACAAATGATGCGTCCACGCAACAGATGAGGCCGCCTTGTCGAAGGCAGGGCTTAGCATGGAATCGAGCGAATACCAACGGCCAAGTCCGGATTGAAATTTTTCGGGCTTTTTCGAAGTGCCCTGCGCATGTAAGCGTAGCGGCGCGAATTGGTCGTTCGCTGCACGTCCGTCCCACACTAACTGAAGAAGTTCATCCAGCAGCACCGAAGGGGCTCTGCCTGTTTCAAGGCCAAGCTTGCTTAGGAAGCTGGCGCCTTTATGTTGAAGTACGCTCAGAAGCTCGGGCTGCGAGACGGGTTTGTTCTGAACAGCGGCAAGGCATGGCTCAAATAGCAGGTTGCTTTCGGCTAGGAAGAAAGCGATCTTTCCCTCTTTCTCCTCAGGGTCCTTACGGCCGATCCACAGAATCTCTCCGGACGAACATAGAAGGTCCAGTTCCTGCTTGCGGTAAGCGGGCTGTCTTGTCGGAAAGAGGACAGACTCCCAGAGAGAAACAGGAAGGAAGAGCCCTTGCAGGTCACGGATGACTTCGCGAAGCGCTTCGATCCCTGTTTGCTCGGAATGCTCCGTTAGCTTGCGCCATAAAGGCATGTGCTGCAAAAATGTAAATGGCGAAACTCCTTGTCCATTGCGCCGATAGGATTGGAGCGATAGACGAATCAATCGGGAAGCGACCTTGGAGCTCGTCCACAGTTCTTCGACCTCAGGATCGGCAAAAGGAGCAGTTGCGATGGAGCCTGATGCTATAGCTGCTGCAATCCAAGAGGCAGCGAATTCTCGGGGAATATCATACCGTGCAGCCAGTTCGTCAGTTGTAAAAGAAAGCTTCCCATCGGCAAATCGTTGAAAAACGAACGTTTGCGAGATGGAAGAGTCCGAAAGAGAGCTATAGAACTCAAGTTCTTCGCTGCAAAAGAACCGGGTTTCGTTCAACCACGTTATGCTCGTAATGAATGATTTTTTCGTGAGCACTTCAATCCAACTATCAACCTGAGGGGCAGCGTTTGCACTCGCCTGACGCAGCTCTTCGGCGGAGGCATCTCCGCGTTCTTTCAAATAACGGTGAAGCTCCTCGGCTGATGCCAGGGGAGCTTCCCGTCTCGCCAGCTTGCTCTCTTCATCGGCAATGACTTGCGGATTAATCGCGTTGCGGATGGATTCCGCACCGAACACATCGGCTGCCATTTGACGGCTGAATCCAAGCAGCTCGACCTGCAAATCTTGAGAAAGCGCGTCGGACTCATAGATCCTTTGATGCACATAATCGGATTGGAACTGAGCTGCTAGTGGTGAAGGGAAATGATTGCGATGCACGGCGAACTGCATGGTGCCGTCAGCCAAGGCATCCAGAACTTCTTGGAGATGCTGGAGGTCGACTTGGTCTTCCAGGCATTCGCGCATCGCTTCTTGAAATAAAGGAAATCGTTCCCTGAAGGGGAGGGCTTCCTTGAGAAGCTCCTGCCCCCGGAGCCTTTTTTTCCAGGCAGGCATCCGGGTAAAGCTTCTCGATAACAGGAGTGATGTTTCTGCAAGCCTCTGGAAAGCTGCGCTGAACATACCGGATGCGGCGACGCCGTCAATGACGTATTGTTCGGCCTGTTTGAAGGTTAAGGACATGATTTTATGTAAAATAGCTTCATTATATACCGGGAAAATCAGCTCGATGCCGTTATCTTTGGCATTCGTATAAATGGCTGAGTGACCGTACCCCTTCAAAGCGAGGTCAATCGCGATCAGCCATGTCCGGTTGAACTTTCGTCCCAATAAGCTGTGCAGCACATAGTGAGTCTGACTGTTTTCGTCTGCAAAGGTTTCGATGACAATCGTTGTGTCCGTCGGTACTGTGTTAACGGCGATTTGATTGCGAACGAGCGCAATGAGGCTTTCACTGGCTTCGGCATCAAAACCATAGGTGCTCATTAACCATGCTTGGACGTGAAGATTGGCTTGTGATCGAGCCTCGGAGGAAGCGATCAGGGAGTGATCGTCTGACTGCATGTGCAAGCGATCGCGGAGCTCCCGCCATATGTTTCCGGTTTGCACGCCAAGCTCAAACGATTTGCCGCCCGATTCCCCTCGCCAGAAGGGGATTTCGCTGTAACGATTGTCGGCTTCGCGGACATAGATCCGTTCCGGACGCATGCGGACGATTCGCCAGGAAGCCGTTCCAAGCTGGAACACGTCGCCTATGGACGATTCGTGAATGAATTCTTCATCAAGCTCGCCGAGATGAAGCCCGGTTTCATGGTGATGCACGGGGTACGCCGTGCTTTGCGGGATAGTGCCTGCGCCGATAAGCGCAGCCATCTGCGTGGCCGCCAAAGGCAGCAGGCGGCCTGTTTCGCGGTCCCATTCGATAAGGGGACGCACGAAGGGGTAAAAGCCTGCGAGCACGTCGAGCATGGCGAGCCACTGCTCGCGAGGCAATCCGCGGTAGCTGTCGCTCTGCGCGAGCAGCCGCTCCAGGCTCGCGACATCCAGACCGTCGTCCATGGCTGCCATGGCGACGATCTGCTGCGCCAGCACATCGAGGCTCCCCCGCGGAATGCGGATGGCCTCGATGTCGCGCGCTGCGATGCGCCTGCTGAGCACGGCCAGCTCCGGCAGCAGGCTGCGGCTGCGCGCAAGCAGGACGCCGCGGCTGGTGCTGCCGACGGCGTGGCCGGCACGGCCGATGCGCTGGATGCCGGCGGCCGCAGTGAACGGCGAGTCGATCTGGACGACCAGATCGACATGCCCGACGTCGATGCCGAGCTCAAGCGACGACGTGGCCACGAGGCAGCGAAGCTCACCGGCCTTCAGCATGCGCTCGACTTCGAGCCGCTTCTCGCGGGCGACACTGCCGTGGTGGCTCCGCGCGATCTCGTGCCCGACGTGATCGTTCAACCGCAAGGTCAACCGCTCGCAAAGCCTGCGGCTGTTTGCGAATAGAAGTGTTGTAGCGCTTCCTTCCATAAGCTGCAGCAGTTTTTCCACAAGGGGCGTCCATACCGCCTCCTTGTCTGCCCCCGCCCGCGCAGGTTCCGGCATCGTCACCTGCAGCTCATAGCGTTTGTCAGCGCTGCTCTCGACAATCGCTACCTCGCGCGGCTGATCACCGTCCCAGCCGCCAAGATAAAGCGCAACGCGCTGGATTGGCTTTTGCGTTGCCGAAACGCCGATCCGCTGCACGGATCGGCCGCACCACGCAGTCAGCCGCTCCAGCGTGAGCGACAAGTGCATGCCGCGCTTGTCCGCTGCCAGATCGTGGATCTCATCGACGATGATTCGCTCCACGCTTTTCAGCATACCTCTCGCGCGCGGCGAGGTCAGAAGCAAGTATAGCGACTCCGGCGTCGTCACCAGAATATCCGGCGGCTGCCTAAGCATCGATGCCCGCGTACTTTGCGTTGTGTCGCCGGTCCGCACACCGACCGTGAGACCTGGCCAGCCCGCTGTTCGCGCGGAGGATGTGGCAAGCTCATCGATCTCCGCCATGAAATGCAGCAAATGATCATGAATATCGTTATTCAACGCCTTAAGCGGTGTCACGACCAGTACTCGGACTCCGGCTTCACTGGCTTCCTGAGTTATCTTCATTTTGGCAATGCTATCCATGCACGGCAATAAAGCTGCTAACGTTTTCCCTGAACCGGTGGGTGAAGAAATAAGCGTGTGCGCACCAGAAGCAATGTGCCGCCATGCTTGTTTCTGAACATCGGTAGGTTCTCCGAAGCGGGAGCTGAACCATGTCTCCAAAATCGGATGAAAATCGTATGGCTGAAGCGGATTGCCTGTCATTTCACGCACTTCCTTACTCACATTTTCTTCCAACATAGCATAATGAGCCTTTACCCGCCAGCGTCGTTAAATAAAAAGAAAAATGACGCGCAAAACTGAGATCAGTTTGCACGTCATTTTTCATGAATGCTTGGTAAATATGTAGAGCGCTTGCCTGGAGGAGGAAAGGCGCTGATTACCGGAGTTGATTCGTAAGTTAAGTATAGCACCAGTCCGCTTGGGCTCATAGAGTCTGGAGACAGGGGGTTAGTGGGTTGGATGGATCATTGTTCCATTGCGAGTCCCCTCCCCCCTCCACATAAAAAGCCCCCGCAACGCTCCATAGAAGGAGGTCCGAAGGCTTGCATGGATCCGCGTACTGACGGAATCAGATCTTTAATTCCCCAAGCTTGATCAGTTCTACAACCGCTTGTGAACGACCCTTTACGTTCAGCTTCTGCATGACGTTCGATATGTGATTTCGAACAGTCTTTTCGCTTATGAAAAGCTGCTGCGCGATATCCTTAGTCGTTTTGTCCTGCACCAAAAGTTCGAATACTTCTCGTTCGCGGTTCGTAAGTAGAAATTTGTTTTTGTGGTCGCTGCCCATGGATGTGTGTCACCCCTCCTTGCTCGGGTATTGGGAAATACAAGGTTAAGGGATACAGTCAAAGTTAGTTTATGAAGGGCTACTATCAATGGTGCGATAGATGGGGAAAAATGGGCGATATCTGCTTTTGAGTTTCATCCAGATGCATGATAAGCCGAAAAGAGGCATTTTTTCCGGAGGATGGGGGAAGCTCTTTTGTTCAGACGTGACTATTTTATGCGGCAAATCGAGCAGATGACATTGGCGCTGCATCGGATATTGTTTAACAAGGAGCACATCCCTATCGGTGACGCTCAGCAATTATTAGACGAGGCAAGCCGTCATTTGCTGGGACTGAATGTGAAGTCGCTCCTGGCCTTGTCCAGCAAGGATATTTTGGAGCTGTTGACTTATCAGGGCAATACGGAAGTGAGTATGTCCAAAAACGAACAAGAACGTATTGCTGAGATTAATCAAATGCTTCACGTCTGCCAGCGCACATGGCCCTAAAAGAACATCAAGAAGAAGTCGTGAGAATTGGCGATTCCATCAATAAATTAGTGGAGTCGATAACTAAGAAGCGCGGCCCGATAGGTGATTAAAAAGTGACGCACAAGATTCAGTAGCATGAATAATAGAGGATCGGTGCCTGATGGTAGCGGATCCTATTTTATAAAGTGGGTGTAACCATGAAAAGATTTCTTCCCATTCTTAATAAAAACAAAGATAAATGACAAAGCCCTCATTTGGCAGCAAATGGCTGGGTGGGGGCTCTTTTCTTTTTTTTCACCAGAAGTAAATTTGAGCCTACTATCCCTTGTCTACAAATAAGATTAATGATATGATACGATTTGTTTCAATTACAAAATATTCCATTTTAAGGAGTGAGAAAATGCTTGTCTCCGCAAACAAGAGTTTACTTCGTTCCATGTTGTTTTTAGGTTTATTCATGTTCCTTCTTCTTGGATTGTCATCTGTAGCAAAAGCTCAATCCGTAGAAATCGCATCAGTTCCAGGGACCATCGTAGATTTTGATACGACTAGAATTTTATACTCGAACAATGCAAACAGTTCATTACACCTTAGAGATATAATTACTGGGCAAGATACCGTAATTAGTGCAACTTATGCACAAAAAGGATATTTAACAGGTAGTGGAGTTGTGTATGTGGCAAACTCAAGCTTATATTCGTGGAAGAATGGTGTAATCCAAACTGTTCTAAACGAAAATGTGGGCCAGTTTATTCAAAAAAATGGCACGTATATCACCTTCGTTACAAGGCAGTATAATGATCCTATTCAAATTTGGGTACTAGACACAAATAGTAACAGTTTGAAAAATGTTTCGAGTGAAAATGGATATAATTCCAAATATGAAAATGCCTATGTTTCTAAAGATGGTAACGTGGCTTATGTAAATGAGCAAGGAGTAGTCGTAGTTTACTTTACCAATGGTCAAACTAAAGTTACTCAAGTGAATGCCTCTGAATATCAAAATTTTAATTTTGGAAGCATTTTTTATGGAAATAAATTATTTTTTAGTGATGAGCGCCATTACAGTAATTCCTTTGATGTAATTTTATATAAATACGACTTTCAAAAAAATGAACTTAAAATTCAGAGTGGAATTACATATCAAAACTTCGACTATGAAGAACACAAACTGAGTAACAATTGTTATGTCTATTCAAGGGGGTACCGGGTTGAAATATTTTGCCCACTTGAGTATGGTATAAATTATTCTTTTAGTGATCATTCATGGTCAAAAGCGCATATTGAGGGTTTTTCAGAAGATGGTGAGGTCATTATAAAAGTTGGTGATAAGAGGTATTACGGAAAAGGATTAAACTTGAGACTGATAGATTTATCGCCCTATACTGCACAAATGATCAAATTGGATGATGAAAATTGGTACTATGTACTTGATTCCGGGAAGTTATTTAAATTTTTACTTACTGATTCCGGAGGAAAAATTAAGTTCGATTTCAAATCAGCATTAATTTGGGCTGATGAATCTGCCGATACTGTAACAGTAAATGTATACCGGACAGGAGGCGATTATGGGCAAATTTCTGTGAACTACACAACAGTGGCTGATACGGCGTATCCAGGCTCTGATTATATTACTAACAGTGGTACGCTGACTTTCGCCGGAGATGAAGTAAAAAAAACCATAACTGTAAAACTTGTGAATGACACCAAAAAGGAATTATTCAAATCGTTTTCTATAAGACTTACAGGGCCCCAAGAATTTCTAGCAAGTGAGGAAACGAACAAAGTATTTATTGCTATTCGTGACGATGATTAAAAATCATAACCCTTGTCTTGTTGCTTAAATAGCAGTAGGGCTAGGGTATTTTTATGTCATGATATCACTGGGAAACTCTCAGTTAAGCTTCCAGACGAAATGATCGATCAATAAAAGAGTAAAGCCCTAAGGAGTGCTCTCTCTTAGGGCTCTACTCTTTAATATACAAAAAATCCCAGTAGATGGTATTGTTGATACGAATAGTATCGAGGAGGGATTGTTTGTGGAAGAAAAGGACAAGGGTTTATCAAGAAGGAAATTCATTGCTGGTGTCAGTGCAGCTGGAATTGCTTTGGTTGCAGGCAAGAAAATATTGGATCCGGTTAACGTGTCTGCTCAAACTGTCACAGGTAATACCTATGGAGTGTCAACAACAAGTGTTGCCATAAGGCTACAAATTAAGGGTATAAGATTAAATCTTCAACATAAAGCCGATAGCTTTTTGGCATTAATAAAAACATCCCTTAATAACACTAGCGGTAATTCAATGAACATTAATATAGAGAACCTTCAAACAAACCTAATATTGTCTCCAGTAATATACGTATTTTTGGCGCTCATAGGGGAGTGTTAATAAATACTTTAAGCAATACGTAGTTGATACAAAAGATTGGAAATGCCTAAAAGCCCGGGGATGGTTTCCTCGGGCTTCTCGTAGATATCGGGATCCTTTAATTACTCATCGTACGGAGCCAAAGCTTCATCACTGATATCATAGGGAGCGTCGGACGCATATATTATAATTCCATTACGAAGGTCAACGGATCCTCCTACTTGTAAATCGGAGCGGCTCCCACTTCAAAATGGCGATGGACTACGAGGCTCAGTTAAAGAGCATTCAGGCGCTCACAGGCATTCGGATAAAGAGCTTGGTGACATGGATAGACAGCACCCTTTTTATTTTATACTTAACTCTTATCACGAACAACGCCTTGAATATGATAAAAGTGGAAAATAGTGTATAATTTAAATGTAAATAATATCCAAAAGGAGTGGTGAAAAATGAGCAGCATTGTGGTCACCGATATCAGTAATATCAACTCAGCTTTACAAGGGAAATCTGGACAAAGCGTAGAACTAATTTTTCCATCAGGTAAATATACTTTGGGTTCAAATATTTTAATTACTGACATTAATGTTAGTTTTAAAAGTGATGGAAAAGTAGAGTTCGCAGGAGATTTTGGATTTGTATTTGATAGTGCCATGGATACACCTTATCCAATAGAAGATATCTTGGATGGCGACAACTTCTTTAAGTTTATAAGTCCTCTACCTAATCCTATTCCTTATGGGGCTGGAGACTATGTTGAAATTGCTGGCGCAATTAGTGCTGAATATCCTGTTGCGAGATATACATTTGGAAAGGCAGTGGCGCGAGTTGAAAGTGTCAAATCTGATGGTAAAGTAATTTTGGATAGACAGATTAATTTCAATTTTACCAAATATAGGGCATGGCAACCTAATACTTCATACATAAGTGGTGAAAGAGTTTATAGTGACACAAACAAGGTATATGAATCGCTGCAAATAGGAATATCGAAAGATACTGCTCCTAGTGGAAATGGTGATAGTATTTCAGATGGTGTTGGTGGTGTTTCGTGGAAATACGTGGGGACATATACTCCGAATGTTACAGTAACAAAGATAAAGTATCCGTACCGATTAAATATCAATGGGAACTTTATATCTTCATCAGGTGGCGGATTTATTATTAATCATTGTGTGGGTGGTAGCATTGATATAGCCTTGGAGGGAAGTAGAAGTGCATATGGAAGTGGAATCGCATTTAACCAATGTGCTGATTTCAGTGCAGAAATTAGAGCAACGAATCTAAAAGCTTTATTGGGATTGTTAATGAATGATTGCAACAATTTTTCGGTGAATTATTATGCTACAAAGGTCGGTAGAATCCCAGGTGACAAAGCATTACGAGGAAATGGGTTGCAACAAGGGACTATTAATGCTCACTTTAATAGTTCAACATACAGTGATTCAATTATCTACGGTAGCCGTAATCTAATCGTTAATTATAACTCGATAGGTGCATGTCAAGTCTATAGAGATATAATGACAATTAACAAAGACTGGACTCCTGGAAAAGCATATGAAGTTAATGATGTTGTAAAGTCGGATCAGTTAGATACAAAAATATATATTTGTAAAGAGCCAGGTGTCTCGGGTAGCGCAGCACCAACTGGCGTTGGGGTAAATATTAGTGATAAAGGAGTTAGCACAACTGGGTGTACTTGGGATTACGTAGCTAGAACCGGCAACAGAAATGAAGCAGTACAATTTTCGGAATGTCATAATATAGATGTAACAGCACACATTGTTGATGCAAACGATCAATGTCTTGAATTTTTATCATGTGTGAATGTTACAACTTACCCCAATAGATTAACGAATCTAGTTGGGGCATCCGATGGAGCACTGGTTATTAAACAAAATTGTAGAAGTATTACTGTAAACAATCCCGTTATTCGAGATTATGGAAACTATAGTATTAAGATTGAAGGGCAGTATCAACCCAAAGACATTTTTATTTATAATCCCGATACTGAGAACTTAAGCCAAAATGGAATAGGATTAGGGGTTAGAAGTGATGGTACTCTTCCTCTAGAGTTTGACATGAATTTATTGGTGAGCGGAGGAAGGATTAAAGCGAGCTTGCCCATATTTATAAAAGAATTGCATGATAGTATTACTTTAGTAAATATAGTATTAAAGACGATTGGAAACACTAAGGCAATCGAAGCCCAAGCAAAAAAATTAATATTAAAAAATATACTTATATCTGGGTCTACTGTTGACTTTTATGAAAAATATCCAAATGACAACAAACGCGATGGAATTTTCAAGGTAGAGTTTTAATATAGCCCCCACTGGCTTTTGGCTGGTGGGGGATTTTTTATTTCTGAAAATTTATCTTACCTACTGGCAAAACCGAATAGTTCATTCCTTCGCTAAATCACGATTTCAGCTGACTCAATGCCGACCAATCCACACTACCCAAAAACCCAATGAAATCAAGAATTTCAGACATTTTAGAATGTGTGTGTTTTAAACCACATCACATTGGAAATGTGATTTCTCACAGTCTTTTCGCTTATGGAAAGCTGCTGCGCGATATCCTTAGTCGTTTTGTCCTGCACCAAAAGTTCGAATACTTCTCGTTCGCGGTTCGTAAGTAGAAATTTGTTTTTGTGGTCGCTGCCCATGGATGTGTGTCACCCCTCCTTGCTCGGGTATTGGGAAATACAAGGTTATGAGGAAAAATGGGCGATATCTGCTTTTGAGTTTCATCCAGATGCATGGTAAGCTGAAAAGAGGCATTTTTTCGGAGGATGGGGGATTCTCTTTTGTTCAGACGTGACTATTTTATGCGGCAAATCGAGCAAATGACAGTGGTGCTGCATCGGATATTGTTTAACAAGGAGCACATCCCTATCGGCGACGCTCAGCAATTATTAGATGAGGCAAGCCGTCATTTGCTGGGACTGAATGTGAGGTCGCTCTTGGCCTTGTCCAGCAAGGATATTTTGGAGCTGTTGACTTATCAGGGCAATACGGATACCGGTAAAGCCTTGGTTCTCGGCGACTTGTTTATGGGCAATGGGGACATGTATCGGCAGAACGAGCAGTTTAATGATGCTTACGTCTCTTATCTAAAATCATTGGATCTAGTATTGCTTCTCGTTGCGACTCCTTCGATCGAGGATCCTGATATGAGCAAGGAGGCGTCGCTGCGAATTGCGCAGAGCTTGGAACGGTTGCAGTCATGGGTCTTACCTGAGCAAATTATGCTGCGGCTTTTCGGTTATTATGAATCACAGGGCGAGTATGCTAAAGCGGAGGATATAATATTCCATTTTATGGATGATTATCCGGGACGTGCGGAGCTAGCGAAAGCACACGGCATTTTATTTTATGAGCGACTTTTGGACACGGAAGAAACGATATTGTTCGCTGGTAATTTTAGCAAGGAAGAGGCGGAGGAAGGCCTTCGTTTGCTGCAAAATAGGCAAATATTATAATTTAATTATTGGATAGGTGACCAATGAATTTACATGTAAATGGCGAAAGTAAAACGGCATGGTATCAGGAAAGTTTCGGGAACGATTATTTACTGGTTTATAAGCATAGAGATTTGCAGGGCGCTTACCATGAAGTGAAAAAAATGATGGACTGGCTTCACATCCCGCAGGGTGCGGAAGTATTGGATTTATGCTGCGGCATGGGACGGCATTCGATGGCGCTGTCTGAGTTTGGCTACAAGGTGACGGGGGTCGATTTGTCGGAGGTGCTGCTGAGTGATGCGATCTCACGTGACACGGGCAAGCAGGTGAAGTGGCTGCGCGGCGATATGCGCGAGGTGCCGCTTGAACATACGTTTGATGCGGTCGTTAATTTGTTTACGTCGTTTGGGTATTTTGATGAGGATGAAGAAAATGAGAAGGTCTTCTACGAAATGAATCGTTTGCTAAAAGCTAACGGGAAATTTATCGTTGATTTCCTGAACCCCATTCATGTGAAGACTCATCTCGTTCCCAGCTCGGAGAGATCGGAGGACGGCAATCTGATTCGGGAGTCCAGACGCATTGAAGACGGCTGTGTGCGCAAACGAATTACGATTTCGCAGGAGGGCGCTCCTGACCGCGAGTATCTGGAGCAGGTGAAGCTGTATGAGCGCGCAGCTTTTGAAGCGATGCTGGGCAAAGCCGGACTGCATATCGACCATGTCTATGGCGGTTATGACGGGCAGGCTTATGATGCGGAAGCATCCAGCCGGATGATTTTTGTAGGACATAAGGAAGGATGAGCAGCACAAAATGAACATCGTAACCGAGCATAACGATTACATCCTTCAAGTTAAAGTTCCGCTGCCTTTTCCGCTGCGATGG
The DNA here is from genome assembly GCF_040812395.1 of Paenibacillus tabacirhizosphaerae. Taxonomy (GTDB): domain Bacteria; phylum Bacillota; class Bacilli; order Paenibacillales; family NBRC-103111; genus Paenibacillus_E. Next base: position 259,369 of record NZ_JBFNXH010000006.1, on the reverse strand, counting down.
GTCAACGCCTATCTCGTACGCGGCAGCGACGGGTATACGGTCATCGATCCGGGGCTGCACACCCCGGATGCGGAGGCGCTCTGGCTCACGGTGCTGCAGGAGCGCGGCATTGCTTTTGAGCACATCGAGCAGATTGTGCTCACCCATCACCATCCCGACCACTACGGGATGGCGGGGTGGTTCCAGGAGCGCACGGGCGCGCCGGTACTCCTCTCGGAGACCGGCCTGCGTCAGGTGCAGCTCCTGTGGGGCGAGGAGCAGCCGATGTCGGCGCTGCTCCTGACGCTGTTCGCCCGTCACGGCCTGCCGGCTGACGGGCTGGACGAGATGACGAAGCACATGGCGGGCTTCGTCCCGATGGTTTCCCCGCAGCCGCAGATCACGCTGCTGGGCGAAGGGCCCGTGCGCCTCGGGGACCGCGTGTACGAAGCGATCGAGACCCCCGGCCATGCCGCGGGTCATCTCATCTTCTACGACGCCGAGGCGGAGATAGTTTTTTGCGGCGATCACGTCCTGCCGCAAATATCGCCGAACGTCAGCTTCCTCCCGCAGGTGGAAGATAATCCGCTCGGCGCATACCTCAGCAGCCTGCAGGAGATGAGCAGGCTGCCTGTGAAGATGGCTTTCCCGGGGCACCGGGAGCCTTGGGCGGGGTTCGCTGCGCGCGCTGAGGAGCTGGTGCGCCATCACCATGAGCGGCTGGTACTCATGGAGCAGCACCTGAGCGCGCTGCTTACCGCATATGAAGTATGCCGCACCACGTTCGGCGATCGGCTGTCGATCCACCAGATGCGCTTCGCGCTGTCGGAGACGATTGCGCATTTGATTTTGCTTGAAGCGGAGGGCCGCATCCGACAGCTGGAGGCGGATGCCGAGCAGGTCCGTTATATCGCCGTTTAATCGGTTAGCATAGATAGTAAATGAAGGTTAGCAACGAGCGAGCCAGTCCCAAATTATGTGCGAAGAAGCCTTCAAAACCACTATATAAGCGGTTTTGGAGGCTTCTTTTTACATATATGAATGTATATGTTTTGGGTTTGGGGTGAGCGAAGTTTACCCCTTATTTTATGCATTTCATGTCAGAGTGGGGGCTCAAAAATCAAGAAATGACTTTTGAGAAGAGTCTCATTTTTTGCGCAGGGCGAAAGTTGACGTTTGCTTATGATTTCATTTCGGGTGCCCGAACGAGCGGAACGTCGGTGCGCTATGGATAGCCATTTGGGCTTGTAGGTTGATTTCACGGAACGTGAGTGCGTTATTTGCAAGAATCGAGGGGGGAATGCTCACAAATGCCGGAATAGCGCATCATAGTTCCCTTTCACCATCCTAAATGGGATTCTACGGTGAAATAGCGTACCGCTGTTCCGCGAGTTAAGCGCACCGAACCGAGCCGAGCCAGGAGTATGATCCCTTGTCTACCCCATGCTGGCGACGCTGCTTGAACATCGGTTGCTCCTCCGGCTCCCTCAATGCTTTCCCTCGCGGAGGGTGTTTTACGAGAGCTGGCTACATGCCGAGTGGGGTTTGACCGCTGCTATGCGGCGGCGCTACAGGTTGCGGTTGCACGTATCTGCGCTCATTCCATGCTTTTTCAATCCTCGTAATTCCTGATCTCATTGAAGAGGCTTACTATAAGTAGGCGTATTGTTATGCGCGAGACGCCCGCAGGCAGCGGCAACGACCCCGCAAACAATATCATCGATAAATGTATTGCATTTACCTTCTGTATGGTCGCTGTCGAGCTCAGAAATAATGCCGATTTTTTGCTTATCCAGGAACCCGAAGTTGGTCAGGGCGATAGTACCGTACATGAGAGGAATCGCTGTAGCGATGCTTTCGTCAACGCCAAATAGTCCCTCGTCATGGCCGACGGTATGTGTATACTGCTCGCTGAATTCTCCATTTTCAACAGCTGTATCGATTTTTATGGCGAGTTGGATTGCATGGAAGGTTTGCTGCTTCCTTAACACAGCGAGGATGTGTTCCTCGCATAGACTGCGCTCCATGTCCGGGTTATAGGGACGCTGCAAGTGATCGAGGATTTCGACCATATCATCTAGGGCCACGCCTCTAGATTGGAGTAAGGAGAGATTGCGTTCTGTATAGTCTGTTTTCACATGCTCAGAAATAATGACGCTTGCGGTAGACGCTACAATGGCGCAAATGCCTTTGGAGATGAAGGATTTGGGACGCCGGGTTGGGAAGAAAAATCTGAACTTGCAATCTACGAAGCCGAACAAGGAAATAGCGCCGCTTCCATAAATGCCGCAGATGGACATGGCAATCGTGCGATGCACATTATAGGAGGGATCCTTCATGCTGGCGAGCAGCTCGGGATCGTGCTTTACCTTTTTTTGCAGTTCCATGAGGGTGGTCATCACATTATAGGTTTCTGTCTTGCTTAGCACGCCTAACAGGGTGCTGGTAATCGTTTCGTAAGGAATTTTCTTGATCCCTTTTATTTCAACCAGCAGACGAGCTACGGCTTCTTCAATCACGGCCTGAGGGTAGTGACCAAAAACTTCTTCGCGAAAATCATTGAAAATCATCGTTTTTTCTTTTAGAAACGTTCGCATGCCATTGCCTCCAGTTCGGTCTAATCTATTTCATGAGTATAGCATACCAAAAAGTAGTTATAAATCGGACAAAGCCTCGTATACATAATAATACGAAAAAGGTTAGTACAGGCTAGACCTTAAAGGAGGAGAAAGAATGAAACAACAACATTGGCTTCGTTCAGCCGCTATCGCGGGGGTGATTGCCTTGCTGACTACGGGCTGTTCGGTTCTCGGATCTGGCAAAAAGAGTGATATTGATGCGCCTCCCAAAGTGGAGACAGATGTAGATGCGCAAACGACTTCGAGCGCAGTAACGATTGATATGTCTGGGGACAATTCGTCGCAAATGACTGTGTATGTGAAAGATGCCAAAGGTTTTGTCACCCCGGTGAGCTTGGGCCTGCCTAAGTCGCAATCCGTAGCGAAGACGACGCTGGAGTATATGGTGGATGGAGGACAGGTTTCAAGTCTTCTGCCCGCGGGCTTCCAAGCCCTGCTCCCGAAAGACACCAAAGTGTTGGGCGTTAATGTAACGAGCGATAAACGGGCTGTCGTCGATTTCTCCAAAGAATTTCTTAATTATGACCAGCAAAATGAACGGAAAATGCTTGAAGCCATTACTTGGGCGCTCACCAGTTTTCCGACCGTAGAGAAGGTGCAGATTTGGGTGAACGGCAAAGAGCTGAAAGAAATGCCTAAAGGCAGAACGCCGCTCGACACGCCGCTTGCTCGTACGATGGGCATCAATATTGAAAAAGCGGAGGATGCCGAGTTCGGTCAATCGACGCCGGTCACTCTGTACTTTTTGAATCAAAATGATCAAAATTACAAATATTATGTACCCGTAACCCGGTTGGTAAAAAGAACCGATGATGTGGCAAAAGCTGTCGTGGACCAGCTCATCAAAGGACCGGATGCGAAGAAAGGCTTGACCAGTGTCCTGAATGCAACCACGGAAGTGAAAAGCGTCAAACAAGCGGAGGGCTTGGTGACGGTTGATTTCTCCAGTAAGCTGCTCGGTTCTGATCAGAAGGCGCCAGGCGATGCGCTGCAGTCCGTCATTCTCTCCTTAACAGAGAATACAAGCGTTAAACAGGTTCAAATCAAGGTGGATGGGGCTGTAAAAATCACTTCAACTGACAATCAAAACTACAGCAAGCCAGTAGTAAGGCCAGCACATGTGAATCCGGTGAAGCTCTAAGCGAAGCCGGACGGGAGTCCTTTATGCGGTAGGGTTGTCAAGATAAGGCCTGCTTGCATAGAGGTCTTTTCTTGTTGTCATTTCATTCGAACATGATCAGCGCCGTAAGGGTGTCATAATAGGTGAATGTTTTCTCAAGCGGTTAAATATGGATTTTTAAGGAGATGCTTGTGTTAAGCCATGTATGTTCTTTTTATACTCTGAAGATAAGGATGCATGCTAATGATGTGGAGACAACTTCTGAAGAAGAAACATTTGCCGCGTAAATCACCAGAGGGACCTTCAGACGAAGGAACCCAATCAGGAGTAATTAATCAATTACCGATTTCACAGAGTTTGAAGGATAATCTGAAGCAAATTCAGGATACATTTGTGGACTGTAACGACCTGAGGATCCTTCATTGGAGCTATGGTCCATCCCTCGAAAAAAAGGCATTCTCCGTTTACCTGGAAACGCTGATCAAAGATAAAAAAGTAAATTATATGAAAGAATCCTTGCAGGATCTGGTCACACACGAAGTAGGACCGGCAACAACGATTACAACAGAAGATGTCATGCGCTTTTTTTCTAAGAACGGGGTATCAGCCCAGTCGGCAATGATTGCAGAAGATTTCGTTCAAGTCACAAATCTCATTCTGGACGGGCATATCATTATCTTCTTTGACGAGTGGAATAAAGCGATAAGCTATAGCGCGCTTGGTATACAAAATCGTCAGATTACTGAACCAATCACAGAGCCGGTTGTGCAAGGACCTCATATGAGTATGATTGAGGATCTTGACGCTAATATTGGCATTATTCGTAACTTGCTGAGATCCCCCCGACTGAAGTTTCATTATTTTACCGCAGGTGAGGAATGTCGGAGGCGCATTTCGTATGGATATCTGGAGGGAGCTGTAAATCCCGAAACATTATCCGAATTTAAGCGGCGGTTATCGCAAATCACTAATGAAGAGATCCTTGAAACGTCCTATTTGGAGGATTGGATCGGAGATTCGAAGCTGTCTCCCTTTCCGCAAGTCCGTTATACAGAAAGGCCTGATAATGCTGTTGCCGCATTGCTAGACGGTAAAATAATTGTATTGGTGGACGGAACGCCTACAATCGTGGTCTGTCCTGGCCTCTTTTTCGAGTTTTTTGTAACAAGCGAGGACTATTATCATAGATCTCTCTTTTCTTCGCTAATCAGGCTGCTCCGTTTCGGAGCGAGCCTGATGGCGCTATTATTGCCAAGTACTTATATTGCTTTGACGACATTCCATTCTGAGTTAATCCCGACCGTTTTGTTGCTGGCCGTTCTTGACACTCGGGAGGGGATTCCATTTCCAGCGTTTATCGAAGCACTGCTGATGGAATTCTTTTTTGAAATTCTTCGGGAAGCGGGCATACGCTTGCCACGGCCGATCGGCTCCGCCGTCAGCATAGTCGGCGCGCTCGTTATCGGACAGGCTGCCATTCAAGCCAAGATTGCTTCGCCAGTTATGGTGATTGTCGTTTCCCTGACCGGCATCGCCTCGTTTGCGCTCCCTCAGTACAGCATGGCTATTGCCATCCGTATTTTAAGATTTCCTTTGATGATGCTTGCTGCAACTCTTGGGGGATTCGGTGTTATGTTCGGCTTACTGCTAACTTTTTTGCATCTGACGACTTTGCGCTCGCTCGGTCAACCGTACCTTTCCCCTGTGGCGCCGCTTGAAATCAAACAATTTCGGGATTTGTTTATTGTGATACCTCGGAAAATATTGCTTCATTCACCAAGGAACCGCCACCAACACAAATTACCGGCAGAGAGGAAGAAGGTTCAATGAGAGTATGGCTGCCTGTCGTCTATTCCCTCCCGATTATTTTTCTGCTGGCCGGCTGCGGGGATAAAGCGGAATTGACGGAATTCGGATTTGCCCAAGCTGTAGCGCTTGATAGGAGTGAAGATAGCGAGTTTGTGATGACCACGCATTTTTATAATCCATCTGAAGGGGGGGGGCTTGGCGGAGGCGGGAAGCCTCCAGTAAAAGGTATTACTATTCGAACGGAGGGAGATACCATATTCGATGCGATACGCGATATTCCAAGCCATTTAGGGCGCAAAGCGAAGTGGGATCATATGCGCGCTATTATCATAAGCGAGGAGCTGGGCAGGAAACAAAACATCAGGGAGATGCTTGATTTCTTTTCGCGAGATCATGAGCCCAGGCCAACGGTCCCTGTCATGATTGCCGAAGGGAAAGCGGCAGATTATTTGAAAGTCAAACCATTCATCGAGCAGACAATTGGGCAGCAATTGCAGAAAATGCAAAAATCCGGCGCAAAATATAATGCCAAAACGTCGAATATCCCGCTTTTTGATCTGGCGGTACAATTTTTGGGCCAGACGAACGTTGCGATTTTGCCATATTTACATAAAAGCAATGCTTCCCAGCCCATTACCGCTACCGGGCTCGCCATGCTCAAAGACGAGAAGTTGGCTGATATCATGCAGCTGTCATTCACCGAATCCTTGGTTATGCTTCTTGACAAATATGAAAGCGGGATCCTGGAGTTTCCCTGCACGGGCTCCAGCGAAGACCCAAAGAAGTCGATGGAATCTTTAGAAGTCACTTCAATAAAAACGAAGATTAAAACAGAAATCAAAGAAAATGAAGCGATTATTCATGTAATGTCAGACATTGAAGGATCGCTTGGCGAGTTTCGATGCGCTACGCTAAAAACGGAAGAAGATGAATTGCTGTTTGAACAAAATATTGGAAAAATTGTGGAACGCAAATTACGGAGAACCATCGCCTATTTACAGAATGAAAAAATAGATGCAATCGGTGTCGGAAATCAGATCTATCGGAAAGATCCCGCATTATGGAAGCGTTGGAAGCCGACATGGGGCGAGCGTTTCGCCGAAAGCAGGATAACTGTTGATGTTAAAGTTAATATACTGAATTCTGGCATGAAAATCAGTTCGCCTTTCGGGAATAAAAAAGAATAATAATCCATTGGATCAAAGGAACATATACATATGTTGCATAAAATAGGATTTCTTCTGGTTGTATATGTGGGCATTTTGTTGTATGACATCCCTGGTGTGAAGAAAGGCCAGCCTGTGGAACGTCTTTCATATCTGTGCATAATGCTCATCACTGTGTATTTAAGTCTTGATTTTATTATGGATAAGCATTGGCCGGATTTGAATACACTGATTGATTACATTTTGAAGCCACCAGCCGATCGTATCGTGAAATGGCTAAAACCGACTCCTTAACCTCGTTCATTCGGAAACGGAGGATGAAATGAACAACAATGAATCGATAAGCGCAAAACAAATATCCATCCTTTTTTTTATATTTTTAACTGGTTCTGCGATCATAAACATCCCTGGGCCTTTAACAGCTCTTGCCAAGAACGGGGCCTGGATTTCCCTTATCATTTCATGGACCATCGGCAGTTTGCAACTAGGATGTTTGCTGTATTTAAACGGGAAGTTCCCAGGATTAAGCTTTATCGATTATGGACGAAAAACGTTTGGAAATTTGTTGACTATACTTCTTGCGCTTCCGTTTATTTCACTTGTTTTACATATGGCTTCAGGCATTGTGCTGGATATGGGGTTGTTTTTTAAAAGCTCGATGATGAAAGATACGTCTGTATATATTATCCATGGTTTCATTTTTTTTCTTATTTCATTGACTGCGCGCTCAGGCATTGAAACGATGGCGAGAATGTTCACCGTGCTCATGTCAATCACCATGTTGGCAGTCTTTGTCACTTTGCTTTTGGCCAGTTACTATTTTCATCCAGAGTTTCTGCTGCCCATTGCTCCTGATGGAATCAAACCGATTCTTTTTGGAACTTATTTCACCTGTGGGTTCCCATATTCGGAAATTTTTCTTTTCTCTATGCTTCTACATTATGTTAGCAAGGAAGACAAAAAAAATATGAATAGAGGCATGTTCCTTGCTCTTTTGGTCAATGGCTTGTGCTTCATTCTTGTAACTGTGTGTGCGATTATGATATTAGGTCCTGCGTCCGGCAACATCAAATTTGCGCTGTATCAAATTGCGCGGTTGATTGGTATCCAGGATATCATCGAAAGAATCGAATCCGTTATCGGTTATGCGCTGGTTGTTGGCTCTTATATGAAAGCAACGCTTGCGCTATTGGTGTTGACTTTGACAATTGCCCGGCTTCTCAAACTGCCCGATCACCGTATATTGATTTTCCCGCTTGCGTTTGTCAATTTATTGCTCTCCGTCGTGTTGTTTAAAGGGGAGTCAAGATGGGGTGAAGTATTAACGAATGTTTGGCCGCTTTGGAATCTTATTGCCAATACATGTCCGCTCATTCTTCTTACGATCGTCACAATGATAAAAACGAATAAATCTCATTGACTAAAGTAATCCCCGCCGTTTACGTGTATCACTTGACCCATGACATAGGAAGAATCGTCGGAAGCCAAGTATACGTAGGCCGGGGCGAGATCGGCAGGCTGACCGCTTCTTTTCATGGGCGTATCAAAGCCGGAAGATGCATAAGACTCTGGTGGTGAGGAAGCGGGAATAAGCGGAGTCCATGTTGTACCCGGAGCTACCGCATTGACTCGAATGCCGCGATCAATTAACGATAAACTCAAGGAACGGGTGAACGTGCTGATAGCCCCCTTGGTTGCTGAGTAGTCAATTAAATCTCTATAGCCTCTTACCGCTGTCTCCGAGCTTGTATTGATGATCGTGCTTCCCGGCTTCAAATAGGGCAGAACCGCTTTCGTCAGATAAAACATAGAAAAAATGTTCGTTCGAAACGTTAATTCGATCTGCTCACGGGTAATATCCTCAATGCTCGTTTGATAAAATTGGATCGCAGCGTTGTTGACTAATGTGTCAATTCTCCCAAAGGCGGATATCGTTTGTTCCACAATCTGTTTGCAAAACGCCTCGTCGCCAATATCCCCGGCAATCGTGATGCACCGCCTGCCAAGCTCCATTACTCTCTCTCTCGTCTCTGCGGCATCGCCATGTTCATTGTAATAAACAATGACGATGTCTGCTCCTTCTTTGGCAAAAGCGTAAGACACAGCTCTTCCTATACCGCTGTCACCGCCTGTAATGATGGCCACTTTGTTTAAAAGTTTGCATGCACCTATGTAGGATGGCTTCTCGGATATAGGCCTTGGGATCATGATCGATTCGATGCCTGGCTGCTGTGGTTGATATTGCGGAGGGTGGAAAATGGGAATTGTTTGGCACTTTTTGTAACTGCCGAATATTCTCTTCATGGTATCCCTCTCTTTGCGATTGTTCGGATTTCCCAATCAGCTTAAGGATTGATTGCGGTTCTTTTCTTTGGAACGGATCGGAACTTTCGGCGTGATCAATAACGAGTCAGATGGTGTGTCAAAATAGGCAGAACTGGTGATGGTCTCTGTGTCGCCAAATAAAAAGACAGACGAAGCGGAAATGCCTTTTATTTTGATGGTATCAATCTCTACTTTTTTATTCCGTACAGTCATTTTCACTTCCAAGCCCTCCTGGTCGATGATTTCCTTTTTATTCTATGTAAAATTGAGGCTTAGGTGAACACCTATAGATATCTGAACATATTGTAGGATTAAAAAGGATGTAGGTTATGCCGACTATTGTTGGAACTGTGAATGTTAATTCCTTGAGCGGAGTTCTGAATATCGGAGATGCCCGAACGATTGCACCGCAAGGTTTTTTTAGAACCTATGCAGGCGGCGGTTCCTTTAATTCCGGAGAGCATTTAAATGTTAACACTGCCCCGAGTGTCATTAATGTTTATGGAATTGACGCGTTTGAACAGTATAGCCCTTCGCCGAGCCCCGCTATTATTAGTGCAGGAGTGAGTAACGATGAATCTATTCATTGAGCAAAATATTGTCATTCATACGATAAAAATTGACGGGATTTCAAACTCTTCCGTTTTTCAGATTGGAAGCGCGGGCGTGATCAAATCATTATCCCAGTTTTATAATTCAGGGCAATTTACTCAGCCGGCCCCATCGTTAGGACAACAAATGTTGAAACCTACACAAATCTATGTTCCTTTGATTGAACCTCCGCAAGTATTTGAGCGATAAACAGCAAGCGCCCTGCATCTCGATCAAATCAGAATAAGCGAGGTCGATTTTATGTATATGAGTTCTGAATGGCAACGATACTTACAGCAACTGCACGGATACTTACATTATCAAAGCAATCAAATCAAAGAGCTTCAAGGCATGATGCAACAGCTTCTACAAGAAATGAACAGTTTGAAACAAAAATGTGCGCAGCCTGCCACAATCAGGAATGAATACAAATTCGATTTATTAAAAGTCGAGAAATTGTCAGGAACATTAAATATAGGAATAAAGCCAAACGGTACGGATTCATCCATTGAGGAATTCGCCGTTGAGCAATCGACCAATGTAGCATCGATAGAAAATGAATCCCCTGAACTGTTTGACGATATCCAACGACATATATCGGAGTATTTCAATGATGAAGCGTTTCAAACGCTTAAAAACTGCGAGAAGAACAACCATTATAACTTGGATGATCCTTATCGGAAATTTATTGTTGAGGATGTCAAAAAACAAATAGACGGGCGAATCCAATATTACTTGAATCAGGTCAAAAAAGAAGCAACAGAAAGGGAAGATGATCAATTTGTACAGTCCATTACAGATAAAATAAAACGGGATATTGAACAGACATTTGATTCATTTATTCGAAGTTTACCAAAAGAAAGGAATCAATAAGGAAATGGAATATCATATCATCAACGGGAAGTTCTCTGTAAATCATATTGATTTATTCGGAATTGGCAGTTCATCCAATTTTATGGTCGGGGATATTAAACATGTTTCATTGTTTTTTGCTATTGAAGAGCCGCCGGAAGACAAAATTATTGGTGTGACCATTCCTGTAGTTCCCTTGCAAGAGCCAACTGCCGATGAAGGGGGTGACGGTCATTGAGCAATCGAATCACATCCGTCGGCAGTTTCAAAAACAGCGTTACAGACAATATCTCTGTTGTCCAAATTGGAGACAGCGAAAAGTTTATCCCACTCATTTATTCGATAGCTGTCCAGCGTGAAAAAGCGATTTTTTATGACAATGAATTTAATTATCGTGACTATACCCTCTTTTCCCGATCCTTATCGCATCCGGTCATAACGGAAAATATAACGATGACCCGTATGAATGAAACGCCGGTTATTCAAGCCGGGGACATCTATATTTTCAGAATTACAGGTTCCAGTCTCGCCCAACTTGGTTCAAGCGGCATAATGAAAGCCGAGGTGCGAATTAAAAACATTCGCCATTTATTGAGAGAACCGTCCTCCTGATCACGCTCTACCTGTTCGTTGTTGAAATTACAATTTCTGGGAGTGAAGCCAGTGCCTTCAATCGTTGTGAATATAAATATTAACAGTAACTCAGGAACGGTGAATTTCGGCGATACCCTCGAAATTGCCCCGAAGAACTCTTCTAAATCTGTTTCCGGGCCTGGCGGAAGTACGGGGAATGTTGTAAATACAGTGAATGGCACAACCATCAATAATGTGCTGGACCCTAGTATAATCGATAATTCAATCGCATAAGCAGGCAGTTAGCTCAAGGTGCGTGCAAGATAGTCCGCTGTGCGCATGGCCAAAGCAACTGTAGTCAGTGTCGGATTCGCCGCGCCGAGGAAGGGCAGGACACTGTTGTCTGCGACATAAAGCCCGGAAATGCCGTGGACCTGACCGTACCTGCCGGTTACGGAGGTCTCCGGATCGAGGCCCATTCGGCATGTTCCCGATTCATGATCGCCCGCAAGAGACTCCTGAAAACTGAGGGAGATCAGCGGGGCGCCGAGCAAGTCCGTAATTTGTCTCACTGCTTGTGCCGACTGCCGCAGAATGGTTTGGTCTGTTTCATTGTAATCAAGGCGGACTTGTACTTGAGGCATGCCATACTCGTCTCGCGCATGAGGGTCCAGGGTGATCTGGTTCTCGAATCTCGATTCAACTCTGCCGACGCCGATAATCTGCAGTTCCATTTGTTCCTTGAATGGAATTTGTTTGTCGAAGTAAAAACGGTAATCGATTGGCCCTTCAATTTGCACCTGGTACGGGCGTTCTTTTGACTCAGGTATCAATATGCCGATCGTTCCTAGCACATACGGATAATCCTTGCGATGGATCAATGCCCGCCCGGCTGCATTCGAATGATTAGTCAGGTAATGGCCTATCGCTCGTCCATGAATGCCGGAATTGAGCAGAATACGAGGGGTCTCAACTGTGCTTGCGCTTAAAACGACATATTTTGCTTTCAGGTTGAAAGAGCGTTTATCCGGCGTCATGACTTGTACGCCCTCTGCTTTTCCCTTATTTGTTAATACCCGAACGGCGCGGGACAATACAGCAAGATCATAAGGCCTCCTGTTTAATGCCTGGGCCAGGAATGTGATCGAACTGAAAAAAACGTTGGAGTGAATCTCTCCATACTTGGTCGGTTCAAGATCGACTGCCATCGGCTCGTTCATGGCATCAAAGTAGGGGCTGTTCCAAAGGCGGTTCAAATAAATTTGATTGATCGGAGAGCCTTTCGAATAATCATCTGTCACACACATTACCTGCTCGGCGATGCTGTAGTAACGATCCATTTCCAGTTCCTGAACCGGCCAGTCAGAGTTAGCTATATACATGCGCGGACTCAACGCACTCCATCCAAGTGTTCTTCCTCCCAATGCGATCACTTTTCGAAACCTCGTGCCAGGGATCGGAATCGCAAATTTGGGATCGTGGTAGGCAATGTCGAGATAGCGCTGTGTATTCATGGTCTGGATGTTCAAGAGATTGGTTGGCAAGAGCAACTCGCCTGCTTCTATAACGCCGATCTTCTTCCCGTTATTTCCCCATTGTTGACACAATCGCCAGAGAACAGCTCCGCCCCCCGCCCCGGTTCCTACGATTAGCACATCATACTCGGTTTGGCTCATCTTCTCGAGCGAAGTTATCGGGATCCAATCCACTGTGGAAACCGGGCTGATGGAAGTCGCGGATAAGCCTTGTTGTGGAGCAGGCGATGGTTTCTGTGTGCGGGGAAGGTTTACATGCATGCCGGCAAGCGGTACATCAGGTCCTGAAATACGCGGGTTTAACGTAATCATTGTATCAAGTTCTATGTGGAGCTTCTTTGCAATTGTTCGTAATGTATCGAGCGTGCCGGCTACATAAATTTTCAAATATGTTCACTTCCTTATTAATAAAATATAGAAGCCTAGCCGTAGATTTATATGCCGATCTGAAGCATTCGAATACAGTAAATAATTTGTTTATTGAGTTTATATAGAAGGAGATTCGTGCAACCAGCATACATTGAGTGTTACGGCATCGCATACATTGGTGGAGAATAGAGGTGAAAGGAAGGGAAGCATATGATGTCAATGCCGCTCCCGATCGTTAATGGCGTTTATAATCCTTGGCGGAATCAGATCCGCAAACAAGCTTTGATTGTACAAGGTGGTTATCCGGGTCACCAACCCCGTGTGATTGCCGGAATATTAGCAAGAATATTGAAAGAAGAAAATTTTGAGGTGGAAATCGCGGATTCACTTGATGTATTTCTGGATGTAGAAAAACTGAAGAGAATGGATTTGATCGTTCCCGACTGGACTGCCGGTACAATTACCGCGGAGCAGCTGCGCAATTTCACGGATGCTGTTCAAAATGGTACGGGTCTCGCGGGGGTCCACGGTATGGGTGACGCCTTCCGTTGTGAAATCAGCTATCAGGCCATGGTGGGCGGCCAGTTCCTTGCGCATCCTGGGGATACGGGGGCGACCTACAGGGTTCATATTGTCGATCCGTACAATCCGCTGGTCGTAGGGATCGGGGATTTTACCGTGACTACAGAGCAATGGTATATGATGTATGATCCGTCTGTTCAAGTGCTTGCCGCCACTTATTTCGATCACGTGAATCCGCCGCTTATTTGGAGACCGGTTTGGATGCCCGTGTCCTGGATAAAGATGTACGGGAAAGGGCGTGTATATTTTAACGCGCTGGGGCATTCCCCCGATATCCTCTTGCTGCCGCAGGTGGAAACGATGGTTCGAAGGGGCATGGTCTGGGCGGCAAGATGAATCTTTTTTAAGTGCAAACGAACCAATAAATGGAGACGAGATTCAATCAAATAGAAATCAGGAATGACGAAGCGGCTGAGCAGGATGTATTCTGTTCGGTCTTTTTGTGCGGCCAATAGACTAGGTGCGATGTATTTCGTGAAAAAAAGTTAGGTGATAATGGTATGTTGTTAGGTGAGAAGAGAAGGCGGGATCGCCTATATGCGAAATTGCTGAAAAATTACCACTTAAAAGGCTATATTCATGTCGATAGATGGAACGGTTCGTTATAAACCAGTGTCTCGATATGCACATAAGCTCTTGAATATTACAAAAAAGTTTTCTTAAAAAACTAATTTACAAACAAACATTTTATTGATATATTATTAATTGTTATGTTAAATGTTATTGATGTTAGGAGATCAACTGATGGGAATCTTCATTGATGAAGAGCAACGACGGTTTCATTTGCAAGCCAAAGACATGAGTTATGTCATTCAAATCCATGATCGCGGGTATCCGCTTCATGTATATTGGGGGAAAAAATTGCAGATTAGCCAGGTGGCCTGCGAATTGTACTCGCAACTCCTGAACGAGACCAATCTGGATAAGCTTCCCCAAGAATATCCGCAATATGGTACCGGGGATTTTCGCAATCCGGCTTATCAAGTCGAACTTGAGGATGGCAGCCGGATAAGCGAGCTTACGTATCAAAGCTACCGCTTGCTGTCAGGTAAACCTGCACTGGAGGGGCTGCCAGCGACATATGCAGAACTGGAGTCGGAAGCGCAGACGCTTGAACTGGAGCTGCTGGACGTGTATTCGGGATTGACAGTATGGCTAAGTTATACCGTATTCGTCGAATACAATGCCATCGCGCGATCGGTACGATTTTTCAATGGCGGTTTGAAAGCGCTTCACCTTCACCGCGCATTGAGCGCTAGTGTGGACTTGCCTCGCTGTGATTTGAATGCCGTATATTTATCAGGCGCATGGACGAGAGAGGGGCAAATCCAGAGCCGGCCGCTTGGCCCCGGCGTAACACGAATCGAAAGCAGAAGAGGTGCCAGCAGCCATCAACTTAATCCTTTCATGGCGCTTGCAGCTCCGAATGCGGATGAGGTGCAAGGGGAAGTTTTCGCTTTCAGTTTTGTGTATAGCGGCAACTTCGTTATCGACGCAGAAGTGGATTCTATGCATTCCACCCGTATATCGATCGGAATCAACCCGTTTGATTTTATGTGGCGACTGCAGCCGGGAGAGCGGTTTCAGTCTCCGGAAGCTGTACTGGTTTATTCCAATAACGGTCTAGGAGCAATGTCTAGAACCTACCATTCGCTGTACAGGTCCCGTTTGTGCAGAGGGGTCTACCGGGACAAAGATCGTCCGATCCTGGTAAACAACTGGGAAGCGACTTATTTTCAATTCGACGCAGACAGATTGGAAGCGATTGCAAAAGAGGCGGTAGACCTCGGCATCGAGCTTTTTGTTTTGGATGACGGTTGGTTCGGCAAAAGGGATGACGACACGACATCGCTTGGCGATTGGGTTGAGGACAGGCGCAAGCTTCCGGAAGGGCTGCAAGGCATTTCAGAGAAAATTCGGGGGCTGGGCCTTCAGTTTGGGCTATGGGTTGAACCGGAGATGATATCGCCTGACAGCGAGTTGTATCGCAAGCACCCGGATTGGTGCCTCCATGTGGATGGGCGCAGGCGAACGGAAGCGAGAAGCCAGCTAGTGCTCGATTACACGAGAGAAGAGGTCGTCGACTATATATTCGAAACACTTAGTTCGGTGTTCGAAAGGGCTCAAGTGACCTATGTGAAATGGGATATGAATCGGAATATGACAGAAATCGGCTCTTCCGTTCGAGCTCCTGTGCAGCAAAAGGAAACGGCCCATCGTTACATACTCGGACTATATCGGTTGCTGGAACGCTTGACGGTCCGTTTCCCGCATATCTTGTTCGAGAACTGTGCCAGTGGCGGAGGGCGTTTCGATCCGGGCATGCTCTACTACATGCCGCAAACATGGACCAGCGATAATACGGATGCTATAGAACGCTTGAAAATTCAGTACGGAATGAGTCTCGTTTATCCGGTTAGCGCAATCGGAGCCCATGTATCGGCAGTGCCGAATCATCAGGTTGGGAGAATGACTCCGCTTACGACAAGAGGCGACACTGCGATGTCCGGCAACTTTGGATACGAGCTTGATCTGACTAAGCTGTCTGAAGAAGAGAAGAGCATCGTGAAAGAGCAAGTCCTGCAGTATAAGCGATTCCGATCTCTCGTTCAGACAGGAAACTACTACCGGCTGCTCAGCCCCTTCGCGGGCAACGAATCGTCATGGATGTTCATCTCCGAGGATCAAACGGAAGCGCTTGTGTTCTATTTCCGGGTGCTGGCAGAGTCCAACATACCGGTACGGAGGCTGAAGCTGCATGGCTTGAATCCGGAATTGGTTTATGTAAATACAGGGACCGCTCAAATGATGTCCGGAGATCGCTTGCTTCATGATGGACTATCATTGCCGCAGGTGAAGGGCGATTACGCGAGCACCTGGATTCATTTGCAGGCATCACCTAGATAATGAGAGGAGTTGGTTTTCGATGACCCCAGAAAAGGAAGCTTCCTTATCCATGGCAATCCCGAAGCGAGGGAAATCCAAATGGTCGATCGCACTCGACCAGAAGTACTTGTTTCTCATGTCGGTTCCGTTTGTTATCTGGATTCTCATCTTCAATTATATACCGGTTTGGGGCTGGACAATGGCTTTCCAGAAGTTCAAGCCCGGCATCCCCTTCAGCCAGCAAACCTGGGTTGGTTTCGACAATTTCATCGCGCTGTTTTCGGAGCCCCATTTTTATCTTGTGCTGCGGAATACGCTTGTGATGAGCTTTATGGCTTTGGCCGCCGGTTATACGGTGCCGATTCTGTTCGCCATATTTTTAAATGAAATTCGGTTCATGCCGTTTAAACGGACGATGCAAACCATCTCGTATTTGCCCCATTTCGTCTCATGGGTCGTAGTGGCAGGACTGATTTCCAAAATACTGTCAACAGACGGGGGTATCATCAACCAGATGCTCGTCGGCCTGCGCATTATCGACAAGCCGATTCAGTTCATGGCCCATGGAGAATGGTTCTGGGGCATCGTCACAATGTCCGATTTGTGGAAGGAGATGGGCTGGAATTCAATCATTTATTTGGCGGCCATTTCCGGTATCGATCCCGAATTGTACGATGCCGCCAAGGTAGACGGCGCGGGCAGGTTCAGGCGTATTTGGCACATCACATTGCCAGGCATACGGCCGACAATCATGGTCATGATGATTTTGTCAATTGGCTGGTTGACCAGCATAGGGTTCGAGAAGCAGTTCCTTCTTGGCAACAGTATCGTACAGGATTATTCCGAGGTGCTCGATTTATACGTGCTTAACTACGGAATTAAAATGGGACGCTTTTCCTTCGGTACAGCCGTTGGGATTGTGAATTCAATCGTAAGCATTACGCTGCTGCTGATTTCGAACCGTGTGTTTAAACGGTGGACAAATGAAAGCGTTATCTAAGGGGGCGAAGCGATGACGACAATGAAAATGAAATCCGAAAACACCATTTTCGATATCTTTCTGTATGCTTTCATGATCGCTGTGGCTGTTGTAACCATGTATCCCTTCTTGAATGTGCTGGCGATCTCGTTCAACCAGGCGATGGATACAGTCAGAGGCGGCATTTATTTGTGGCCCCGAATATTTACTTTGGAAAATTACAAGGAAATATTCATCTACAACAATTTGCTTATTGCGTTTAAAAACTCCTTATTCCGCACAGTGATCGGCACCGTGTTTGGCGTGTTCAGCGCTGCAATGGTGGCCTATGTGCTAAGCCGGAAAGATTTTATCGCCAGAAAACAAATTTCGCTCTTGTTCGTCCTGACCTTGTATTTTTCCGGAGGCATCATCCCGATCTACATGCTCATTCGTGATTTGCATTTGATGAACAGCTTCTGGGTGTATGTTTTGCCGGGACTCGTCAATGCATGGAACATTTTCGTGATCCGATCCTATATGGACGGGCTTCCGATCAGTCTTCAGGAGTCAGCCAAAATCGATGGGGCCAACGATATGACGATTTTTTTCAAAATCATCCTTCCCCTTTGTAAGCCGGTGCTGGCGACCATTGCGCTATTCATTGCGGTCGGGCAATGGAATTCCTGGTTTGACACGTTCCTCTATAACAGCAATTCGGATTATCTGACGACGCTGCAATATGAACTCATGAAAATATTGGCAAACACAACATCAGGGGCAAGCAGCGCCGACATGGCCAGAAGCGGCAACCCTGAGCTTTCTACACGCGTATCGCCGGAGTCGATTCGGGCTTCCATCACCATTGTAGCAACACTTCCCATTCTGGTCGTGTACCCTTTCCTTCAGAAATACTTCGTCCAGGGATTGACGCTCGGGGCTGTAAAGAGTTGAGTACATGCGGTATTAGCAGAGATTCTGTTACATACAAACTAAATAATAAGGGAGGCATTAGCATGGAAAAAACAAAAAAATGGGCTGCCGTAACCCTGGTGGCATCGCTTCTTGTACTCGCGGGATGTGCGAACGCAGGCACAAGCGGCACTGGCGGATCTAGCTCCTCGAAGGATGGAGGTTCGTCGCCAAGTGTAAGCTCGGATGACAAAAAACCGACTACGATCACGATGTTCAGCGCAGATCTCAATACCAACTACGAAAATATGCAAAGCCCCGTAGGCAAAAAGATTACAGAGCTTACAGGCGTGACGATGAAAATCGATTATCCGGTCGGTGATCCGAAGCAGAAGGTTTCCCTGATGGCCGCCAGCGGCGAATACCCGGATCTCATTTTCGCCAAAAACGATACGAACCTGATCGTCAACGCCGGTGGCTTTATCGATCTGGCACCTCTTATCGATAAGTATGGACCGAACATCAAAAAGCTGTATGGCGACTATCTGAATCGTCTGCGCTGGAGCAAGGATGATCCGTCTATTTACTACCTGGGCACCTATTTCGTTAACCAGCAACAGTGGGAGCCGAAGGACGGGATGATGCTGCAGCATCAGGTCGTGAAGGAACTGAATTATCCGAAGCTTAAAACTTTGCAAGATTTTGAAAACGCTATTAAGACGTATAAGGATAATCATCCGACGATTAACGGGCAACCGACTATCGGCTTGACGCTGATTGCCGAGGACTGGCGCATCGCCCAAAGCATAACGAATCCGGCTGTGTTCTCAACAGGCGGCTCTGACGACGGCGAGTGGTATATCGACGAAAAAACGCAGAAGCCGGTTTTCCATTACACGCGTCCGGAAGAGAAGGAATATTTCAAATGGCTCAACCACATGTATGCAACCGGTCTGATCGATCCGGAAAGCTTTACCCAGAAATACGACCAGTATAAGGCGAAAATTGCCTCCGGCCGCGTCCTTGGATTGATCGATTCCAAGTGGCAGTACCTGGAGCCGGAACAAGCGCTGAAGCTGGGGGGCAAACCGGAGCTTACCTACGGCGTTTATCCAATTATGCAGTCTGAAAGCCTCAAAAACCGAAACTTTCAAGATGCCGGTTACTCGGCTGGCTTCGGCATAGGCATTTCGAAGAGCGCCAAGGACCCTGTCCGCATTATCAAGTTCCTGGATTGGCTCTGTTCGGATGAAGCGCAAATTTTGAACAACTGGGGAATTGAAGGTGCCCAGTACAAGATTGAGAATGGCAAGCGGGTTGTTACGGATATGGATCAACGCAACGCGGATCCGCAATATGGCAAGAAAACGGGCATTGGCGTATACGGCTATCCGTTCCCGCAGCACGGCGATGGCGTGAAGGATCCTTCTGGCCAAACGTATACGATCAAGAGCGAACAGCAAATTATGGACTCGTACACGGCACCAGAGAAAGACGTACTGTCTCATTATAATGCGAAGATGTGGCAGGATCTGTTCCCCAAAGCGTCGGAATTCCAAGTTAAGCCATGGGGAGCCGCTTGGCAAATCAATATCCCATCGGATACGGATGGGGCAGTTATTTTCCAGAAGCTTCAAGGCATCGTCAGAAAACGTGTGCCTGAGATGATTGTGAAGTCGCCGGACAATTTCGACGTGCTTTGGGATACGTTCCAGAAAGAGATGGAACAAGCCGGGGTTCATAAATTGGAAGGCCAATTTGACCAACTGCTTAAGCAACGCATCGAGGTTTGGAATAAGAAGTAAATATGCGGGGAGACTGCCTGATGTTCAACATCAGGCAGTCTTTTTTTACAAAGAATGCTAAATTCTTTGCTGAACTACAGCGTTAGGGATACCCAATCTAACGCCAGTAAGCATATGTCGTTAGGTATGTGTGTGACGAGCTCGTTGAGCGGAGAAATTCCGCACGCATCGTGTGGTACGAGCATTTGACGGGATGGAGGTAGAAGATCCGGAAGTGTCACAGCGGTTTGGCGCATTGAAATACCGCCTCGATCTGTGAGAGATCGTCTTTTTGCACGGGTGAGCGGAACGTAGGTGCGTTATGCGGCGGTATTTTCGGTTGTAGGGACATTTCGCGGAACTACCGTGCGTTATGAGCAGGAAATGCTGAGTTTTAAGTGCATTTTGGCTTATTTAACGCACCCTAGTTCCACTTCAGGATGAGAAAAGGGACGTTACCGTGGAATAAGGCATCGTAGTTCCGTGAATATTGCTGTGCATGGGGAATAGGCGGACCGGCAGTACCTCCTCGGTTTTCTAGCGAAGCTTGCGGAGGCGAAATGTCTCCGGAATCCTTCTCTTACA
Organism: Paenibacillus tabacirhizosphaerae; assembly: GCF_040812395.1. GTDB lineage: Bacteria > Bacillota > Bacilli > Paenibacillales > NBRC-103111 > Paenibacillus_E. Next base: position 238,704 of record NZ_JBFNXH010000006.1, on the reverse strand, counting down.
GGGGTGTTGTGGACAGGAATACCAGATGGAAGACAGGTTAGTCAAAAGAGAAAGTGGAAGGCAGCACAAAGTCGAACAGAGGGAATGGGTATGGGGTGGAAAAGCGATAGCGTCCGCCTTTAAAGTCGTGTTCGCACCACCTTGTCCAATCAAGGAACACGACTTTAACAGCGGTTGGAACCCCATACTTAAGTTTCCTCTCTATGCGCCAACATGTGGGTTTAGACAAGAGCTTTTCTCCCAACCAAACGTAAGGGAAGAAGGGACGTGAGAAAACTAACTTTTCTATATTTGTTAGGTGAAATGCTCAGCAGTATGCTACAATGAGTGGTGTAGCTTATGATGGAGTGATCGTATATGAAAAGAGTGACGATGCAACAAATCGCCGATCAGGTAGGGGTATCCAAATTCGCCGTTTCACAGGCGCTATCCGGTAAACCCGGTGTTGGTGAAGAAACGAGAGCAAAAATTATACAGACCGCAACGTCTCTCGGTTATAACTTGGCCGCACAGTGGGGGGGAAAGAACGAGTCCGCCCAGCATAACATGAAAAAGGGAAAGTCCTCTATAGTGAAAAACACGGTTATCGTGCTTATGCCTAAAATACGATTTCAGGAGAGGAGCGCCGTGTTTTGGGGGAGGATCGTGGACGGGGTTTCCTCTGAACTGCAGAAGCAGGGAACCCGTTTGATGATGGTAACGGAGAACAATGCCGAAGGCTTTATCGATATCATTAATCCATCCGCCGTACTCGGTCTGATCGGCATTGGCTACATACCGAGCCAATTATTGCTGGAAATCAGAAAGACGGCCATTCCTTTCGTTTTGATCGACCATGAGGACCCGCTTATCCCTTGCGATTCGGTGTTCATTAACAATTATGACTGCTTCCGCAAGTTGACCGTAAATTTGGTCGCTCTCGGACATCGCCGAATGCGGTTCGTCGGCAATCCGAATTATTCACGAAGCTTTCATGAGCGTTGGCTTGGATTCCGTACGGTGCTTGAAGAGAATCGGCTTGTCGTCCCAGAGCCGGAAGATCCTTTGCTGAACCACGAGGACAACGCTCTTGAGGGTATCGAACAAACGATCGATAGGCTGATTGAAAGTAAAGATTTACCTCATGTTTTCGTTTGCGCGAACGATTTCTATGCGCATGCGGTAATGCGGCTGCTCATCGAACGTGGCATTCGGATACCGGAGGATGTATCGATTACAGGATTCGATAATACGCAGGAGTATCGCGATCTGCCAAGCTTGACTACGGTGCATGTGCACAATGAATTGATGGGTGTGCGGGCCGTGGAGGTACTGTTGAAAAGATTGAGGAGCCCAGACCTGCCTTTTGAGAAAACGCTGCTGTTCAGCGACGTGATCGTTCGCCAATCGGTTGGGAAAAGGGAGTAGTTTTAGATTTGATTTAAATATTCAAGCGGTAGCTTCGCTTCGCAAAAGGGCAGATGTATGGTTGTTCCATTTCCATACTTCTGTCCTTTTTATGTTTGGAATGGTTTACAGAAAAAAACAAAAATACTACAAGAAATATAAAACTACTCTCGTTGTAGGCGGTTGTTGTTCCAGCCTATAATTTACTTACAAGCAAGGAATGCTTCAAGTTGTAAGCTATTGTTTGAATAATCATTACAGGGGGTGAAGGAAGTCCCATCAGTAATCTTTGTTGGATATTTCTTGTAAGGGTATTTGTGATAGCGGTTTCAAAGAATGCAGTATCCAAAAACTCAAAATAGGGGAGTTGCTCCAATGAAAAACATGAAAAAATTATTGCTTCTTGCGACGGTCACCGTTTTTTCCCTTTCTCTAGCAGCCTGCGGCACTACGAAGACAGCCACTGAATCATCAAAACCAGCGGCAAACACGGAAGCCAAATCTCCTGAGAAGAAGACAGATCTGGTTGTGGCGGGTGTTGTGTTCCAAGAAGACCAATTCATGAAGCTTTTGTCACTTGGATACCAAGATGCTGCAAAAGCAGCGGGAGTTAAAGTGCTAACAGGCAACACAAGTAATGACCAAGGAAAAGAAGCAGAATTGATCAATACGTATATTTCGCAAAAGGTAAATGGCATCGCGATCGCGCCTTTGAATCAGGATTCCTCTGTCGCATCTTTAAAGAAAGCAGATGAACAAGGCTTGAAGGTTGCCGTAACGAATATTTCTTTGACGAATGCATCTTTTATCGCCGGCGGGTATACCTCGGAGAATAAAAATATTGGACAAATTACAGGTAAGGCAGCGGCACAATATATCAAAGAGAAACTTGACGGAAAGGCAAAAATCGCCATTCTACAGTACAAATCTCAACTTCCGCAACAAAGTTCCGACCGTGTAAACGGATTCCTTGATGAAGTGAAGAAAGTCAACCCTAACGTCGAAGTTGTTGCCGACCAAGACGCTTGGATTCAAGATAAAGCTGTATCAGTAACAGGTGATATTTTGACAGCGCATCCGGATATAAATATTGTTTGGTCGGCTAATGAGGGTGGTACAATCGGAGCGACAATGGCCGTGAAAAATGCCGGAAAAGCTGGCAAAGTAGCTGTGTTCGGCACAGATGCGAGCGATCAATTGATTTCAATGTTAAAGGATAAAGATGGCATTCTCCAAGCCATTACGGGGCAAGATCCTTACAACATGGGTTATAAAGCGATGGAGCTGCTCATCAAAAGTTTAAAAGGTGAAGATGTCAGTGCGAGCAAAGGGAAGACTACCATTGTAGACGGTATTCTGCTCAGCCGTTCCAATCCTGAAGGCATTGCCAAGTTCGAAGCCGATCTGAAAACGAAAATGGGTAAATAACCGTCTGGAATTTTCTTGCAAATGGGGTGCCCGGTCAGAAGAACGAGGCATCCCCAAACCATATAAACGAGAGAGAACTGTGAGGTAGGCCCATGAGTTTATTGGAGACCAGCAAAATAACGAAAGTATATCCAGGGACTGTGGCTTTGGACCAAGTCTCCGTATCGTTTGAAAGCGGAAAGGTGCATGCACTGCTTGGGAAGAATGGATCTGGAAAATCAACCTTGCTGAAAATTTTTTCAGGTGCGGTCGAACCTACACAGGGAGAGGTCATCCTGGATGGAGCGTCATTGAAATTTCGTGATCCGAGAGATGCTTTTGCAAAGGGTATTGTGACGGTTTATCAGGAGTTAAGTCTAGTACCCGGCTTGACTGTTGCGGAAAACATTTTTCTTGGCCGAATGCCTATGAAGGGTATGGTCGTGGACTGGAAAAAAACATATGCGATGGCGAATGAAATTTTAAAAGAACTTGGTGTGGATATTCCAGCAGAAGAAACGGTATACAACTTAAGCGTTGGTCAGGCCCAAATGATTGAAATTGTAAAAGCAATGAGCTTTAATCCGAAGGTTCTGCAATTGGATGAACCGACATCCGCCCTTGCGAAAAACGAAATTGAATCGTTATTCAAGATGATCAGGGAATTGAAAAAGAAGAATGTCATCATTATCTATGTTTCACACCGTTTGCATGAGCTTTGGGAAATTGCGGATACTTGCACGGTTTTGCGTGAAGGCCACTTTATCGGAAAAGCGCCCATGCAGGATTTGACTCGTAAAGATTTGATCGGCATGATGTTTGGCGATGTGGAAATACGAACCCGTCCCGAGAATTTAACGATATCGAGCGAAGTTGTACTGGAAGTAAAAGGGCTGACCCGTAAACATAAGTTTCAGGATGTAAGCTTTCAGTTAAGAAAAGGCGAAGTTCTTGGTATCGCGGGAATGCTCGGGTCAGGCCGAACCGAGCTGCTCAAATCGATCTTCGGCGCTGATCCGTTTGATAGCGGCGAAATTTATTGCAGTGGGCAGAAAATTCAATCGCCTACTCCGGAAAAGATGAAAAAAGCTGGACTGGCCTACACGCCGGAAGACCGTAAGCATGAAGGGCTCATTCAGATTGCTTCGATCAAGGATAATTTATGTGTGGCAAGCCTGGATTTAATAGCTAAGGGTTTATTTATCCGTAAAAAGGAAGAGGAATCTTTCGTTCAACGGCAAGTGAATGACCTCCAAATCAAGGTTGCGGATGTGAATCATCAGGTGTCCTCCCTATCCGGAGGGAATCAACAAAAAGTGGTTGTCGGAAATTGGTTAAACACGAAACCGAGCATTATGTTTTTTGATGAGCCGACGCGAGGCATTGATGTTAATGCCAAACAACAAATCTTTCAAATTATTTGGGAGCAGTCCCGCAAAGGGATTTCCAGCATCATGGTCTCATCGGAGCTGGAGGAGCTGCTTGAGGTTTGCCATCGCATCCTCATTTTGAAGGACGGAAAAATTTCAGGGGAGTATGCGCCGGAAGCTTTGAAAATAGAAGAGCTCTACGCGCTTAGTATGGGAGGGGAAGCATCATGAAAACATCAGCATCCGTAAATTTGTCTTCTTCGTCGTTTAATTTGAAGAAGAAATTAAGCAAGCATGTTCTGGAGATCATCCTTCTGGTCATCGTCATTATGATGACTTTCGCATCATCCGGCTTTTTAACCACGGATAACATCTTGAACATTTTAAGAAATATGGCATTGCAGGGCTGTATCGCCTTTGGCATGACGATTGTTATCATTGCTGGCGAGATCGATCTGTCCATTGGATCCACGGTTGCTTTAACGGGGGTCATTATTGGCCTTACGACCGGCAAGCTTGCAGGTGCGGGCATCATGTCGATGGATGCTGCCGTCATCGTGGGTATTATTCTGTCATTTGTGGCATCCGGTTTGATCGGGCTGTTTAACGGCTGGATTTTAACAAAGTATAAAGTCCCCTCTTTTATTATTACACTGGCTATGTTGAATGTTATCTATGGTGTTGCTGCTGTTATATCAAAAGGATTTCCGGTAACGACATTGCCCGCATGGTATAATGTACTGGGAGCCGGCCAACTATTCTCGATTCCGATTCCCGCCATTGTTTTGCTTATTGTATTCGCGATTATTTTTATCGTGATGAACTATACCAAATTCGGACGTTCCGTCTATGCGGTAGGCGGTAATCCGGAGTCAGCCCGCCTGTCAGGCATTAATGTGCCGCGTGTCAAAACGATATGTATGATAGTCGTCCAGCTCTGCTCCGCGCTTAGCGGTGTGCTCGTTTCTTCTCAGGTTATGTCCGGTTCGTTCAACTTCGGCAAAGGCTGGGAAATGATTGCGATTTCATCGGTCATTATTGGCGGCACGAGCTTGTTTGGAGGCATTGGCAAAGTATGGGGGACTTTTATCGGTTTGATATTCCTGGGTGTACTCATCAATGCGATGACGCTCTTGAATGTCAATGAATATGTTCAGTATATCGTCCGTGGGCTCTTGATATTGACGGCCGTGCTGATCACAACGATACAATTGATGAAGAAACGCAGTTAAACAAGATAGGACTATAATCGCGGTGGCGTCCCTTTTCCCTGTAAGATCAGGGTGAAGGGATTGTTCCATCTCAAGAGGAATGGACAGCGGATGATATTTCAAAACATTAGTTTTCGGATCAAAATGTTCATAAGTATGTTCATCGTTATCCTCATTCCCATGATCATTGTCAGTGCATTGCTCTACAATAGGTCCTCACAATCCATCACGGATCAGACTTCCAAGGTTGTCATAAGCAGTATTGATTTCGCTGTCAATAATATCGATTCCGCTCTTGATAATGTAACTGGATTAAGCAAGTTAATACTAACGGATAACCGTCTCTTAACCCTTGCTAAACAAGAAACACGGCTCACCCCAGAGGTGAAAAACGAAAAGTATGCAGGGATGTTGGATTTGCTTCGCTTTTTCATCACACGCATTAAAATTCAGAATGTGCTGGAAGGCACCGATTCCTTTTATTTATATTTGGTTAAGCAAAATGCAATCCTCGATTCTAAATCTACCTACTATGAAGATGTTGATGTGAATAATATTGATTTTATAAGCGAAAGTCAGAAGATAGACGGCAATGAACACTGGTTTGTAGCCGCTCCCGTCGATTATTATAGCTTGAATCATATTTCTAGCCGTCTGGAAGACAGTAAATTGATTTCCTTTAACAAGGTTCTAAAAGATGAAGAAGGGAATACGATCGCGGTTCTGTCTGTCAATGTAAGGGAGAGTTATATCAGCGACTATTATAGGAAAATACAAAGAGGCATTCCAGGGGATTTCGTCGTCTTGGATGCCGACTCTCATGTTGTTGCCCATTCAGATATGAGCGTTGTGGGAAACAAAACGGACCTCTTCGCACAGATTAACGATAAGATTCAATCGTCAGGAAAAGAAAGCGGCAGTTTTTTTGTCGATAAACAATTCATTGTCTATTCGATCTCAACGTATAACAAGTGGAGGTATGTCGTCGTTATACCATCGTCCGAGATTTTGGGAAAAGTATATGAAATCAGGAACTTTTTCATCGTCCTTGTCACAATTATGGCGATCATCATCTTTATGGTTAGTTTCTTTTTATCTAATCAGTTTTATAAACCTTTATTAAAGCTTATAAAAGCAATGCAAAAAATCGGAAACAGGAATTTGGATATACGAATACGGGACAATCGTCAAGATGAGTTTAGGCAGGTGTATCAAGGATTTAATGATATGGCGGATGAACTGAATGCGCTTGTCAAAGACCTTGCCAATGAAAAGCTGTATAAACTTGAAGCTGAAATTAAGCTGCTGCAGGCTCAAATCAACCCGCATTTTTTATACAATACGCTTGATTCCATCTATAGCATCGCGAAAATAAAAAAGGTCGAAGAGATATCACAAATGGTGGCTGCTTTATCCAAATTTTTCAGAATCAGCTTAAGCGGCGGCAAAGATATCGTTTCATTAAAAGATGCTGTAAGTTTAGTTGTCAGTTATTTAACTATTATCAATATTCGTTATCGAGGGGAGATCAGCTTTCATATAGATCTTCCAGAGGAGCTCGCAGATTGTCTGGTACCTAAAATGCTGCTGCAGCCTATTGTTGAGAACTCGGTCTATCACGGAATCGAGAAAGCAAGGGGATACGGTCATATTTCAATTGAAGTATCTTCTCTCGAAGGGAAACTCAAAATCATTGTGGAAGACAACGGCAGTGGAATGAAAGAAGAAGCATTATTGCGATTAAGGCAAAGCCTCCAGGTTGAAGCGACAGAGGAGACATCCAGCTTCGCCCTGAGAAACTTAATCCGACAAATCCGTTTAAAATACGGAGCCAGTTATGGCATTCAAATCGAGAGCGTCTCTGGGGAAGGAACGAGAGTAACGATAGAAATTCCGATAGTTGCCAAAGAGGTGCCTGCGACATGATAAAAATGATGGTAGTGGATGACGAAGCTTGGGTGCGCGAAAGACTGATCCATACCATAGATTGGGATCAGCTGGGGATCGAAGTGATTGATGAGGCAAGCTGCGGCAATGAAGCACTGGAGAAAGCGCTTCTACTTGCTCCCGATATCATTCTGACCGATATTCGCATGCCCCATATGGGGGGGCTTGAACTCATTCAATCTTTAAGAGAACGTCAGCTTCAGGCGAAAGTCATTATTATCAGTGGCTACAGTGACTTTGAATATGCCAAAAATGCGCTGTCTCTCGGCGCTTTCGACTATATACTGAAGCCGGTTGAAGACCATGATTTGCTTCATGTCGTAAGAAAATGTGTGGACCTCATTCAATCTGAGAAGAAAAAAGCGGAATTGCTGCAAAAGGCAGATACGCAAGTCAACAAGCGGTTACCTATGTTGAAAGAAATGGTATTCGTTAATCTGATCAATGGGCGGATTCAAAATGAACAAGAGATTGTTGCTGCTCTAAATGATTTTCAGATCGAACATGCAAATCTGAATCATTATTGTATGATTTTTCAATTTAAACAATCGCAAGAAGATGGCATAGATTTAGATGCCGAATTCACACAGTTCGTTATAGGAAATTTGGTCGGAGATATGCTTCAAGAGATGAACTGCAAAACGTTTACTTTTACACATTCTGATGAAGTAGTGGCCATTGTATCTTCTGGCCTTGCCACCGATAATCTTTGCCAGTTGATCGATTCGGCAGGCATCAGTCATATGATCTATAAAATATTTGGATGTCCTGTCGAAATTGGATATGGAGGATGCTGTTCTAACCTTATCGAGATTTCTTTGTCATACCGACAAGCGAAGCAGTCTTTATTGCTAAGCGGGTTTCTCAATCAAGAAAGCGGCACGACCTCAGCTGTTTCTGCTAAAACAGAGAAGTATAAGCATTATGAAATTGAAGGGTTAGTTAATTCAGTTAAATTGGGCGATAAGCAATCGGTTTTCATCCATTTGGATCGGCTTGTGAAAGAAAATAAACAAATGAATCTGATTGAGTTCAAGTTTTTATATTTTCAAATCCTCACCACAATAACAAGAGCCACAACCGAAAGCAAGCGGTCTATGGATGATGTTTCGAGATTCAGCTTACAGTTTTTCGAGTTATTGCAAAGCTCTCAGAACATTGATGAAATACGTCATTTATTTGAGGAAGCTCTCTTTAAAATCATGTCTTACTTGTGTAAAACACAAACGAAGAAGAAGCGGAAAGTGATTGAAAAGATCGTTGCATACATGGATGAGCATTATAACGAATCCATTAATCTAAATGCGGTTGCAGATGTATTCTTTATGAATGCTTCCTACTTAAGCAAAATCTTTAAAGAGGAAATGAACGTTTCATTCAGCAAATATGTGATGGAATATCGAGTGGAGAAAGCGATAGAGCTCATGAGGGATCCAACGAAAAAGATATATGAAATCGCGGGAACTGTCGGTTATGAAGACGTTCAATATTTCACAAAATTGTTCAAATCCATCAAAGGGGTAACGCCTGTTCAGTATCGAGAAAAGCTGAGTTGAACAACCTGAAAACCATGGAAACGAAACGTGACCCGGTGGTGCACTTTGAAAAAAGCGCTGCCTACCGGGTCACGTCTATTTCATGGCATTAAGGCAGTTATCCTTGTTTACGCCAGATTATTGTCAACCAACGCTATTCTCTGCTGAACGCATGCATAGGAACGAAGCGGGTCCTCAGGTGTATTCAGGACGTAGTCAAGCAGTCTATCGACGGTTGTCGTGACTACATGGCAGCGGGTGTCGGAGGAAGCATAATAGAGGTATACATCCCCATTGTCACGAGCGATAACGCCATTCGTGAAGACAACATTGGATACATCGCCGATACGTTCTTCGCCTTCCGGTGCGATCAAGTGACCTGCAGGTGAGCTGAGCAGCTTGGCAGGATCTTTAAGATCAGTCAGGAATGCATAAATTACATAACGTAGGCCAGCAGCAGTATTTCTTACGCCATGGGCGATGTGGAGCCATCCTTTTTCCGTTTTTATCGGAGCGGGGCCTTGACCGTTTTTGACTTCCTTGATTGTGTGGTAATACCGGCGATCAATAATGCTCTCCTTATCAAGGATAGCTGGGTTCATGCTTGCAGACAATCCCCAACCGATCCCACCGCCGGAACCGGCGTCGATGAATCCATCCTGAGGTCGTGTATAGAAAGCATACTTGCCGTCTACAAATTCCGGATGCAGGACGACGTTTCGTTGTTGAGCGGATCCGGTTTTGAGATCCGGGAGGCGCTCCCAAGTTTTTAAGTCTTTTGTGCGGGCAATACCTGCTTGTGCTACAGCGCTTGAAAGGTCTCCAGGAGCCGCGTCAGGATCTTTACGCTCCGTACAGAATACACCATAGATCCATCCGTCTTCATGCTTAGTCAGGCGCATATCGTAAATGTTAATGTCCGGTTTCTCGGTCTCTGGCATCACGACAGGACGGTCCCAGAAGCGGAAGCCAGTGACCCCGTTATCGCTCTCGGCTACGGCGAAAAAGGACTTGCGGTCGTTGCCTTCCACACGTGCGACCAGATAAAACTTGCCGTTTAACTCGATAGCGCCAGGGTTAAACGCGGCGTTTACACCGATCCGCTCCATAAAGTAAGGATTGGTTTCAGGATTGAAATCGTATCGCCAAACCAGTGGAGCATGCGCGGCGGTTAAGACCGGATGCGTATAACGCTCATAGATACCGTTTTCCGAGAACAAAGGCTCATTTTTACGGTTAATAAGAGATTCATAACGTTCTTGGATGATTTGTTTACGTTGTTCGAATAAAGTACTCATTGTCGCACTACCTTTCAACATTCAGGATGAATTAGTATGTGTTCAGTCGTTCGATAATCTCAAAGCAAGCCCTGCTGTTATGATAAGGGCATTTCCATTCGTTAACCTTCGATTCGGCCAATGAGGGTTTACCGCCCTTGTCCGTCCTCCAGTACCATTCACCGTTATCCTTGTCGATGATATGCTCGCGGATGAAATGCCAGCAATCGGCAGCCGCCTTCCAATACCGTTCTTCGCCGGTCAACTGCCAAGCATTAACGAAGCCCACGACGGCTTCTGCTTGTCCCCACCAATGTTTATCCGTATCGAGCACACGGTCAGCATCGCCTTCCCACATGACGGCTCCATCCGAGTCCACGCCTTCTTCGAGAACCGCTTCGGCCATCCGCAGCGCGGCTTGTTTGGAGCGTTCGATGAGAGTCGGATCTCCCAGCACTTCGGCGGCTTCCAAGAGCAGCCAACTGCCTTCGATATCGTGTCCATATGAGACGAGATTCGATTTAAGGCTCCAATCCTCGTCGAAGAAGAGATGGAAATGCCCTTTGTCCAAGTCGATAATACGTTCGATTGTATCTACGATCAGTCTGTGGAACTGCTTCTCCAGCTTCGTGCTCTTGCACACCCGATAATAGTTGGTGTAAGCCTCCAGTATATGAAGGTGAGTATTCATCGATTTCTTATCATTCTGATCATGCTCCCCGAGACGGAGGTCGCCTTCCTCAGACCAGTTGCGGGCATAGGCCTCCAAATATCCGCCATGGACAGGATCAAAACTTTTCTCGACAATTTCAAATAATTGCTCGGCTAAGTTCAACAAATCTTCGCGTCCTGTCGCCAGGATATATTCCGATATTGCGTAAAGATAAAAAGCTTGGCCGTAAATTTGCTTCTTGGTCTGAAGCGGATTTCCTTGATAATCGACCATCCAAAAGTAGCCAGGGTATTCTGAGTCCCGAAAATATGTTTCCAGATACTCCAGCGCCCGTTCGGCGATGTCCAAATATTCCGGCTTTGGCTCGTGCCGGTAAGCTCTAGCAAATGTCCAAAGGATGCGCGCGTTCAGAACTAGACCTTTAGGAGCTTCAGGATGGACAGTCATATCGCTGTCAATACGTCCGTAGAAACCGCTGTGCTGTCTATCAATCGTGTGCTGCATCCAAAATTGCAAAATATGCTCCAATTCACTGGACATTTCCTGCTTTAACAAGGCAGGATTCAATGGATTCACCTCTTTTTGTTAGCTAACAAATAGAATTGTAAACTAACAAAAATGGTTAGTCAACTGGAATTTTGCTAACAAAATAACTTGTAAACCTAATTTCCTTTAGATAGTATTAGCTATAAAATAGTGGAACGATTAAAGGGGGCATCGAACATCATGAAAAATAAAGTTAGCATGCAGCAAATAGCAGATGCCGTGGGGCTTTCGAAATATGCGGTCTCAAAGGCTTTAGCCGGCAAAGATGGCGTTAGCGCGAAAACAAGGGAAAAAATTATCGAAGCAGCAACGCAACTCGGGTATTTTAAACAGAAACATGCTGCAACAGGCAAAAGCGGAAAACCTAAGAATCATTTTAGGGGATGGATGCCGGAGGATAACGGTGCGAATAAACGGACTGTTGCCGTTTTGATGCCAAGCGTTAGGCTTCAAACAATGGATTCCGCCTTCTGGAGTGTGATTGTTAACGGAATTGGCCACGTATTGTCCCATTACGGTTTGGGGATGCTAATCATTACCGAACAAACGGTCGATCATTTCGAAATGGTGCTGAAACCCGATCGTTTATTGGGTGTGATTGGCGTAGGTGAAATTTCGACCACCATGCTGCTGGAAATTCAAAGGCTTAATCTGCCGTTTGTGCTAACCGATCATGAAGATTCGCTCGTGCCTTCGGATTCCGTATTTGCTTCGAATATCGACAGTGTTGCGCTAATTACCGGACATCTGCTGGGATTGGGACATCGTTCGTTTTGGTTTCTAGGTGACACACAGTTTTCAAGAAGCTTCACAGACCGGTGGATCGGGTTTCGAAAAGCTTTGGAGGAATATGCGATCATGATTGACCCTGTTCGGGACAAGCTGCCCTTGTCGGGTACGGATCGCGAAGCTAACCGACGCGTTTTACAAGAGAAACTGGATTCTCTAACGGCAAAAGGTACAGCTCTGCCGACTGCTTGGGTATGTGCCAATGACGAAATAGCGCTATCGGCATTGTCGTTATTGAAGGAGCGAGGCATTGACGTTCCTGCGGAGATTTGTATTACAGGCTTTGATAATATCGATGAAAGCCAGCGCGCCGAGGTTCCGTTGACAACCGTGCATGTCAAAAAAGAACAACTTGGCGAACGAGCCGTCTCGGCGCTTCTTGATCGGATTCGTGATCCTCAAAGACCATTTGAAAAGATCAATATCGCCTGTGATTTAGTCGTAAGAGCATCTTCAGGAGGCAGAGACAACAAGGGGAATTCTTGGAGGATTTGATCTCTGTCAGGACGATCGGGTTGCACCTGCTATGGATCGCTTATAAGGGGGGATTATCCTCCTTCAACTCCATCTTAGCCGACCCGATTGGGTAATATTTAGCTTGACTACTTCCATTAATTACCTAAAAATTATTATTTAGTTATTAAATTTATTGACAGTTATGCTAACAAGTTATATTATTATGGCATATTCTGTAAAAGGAACGGAGGTACACACAACGGTCTTGTTATGAAGGGGTTTAACGGTTTTCTAAACACTTTGTTGGAAACCATTAAATATATTAAACACCTAGAACTCTCTTTTTTGTTGGTAAAAAAGAGAGCGCTTTCAACGTGTAAATTACAAGGGAGGAGGGAATTTTACAAGGTTTGAGGCTTTTATTTTTTCAGTTTCATCTAGACTGAAGTAAGGTGACTCAAAAGGCATGGACTTTTAAATTATTGGGAGGTAAGATTCTTGAAAAAAATTTTTGCGTTCATTATGGTAATCGGTTTGCTGATCGGATTGATTCCGCCAATAAGTGCAAGTGCTGCAGCGACAAATCTCGCGCTTAACAAAACGACAACTGCAAGTTCGTCTGAAGATTCAACAAAAACAGCAGCAATGGCCACAGACGGCAACTCTTCAACAAGGTGGTCATCCAATTATTCGGATCCACAGTGGATTAGCGTCGATCTTGGAAGCGTTGCCAAAGTTAGTAATGTCAAGCTGAATTGGGAGGCCGCTTATGCGAAGTCCTATCAAATTCAAATCTCTGCAGATAACAGCAACTGGACCACAGTGTATTCCACTACAACAGGGGATGGTGGAATCGACGATATTTCTTTTGCAGCGACGAATGCGAGATATATTAAAATGTATGGAACTGAAAGGGCTTCCAGTTATGGATATTCTCTCTGGGGGTTTGAAGTATATGCGGATAATGTAATTGTGGATCCAGGTATAAAATCTGGTTCGGTTTACAAGCTTACGGCTCAACATAGCGGAAAAAACCTGGATGTCGCAGGGGGGGCTACCGCGGATGGAGCTAATGTGCAGCAATGGTCGGATAATGGCAACTTGCAGCAACAGTGGAAGATCATTAACCTAGGCGGCGGGTACTATAAATTGCTCGTTCAATCCAGTGGTAAGGCATTGGATGTCGCCGGGTCTTCTACGGCGGATGGAGCTAATGTGCAGCAATGGACAGACAATGGAACCGCCGCACAAAAATGGCAAATCATTGATACGGGCGATGGATATTTCAAGTTAATCTCACAAGCCAGTGGTAAAGCACTGGATGTCGCCGGTGGATATACTTCGGATGGAGCCAATGTGCAGCAATGGACAGACAATGGAAATCCCCAGCAAAGGTGGAAACTTTCGCTGGTTGAATCAAATCCTGATCCAACCCCGCCAACAGTGCCTACAAACCTTGCGAGTCCTGCGAAGACGGCTACAAGCGTTAGCCTGACATGGACAGCATCAACAGACAATGTAGGAGTAACGGGCTACGAGATATACAATGGGACAACGCTGGCAGGAACAAGCACAACAACAAGCTATACAGTAACTGGCTTGACTGCAGACACAACATACAGCTTCACCGTGAAAGCCAAAGATGCGGCAGGAAACGCATCGGCAGCAAGTACTGCATTGAGTGTAAAAACCAATACATCTCCAGATCCAACCCCGCCAACAGTGCCTACAAACCTTGCGAGTCCTGCGAAGACGGCTACAAGCGTTAGCCTGACATGGACAGCATCAACAGACAATGTAGGAGTAACGGGCTACGAGATATACAATGGGACAACGCTGGCAGGAACAAGCACAACAACAAGCTATACAGTAACTGGCTTGACTGCAGACACAACATACAGCTTCACCGTGAAAGCCAAAGATGCGGCAGGAAACGCATCGGCAGCAAGTACTGCATTGAGTGTAAAAACCAATACATCTCCAGATCCAACCCCGCCAACAGTGCCGACAAACCTTGCGAGTCCTGCTAAGACGGCTACAAGCGTTAGCCTGACATGGACAGCATCAACAGACAATGTAGCAGTAACGGGTTATGAGATATACAATGGGACAACGCTGGCAGGAACAAGCACAACAACAAGCTATACAGTAACTAGCTTGACTGCAGACACAACATACAGCTTCACCGTGAAAGCCAAAGATGCGGCAGGAAACACATCGGCAGCAAGTGCTCCACTCAGTGTAAAAACCGATGTAATTCGTAGTGAAACGGGATTCTATATTAAAGGTACAACGCTCTATGATGCGAATGGAGTTCCATTTGTGATGAGAGGGGTCAACCATGCTTACACTTGGTACAAAGGTCAGGAGTCCGTTGCCATTCCAGCAATTGCAAAAACAGGTGCAAATACGGTAAGAATTGTACTTTCAGACGGACAGCAATGGACGAAAGACAGTTTATCCGCCTTACAAGACCTTATTTCATTGTGCGAAAAAAACAAATTGATAGCCATCGTCGAAGTGCATGATGGAACGGGCAAGGATAGTGCAGCGATTCTCGATAGTATCGCGAATTACTGGATTGAAATGAAAAGCGCACTCATCGGAAAAGAGAAGACGGTCGTCCTCAACATTGCAAATGAATGGTTCGGCACCTGGAACGGGCAAGGCTGGGCAGACGGTTATAAATCAGCTATACCGAAGCTCAGAAGTGCCGGGATTAAAAACACGATCATGGTTGACGGCGCAGGTTGGGGACAATACCCGCAGTCGATCGTGGACTATGGAACAGAGGTATTTAATGCGGATCCGTTGAAAAATACGATGTTTTCGATTCACATGTATGAGTATGCGGGAAAAGATGCTGCAACGGTGAAAAGCAATATTGACAATGTATTGAACAAAAATTTGGCGCTTGTAATCGGCGAATTTGGCATTAAACATACCAACGGAGATGTTGACGAGGCGACGATTATGAGCTATAGCCAGCAAAAGGGTGTTGGCTATCTTGGATGGTCTTGGAAAGGGAATGGTACCGGTCTGGAATATTTAGACATGTCGAACGATTGGGCCGGAACCAGTTATACGGAGCAAGGGAATGCCATTATCAACGGTCCAAACGGGATTCATGCAACTTCGAAACTGGCTACTGTATTCACAGATACGGATGACAAAGAGCCGCCGACAGCACCTTCCAATTTGGTTGGAACATCTCCAACTTACTCTTCCGTTGCGTTAACCTGGACAGGATCAACAGACAACGTTGGCGTGAGAGGCTACAATGTATACCAGAACGGGACATTGAAAAGTATCAGTACCACAACAAGTTTCACTGTTACAGGTCTGAAAGCAAATACTTCTTATACATTCACGGTAAAAGCGATCGATGCTGCAGGCAACATTTCTGCTGCCAGTAACGAGGTAAGCGTTAAAACATTACCAAGCAATGATACAATAGCGCCAACGGCGCCGGCAGGTCTTACTGCCATCGCCGCGATCACAACAGCCAATCTATCATGGACCGCATCAACAGACAACATTGGCGTTGCAGGCTATAACATCTATAAAGATGGAGTGTTGTTGGGCACCAGTTTAACGAATAGCTATGTTGCATCCGGTTTGGCAATGAAAACAACATATTCGTTTACAGTTACAGCGTATGACGATGCAGGAAATGAATCGACAGTAAGTAATGCTGAGAAGGCTACTACAGGTTCTGAATTAGTTGAAACCATTGATCCAGGCATTATTGACAAGTACACTACTTGGTATGTAGGACTCAATGGCGCCGACAAACCGGCGACTCCGACTGTCGCGAAACTGTCTCCGCTAGATAACGGCGGATTGCAAATGACGTTTAACCTTCAGACGGAGAATTTTCCAGCTTTCCAGGTGGATCCGAGCCCGGGGGAGGATTGGAGCACCTTTACCAATATGAACCTCATCGTTACGAATCCGAATACATCTGAAATTCAGATTCAACCGATCGTTAAAGATGGCGATTGGAAATGGGCCGAATTGGGGCAATATATCACAATCCCTGCGAAGACGACATTGAAGGTTAATGTGCCTCTGGCTGGCCTCACGAACAAAACTGCAAATCGGATTATTATCCGGGTACAAAGCGGAAGCGGAGGTTTCGCAGGCAGTATTCAATTGCATACAATCAGCTTTGATTTGCCGGCGGCTAAGTATGCCGACACGATTGCAGAAATGAACCGGCCTAAAACGGCAAGCTACTATCCGTGGGTATTCCAGGAATCTGCATTTACCGGAAATGTTTCCAGTGGTTTGGACGGCGAGACGATCTTTGTAAATTATGCTTCTACCGTAAGTTCTACGATCTCGGCAGGTGTTGCTACGGATACAAAGCCAGGTAAAGGAACTGGGGATGATTGGTCTAAATATGCAAGTATCTCCAGCACATTAACCAATACCGGATCGAAGGCAATTCACGTATCCTTGGTGCTGCGAACAGGCGGTGGATGGACTTGGCAAGAAACTGGAGGACAAACAGCAACCGATCCCTCAGTTGAAAGAATCATCGCTCCAGGGGAGTCTGTTGATGTGACTTATGCATTTAATTCTCTAATTTGGAAATCTGCATTGACAAATTGGGTCAATAATGCTGTTCTGGCAAGTCCAACGGATGTCAGAGGCATTGAGTACAAGGTATATGTAGGCGCTGGGGAAACTGTCACGCCGGGAGCTCTAAAAATAACGAATTTCCAACTGAAGTTCTAGCCAAAAGAACCGAATCCAGCAAAGCTTGTGGTAACCGTCAAAGAGAGTGATCCAAACTAACATGATCTCACGGTTACAATCATTAGTGCAATGTCTGAAGGCCTTACCTCTATGAAGGAGGGGGGCCTTTAGATAATTTATACGTCTGAGCCGAGTATTTAGTCTGAAGACTTGATGCTTTTTTATTATCATTTGGGTAATATGTAAAAATTATTTATTTGTTTGGTAATGTTATCTATCTAAATAACTAGGAATGTACAAATAAAATAGATTGTGAAAACTCTTAAACCTATTACAATGGATGTATAGGAAATTTATCAAGGGACTATCAGAAGCTAACTTGCTTTTCACAGGCCATTTCAGTTTGTTTTCAGAAAACTGAAATCCCAAAATACATCATCAACCCGATATACAACTCTACCCGCTATGTCTTTTCAAGGATTCGAAAAAGGTAAAGGCTCATCTTAAGCCCATTTGCGATAGTCCACATTCTTAAGTATTGGAGCTTAATCAAATGGATTACAAACTGACATCTACAGCCAAATGGCTACTTATCCTTTGCTTGTTATTTCTCTCTGCTTCTGCGCCATGGTATTCCGTAACCATGCTAATTGGGCTTCAATTTTCTTTTCATAGCCTGTTCAGCGTGCTGGCAATCGGGATTCTCGGCAGGAGGGCGGCGCTTGGGATCTCCGTAGTTACCTTACTTGTTCAGTGGTTTGTATTTCATCAAACACCTTTGGTTTTTGTGCAAGTTTTGGAAACGGCTTTCCTCTGTATGTATACACGCTCCTTTAAAGGAAGCTTCTTATTGCGAGACTTCGTTTTCTGGGTCATTGTGGGTTCTCCGTACATCTATTTGCTGACATTTATAGATGGGAAAACTTCAAATGCTGAAATCGTGCTTTTGTTAACAGTGTCGATCTTAAATGGAATTACCAATGCACTTCTGGCTGAGCTATTGCTGACTTATATTTATCCGTTTATTTTGCAAAGAAAATGGGGGATGAAGGCTAAAGCTATACCATTTACTTCAATCCTTTTCCACTTGGCGGTAAGCGGAATTGTTTTTCCTTTTTTTCTGTTTTTAGTTATAACCGGCCAGTATTTAGATAATATGTTACATCAACGGGTACAGCAGTTGACAAGCTCGTTAAACAATAATCTTCAAGAAAACTTCAATGGTTGGATGGCTGAGGATGCACAGAAACTGCACCTTCATGCAGATTTACAGTCAGGCAGGCTGCAGAAGCTCGTAGAGAGCAACAAGTCACAGCTTGGAGCTGCGCGTATGCTGATTCTGGATAACGAAGAGTACGTCCTCGCAGACAGTCGGAAACAATTAATTGGGGATACTTGGAAATGGCCGCAAGGCGACTATTACCGTTACAATGGCGAATTAATGTTGTGGTTGCCTCAAGGCAGATTTCCGCATAACATGGCTAAATGGCATGATGCTCTATATATCTATGAAAACAAGGCTCAGAATCTGGACAATCTTCAAGTGCTTATTACGGTACCGGTAATCGATGAATTAAAAGATATGCAGTCGGTATATGGCCTTAATCTTACCCTCGTCCTCAGTTTCATATTGTTGGTCATAGCAGGGGTGGGTATTGTGAGCAGGGTTATCATTTCAATCTTGCAACGGCTGATTCAGGCTACATCTGGGTTGCCCCTTAAGATTTCCAAAGGTGAAACACTCGAGCTTGCTGGAGGGCCTATACTTGAATTTAATTGGCTTGTAGAAAACGTTCGCGAAATGTCTGTAAAGCTTCGCCTAATGTTCAGGGAAGCTGAAACCATGAACACTATGCTTCAGGAGCAGACATTGAAATTAACACAGTCCGAGCAGCTCTTTCAGCATTTGGCCTACAACGATAACCTGACGAAACTGCCGAATCGGCTCTATTTTATACAGTATATGGATAGTCTGGAATCCCGGAAAGCCATATCGCCGGTGGAAGTAACGCTGCTGTTCCTTGATTTGGACAAGTTTAAGCTTATTAATGACACCTATGGGCATGAGGTGGGGGATGCTGTTCTCGTGCATGCAGCCCATATATTAACCGGATCTTGCGGGAATGCAATTGTATGCAGATTAGCCGGCGATGAGTTCGTCATTGTGCTTGAATCGACCACACGCAGTCAGACAGAATCGATTGCGAGAGCTATTCTTGCCGGATTTCAGCACCCTCTGTGGCATGCAGGATATGAAATAGCCCTCCATACCAGTATAGGGATTGCGGCATCACCCGCACATACCGAACAGCTTTCCGAATTGGTAAAGTTGGCGGATGAAGCCATGTACCAGGCCAAACAGCGCGGCGGAAGTTTATTTGCTTGGTATTCTGCTGGCGAATAGGAGGAATTGGATGCGAGGACTTATGAAGTATGTCTTACTGTGCGGTTTGATTGTGAATATAACCGGCTGTGCCAATAATGTCCCAGGTCTACAGCGTGCAGAGCGGGTGTTTCCTGATAAGAAGGAGACACAGAATCAATTGCAATCAGATAGTAACAATAAGCGTCTAGTGGTGTGGTCATATTATGACATGACCGACTCTACAAAGTTTTTTTTGAATAATCATCCGGAGATTAATGTGATAGTCAAGCAGTTTGATTATAACAATATTGTCAAACAATATACGGAAGCATTCATATCAGACCAACAAGCAGACCAACAACCAGACATCGTACTGCTTGACATCGCTCAGATTGATAATTTTAATGGATTGGATGTATTTGAAAATCTTGATCAGCCCAAGTATCATCCTGCTATGTTGACAGCGGAGATTCCAAGCAACCTCATCCCTACCCTGTCGAGCTGGGACGGAAAACGTTTGATCGCGATTCCATGCGGGCTTGGGGGAGCCCTGACCTTCTACAGGGCAGATGTGCTTGCCGATAACGGATTTTTATCCGATCCCGAATCCGTTGCTGAGTATATGAGCACGCCAGACAAGTGGCTGGGAATGGCCAAAAAGCTACGACAGAACGGAATCTATATTTTCCAGAATGATACGGATCCAATTGACATAGCTTCTTTGGGCACTAGCCTCTTTGACAGTGAATTGAGATTTAACCGCGATGGTCAGCACTTTGTCGAGGCGCTTCAAGTTGCAAGAGAAGTGAAGAATGCGGATTTATTCTTTGGAGCAAAAATTTGGGATAAGACCGCTCAGGAGGCGATGCGAAGCGGCAAACTGGTTATGTTCGTTATGGGGGCATGGGGTCCCGATAAGTTGAAGGATTGGGTGCCTTTACAGAGTGGCAAATGGCGTGCCACGATGCTGCCGCTCAAGATCAATGGCAACAATGGCGGCGCTGTTGCCGCTATTAACAAACGAAGTGCCAATAAACAGATGGCTCTCGAATATATCAAGGGTATGATGAGAGTCGTCAAAGACGGGCAAAGTGATTCGTATCTGGATGGCCAGAACCCGGAGGATCTCGTGCGTACGGAGCTGCGCAATATGAACACATATACACCCACGCCGCTTGACAGTAAAGTAATCAATTATTGGAACGACAAAATCAGAGAAGCTGTAGATTCTGAAGTTCCGGCGCAGGAACAGTGGAAAAAGGTTAGTGAACAGGTGGACATCATAATCAAGGAAGATCGAAGTAATTTGTTGATCAGGAAGAACGAATGACCTGTTCAACATGATGAGGGCTAAAGCTAACTTGCGGTTGATGTTTAGATAAATTAGTATTAGGTTTCCGGTTCTTTTTTACGCGGCCTTACATAAACAAAAATAAATAGGTTTTTACCCCGAATTTGGAAAAAAATATAGATGAGTTTTGTGGATGAAACCTATTTTTTTACAAAAGCCCTGCACTGCATTACAATGTCCATATGGAAGACAAGTACAGGAGGAGAATAACAGAATGGCGAGAATCAATGGAAGAACGAATCAAGATCTGCGACCTATGAAAATCACCCCACATTATATTAAACATGCGGAAGGCTCGGTGCTTATTGAGGTCGGAGATACCAAAGTTATATGCACAGCTACCATTGAGGATCGTGTTCCGCCTTTTATGAAGGGCCAAGGCAAAGGGTGGGTGACAGCGGAGTATTCCATGCTGCCGCGCGCAACGCAGGTTAGGAATCAACGTGAAGCTGCCAAAGGGAAGCTGGGCGGACGGACTATGGAGATTCAACGTCTCATTGGACGAGCGCTTCGCTCTGTGGTCAATCTGGAAGCGTTGGGCGAAAGGTCGGTTACACTGGATTGCGATGTCATCCAAGCTGATGGGGGGACTCGTACGACCTCGATTACCGGAGCTTTCGTAGCGATGGCGTTTGCGATCAATAAATTGGCGACGGACAAAAATTTGAAGGTGTTTCCGATCAATGACTTTCTCGCTTCAGTCAGCGTAGGTGTCATTGGCAAAGAATCCCGGTTGGATCTTAACTATGAAGAGGATTCCCAGGCTAAGGTCGATATGAACGTTGTTATGACAGGCTCGGGCCAATTTGTTGAGATTCAAGGAACCGGCGAGGATGCGCCATTTTCCCGCAAGGAGCTGGATGAACTGCTTGCTCTGGCCGAGACCGGTATCCATTCGATGATTGAAGAGCAGCGCAAGGTGCTCGGGCCGATAAGTGCCCGTATCCGAGGTGTGGAACATGCAGCTGCAGAGTAATTTTGTCGTTATCGCTACACGCAATGAGGGCAAAGTCCGTGAGTTTGCGAAGCTATTCGGGCCTAAAGGTTACAAAGTCAGAAGCTTGGCCGATTATTCCGATCTCCCCGAAATCGTCGAGAGCGGGTCTACCTTTGCCGAGAATGCGCGCATCAAAGCGCAGATCATTTCCAAACATCTGCATGTCCCCGTGCTGGCTGATGATTCGGGGCTGTGCGTTGCCGCGCTTGACGGCGCGCCGGGCGTATATTCCGCTCGCTATGCAGGTGAGGATGCTACCGACAGCGACAATAATGCCAAGCTGCTGCAAGCGTTAGGCGAGCGGGCTATTTCGGCAGAGCTGCCTGCACATGAGGGGCATCCCAAGCTGTTAAGCGAAGCTGCTTTTGTTTGTGCATTAACGTTAATCGATCCTGTCGCAAATGAGATTATCGAAGCGGAGGATCGCTGTGACGGTTTTATTCTAAGCGAACCTAGAGGCGATGGCGGATTCGGCTACGATCCGTTATTCTACATTCCTGGTTTAGCGAAGACGATGGCGGAAATGACAGTTGAAGAGAAAAACGAGATGAGTCACCGCGCAAAGGCTTTGCGTAAATTCTTGGACTTGCTGCCGAATGTAACAGCTGAATAAAACGAAGAAACCTGCTTCCGTGTAAGGGATAGCAGGTTTTTTGATTAGCGGATGGATATCTTGTACGTGCGCAGCCAGGTATCTACTTGAGCCAGATAAGCGAAGAGTTGTGGACCCGACATAAGCTGGCCAAACCAAGGAATATTGACATCGGCATCTTCCGAGGAGGCTAACGCGCGAATTTTGTTCACATCGATGAAGGGGAGGAGCGGTGAACTGGAGTCGTCCAGGATCTCCAGCACCCATTTTCTAACCGCAGCTAAATAATTGGGATTGTGGGTTTTCGGGTAGGGACTCTTTTTTCGTGTGAGGACATCGTCAGGGAGCACGCCTTTGAGTGCTTTGCGCAGAATCCCTTTTTCCCGATCCCCGGATGTCTTGATTTCCCAAGGGATATTCCATACATATTCGACAAGCCGATGATCGCAGAAGGGAACGCGGACTTCCAGGCCGACTGCCATGCTCATGCGGTCTTTGCGGTCGAGCAGAGTCGGCATGAAGCGGGTGATGTTCAAATAGGACATCTCGCGCATCCGATTTTGCTGCTGCGTTTCCCCAGCTAGCCGCGGTACCTCGCTAAGCGCTTGCTGATACCGCTTGCTGACGTAATCGAAAGGCTTAATCCAATCGATGAGATCGGGCGCAAGGATGTCAACCCGGTTGTTCATTTTAAGCGACCAGGGGAACGTGTTGGCCTCCAGCGCATCCTCGCGATGGAACCACGGATATCCGCCGAATATTTCATCGGCCGCTTCGCCGGAGATCGCCACGGTCGCTTCCTTTTTGATTTCACGGCAAAACAAATACAGGGATCCGTCTACATCCGCCATCCCCGGCGAATCGCGGGCAAAGACTGCCGCTTTAAGCGACTCTACTAGCTCGGGTGTGTCGAATTCAATATAGTGATGAACGGTACCCAAGTGTTCGGTCATTCGTTTGATCCAGGGCGCATCTGCGTTAGGCTGGAAGGCATTGGCTTTGAAATATTTGTCGTTGTCGACATAGTCAATGGAAAACGTATGAAGCTCGCCTTGGCCCTTCTCCTTGTAATGGCTTGCTGCTAAGGACGTCAGAGCGCTGGAGTCCAAGCCTCCAGAAAGCAGGGTACAGATCGGAACATCGGAGATTAGCTGCCTTTTGGCAGTATCCTGCAGCAGCTCCTGTACGCGTAAGGCTGTAGCATCGACATCGTCCGGATGCGGCTTGCTTTCTAATTTCCAGTACGTGCGGATAGATAAGCCGTTACGGTCAAATACAGCGCACTGTCCTGGCTTGAGCTCGGACATGCCCCGATAAATGCCGTGCCCTGGCGTACGCGCCGGACCTACCGCGAAGATTTCCGCCAACCCCTCCGCGCCAACCTCAGCTTTAAAGTCAGGGTGGGCAAGTATGGCTTTTGGCTCAGATCCGAATAGAAGAACACCATTCTGATGAGAATAAAAAAGCGGCTTTACGCCGAGTCGATCTCTGACCAAATAGAGGGACTGCTCCTGATCATTCCATGCCGCAAATGCGAAAATGCCGTTTAACCGATCTACGCAAGATCGGCCCCATTCAATAAAAGCAACAAGCAGGACCTCCGTATCACACGTAGTACGGAAGTGGTGACCGCGCTGTTCAAGCTCTTTTTTCAGCTCGGGGGCGTTGTAGAGCTCACCATTATATACGATCGTATACGTATAATCACCTTGTTTCCGGATCATTGGCTGGGCGCCGTTCTCCGGGTCCATCACGCTAAGGCGCCGATGGCCTAGCGCGCAATGCTGCGAGATCCAGGTGCCGGAAGCATCCGGGCCGCGCAGATTCAGCGTTTCTGTCATATTCTCTAGAATGGACGGGTACCCGGTCAAGTCTTTCCGCCAATCTATCCACCCCGTTATTCCGCACATAGATGTTCATCCCTTTCCTTAAGAGAGCATGATGATAAAGGGTATGCATCCACGGGTTATAAAATGTCTGTCCTGCTTTGGCGACAGCGCCTACTTCAGAGGTCTTTGTAATTTACGTGCAGGACTGTTACAATGAATCCAATTATTACATATTAATTAACGAAGGTGATGACGATGAAAAAGAAGCACTCCAAAGCACAAATCGATTACTTGGCAGCCAGAGAACATTTCCTGCAAATCAGCAATCAAGCGGATAAACGGATCACTGCGTTGAAAGAGCAAGGTAAAGAAGTGAGCCAAGAGGAAATGGAAGAAATCGTCGAGCGCGTCGGCCTTCATCGGGCTTACAACGAGCTGACCCAGGCGGAGAACGTCCTCATTAATTGGACGCAAACGGCGATCAAAACCGAGCCTGAATTCATTCAGAAGAAAGAGCAGTTTGAAGAGCTGTATGAGCAAGTAAAAACGAATGCTGAAGCAAGAGGAACTATTTTAAATCTTGCCATGCGTTTAAATTTAGAGCTGGCGTGACATTCTATAAAGGCAGTGCCATTCTTTCTTCAGGAGGCGAATGCTCATGGATAGCCATTTCATTAGCAAGCTGCACGAGAAGCAGAGGAAAGCCGAGAAGAATCGCAGAACACATGGTGATAAGCGTCCGGAAAGTAATTTGCCGAACAACAAGCACTAACGTGTAATGGTTGCAATGGCACCACCGAAGGCCTGTAGGGAGTATTCCTTACAGGCCTTTATTTACATAGAAAGCAGATGTCGTCAGGTATGTCTGTGTGACGAGCTCGCAGAGCGGAGATTCCGCACGCATCGTGTGGTACGAGCATTTGAGATGATGGACGTAGAAGATCCGGAAGTGCCGCAGCGGTTTGGATCGCCCCATCGCCCCATACCGACTCGATCTGCTCGTCTATTCGCACGGGTTAGCGGAACGTAGGTGCGTTAAGAGGCGGTGTTTTCGGTTGCAGGGACATTTCGCGGAAATACCGTGCGTTATGAGCAGGAAATGTTGGGTTGTAGGCACAGTTCCGCTTATTTAACGCACCCTAGTTCCTCTTCAGGGGGAGAAAAAGGGCGTTACTGTGGAATAAGGCATCGTAGTTCCGCCGATATCGCTGTGCATGGGGGATTGGCGGCCCGGCAGTACCTCTTCGGTTTTCTTGCGAATCTTGCGGAGGTGAAATGTCCCGGAATCTTACAGGGGTTCATGGGAATGGGTGTGGGTGGAAATGCGATGGCGTCCTTAATGTCGTGTTCGCACCACCTTGTCCATGCAAGGGACACGACTTTAACAGCGCTTGGAACCCCATACCCAACATACCCAATTCTCTCCCCATACCTAGACGTATAGGTCTAGATAAGGCCTGAGGCACAGCCTCAGGATTTCGTAATTGTTGGCTCGGATTTGCTCCCAAATATAGACAGCATAATGGTCTTGGGGTTCATCCATACTAGATGAGCAGGCAATATTTTTACAGGAGGCTAATCCCTAATGAGTAAAAAAAGAGGCATAGACGCTAAAACCCAAAGCACAATTGATCATTCGAAGCAATCTTCTCGCATTCAACAAAATTTGGATTCAACAGAGCCAGGCCATCATCCATCGAATCGTCCATCGGTGTAGGCCGTGAAATGCCAAGAAGCTCCAACCCATAGGGGTCGGGGCTTCTTTCTTGCTCCCCTAGATATACTGAGGTATGATTAGATTGGAGCAATAGGTGCTGTAAGAATTCGCATTGCTGCGAGTTCGGCCAGTTAAAAGGGAAGTCGGTTGAAAGCCGGCGCGGTCCCGCCACTGTAACAGGAGAGTCTCAGCGCGATACCACTGATTGTCATCATGAATCGGGAAGGGTGCTGATGATGTAGACACTGAAGCCAGGAAACCTGCCTATTTGCAAAACACAGTTTATGTACCTACGGGAGATAGGGAGGTGTCTTGTTATGACGACTTGGGATTTATCGACAGTTCGGCATCACGTGTTCATTTGTAATGGAGGCTCCTGCCTGCGCAAGTTGGGCGATGAGACAACAATCGCCATCCGCGAGGAAATTGCTAAAGCAGGGAGCGAATACTTGATACATACAACCCGTACGCGTTGTAATGGGCGTTGCGAGGATGCATGCGTTGTGACGGTTTATCCTGAAGGGACATGGTATCGGCAAATGACCCCGGAACTTGGCAGGCGGCTTGTCCGTGAGCATTTACTAGAAGGCAAGCCGCTGGAAGAGTACGTGAGCTATTCGTACGATGAACATTTTATTGCTTCGGGGTTAGGTACTACAGGAGTAAGTCGTCGGAAATAGATTTTAAAGAGCAGCTGTTTCGCGCCATCATTTATAAGGGCCGTCCTATATGTCGAGAGACTGAGGGAGGCTCTTTTATTTGAATGGAAGCTCCACCACCATACTTTTGTCAATGGTATAAGATGATGGTCCACTACTCAACTCCGTGTCATTGTAGTCTAATGGAGCTGGGCCCCCTAAGGAATGAACGTTATTAGGATACTTGGCACCATCTGTGTTCGCATAGGTATTTCCAGGAATCAAAAGCTTAACGTCCAGATAGTTGGAAATGTCCGCTGCGCGCATTTTGGCCATTTCCAGAAGCATGTATTCGGCCTCGTTTTGGTCGATTTGATTGCTGACGTAAGGCTTTTCCAAATAAAGAATGACATTCTCATTGTCATCAAGCAAAATTTTAAACAGCGCTCTTGCAATAATTTGTTTATCCTTGTTCGCTTTTTCGGGGTCGCTTTTTTTAATGACGATGGCTCTGTTTTTACCGTCTATGAGATAACTCAATAAACATTCGTTAAAGGAGCCGGTGTAAATATTTTGGCACGTCGAAATATCCGTTCCGAGCAGCAGCATATCAGAAGGAGCGTCAGTATCCTCGACGGTCCACTCCGGAGGTTCATTCTCGTTGCCATATTCAAGCATTAGTCCTTGTTTCCATTCCTGGCGAACCTCAGGAATCTCCAGGACCTTTGTCAAATGCTCCCACGATTCCAGATCATCAGGAGACGCGTTCTCCCCGTATCGAAACTTTTGATAGGCTTCATTCGTGGAATCCTCCATAAGAGCTACAACAAATTGTTTAAAGCCCTCCAAAGCTTTCTTTTTTGAAGGTTCGTCCTCCATTTGTTTGAGATTCGCGGCATAAGCAAGCAAATGATTGACGCTTCTAAACTTATCCAGCAAATGCTGCATGCCTTTCTCAGTCAACTGCTCATCTTCAACACCCAAATTTTGACCCAGCTTTTTATTAAGTTCATCTTTCAGTTTGGTTAGATCGTTAATGCGCGTCAGACTATGGGTATAACCAAGTTTGATGTAAATCTCAAGGTTTGCAAAAGCTTGTAAGATATCGAGTGTTCCCATTCCTTTCGCATTTTCAAAAAACTGGGCGAGTGTTGCTGCAATGTCTTCTTTGGACAGCCCGCTTGTTTGGAGTGTATGAAGAGCGCTCAGCAGCTTCTTACGCTTGTTGCTGTCTTTGAGAGCAGGCCTTGTTTCTTTTATTTCTAAAAATTTCTCCACATTGCCATCATGCAGATAATCCGGATACAAATCGGATAAGGTGATTTTGAGCAAACGAAATGGCTCTGCGGAATCGCTAATATGCTTAAGATGATCTTTTTTGTTGACGGTATTTATGGAAGACATGGAATCTGAATCATCGGAATCCTCCGCATGTTGGAGATCTTCCATAGGCAGAAGTTTGGATAACGAATCATACATGACAATGCGAAGCGAAGGGCTGCGAAGCTTGATAATGGACATCAATGCTTTCAATATTATCGGGATTTCGGTAGGTTGAGGTTTGGCTTTTAGCAAAAACTGTCCAAACTGCATTAAGGAGTTTCTGATCAAGCTTTCGCTTTTTGCCTCGGCAATTTCATCGAACAGCGCTTCGAATTTTTTATTCTTAAAATTAGTGCTTATTATTTTGCTTTTCAGCCCTTCTCCCTCATCGGTGAAGTAGCCGTCAGGCGGAAAAATTAATGACAGATCCGGATACAGACCGGCCAGTTGTTGAAGTTTTATTTCCTTTTCTTCTTGTTCTTCGCCCAGCATCAAGCTAAAGCAATCATTTTTAACCTCAGGACTTAGTTTCATAAACGCCTGGGAAGAAACGATATGCGCATACATAGGCGGATATTGATCGAAGTTGCCTTTAACGAGCGGTAAACAGGAGAATAACTGGTTCAAATCTTCCACTTGCATGATGGACCAGCCAAGCTTGGCCAGCTCGAATTGATGGTGCATATCGAATTGGGCTATCGTTTCGGCGTTTTTTGTAAACTGATTCTCATCAAATCTTCGTCTTTCCGGAAAAACAAGTTCAACAATCCTGTCGAATGGGTTCAACGGTTTCAGCTCTGGTTCCTCATCCACCATATACTCGAAAACCCCATATTTGATAAACTCGAAAAGCCGATCCCTATTCTCAAAAAATTTTTGCTGGTTATGATTCAGGAACCTGTTCAACCATTGTCTACTCATTTTCTCCCTTAATTCGATCCGGTCTGGATCCGGGAATTCCTGCTCCCAGTTCGTGAAGAGCTCAAGCACCTTGGCAAGCTCATCTTCGGGAACGTTATACTTAAAAAGATCGATATCTTCCTTTTGAAGTCTTTGGATGATCGGAGTAGTTGGCGTAGGCTTGGTAAGCATGCGCTGCACAGCTTGATTGCCGACAGAACGCTGCAACGCCATAATTTGAGACGGAGTGGGAAGCTTGGAAAGTGAAAAACCTTCCAATAAAGAAGGTTGAGAGGGTTTCGATTGTTTATCGTTTTGAACGCTTACTGGAGTTGCTTCTGCCGAGTTGGACACCGCACTTCCACGTTGATGTGATTGATACATACACAGCCCCCGTTTTTCCTAAATTATCCCAAAGAACTACTATTATTTAACCATACTAGGTGAAAGAATGGTATGCCTTTTTCCATAGGGAAGAAATCAAAAAAGTGGCTGAGCAAGGAAGATATTGCCCAACCACTTTATTTCAAGCGTTAGTTCATGCTGGCTTGACGATTAAGATACAGTTGCTTGTCGTCCTTTTTCTCTAAACAGCTTGGCGGCCTCAACCATGACTTTTAGCGAAGCGACCGTTTCGCCCAAGCCTCTTGTTTTCAGGCCGCAGTCAGGGTTAATCCAGAACAATGCCGGATCCAGCACCTGGAGGGCGCGTTCGATCATGCCGAGCATTTCATCGACCGACGGAACGCGTGGACTATGAATATCGTAGACGCCAAGCCCGATACCTTGATCATAGGTGTGCTCCTCGAAGCTATGAATCAGCTCGCCATGGCTCCGCGAGGTTTCGATCGAGATCACATCCGCATCCAGCGCGCGAATGGAGTCGATAATGTCATGAAACTCGCAATAACACATATGCGTGTGAATTTGCGTGGTGTCCTTAACTGTTGCTGTGGACAAGCGGAACGCAAGCACAGACCAGTCCAGGTAAGCCTGCCAGTCCTGTTTCTTCAGCGGCAGGCCTTCGCGCAAAGCGGGTTCGTCGACTTGAATCATTTCAATGCCGGCTTGCTCTAACGCCTCGACTTCTTCACGAAGCGCGAGCGCAATTTGGTAGGCAACTTGCTCGCGAGTCATGTCGCTTCGGACGAATGACCAATTCAGAATGGTGATTGGCCCTGTCAGCATGCCTTTTACCGGCTTATTTGTGAGCGATTGCGCATACGCTGTTTCCTTCACTGTCATCGGACTCACGAAGGCCACATCGCCAAAAATTACCGGCGGCTTCACGCAGCGGGAGCCGTAGGATTGCACCCAACCACCACCTGTAAACGCGAATCCGGCTAACTTCTCTCCGAAAAATTCAACCATATCTGTACGCTCGAATTCGCCATGAACGAGCACATCCAAGTCGAGCTCTTCCTGGAGCGTGATCCAATGCTTGATCTGCTCTTGAATGAACGTCTCATACTGCGTCGTTGTCCATTCGCCGCTTCTCCAATTTTTTCGCGCATTTCTCACTTCAATCGTTTGCGGGAAGCTGCCGATCGTTGTCGTTGGCAGGAAAGGGAGCTGCCATTTTTCCTGCTGTATCGCCCGGCGTTCAGCGAAATTGCTGTTTCTGCGGGATGGCGCGCTGGAAACCTCAGCAGCAGCTTGTTGTACCTGCTTGTTATTTCTGTAGGCAGAGGCGCTTAGAGCGGCAATCGCGGCCTGGTTTTGTACAAGTTCAGCGGCAATCGCAGCTTTTCCTTCGGCCAGAGCCTTGGTCAGGATGGAGATCTCTTCCAATTTTTCTTCAGCAAAAGCTAATGCTTCTCGTAAAACGGGTTCTAATTTAGCTTCTTTGCGTGTGGAAACGGGAACATGAAGCAAGGAACTGGATGGCTGAATGATGAATCGATCTGGAGAAACAGATTTCGATAGGGTGGCAAGCAGTTCAAGCTTCTGCTCAAAATCCGCTTTCCAGATGTTGCGTCCGTCAATAAGCCCTACCCCCAACGTTTTATCAGCAGGGAAGCCGTGTGCCTGAATATGTTTCAGGTTAGCCTCGAGTCCATGAACGAAATCGAATCCAATGCCCTGCACGGGCAATGACACGATCTCTTCGTAATGTTCCACAGAATCGAAATAGGTTTGCAGCATCAAATTCAGCTTGGGCGCTGCTGCGGCCAGCTCCGAATAAATATGTTTCACGCGGGCAATGTCTGCACCCGTCAAGGATTGAACGAGAATAGGCTCGTCTACCTGTACCCATTCGGCGCCTTCTTGCTCCAGCTCAACCAAAATTCGCGTATAGAGCGGAAGTAATTTACCGATAAGCGCATCGATTTGCTCGGCTTTATACCCTTTTGAAAGCTTCAAGAACGTATAGAGCCCAATTAGTACGGGTTTTCCTTGAATACCCAGCTTTTGCTTGGCCTCGCGGTAAGCTTCTAGCGGTTTGTTTATTGTCAACACAGGCTCAGCTTCATTCAATTCAGGGACGATGTAATGATAGTTCGTATTCAACCATTTCGTCATTTCACAAGCGGTAGCTCCGTGACTGCCGCGAGCCATCGCGTAATAAGTGGAGAGGGGGACGACGCCTCCGTTATAGGCAAAACGCTTAGGCACGATGCCGAACATGGCCGAAGTATCGAGCATATGGTCATAAAGGCTGAAATCGCCGACAGGGATGAGCGAAATCCCCTTGTCCTGCTGCACTTTTAAATTGCCGATACGAATGTCTTCAATTTGTTTAAGGAAATCAGCTTCCTCCAGCTTGCCTGCCCAAAAAGCCTCCAGCGTTTTTTTCCATTCTCTGTTCTCTCCAATGCGGGGATATCCCAAATTGCTGCTTATAATTGTAGTCATGATATAACTTCCTCTCGGTCATTTTTTGGTTTAATGCGAATCTAGGCAAAATAAAGAGGCATCCTTAACCTGTTTTTGAAAAAGGTTAAAGATGCCTCGTCTGTATGTATACAGTGGCTGCCATCTCTAACACCTCCCTATCTCCCGTAGGTAAAAAACAGTGCTGTCAGAATAGGCAGGTCTCCTGGCTCCAGAATCATCATCAAACGCCTGCCTTCCCAATCATCCGATCAGTGGCGGTTATGGCGTTGATTCCTCTGTTACAGTGGCGGGACCGCGTCGGCATATGCACCGAACTTCCCTTTTAAGCTCTGAATGCGAGTAAACGTTCAGAGCACCTATTCCCACATATGAAATTGGTTGAATCTGAATAATCATACAATTAAACTAATAAATATGCAAATGATTTTTGCAACAGCGCTTTATAAGCTTCTATATTCCTCGGCGGTTCAACGGTTTGGCGCACGGATTCGGGCAGCGCTTGCCAGATGTCCAGCAGCATGGGCTTGTCTAACCCCAGCGCTGCGATATCCTCCGTACGGCTGAATATCTCATAGGGCGTTCCTGCCATCACGCATTGCCCCTTGTCCATAACCAGAAGCCAGTCGGCCCACGCATAGGCCAGATTCATATCGTGAGTGGCCATCACAAGTGTGACCCCTTGGCTATGAATGCGGTTAAGCTCTTCCACGAGTTGGGCTTCTGAGATTCGATCCAGATACGCTGTAGGCTCATCCAGGAGCAGCAGCTTCGGTTCAAGCACGAGAACGCCAGCGAGCGCCACGCGTTTCTTTTGACCAAGGCTTAAGTGATGGATAGGCGTATGGGCCAGATGGTCGAGCCGCATTGTGCGCAGAATTTGATCCGTGCGCAGTTTAATTTCGGCTTCCGGCACTTCTGCGTTGCGCAAACCGTAAGAAACATCCTCATAGGGCGTGTTGAGAATAAGCTGCTGCTCCGGGTCTTGGAAAACGAGACCCACTTGCTGACGCAGCTGCTGAAGTGCTCTGCGTTTGTAGGACATCGGCTCGTTTTTCCAAATCACCTGGCCGGACGAAGGCGGATGAATGCCAATTGCGTGTAAAAAAAGCGTGGATTTGCCCGAACCGTTATGTCCGCATATCGCTATTTTTTTCTTTTCTGGAATGCGTATGTTTAGCTGTTGCAAGGCCTCCTTTGAAGTGCCTGGATAGCGGAAGCTTACGTCAACCATTTCTAAAATCGATGTCATCGGATATTCCTCCAGCGAAGCCAAATTTCCAGTGATAGCAATAACCCAACACCGACAAAGCTCTCAAACCTGTATCGCAGTGAAACGGGAGATGCCTCATACGGCGCCATGTGAATGTCATCTGTAAAGCCTCGTGATAAGAGGCCATTGAAGAGTGCCTTGTACCGCTGCATGGCTTTCATAAACATTCTTACGATCAAGATAGCCGTATCTTTCAGCTTGCTTCGAAAACTTGATTGGCCGCCTCTGGCCTTCTGGGCTACGAACATGTCATGTGCCGTTTCAGAAAGGATAAAGAGGAAGCGATACATAATGAGCATAATTTCGATCACCAAAGATGGGATACGAAGCCGTTTCATAACTTGGAGCAACTCCGAAAAAGGCGTGCTGAACATTATAAATGTCATGCAGGAGAGGCTTGCCAGTACGCGTAACAGCAATTTGCCAGCAAGCAAAAGACCTGTCGAAGAGACGAATGCTGTCCAATTCATACATGTATAAGATATGATGTCCGATGAAGCCTTAAGCGTGTCTTGTGAAGGTCGAATTTCAACAATCAGTGCGGGCAAGCTCGCTGAATAAAACAGGCAAGCTGTGCCTATTACAAGAAAGTAGTACTTGAGGGGGATGCGGGCGTAGCCAATGGTCCAAAGCATCATCCAGAGCGATAAGAGGATCTGCACAGCGGGATGAGAAAGATAGGACAAGAGCAGTAGAACAGCTGCGAATCCGCATTTCCACATTGGCGAAACGGCACGTAACGAATTACGATATGAGAGCGTATCGATCAGCTTGATCATTTGGATTTAGTTGCTTTGCCTTTGAAAAAGCCAATCGCAAATCCGATGAAACCGGCTCCGATGGCTGCCTGCAGGGCGAAGAGCAAGCTTTCTGTTTCGGAAGGAAGCTCAAAAAAGGACGAAAACCATGGTTGATAAGAAGGGTGCAAAGTTTGAATCAATTGCTCGGCGGCATTGTCTGATCCTCCAAATTCGCCTTTGACAAAAACGAGCGGTAAAACGCCTAATAACACAACGGTGCTAAGCATCATGATATTTTTCGTGGAAGCTTTCATTATTCTTGTACTCCTTTCATTTTTCGCTGCAGGATAGAAAGTTCAGTAGGGCTGTATGCTTGAATCCAATTCCAAATTAATACGGTTAGAATGCCCTCACTAATGGCAAGCGGTATTTGCGTAATGGCGAAAATGCCGCCGAATTTCAAAAATGAAGCCATAACGCCACCATGCTCAGCCGGAAATGCAAGAGCTAATTGAACAGATGTGACTACATAGGTTGACAAGTCTGCGAGCGCTGCGGCTGTAAAAATTGATAACTTTTGCTTTCCGGACGCTTTCATCATGGATTTGTAGACGAAATAACCGACAATAGGACCTGACACGGCCATGGAAAACGCATTCGCTCCAAGGGTGGTTAGCCCGCCATGGGCCAGCAATATCGCTTGGAACAGCAAAACAATCGAACCGAGCACGCTCATTGGGAGCGGGCCGAACATAACTGCGCCTAAGCCTGTACCTGTTGGATGGGAGCTGCTCCCAGTAACGGACGGGATTTTCAGCGCGGATAAGACAAAAGTAAAGGCGCCGGCAAGCCCGAGCATAATTTTGAGCTCAGGAGCCTCTTTCGTAATTTTAATGAGCGATCGAAGCCCCAGGAAGAAGAAGGGCAGGAATGCCGCCCACCAGAATATCGCCCATCCGACAGGGAGAAATCCTTCCATAATGTGCATCGCATACGCTTGCTGAGGCTCATTGACAAAAAGATAAAGAGTGAAGCCCATCACGAGCAGCAAGAGGCTCGTAAGTTTCTTTTTTCGTTGTTTCATTCGATCTTTTCCTCCTAAAAATATGTAATAAAAAACAAATAAGACCAATCCGTGTGGATTGGCCGTGGGTACGCGCGAAATAGCCGACAACATCGAGTTTGCCGAATCTCTTGCCGTACACCGCTCCTTTCCGCGAAGGCTTGTGGGTGCTTAGATGGAGGTAGGTCTCCTGGCTCTCGGATCGTTGTGTTCTTTCGCCTTCCCTGATGTGGCATCAAGTGACATGTGTGAAAGAAACTCCCCGATTACAGTGGCGGGACCGCTCGGGAGTTGCACCCGATTCCCTGTTACCCCTTGCTGCACACAAGGGCACCTCATCTATTGAAATCTGAAATTTATACTGATTATAGCATATGAATGGGAAGAGATGTTGAGAATAACAAATTTGTCTGGAGGGATGCAGGGCTCGCCAAAACGACAAAAGAGACCGCAGAATTGTGCGGTCTCTTTCTATTAAAATAGTACGTCCCAGGAGGGATTCGAACCCCCGACCGCACGCTTAGAAGGCGTGTGCTCTATCCAGCTGAGCTACTGAGACACAGACTCGTTTCGCCGTTGGATCGCAATCCGTTTTAGCGAAGCAAGAGTTATATTATCACATTGATTTCAATGAAGTCAACCCTGTTTAAACATTTATTTTGCAATCGCCATAACAATCAAGTAAACTGACTCCAGTAAGACCAAGCGCTTGAGGTGATCATCATAACAGAACCATCTAATAACAATCTTATTCTTTTTCCCAAAACAGAGCAGTTGTATGAGGAAGAGATTACGCGTTTTTTGCAAAAAGAACTCTATGACGAGGCGCAGAAGCGGCTGACCTTTTTGCTGCAATTTTCAACCGTCGAGCAGTCCAAGCGAGATCAATGGGAAGCCCTGCTCCAGTGGCTCCAAACGATGCATCCCGAAACGGTGTTTCCAGCCATGGAAGCAACGGAGGAAGAACAGGAAGAAGAAGAGGAACTGCTTCGCCAGTATATCCAAGATAAAGCGAAGGACAATGCT
Source organism: Paenibacillus tabacirhizosphaerae (assembly GCF_040812395.1). Lineage (GTDB taxonomy): Bacteria > Bacillota > Bacilli > Paenibacillales > NBRC-103111 > Paenibacillus_E. Next base: position 202,754 of record NZ_JBFNXH010000006.1, on the reverse strand, counting down.
GCATTCGGCGAGAAGCTATTGAACAACCTTCGGGAAGGCACGCTGGAACAGCAAGTAACGGCACTGGAGCAATTAGCTTTTGTTGATCTGCAGGATGCCGGTCAAGCGGTGAAACTGTGGGTTGTCGAGAAGCCTCGGCATCCCTATATTCAATTTAAGGCGCTGCAAACGCTGCGGCATATGGGCGAACGCGGCTTCATAGAACTGCCTAAGAATGGGGCGGCTGTCTTCGTGGAGATTGAAGAGACTCCGCTGTGCCCGGAAGATTTTCCAACGCAAATTCAGGATATGATCCGCAGAGTCGGGGAAATTAGTGAGGTGGATCAACCTGATTTCGTCTATTTTGCCAGTCAAACATGGCAAGAATTCCTCGCGTATGCTTATGGAACCTCTATCTATTCAGATTTGTTGAAATTGGAGGAGGGAGCAGTCGATGTTTGGGCATCCGCTTTGCACACGGTTCTTCAAGAGAGACTGTTCGGCAGCGCGAACCGGGAGGAGCTTCTTGATACCTACGGCATTGTCGATTCGATGAAATTGCAATGGAAGCGGGCTCATATCACGCTGCAAACGTACATGAACCAGATGAACCCAGAACGTTCATAAGTGAAGGAAGCATCTGCCTTGAAATGAAAATGTTATATGTTATAATAGAATGGTTATAATGGTAGGTAGGGGTATTTATTTGAACACTCCACTTGCCAGAACGTGAAAATATGTCATGGTACATTTTTGGAGGGGAAGGCATAAAATGAAAGCAAGTTGGGAAAAAATAGAGAAGAACGTAGGCGTTCTTGAAGTGGAAGTTGGCGCGGATCGCGTCGCAGATGCACTGGATAAAGCATTCAAAAAAGTATCCGCGAAAGTGAACGTCCCAGGTTTCCGTAAAGGGAAAGTACCTCGTTCTATCTTTGAAGCTAAATTTGGTATTGAAAGCTTGTATCAAGATGCTTTAGATATCATTTTACCTGAAGTTTATGTACAAGCTGTCGAAGAGGCAGGCATTGAGCCTGTTGATCGTCCAGAGGTTGACGTTGAGCAGTTCGGCAAAGGTCAAGTTCTGAAATTCAAAGCGAAAGTAACGGTTAAACCGGAAGTTACACTTGGCGACTACAAAGGCATTGAAGTTGAAGCGGTAGATGCGGCTGTAACGGACGAAGAAGTGAATGAAGAACTGAAACGCCTTCAACAGCGTCATGCGGAACTTATTGTTCTTGAAGAAGGGCAAGCTGCTAATGGAGATGTCGTTGTTCTTGATTTCGAAGGATTCGTTGATGGCGAAGCTTTCGAAGGCGGCAAAGCGGAGAAATACTCCCTTGAGCTTGGCTCCAATAGCTTCATCCCAGGTTTCGAAGAGCAGCTCGATGGCCTTGCGAAAGACGAAGAGAAAGAAGTTGAAGTTAACTTCCCTGAGAACTATCATTCCGAAGACCTTAAAGGTAAAGCGGCTGTGTTCAAAGTGAAAATTCACGACATCAAACGCAAGAACCTGCCAGAGCTCGATGATGAGTTCGCCAAAGACGTTAGCGAGTTCGATACGCTTGATGAATACAAAGAAGATATGAAAAAAAATCTTCAAGAGCGTAAAGAAAAAGACGGAGAAGCAGCTAAAGAAACGGCTGTTGTCGAAAAAGCCGCGGCAAACGCCGAAGTTGAAATTCCAGCAGCTATGGTAGAAGCTGAGCTTGATGTTATGGTGAAAGAATTCGAAAGACGTCTTCGCTCCCAAGGCATGACGCTCGAAATTTACTTCCAATTCTCCGGCCAAAACGAAAGCGTGCTGAAAGATCAAATGAGAGAAGACGCTGAGAAGCGTGTTCGCAACAACCTCGTTCTTGAAGCGATCGCAGCAGCTGAGAAAATCACGGTATCTGATGAAGAAGTCGATGCAGAACTTGAGAAATATGCGCAATCTTACCAAAGATCTGCAGCAGAACTTCGCGAGCTGTTCGCTTCCAATGGCAGCCTTGAAGGTTTGACAAATGATTTGGTTGTAAGAAAAACCGTAGACTTCCTGCTCGAAAATAGCAAGCATGTTTCCGCAGCAGTGTAAATAAGGTAAGTAAAGGCACGTTCGTAACGCTGGCGTGCCTTTCTTTTACCCTATTTTTGGCCTCAATTTGCCTCACATAAGCAAGAAAATCCCGCATACATAGCTGTACCCTGAAAAAATGACTTTGCTGCTCAAACGTGTTAAACTGTTACTTAGGTGGAGAAGGAACATGAAAATTTTCCTGTTTCCGTCAATAGATCCCGCATAGGGTGAAACATGGCTATTTGCCGTAAAAGGAGTTGGTACAATGAGTCTTATTCCTATGGTTGTTGAACAAGAGGCTCGTGGGGAACGTTCCTACGATATCTACTCGCGCCTGCTCAAGGACCGCATTATCTTCATCGGGAGCGCCATCGATGACGATGTGGCTAATTTGGTCATTGCCCAGCTGCTCTTTTTATCCGCTCAGGATCCTGAGAAGGATATCCACTTATATATCAATTCCCCAGGTGGGTCTGTAACAGCGGGGATGGGTATCTTTGATACCATGCAGTTCATTAAGCCGGATGTGTCTACGATCTGCGTAGGCATGGCTGCAAGTATGGGTTCCTTGCTGTTAACAGCTGGAGCTAAGGGCAAGCGATTTGCGCTGCCTAATGCAGAAGTAATGATTCACCAGCCGCTCGGAGGCGTTCGAGGTCAAGCGACCGATATCAAAATCCATGCGGATTGGATTATTAAAACAAAGCAAAAACTCAACCAGATTTATGTGGAGCGTACGGGACAGCCGCTTGAAAAGATCGAAAGAGACACCGATCGCGATAACTTTATGAGCGCTGAAGAAGCGAAAGCATACGGTTTAATCGACGAGGTTATCACTCGAAACGACTTGAAATAAAGGAGTGATCCCATGTTTAAATTTAACGATGAAAAAGGCCAACTCAAATGTTCCTTTTGCGGGAAATCCCAAGACCAAGTTCGCAAATTAGTTGCAGGTCCAGGGGTTTACATTTGTGATGAATGTATAGAGCTTTGCACGGAGATTGTTGAAGAGGAACTGGGCCATGAGGAAGAGCTGGACCTGAAGGATGTTCCGAAGCCGAAAGAAATTCGCAACATTTTGGACCAATATGTCATTGGCCAGGATCAAGCGAAGAAATCATTAGCTGTAGCGGTATATAACCATTACAAACGCATCAACTCGCAGAACAAGCTTGAGGATGTTGAACTTCAAAAAAGTAACATTGTGCTCTTAGGGCCGACAGGAAGCGGTAAAACGCTGCTTGCGCAGACGCTTGCCAAAATCCTTAACGTTCCGTTTGCGATCGCTGACGCGACTTCTTTGACAGAAGCTGGTTATGTGGGCGAAGACGTAGAGAACATTTTACTGAAATTGATTCAAGCAGCCGATTACGATGTGGAAAAAGCTGAGCGCGGTATTATTTATATCGACGAAATCGATAAAGTGGCGCGCAAATCCGAGAACCCATCGATTACGAGAGATGTTTCCGGAGAGGGCGTTCAGCAGGCATTGCTGAAAATTCTTGAAGGTACAGTTGCTTCAGTTCCTCCGCAAGGCGGACGTAAGCATCCTCACCAAGAATTCATCCAAATCGATACAACGAACATTTTGTTTATTTGCGGCGGAGCCTTCGATGGCCTCGAGCAGATCATCAAACGCAGAATCGGCAAAAAAGTCATCGGATTTAGCACTGACGGCATGAAAGTCGATTTGAAACCAGGTGAGTACCTGTCCATGGTGCTTCCGGAAGACTTGCTGAAATTCGGATTAATTCCAGAATTCGTTGGTCGTCTACCGGTTATTTCAACTTTGGAGCCACTAGATGAAGCAGCTCTTGTTCGTATTCTTTCCGAGCCGAAGAATGCTTTGGTGAAGCAATACCAGAAGATGTTGGAGATGGATAATGTATCGTTGGAATTCGACGCAGAGGCGCTTGACGCGATTGCCAAAGAGGCGATTAAACGTAATACAGGCGCGCGCGGTCTGAGAGCGATCATAGAGAGCATTATGCTTGACGTGATGTTCGAAGTCCCTTCGAGAACAGACGTCTCTACTTGTATGGTGACCAAAGAAACCGTGCAAAACAAAATAACGCCTGTTTTGACAACCAAAGAAGGCGGACAGACGACTGGCAAGAAGAAAGAAGAAAGTGCGTAACCCATAATTTCACAAATTCAACACACAGCCTCCAATCCGGTTTCCTACATGGAAATTGGAGCGGAGGATGTTTGGTGTCATGGGAGAGAAACCATAATGTTCCATAGAAAAGATACCCGCCCTGTCCGGGTGGGCGATTTAACGATAGGTGGCAGCAACGAAGTCATCATCCAAAGTATGTGCACAACGAAAACGGCTGATGTCAAAGCTACGGTCGCTGAGATCCACCGCCTTGAAGAAGCGGGCTGCCAAATTGTTCGTGTAACGGTGAACAATAAGGAAGCTGCGGAAGCTATCAAGGAAATTAAAAAGCAAATTCATATTCCGCTTGTTGCGGATATTCATTTCGACCATCGTTTGGCGCTTGCCGCAATTGAGAACGGAATTGATAAGGTCCGTATCAATCCTGGGAATATCGGCCGTCGAGAGAAGGTCGAAGCCGTTGTTAAAGCATGCAAGGAGCGTGGTATTCCGATCCGTATTGGGGTCAATGCCGGCTCGCTCGAGAACCACTTGCTAGAGAAGTATGGGTATCCTACGCCTGATGCCATGGTAGAAAGCGCCTTGTTCCACATTAATATTTTGGAAGAGCTTGATTTCCATGATATTATCGTTTCGCTCAAAGCATCTGACGTTCCCATGGCAATTGCTGCTTACTCCAAAGCCGCGAAGGCATTCAACTATCCGCTGCACCTTGGCATCACAGAGGCTGGAACGCTGTTCACTGGCGCCGTGAAGAGTGCTGCAGGTATCGGTGCCCTTCTGAACATGGGGATCGGTAATACGGTCCGAATCTCGCTTAGTGCTGACCCTGTCGAAGAGATAAAAGTAGCGCGCGAATTGCTCAAAACGTTCGGATTGATTACGAATGCTGCAACGCTAGTCTCTTGTCCGACATGCGGTCGTTTGGATATTGATTTATTCTCCATTGCCAATGAGGTTGAGGCGTACATCGCCAAGATTAAAGTGCCCATCAAGGTTTCGGTGCTTGGGTGCGCGGTCAACGGCCCTGGCGAAGCACGTGAAGCCGATATTGGCATCGCAGGCGCTCGCGGCGAGGGCATGCTTTTCCGATACGGGGAAATGATTCGTAAAGTTCCAGAAGCAGATCTGCTGGCTGAGCTAAAGAAAGAAATTGACATTATAGTTGACTCTTACGAGAAAACGGGAGTGATCCCAGGACGCAAGCATTCATAAAGAGACCAAGAAGCCCAAGAGGATGGATGAAATCCTTTTGGGCTTTTTTGCGCATATTCCTTGGGAAAGAGAAGCATAATGAGTAAATCTGGAAAGCTGATGCTTGCCGCGCCAGTTAAGCTGGTGAAAAATTCGAAGGAGAATGATTATGCGCACAAGGAAATTATTATCAGTGACTCTCCCGTTAATGATGAGCGGCTTGCTGCTTATACATCCGTTCCAAGCCAGGGCACTGGATGAACCCATGCCGCCGATGCAGGAAACGGCCAAACCTGGTAAGCAAATCGCCATCGTCATTGATGATTTCGGCAACAATATGGATGGTACCACGGAAATGCTCAATCTGGGGATTCCGCTCACCGTAGCTGTCATGCCCTTTTTGCCGTCAACAAAGCAAGATGCCCAGTTAGCTCATGAAAAGGGCCATGAGGTCATTTTACATCTGCCGATGGAGCCTGTGCGCGGCAAGAGAAGCTGGCTGGGTCCAGGATCGATAACAACCGATCTCTCCAATGACGAAATTCGCAAGAGGGTGCTAGCGGCAATCGCTGACGTACCTTACGCCATAGGGATCAATAATCATATGGGATCTAAGGCTACAGCCGACGAAAGGGTTATGAAAATAGTCGTGGAGATTTGTAAAGAAAAGGGCTTGATGCTGCTGGACAGCAGGACGACACCCAAGAGTTTAGTCGGCAAGCTCGCTGGACAAATGGGTGTGCCCTATTCGGAAAATCAGCTCTTTTTCGATGATCTCTACACCTATAGCCACATTAATAAACAAATGAATAAATTCAAGAAACTTGTTCACGAAAGAGACATCTGCATCGCCATTGGACACGTAGGCCCTCCGGGAAAGAAAACCGCGCAGGTGATCAAGGAAGCCATTCCTTCTCTTGGAAAAGAAGGTACCTTTGTATCAATTTCCAAAACAATGAAGATGCAAACCGTTAAGTAGGATGAATCATAGCAAAATATTGCTGTACAGCCGTGCTGATCGCTTCCGCCAGCTTTGCTTGGTGGTGGGAGTCGTTCAGCAGCTTGCGGTCCGTTTTGTTCGTGATGAAGCCTAGCTCAACGATGACAGATGGACATGTCGTATGCTTGAGTACGAAATATTTTTTTCCGTATACAGGAAGCTCATCTGTCCCGTAAACACGGTTTAATGACTGCTGCAGCAAATGTGCAAGCAAAATGCTGTCGGATTGATTTTGATAAATGACAAGCGGGCCGCGCCGGGAAGGTCTGCCTGCATTAATATGCATGCTAAGCATGATTTTGGGCTGTAGGGTATTCGCTATTCCTGCTCTTTGGGCGAGATCTTTGCGATGTCTTCCGCCAAATGACCAGTTGTTATCATCACTTAACGCGTAATCCTCTTTGCGGTTGATGGCAACTCGAAAACCTCTCTTTTTAAGCAGTTTGTAAGTTTTCTTGGAGATGGCTAGATTCATAGCTTTCTCTTCATATTTTCCGAACATGGCTCCGCTGTCTACTCCGCCATGCCCAACATCAATCAGCACATCAGCACCTGGCAGTAAGGGATTGTCTACGCTTTGCGCTATGGCATCCGTACTTGTTATACAAAGTGAAATGGTAAGTACAAGGATGGCAAGGATTTGCTTCATGAAACCACATCCTTCGCATCAATATCTACTCTATATGTTTCTTCGAATGAAGGTCTGTCATGCATCCTGCAAAAGTTTGCATAGATTGGATTAACCTTCTTTTACACGGGAATAATGAGTGGTATAACGATTTGCGATTACGTTCTTAAGAATGAAAACGTTTAGGAGGTAGGAAGATGAGCTTAAGTATTATTCTCATGGTAATTCAAGTGTTTTTCGCTGTTGTGATCGGATTGTATTTTTGGAATTTGCTGCGCAATCAACAGACGAATCGGTCTGCGGTCGATAGAGAGTCCAGAAAGGAATTGGAGAAGCTGCGTAAGCTGCGCTCTATCTCCTTGACGAAGCCGTTGTCTGAGAAAACGCGCCCAACCTCCATGCAGGATATCGTTGGCCAGAAAGAAGGGCTCAAAGCTTTGAAAGCTGCGCTATGCGGTCCGAACCCGCAGCATGTTTTGATCTATGGCCCTCCTGGCGTCGGTAAAACCGCGGCTGCCCGGGTCGTTTTGGAAGAAGCAAAGAAAAACCAGGAATCCCCTTTCCGTCCTGATTCTAAATTTACAGAAATCGATGCGACTACAGCTCGTTTTGACGAGAGGGGGATCGCTGATCCGCTAATTGGTTCGGTGCATGATCCTATTTATCAAGGCGCAGGAGCCATGGGGGTTGCCGGTATTCCGCAGCCTAAGCCAGGAGCCGTTACGAAAGCGCACGGAGGCATCTTGTTTATTGATGAGATTGGTGAATTGCATCCTACCCAAATGAATAAATTATTAAAGGTACTGGAAGATCGCAAAGTTTTCCTGGAAAGCGCCTATTACAGCTCAGAAGATACGAATATTCCCAATTACATTCACGACATTTTCCAAAATGGGCTGCCTGCCGACTTCCGGTTGGTAGGGGCGACGACTCGGACACCAAGCGAGATTCCGCCGGCTATTCGCTCGCGCTGCCTGGAAATATTTTTTCGGCCTTTGCTTCCAGAAGAGGTAGGCGAAATTGCGCAAAAAGCGCTGAAGAAAATCGGCTTCCAAGAAAGTCCATCCGCTGTGCATGTAGTCACTCGATATGCGACCAATGGCAGGGAAGCTGTAAACGTGATACAGCTTGCAGCAGGCATAGCTTTGACAGACAAACGGGAAGAGATTACTGCGGCTGACATCGAATGGGTCGTAAATTCGTCACAAATTCCGCCGAGACCTGAACGTAAAGTGCCTGCTCACCCGCAGGTTGGTTTTGTGAACGGCTTAGCTGTTTATGGCCCTAATTTGGGCACGCTGCTAGAAATTGAAGTTAGCGCTATTCCAGTCGTCGTACCGGGAACAGGTAAATTCAACATCACAGGCGTTGTGGATGAAGAAGAAATGGGAGGAGGCTCCCGAACGATACGCAGAAAGAGCATGGCCCGTGGATCGGTCGAAAATGTGCTCACCGTGCTGCGTAAGTTGGGATTCAATACGTCAGACTATGATCTGCACATTAATTTCCCGGGAGGGGTTCCGATTGATGGACCTTCTGCAGGAATTTCGATGGCTACGGCGATTGCCTCCGCGATACATAAAATACCTGTGGACAACAAGCTGGCGATGACAGGCGAGATGAGCATTCACGGCAAAGTGAAGCCTGTGGGAGGCGTTGTGGCGAAAGTAGAAGCTGCTTTCCAAGCGGGGGCCACCAAGGTCGTAATTCCAAAAGAAAACTGGCAAGAGATGTTTGCAGATCTGCCCGGCGTAGAAGTAATAGCTGCGGAATCGATTGAGGAAGTGTTGCAGATAGCGCTTGGCATTGAACTGCAGGACAATGTGATTCCTTTGCCGCTTTCGGCTGATCGGGCAATTTCCGCAAGCGCATTACCTATCTTGCACGCTAAATCTCCTAACTCCATAGAATCGTAAAAACGGGCTAAGAAAGCCCTGGAAACCGCATCAGAGCGCCAATTGGTGTTTTGTTTGCGATTTTGATAAAATGTAAAAGCAACAGGGATATCAAACTGAGCGACTTTGATCGTGGATCAAAGATCCCTATATATGGAGGTGCAGAGGATGGGACCTGGTAAAATCAAGGTGCGCAGATTGCCGCTTTTACCTTTAAGGGGACTGTTAGTCTATCCCAGTATGGTTTTACATCTGGATGTGGGACGAGAAAAGTCAGTAAAAGCGCTCGAACGGGCGATGGTTGACGACAGCATGATTCTCCTCTGCTCTCAATCCGAGATCAACATAGAAGAGCCCTCCAAAGAGGATATTTACCGTATAGGCACCATTGCAAAAGTAAGGCAAATGCTCAAATTGCCGAACGGGACGATTCGTGTTCTCGTAGAGGGCGTCCTGCGGGCTGAAATTACGGAATATCTCGTTAACGACGAGTATTATGAAGTAACAGCCAAAGAACTGCCGGAGCAAGAAGTCACAGACCCGGAAATCGATGCATTAATGCGCACAGTGCTGAATCAATTCGAACATTATATCAACCTTTCCAAAAAGGTCACGCCAGAAACATTGGCGGCTGTTTCCGATATTGATGAGCCCGGCCGCTTGGCCGATGTTATATGCAGCCATTTATCGCTGAAAATTAAGGATAAACAGGAGATTCTCGAAACCGTCGATGTGCGTGAACGTCTGGAGAAAATGCTGAACATCTTGAATAATGAACGCGAAGTGCTTGAGCTGGAGCGCAAAATCAGTCAACGCGTCAAAAAGCAGATGGAAAAAACGCAGAAGGAATATTACCTTCGTGAGCAGATGAAGGCTATTCAGAAGGAACTGGGCGACAAAGAAGGGCGAGCGGGCGAAGTCGATGAGCTCCGCGCACAGCTTACGGAGGCTGAATTGCCTGACAAAGTGCGGGAAAAGGTTGAGAAGGAAATTGATCGACTGGAGAAAATGCCTTCCACCTCAGCCGAGGGCGGCGTCATCCGTAATTATATCGACTGGCTGTTAGGACTTCCTTGGTCGAAACGGACAGAGGATGATCTTGACCTCATCAAAGCGGAGCAGATTTTGAATGAAGATCACTTTGGATTGGAAAAGCCGAAGGAACGCGTGCTGGAATATTTGGCTGTTCAGAAGCTTGTTCAAAAACTGAAGGGACCTATCCTTTGTCTAGTCGGTCCTCCGGGCGTAGGGAAAACCTCAATTGCTCGCTCTATCGCTAGATCCATGGGAAGACAATTCATCCGCATCTCGCTTGGCGGCGTACGCGATGAAGCTGAGATCCGCGGCCATCGCCGCACTTATGTAGGCGCGATGCCAGGGCGCATTATTCAAGGGATGAAAAACGCAGGCGCGAACAATCCTGTTTTCCTCCTCGATGAAATCGATAAAATGGCCATGGATTTCCGTGGCGACCCTGCTTCTGCATTGCTTGAAGTACTTGATCCGGAACAGAATAGCACTTTTAGTGATCATTTCATTGAAGTCCCGTTTGATTTATCCAATGTGATGTTCGTGACCACGGCCAATGCTGTCCACAACATCCCGAGACCACTGCTTGATCGGATGGAAGTTCTTTATATTCCAGGTTATACGGAAATCGAGAAGCTGCAAATTGCCAAGAAATATTTGCTGCCGAAGCAGAAGCGCGACCATGGCTTGCAAGATGAGCAGTTGAATGTGGATGAAGCTGCGCTGATGAAAATTGTGCGAGAGTACACCAGAGAAGCGGGTGTGCGCAATTTGGAGCAGCAGGTGGCAGGCATGAACCGCAAAGCGGCCAAACTGATTGTGTCTGACCCGTCAACGCCGGTACATGTGAGGGAAGACAACCTGAAAGACTTTCTGGGTCCAGCCAAGTTCCGCTATAATGTCGCTGAAGAAAAGGATCAAATCGGCGCTGTAACAGGTCTCGCCTGGACGGAAGTCGGCGGTGACACGCTTGTCATTGAAGTGACGGTGATGCCTGGAACAGGGAAATTGACTTTGACAGGTAAGCTCGGTGATGTGATGAAGGAATCAGCGCAAGCTGCTTTTAGCTTTACGCGTTCACGCGCTGTGGAGTTTGGGATAGCCGCCGATTTCCATGAGAAGAACGATATTCACATTCACATTCCCGAGGGTGCGATTCCCAAAGATGGGCCATCTGCAGGAATCACGATGGGTACAGCGCTGATCTCGGCACTCACGAATATTCCGGTTTCTCGCAAAGTCGCGATGACCGGTGAAATAACGCTGCGCGGCCGCGTCCTGCCGATCGGCGGTTTGAAAGAGAAGGCGCTTGCCGCCCATCGCGCAGGTATCCGCACCATTCTGCTGCCGCAGGATAATGAGAAGGACATTATCGAAATTCCAGAAAGTGTCCGCAATGAGATGACGTTCATTCCGGTGAGTCATATGGATCAAGTGCTGGAACACGCGCTTGTGAAAAATAAGCCGCCAGCCCACGTCGGATAATTACAGAAAGTAGTGAATAGACATGAAGGTCAATCAAGCTGAATTTATTATCAGCGCAGTTGGACCTAGCCAATATCCTGAGGATGCCTTGCCGGAAATTGCTCTGGCAGGGCGTTCTAATGTCGGGAAATCATCGCTCATTAACCGGATGATCGCCCGCAAGAATTTGGCCAGAACCAGCTCGCAGCCAGGCAAAACGCAAACGCTTAACTATTACAAAATCAATCAGGACTTATATTTCGTCGATCTTCCCGGGTATGGCTATGCAAAAGTATCCAAAACAGAGCGTGAAAAGTGGGGCAAATTCATCGAGAGTTACTTACTTAATCGCGAACCTCTCAAACTTGTCATGCAGTTAATCGACTTGCGGCATCCGCCAACCAAGGACGATCAGGCGATGTACGAATGGCTGCGGCATAAAGACTTGCCTGTTTTAGTTGTTGCGACCAAGGCGGACAAGATTCCGAAAAGCAGATGGCAAAAACATGCCAAAATTGTTCGGGAAACACTCGGTATGGATCAAGGTTATCATCCGCTGCTGTTTTCTTCCGAGCTTGGCTTAGGCAAAGACGAGCTTTGGGGAATTATTGAGAAGTATATTGGATATGAGACGCAGGAACAGACGGAAAACAACGTGTAGAGAGCTTGAATAATTCTGAATCAGTAACATCCCATTTGCAGAATGTGAAGGGGTGTTTTTTTCGTTCAAATACCATTTTGACAAGGAGATAGAAATCCTTTATACTACAATTAAACATTTAGATAATTATCTAAATATCTAAAAAATGAGGTGGCCCCTGTGAACGACTCGTTTAAAGCGTTATCCGATCCGACCCGAAGAGCGATTATAAAGCTGCTTCGTGATAAAGATCGAACAGCTGGCGAAATTGCCGAGCATTTTCAAATGACCAAGCCAAGTATTTCTCACCATCTTAACGCGCTTAAGACTGCAAAGCTGATTGTAGATGAACGCCAAGGACAGAATATTATGTACTCGCTGAATACGACAGTTGTGCAAGAAGTCGTGGGTTGGTTCATGGATATTATTAAAAAAGGAGATGAGTAAGAATGAATAAACATACAAAATTTTCGTGGGGCTGGAGAGACATTCTGCTGTTAATTATTACGTGTGTACCTATAGGAGTCGCTGTCGTGATCTACCAAGATTTGCCTAACCAAATGGCTTCTCACTTTGATTTGAGCGGCAATGTCAACGGTTATATGGGCAAATTTTCTTTTATTATCTTCATGTCGCTGCTCAATTTATTCCTGGCATTCTCATTAAAAGTGATGCCTATTCTGGACCCGAAACGGGCGAATTATACAAAATTTCTGGATGTTTATGAATTGCTTCGCTTTGTAATCGTCATTTTTTTAAGCGGCATATTTATGATAGTTCTGTTATATAACCGCGGCTATGATATTTCAATGACAACTGTTCTCTTTTTGTTCCTGGGCGGTTTATGGATCATTTTCGGAAATTATATGGGCCGTATTCGGCACAATTACACGCTGGGCATTCGCACGCCGTGGACGCTGGCAAGTGAAGAAGTTTGGAGACGAACGCATCGTTTGGCGGCGCCGCTGTGGGTGCTTTGTGGGCTTGTCATGATTTTTAGCGGTTTCTTTGGCGCGGCTCTTGTTCCATATTTGCTTTTGTTCAGCATCGCAGTTTCAATTGGTTATCCCATTATTTATTCTTTTCTCGTGTATCGCAAGCTTGACCAAGGAAGAGGTTAAAAAACCATGATCAATTCTTTAACAATCACAGGCATCCTTTTGCAAGGGATCATTCCTATCGTTGCTGTTGTAAGTATGTTTATTTTCTTCTATAAAAATGAACGATTTAGCTGGAAGCCTGTCTGGATCGGCGCCCTCACGTTTTTCATTTTTACGCAAATATTAGAGAAATTGCTGCATGCTGCCGTCCTCGGCACCAATTTGAACATAGCTCCAAACCCACTGCTCTTGATTATTTATGGACCGCTTGCAGCCGGAATTTTCGAAGAAACAGGCAGGTTTCTGGCCATGCGTTTTGTTCTGAAGCTTCATCGCGAGAGAAGAGATGGCATCGCTTTTGGTCTCGGGCATGGGGGCTTTGAGGCGCTGTTCATTGGTGTTATTGTCTGTATTCAGAGCTTGATTTACGCGCTGCTCCTTAATCAGGGAAAGTTGGATGCCGTTCTGGCGGGTAAAATGCCAACTGAAGCAATTGCGACTTTGAAAGCGGGTTTGATAGGGGTTCCATTCACGCATTTTGTTGTTGGCGGGCTTGAGAGGGTGCTGGCGTTGTTGATCCAGATTGCCCTGTCCATCTTCGTGATGTATGGCATTCGGTATGCGAAAAAATGGATCTTGCCTGCTGCTATTTTGCTGCATGCCGCATTTGATTTTTTTCCAGCGTTGTATCAGGCCCATTATGTAAATTTGTGGACGGCGGAGTGCTTCGTGGCAATAAGCGGATGTATAGCGGTTGTGTATATAGCCAGATCCCGCAAAGTTCACGAGCATTAACATTTTATTCTCAGATCTTGAGGGAACTATGGATGAAACGAAGGGAAACAGAGGTAATCTCATGAAATTCCAGCTTCTTGGTGAGGAAATGCGGATTTTAATCGATTTCTCCTGAAATTTACTGGATCGGCCGCAGGAATATTAAGCTCTCGTGTAGTATAATAATAAGCAAGGTAAGAGTTAATGGCTTGAAAACAAAGAATCGAGGGATTTTTATGGCACAAAGGTTAGCGACTGAATATGTCAAAACCTGCCTACAGTTAACGGAAGCCGAGATGTTCAAGTTTTTCCAGATGTTTGTGGATCATCAAGTGACCCTGCAGGTTAAAGTGTTGGAGAATGGCAATCAAGAGGTTGTTTTTCAAGACGATGCAGGTCAGGAGATTGTCCTTTCATTTGAGCAGAAATCGGGCCTATATGAATGTACAGGATCTTGTCGATTAAGCAATACCTTGCTGGCAAATTTGATGCGTAAAGCGGTTTCTGAGTTCAAAGGAAGCGCCATTGTGAATCGAATTTATCCAGGCTACACGATGGTTTACTATTATGAACGCGGCACTGTTGTGAAGATTGAAGAAGTGAAAGGGCAGCTCTTGACCGTCATTTATGAATTCAAAGATACGATTGGTCAAATGGAGCAGTTGTTTCAGAAGAACGAAATTGAACGTGAAATCAGTGCGATTTATGAGCAGATTAATTACCTTCTTGATTTGCGCAACGCGATGCAAGATCAAGATACTCATCAACAGATTGACATTCGCCTTAGTGGACTGACGCATCGTTTGTTTACACTAGAGGCTTAAACTAACATAAATTCACTGAAATGAGGACCCTGAGCAAGGGTTCTTTTTGTTAGGACGCACATCCAGACGTCGATCAACATATTGTAGGTACTGAATCCAAAAGCGTGAGAGGCGCTGGCAAAAAAAACTATTGCATTTCTAGTCAATAGATGTTATTTTTATTTTCGTTGACAACAATATAGGAACCAGGATTCACTCAGGACATTGAATGTTGCGAGAGATTATTCCCTCGGGAAGTGAATGACGTAGGTCCTAGCGGATGAAATTTTTTCAAACATTTTATTCCTAGGAAGGGGGAACCGAAAGATGGAAATGGAATACTCAACTTTCGGAAGACACGTTGCTGTAGATACTTGGGGGGTAGATTTCGAACTTCTGAACAATGCAGATTGGCTGCAGGCTCAGATGGTAGAAGCTGCCGAGGTATGCGGAGCAACCGTACTATCTGTACAATCTAAGCAGTTCGAACCACAAGGAGCAACCGTACTTGTTATGTTGTCCGAGAGTCATCTCTCCATTCATACTTATCCTGAGAGAGGTTTTGCCGCGCTAGATTGCTATACTTGCGGTGAGACAGTTGACCCTCAATTAGCAATCGACTTCATGGTATCCGTATTGAAACCAGAGACGGTTTATGCGAAAAAGCTAGTTCGCGGAATCGGTGAATTGCAAGTTGAAACTCCTGAAATGAAGCAAGCAGAGCTTGTTAAATAAGAGACTGCTCATACCCATAACGAAAACCACGGAGAAATCCGTGGTTATTTGTTTGTCCCAGACCCCATAGACTTTAATAACGCGGGAGGGGGCGGGATGGCATGAGGAGAAGATTGGCAAGAAAAGCAGCCATTTATGGGATCGTACTGTTTCTTGTGATATGGCCTATCTATCAAGTCGTTCAAATGTTGAGCAGTCATAAAGAAGAGCACGACGCGACGCATTTGCTGTATCAGGTATCCCTTTTCCAAATGGAGCTTCTCAATAATGATCTTGCAGAAGCAGGAAAGGCGAAGGATACGGCAGAGCTGAATGCGGTTAAACAAGCGTTGTATTCAGCTGGTTATACCCATGAACGATTGGTCCTGGCGGTTGGAGGTAATGAGTATCTGACCTCATTGAATTCCATCACACAGCTCATGCAGTATATACAGAGGCTTCAAATTGGCGGCGAGCGGCAGCTGAAGCCGGAGGAACTGCAGCTCCTTCAGGACTCGGCTAATCAGTATAAGGCTATCTATCAAGCATATGAGAAAGCCATGTCTGCGAAAGGAGATATGATTTCTTCCCAGAATGCGAAGCTGGCACAATTAGACGCCGCGTTGGCAACGGCCATTCGTAAAAAAATGCTGCAATAGCAGTTTTTATGCCAGTTATGGTATATACGAGCAGCTTGCTGTGAAAACTAACGAGCAGACGAAGCATTCATAAATTGGTCAAAAAAATTGTCGGAATGCTTGTTTTGCTGTGCTATAATGATTCATAGAAATGAACGGGAAGGCAGGTGGAACCTTTGCATATTATCGCAGTAGGCTTAAACTATCGGACAGCTCCGGTTGAAATTCGGGAAAAATTCGCTTTTTCCGAAAGTGATTTACCAAAAGCTTTGGCAGAATTGAAAGAAACGAAAAGCATACTTGAATGTGTCATTGTAGCCACCTGTAACCGTACGGAAATATACGCGGTTGTAGACAGAGCGCAATTGTGCAGTCATTATATTACACACTTTATTGAGCGCTGGTTTGGCGTTCCCAAAGATCAGTTTCAGAAGCATCTGTATATGTATGAAAATGATAAAGCGACGGAGCACCTTTTCCGCGTCACAAGCGGTTTGGATTCCATGGTTATCGGGGAAACGCAAATACTTGGACAAGTGCGGGATGCTTTTTTATTGTCGCAAAATTTGAAAACGACAGGAGCTTTTTTCAATACGTTGTTTAAGCAATCCGTTACGCTTGCCAAGCGGGCACACTCGGAGACAGGCATTAGCGACAATCCCGTTTCTGTCAGTTACGCCGCAGTTGAGCTTGGTAAACGGATTTTTGGCTCCTATACGAACAAGACCGTCATGATTATTGGAGCTGGCAAGATGAGTGAGCTAACCGTAAAGCATTTGTATGCGAACGGGGCTAATAAAGTGGTTGTTGTGAATCGTACTTTCGAGAAAGCCGCGCAGCTCGCTGAGAAGTTTAATGGCATTCCTTGTACGATAGATAAGATGCTGGAGCAAATGCCGGATGTTGATATTATCATCAGCTCTACTGGAGCTCCTGGTTATGTCCTCACGAAAAAAGACATCCAGCCTTATTTGCAAAAAAGAAAGTCGCGCCCTCTCTTTATGATGGATATCGCGGTTCCGCGGGATTTGGATCCGCAGATTAGCGATTTACCTAATGTGTTCTTGTATGACATTGACGATTTGGAAAATATCGTTGACAAGCATTTGCAGGAAAGAAAAAAGGAAGCGGCAAAGATTGAATTGATGATTGAAAGTGAAATGGCTGTTTTTGACCAATGGACCAAGACGCTTGGTGTTAGTCCGGTTATCCATGCACTTCAAACGAAAGCCAATCTAATTCATGAAGAAACGATGGACAGTATGATGAAAAAGCTTCCTGATTTGGATGAACGGGAAGTAAAAATTATTCGCAAATTAACCAAAAGCATTGTGAATCAAGTGCTTCGGGATCCGATCCTGCGCATTAAGGAAATGGCAGGAGAGCGTCACGGCGATGAAGCATTGGAGCTGTTCACCAAGCTGTTCGCTCTTGAAGAAACATTGGAGCAGCATGAACAAGCGGCTGAGTTGGCACAAGAAGCAGAACGGATCGTAGCGGAAGCTGAAGAGAAGCGCCTCCAGGACGAGAAAAATTCTATGTTTGGTCTACAGGCTGCAGACGCTCTAGCGCGATCTTGAATGAAGGGCGCTGAAATCGCCAAGGAGAGGTGCCATGGTCACACGTAGTTGGTTGTTCGATGCGATGATCTATATGTATGCCCTGAGCCTACTGTTTTACTTTTCCGACTTTGCGAATGCGAACCGGAACGCAAAACGGATGGGGACGGGGCTGCTTTTGTTTGTATGGGTGTTACAAACCGCCTATTTGGCAATTAGCCTATATGGCCATTTGACGGAGTGGGCGTTCTCGCGCTCTGATGTATTATTTATGTTTTCGTGGCTGATTGTCACGATTTCACTCATTGTCAACCGGTTCTTTCGAATTGAATTGTTCGTATTCTTCGTGAATGTGTTAGGATTTGCGATACTTGCTTTAAATGTGTTTGGCAATCCGCATGTGAAGCCGATTATTGCCGGCTGGGACATCAATGACGAGCTATTATTCATACATATTACACTAGCAATCGGAAGTTATGCGGCATTTTCAATAGCAGCCATTTTCTCTTGCATGTATTTATTTCTTCACAGAATGCTTAAGGAAAAGAAATTTTCACAAACTGTGATGAGGCTTCCGTCGTTAGAGAAAATTGAGCAGTATACTTATTTGGCCGTTATTATTGGAGCGCCGCTTCTTATGCTGGCTTTGAGTCTTGGCATTGTGTGGGTCGTTCTGGAGGGGAATAACAACCTTCTCTATGATCCAAAGGTGCTTAACTCGGTGTTTGTTCTTCTTGCCTATACGTTTTATTTATTTCAACATCATTCCATGCGAATTTCGGGGAAAAGGCTGGCTGCCTGGAACCTTGCCGCTTTCGTTGTTGTAGTTATTAATTTCGTTGTATCGAATTTTGTATCTGGGTTTCATGATTGGATCTGGAGTTGAGTGGAATGAAGCATCAATATCCGATTGTGTTAAATGTACAGGGACATAGCTGCCTAATTGTCGGCGGCGGAAAAATTGCCGAACGTAAAGCTCTTTCCCTTGTGGGGGCTGGAGCTCGTGTAACGGTGTTGAGTCCTGAATGCAGCGATGGGCTGGTTGAAATGGAGAGGCGAGGTTTAGTGGTTATAGACCGTCGTACGTACTCTCCTTCAGCCATGTTGGACATCGTTTCGAACAATAAGGGCAAGGTGCCCTTCATGCTTGTGGTTGCAGCGACGAATCGTTCCGAAGTGAATGAGGCTGTATACAAAACAGCCATTGAAGAAGGACTTTTAGTCAATGTCGTCGATCAGCCTGAGCTTAGTTCGTTTATATTGCCTTCTGTTGTGCGGAGAGGCAAACTCGTTATTGCTGTGTCGACTGGGGGCGCAAGTCCATCTCTAGGGCGAAAAATAGCGAAAGAGCTCGAAGATGCTTATGGGGATGAATATGAGTCTTACCTTGATTTTCTAAGCGAAGCCCGTCTGAAGGTGCAACAACGCGTTGAGGATGGCGCATTTAGACAGCAGATTTTCAAAGAGATGCTGGAATGGGATGTGCTGTCCAAGATTCGTTCCGGTACGTTCGAACCTTGGAAGAATGAGCTGTTCACGGCAATCGATCATGAGTTCGAATGGTCAACGATTAAAGGATTTGGGTTCCAACTATAGAGAGGGCGGGAGAGATAGAGATGAGAACCATAATTGTGGGTACAAGACAAAGCGCGCTTGCGTTAACGCAAACGGGGCAAGTCGTGGAACAATTGAAACAATTGGCTGTTGAACTCGGCATTTCCTGTCAATTTGAGATTAAGAAAATTGTAACCAAAGGCGACCGTATCCTGGACGTTACACTGTCCAAAGTAGGCGGCAAAGGCCTGTTCGTGAAGGAAATCGAACAGGCACTTATGGACGGCGATATCGACATGGCCGTCCACAGCATGAAAGATATGCCCTTCGAGCTACCCGAAGGGCTGGTTGTGGGAGCGGTGCCCCACCGCGAGGATCCTCGCGACGCGCTGATCACGCGGGGGCTTCGCTCCCTGGACGAGCTGCCGCAGGGCGCGCTCGTCGGAACAAGCTCGTTGCGCCGCGCCAGCCAGCTGCAGCACGCCCGTCCGGACCTCCGCATCGAGTCGGTCCGGGGCAATATCGATTCGAGGCTGCGCAAGCTCGAAGAGGAGAACTTCGATGCGATTCTGCTTGCCGCGGCCGGTTTGCACCGGATCGGCTGGCAGGATCGCATCAGCGCGTACTTGCCGCCCGAGGTGTGCCTCCCTGCCGTTGGGCAGGGAGCGCTGTGCATCGAGTGCCGGGGCGGCGACGCCTTCATGCTGGACCTGCTCGGCAGGTTCCAGCATGAACCGACAGCGCTCGCGGTGCGAGCGGAGCGGGCTTTCCTTGGCAGACTCAATGGAGGCTGCCAGGTGCCGCTCGGCGCGTACGCGAGCGTGACCAGCGAGGCGTCAGATGTGCCAATACTGACGCTGACGGGCATGGTCGGTACGCCTGACGGCTTGACCATGCTCAAGGAAGCTGCTTCCGGCAGTGATCCGGAAGCGCTTGGCCAGCTTGTTGCAGACAAGCTGATCGCGCAGGGCGCGGATCGTATTTTAGCTGAGGTGAGGGAGGGATCGGTGTGAGCGGAGTGAGTAAAGGAAAGGTTTACCTAGTAGGTGCTGGACCCGGAGATCCCAAACTAATCACGATTCGAGGCTTGGAAGCCATTCAGAAAGCAGATGTGATTGTCTATGACCGTCTTGCCACACCGCGGTTATTAAAACACCGAAGACCGGATGCTGAGTTGATCTTTGTCGGCAAGTTACCGGATAAGCATATGATGAAGCAGGAACAAATCAACCAGTTGCTGGTTGATCTCGCCCTGCAAGGCAAAATTGTAACGCGACTCAAGGGCGGCGATCCTAGTGTATTCGGCCGTGTCGGCGAAGAAGCGGAACTGCTCGCGGATAATGACGTCACCTACGAAATTATTCCCGGCATTACGTCCTCCATTGCGGTTCCGGCTTATGCAGGCATTCCGGTGACACACCGCGACTTTACTTCTTCTTTTGCAATCATCACGGGTCACGAGTATCCCAACAAAACGTACTCAAATCTTGATTGGGAGCATTTGGCTAAAGCCGTCGGGACAATGGTATTTCTCATGGGCGTTGCCAATTTGGAGCATATTTGCAGCGAACTGATTCGCTGCGGCAAATCGCCGCAAATGCCTGTTGCGCTTGTTCGTTGGGGCACCTGGACGGATCAGGCGACGATTACAGGCACGCTGGAGGATATCTCGGAAAAGGTCAAACAAGCGAATTTTCAATCGCCTGCGGTCATTATCGTCGGAGAAGTCGTCAAGCTCCGGGACAAGCTGGCTTGGATCGAGAAAAAGCCGCTGTTTGGACGCAGAGTTCTAGTTACACGAGCAAGAAGCCAAGCAAGCGAGCTTGTTGATCTTATCGACGAGCTAGGGGGAGAAGCGGTCGAATTTCCGGTAATACGTCTTCAAACGCCAAGTCGTCCCGACGTGTTGCAGAAGCTCGATGAGACTTTGGACAGGCTTCAAGAGTTTGATTGGATTTTGCTAACGAGCGTGAACGGTGTCGAATTTTTCTTCCGCAGACTGCGTGAGAAGCGCATCGATGTTCGCCGAATGGGCAATGCGCGCATTGCAGCTGTTGGCCCCAAAACTGCAGAGGCACTCGCATCGTACGGCATTCTCGCTGATGTTCTGCCTGCGAAATATCAAGCGGAGGATATGCTGGAGGCCATACAAGCTGAGCTGAAGCCCGGCCAGAAAGTGCTGCTGCCGACGGCTGATCTCGCTCGTGAATATTTGCCTTCGAAGCTTGCAGAGCTAGGGCTTCAGGTTACAGAAGTCGATGTGTACGAAAACGTGCTGGCTATCGAGGATGGCGAGGAAGTCGTCTCTCTTTTGCAAAATCAAGGCATTCATATCATAACTTTTACGAGCTCGTCTACCGTAACGAATTTGCTCGAGGCTTTGCGTCAGCTGGGGGTGGAAGATCCGCTCAGTTTGCTGCAAGGCGCGGAGATTGCGTGTATTGGACCGAAGACGGCAGAAACCGCCCGTCAGTCGGGGCTGTCGATCACATATATGGCGGAGGAAGCAACAGTGGCTTCACTCGCTGAAAGCTTGTCCCGCCGGAAATAAATAGGCTTATATTTATCACTTAGGAGGCGGATTTTTCATGAGTTTCCCCGTTATTCGTAACCGCCGCTTGCGCGGCTCATCTGCACTTCGTAATTTGGTTCGTGAAAATCAAGTAACCGTCCATGATGTCGTTCAGCCGGTATTTGTTACCTATGGCACGGATATTAAATCGGAGATTCCATCTATGCCAGGGGTGTACCATTTTTCATTGGACCGGGTGGAGGAAGAAATTAATGAGATCACGTCGCTAGGCATTCAAGCGATACTCTTGTTCGGTGTTCCTGAGCATAAGGATGCGGTAGGAACGTCTGCTTACGATGAAGAGGGCATTGTCCAACAAGCTACTCGCCGTATTAAAGAGTTGAATCCTAACCTTCTGATCATTGCCGATACTTGCTTGTGCCAATTTACGGATACCGGCCATTGCGGCGTTATCCATCACAATCCGATTACTGGTCAAGCAGATATTCATAATGATCACTCTTTGGAACTGCTCGTTCGCACGGCGGTTTCGCAAGCGAAAGCCGGCGCTGATATTATAGCGCCTTCCAATATGATGGACGGCTATGTGCATGCGATTCGTGCGGGACTTGATGAAGAGGGCTTCGAGAACGTTCCTGTTATGGCGTATTCTGTAAAATACGCTTCAGCTTACTATGGTCCCTTCCGGGATGCTGTACACTCTGCGCCTCAGTTCGGCGATCGCAAAACGTATCAAATGGATCCGGCTAATGGTCGCGAAGCTTTGCGTGAAGCGGAAAGCGACGTGATGGAAGGCGCCGATTTTCTGATGGTGAAGCCAGCGCTTGCTTATATGGATATCATTCGGTTGTTGAAAGATAACTTTGATTTGCCTGTGGTTGCGTATAATGTTAGCGCGGAGTATGCCATGGTCAAAGCTGCTGCAGCGCAGGGTTGGATTAACGAAGAGGCTATCGTCATGGAAACAATGACCGGCTTTAAGCGCGCCGGCGCTGACATTATTTTGACGTACTTCGCTAAAGATATCGCGCGTTATTTGCAAAATCGCTAGTATCCGGCACAAGAACCATTCCACCTAGAGCTGCTAGGCGCGGATGGTTCTTTTGTCATACTTTTGTCGTTTTCCGTAAGCTTTCGTCGGTTGTGACAAGCGTATAAATAGGGCATAATGGATGAGAATAGATGGAAACAAAATGGTCGGAAAAAGAGGAAGGTGCCTCATGAGTTATAACGATAATTTTATTAAAGCCTGCCGTAAGGAAAAAGTGGATACTCTGCCTGTCTGGTACATGCGCCAAGCTGGTCGGTATGACCCGGATTACCGTAAAATCAAAGAAAAATATTCGTTGCTGGAAATATGCCAGCAGCCAGAACTTGCGGCTGAAGTGACATTGATGCCAGTTAAGAAATTGGGCGTAGATGCGGCTATCTTGTATTCTGATATTATGAATCCGGTCGCGTCGCTGGGGATCGATTTTGATATCGTAAAAAATATTGGTCCTGTTATTCATACGCCTATTCGCTCCGCGCAGGATGTAGAGCGAATGCGTCCTATCGATGTAGATAAAGATCTGTCCCACATTATTCAAACGATACAGATTTTACATAAAGAGCTTGAAGTGCCTTTGATTTCTTTTGCAGGGGCTCCCTTCACGATTGCCAGCTATCTAATTGAAGGAAAACCTTCCAAGAGCTATATCCGCACGAAACAGATGATGTATTCGGAGCCTACCGTATGGTACGCCTTGATGGACAAGCTAGGCGATATGGTCATTACGTATTTGAAATCCCATATTGCTGCAGGAGCCAAGGCTGTGCAAGTATTCGATAGTTGGGTTGGCGCGCTGTCTCCAGCAGATTTCAAGATGTATGTGCTGCCGACCATGACCAGAATTTTCAAAGAGTTGTCGGACCTTAAAGAACCAAAAATTTATTTCCCGGGTGTCAGCTCAGGGGAATTGCTGCCTTATCTTACTAATCTTCAAGCAGATGTTATCGGCCTCGACTGGCGAATTCCGATTACGGAAGGGCGCAGAAGAGTGGGGGATCGTTTTGCTGTGCAAGGAAACTTGGATCCTTACGTATTGACAGCTCCTATGAGTGTCATCGAAAGACAAGCGAAAGCCATTATTGACGAGGGTATTCTGCAACCGGGTTATATCTTTAATTTGGGCCACGGCTTGTTCCCTGAAGCATCCCTTGAGAAATTGAAAGAGCTTACTACATTCATTCATACGTACTCGCATTCCGTTCTATCTCAGCAAGCAGAAAAGAGTGGTGTTTAAGATGACAAATCGTCGTATTGGTGTGTTAGTCATGTCCTATGGAACTCCAGCAAGCCTGGATCAAATTGAAGCGTACTATACGCATATAAGACGCGGCCATCCGCCGACGCCAGAGCAACTGCATGAATTGAAATCGCGTTATGAAGCGATTGTGGGGGGCTTTTTTCCGCTGCGTGAAAATACGAATAAGCAAGTTCAAGGCTTGGAGAAAACGCTAAATCAGGAGCACGCCGAGTTTGAATTCGTTTGTTACCAGGGCTTGAAGCATGCTCAGCCGTACGTAGAAGATGGCGTAGAGCAAATGGTGAAGGACGGAATTACAGAAGCGGTAGGTGTGGTGCTCGCTCCTCATTATTCCACAATGAGTGTTGGCGGATATGTGAAACGGGCAAAAGAGAAGGCGGATGAGCTTGGCTTGAAGATCGATTTTGTTGCCAGCTATCATTTGCATCCGAAGCTGATTGAGGCTTTATGTACACGTGTTGAGAAGGCTCTGGATAAATTTACGGATGTAAAACAGGATGAGGTACGCGTCATATTTACAGCACACAGCCTTCCTGAGAAAATTCTGGAAATGAAAGATCCCTATCCGGATCAATTGCTAGCAACATCCAGAGCTATTGCCGATCGCGTAGGGCTAACCAATTGGCAGTTTGGATGGCAAAGCGCTGGACAGACCGCTACACCGTGGCTTGGCCCGGATATTTTGGATGTGCTCCAGACGATTAGCAAGGAAGAGAATGTGAAGAACGTTTTACTTTGCCCGATTGGATTCGTCTCGGATCATCTGGAGGTTCTTTATGATATTGATATCGAGGCTCAGGCGTTGGCTAGAGAGCTTGGACTTCATTTGGAGCGCACGGAATCGCTCAATACAGACCCTCTTTATATGCAAACATTAAGTGATGTTGTTTATGAGAAAGTGAATACTTCGAGGTTGTCATGAGTACGAAGAAACCGCATTTTATGATTATCGGCGGTGGGATTACAGGACTTAGCGCCGCTTTTTATCTCAAAAAGCAGTTGGATTCAAAAGGGATTGACGCACATCTGAGCGTGGTGGAGAAATCTTCGGCTTTCGGCGGTAAGATCCATACGATCGAACGGGACGGCTTTGTCATCGAAAAGGGACCTGATTCGGTGCTGGCCCGTAAACGGCCGACGATTGATCTTGCGCGCGATTTGGGGCTTGAGGGAGAGCTGACCGGTACGAATCCGAAGGCGAAGAAGACCTACATTGTCCGTCAAGGCAAAATGCACCGCATGCCTCCGGGTCTCGTGTTAGGCATCCCTACTCAAATAACGCCATTTATGCAAACAGGGCTCATATCGCCGCTTGGTAAAATGCGCGCTGCGCTCGATCTCTTAAAGCCGAAACGGCAAGGAACGGCGGATGAGTCGCTGGGGCATTTTCTTGAAAGGCGTTTGGGTAAAGAGGTGTTAGAGCGGATCGTTGAGCCGCTGCTTGCAGGTATCTATGCGGGGGATACGTTCAAACTGAGCTTGAAAGCGACTTTCCCTCAATTCCAAGCGATGGAGCAGAATCATCGGAGTTTAATCCTGGGCATGATCGCAAGCCGCAAAACGAGCACGGATGAAACTGCGCACGTACCGGCAGCCGTTCGAAGCTCAGCTTTTGTCACGTTCAAGAAGGGACTGCAGACGCTAGTAAACGGTCTGGTGAACGCCTTGGAAGATGTTGACATGCGGACAGACACTGGCGTGGTCTCGGTTAGGGAGTTCGGCGAAGATCAGTCGGAGATTACATTTGAAGATGGTCACAGGGAGGTCGTTGACGGTGTGATTATATCCACGCCAACGTTTCAGGCCGCTCAAGTGTTATCGCATGTGCCCGCTGCTTCCGCTTTGAAAAAAATTGACTATATTTCAGTAGCCAATGTCATTATGGCCTTTGATCGCAAGGATATTCCGTTTGAACTGGATGCCTCCGGGTTTCTCGTTCCACATTACGAAGATCGTACGATCACAGCCTGTACATGGACGTCGGCGAAATGGCTGCATACGGCGCCTGAAGGAAAGGTTCTGCTGCGTTGCTATATTGGGCGTGCCGGTCGTCAAGAGTGGCTGCAGTGGAGCGATGAAGAGCTTGTACAGAAGGCGCGTCATGATATAGGAGAGCTGCTAGGTTTGCATACTGTCCCACTGTTCACGGAAGTGACGCGATTGCAGCAGTCGATGCCGCAATATCCGGTCGGCCATTTGGAGCAGGTTGCGCTTTTCCGGAAAGAGCTTGCGGCCGCGATGCCGAATGTGCTAGTGACAGGTGCAGGATTTCATGGAGTCGGTATTCCCGATTGTATAAGACAGGGTAAAGAAGCTGCTTCGCAGCTGGCTGACCTCCTGTTGCAGCGTATCCAATAAGGAAGTGGGAGGGTGATAACTTTGAAAAATTCGACAAGAATCGACAATCTTTCTGCAGCGGCGTTTCAAGAGTCTAAGAAGGTAATTCCAGGTGGCGTAAACAGCCCTGTACGCGCCTTCAAGTCCGTCGGTTTAACACCAATGTTTATGGAAAAAGGTGTGGGCTCCCGTGTAACGGATATTGATGGGAACACCTATATCGACTATGTAGGCTCCTGGGGACCGTTAATTGTTGGACATGCTAATCCGGTCGTGCTGGAGGCGGTTAAAGCTACTGCGGAAAAAGGAACTAGTTTCGGCGCACCAACTCTTCTGGAGACCGAAATGGCCAAGCTGGTCATTGAGCGTGTGCCTTCCATTGAGATGGTGCGTATGGTGAACTCGGGAACGGAAGCGACGATGAGCGCGCTGCGGCTCGCGCGAGGCTTCACGAAGCGAAACAAAATCGTGAAATTCGAGGGCAGCTATCACGGCCATGCCGATGCGTTATTGATTAAAGCAGGCTCAGGCGTTGCTACGCTCGGTCTGCCGGACAGCCCGGGGGTTCCTGAAGGTGTCGCTGCTAATACGATTACGGTGCCTTACAACGACTTGGAATCGGTCCGGCTTGTGTTTGAGAAATATGGCGAAGACATCGCTGCGCTTATCGTGGAGCCGATTGCAGGGAATATGGGGGTTGTTCCCCCGGCGGAAGGTTTCCTGCAAGGGCTTCGCGCCGTAACGGAGCAATATGGTTCCCTGCTCATCTTTGACGAGGTGATGACAGGTTTCCGTGTTCATAAGCACTGTGCTCAGGGCTTGTTTGGAATTACGCCCGACCTGACGTGCTTAGGTAAAGTCATTGGCGGCGGGCTGCCGGTTGGAGCTTACGGCGGCAGGCTCGATATCATGGAACAGATTGCTCCGGCAGGCCCGATCTATCAGGCGGGTACGCTCTCGGGCAACCCGCTTGCGATGGCTGCGGGGTATGCGACCTTAACCCTGCTCGGTGAACCGGGCGTTTACGAGGAACTGGAGCGCAAGTCGGCGTTACTGGAGGCTGGATTCACGAGGAATGCGGCCGAGTTAGGCGTAGCCTGCACGATTAATCGCGTAGGGTCTATGATTTGCCCATTCTTTACCGAGCAGAAGGTTGTTAATTATGAGACGGCCAAAACATCGGATATAGGCAAGTTCAATGCCTATTTCGGCCATTTGCTGGATCTTGGCGTATCGGTTGCGCCTTCTCAGTTTGAAGGGATGTTCGTTTCCACGGCTCACTCGGATGAAGATATCGCAGCGACGATCGAAGCGCACCGCGAAGCCTTGAAACGATTATAAAAGAATAGACTGTCCCAGTGGATTGGTGAATAGGGACGGTCCCCAACAATGAATAAAAAACCTTCATCCCCAGGAAAACGTGGGATGAAGGTTTTTTATTTGCAAACATGCTCCGCATGGCAGGAGCTGGCAGGCCGCTTGTTGTCAAAAGAGGTAAGGTCCATTTTGACTCTTACAGTGGATGCAACAAACAAATTCTGAGCTGTAGCGCCCCAAAAGGACGCTACAGCCCGAGACAAAAGGTAGTCAGCTTGTTGTCAAAAGAGGTAAGGTCCATTTTGGCCTTTACAGTGGATGCAACAAGCAAATTCTGGTCTGTAGCGCCCGAAAGGACGCTACAGACCGAAACAAAGGCAGGCCGCTTGATGTCAAAAGCCGAAAGGTCCATTTTGACCTTTACAGTGGATGCAACAAGCAATCCCTGATCCGTAGCGCCCCAAAAGGACGCTACAGCCCTAGACAAAGGCAAGCCGCTTGATGTCAAAAGCGGTAAGGTCCATTTTGACCTTTACAGTGGATGCAAACAAGCAAATTCTGGTCTGTAGCTTCCCAAAAGGACGCTACAGCCCTAGACAAAAGGGCCGGCCGCTTGATGTCAAAAGCCGAAAGGTCCATTTTGACCTTTACAGTGGATGCAACAAGCAATCCCTGATCCGTAGCGCCCCAAAAGGAGGCTACAGACTGAAGCAAAGTGGGCGAATCTCCCATAAACAAACAAGAACCTTCAAAACCACAATAAAAGTGGAACTGAAGGTTCTTGTTGTTCTTGCTAATTACTATAAAGTTGGAAACTGCCAAACTGCA
Organism: Paenibacillus tabacirhizosphaerae; assembly: GCF_040812395.1. Classification (GTDB taxonomy): domain Bacteria; phylum Bacillota; class Bacilli; order Paenibacillales; family NBRC-103111; genus Paenibacillus_E. The sequence goes on along the minus strand of NZ_JBFNXH010000006.1, from coordinate 174,284 downwards.
ATTTCCGAACTAGCTTTCGGGACAACCCTTCTCTATGTATAGGGAGATAACTAGTTTGACTTTACATTCGTTGAAGGCGTTGGGGACGCATTGATGCCCGTCCCTGCTTGTCCTTGCTGTCCAGCAGGACTGGTGCTCGCGGCAGGCGGTGTGCTGGCCTTAGGAGGTGTTGAGGCACCAGCATTGGCGCCTCCAGTCCCAGTTCCTGTATTCGTATTGCCGCTACTACCGTTTCCTTGCGTATTCCCTTGATTCGGCGAAGCCGAAGATGAGGCTTCCGGTTTCCCTGAAGGGCTTGGTTTACTGGAGCTATTACCTGTGCTCGACGGAGAACTAGATGCGCCATTTTTCCCTTGTTCTTCGGATCCAGGGCTTGATTCAGGCTTCACCGAAGAAGTAGGCGTTGCCGTTGCTTTCGGTGTTGCTGTTGCTTTCGGCGCATTTGCTTTTTTCTCGGCTTGTTCTTTCAAAAATTCAGGATGATCGTAGGCGCCGCCTGGATCAATATTAGTTAGGCCTTCCCAAACATTATTTACCTTGACGCTTTCCGGATGATCGAATACAAGGAAAGCGGATGGCAATCTGCGCTCGCCGTAACGGCTGGAAGGCTTGGTCACCAGCTCATCATTATAAACAAGTTCGGAGGAAGCTCCGCCATCCAAGAAGCCTGCGTTAATGACGCCGTCAGCAAGGAATAAATCCTGTACTTCTTTAAGTGTCGCGCCTACGCTGTGCGTTTGGCGGCCGTCGATGACGATGAAGATGACCGTACCGTCCGCTTTTTGCCCGACTGCGGTACGCGGTGCGCGTCCCCAGCCTCCGTCGCCGCTAGTAATCAGCGGTTTGCCGTTAGCAATAACGCGGGGGTAGAAGGAGACGGCATCCGTTACATTCAAACTGAGAAGCTCGTTAATCGTATATTTTCCGATAATGAGCGTACCCTCTTTGGTAAACCCGACGATGTGTTGAGGCACGCTGCCGTCTTGGTCGGTATAGAGGATCTGGCCACCGGACATAATAGCTCCAATCGGCGCAAATCCGTTGCCAAGCCCGTCCGGATCGTTAAATCCTCCGCCATTGACACCGGCGACAGCCCCCGTGCGTTCAACCATCGACGTTATGCGTTCGCCTTCGCCTTGCTTGGCGGGGACAACAACGCGAATCGTTCTTGGATCGTACACGTACATTTTCTTGCCTTTCCAGAACTGGCCGGATATGTCTTCCACTTTGACGAGGTTGTCCGTAGAGCGGTTTTTATTATACTTAACCGCATGCAAATCTTGTTTTTCGACCGAGTTAATCTCCGTCAGGTTTTGCATTTCCAGCACCATTTGGTCCCTGCGCTCCGCCCCTACAAAGATCCATGCCCAGTCACGATGCTGCGTTGTGATGACCGTTTTGGCCATATACTCGCGCAAATACTCGCCAGGGGGAGTCAAAAATAAAAAGCTTGAACAAAGAAATGTAAACGCCGCTATTGCAAGCAGCATACGTTTCAGCCAACTATAACTACGAAAATGATCCAATATTGCAGTACCCAAGGTTATTCCTCTCCTGCTCTCTTTTTCTACAGAATCTACTTCCTGCGACGATGTCGAAAAAACACAATACTAGACTTATATTATCATAATTTCACATGCAATTGTTATTGGTAATTGTTAAAATAAAGTGTACGATATTCCTCACGCTTAAGGAGTTTTCATTTACTATGAAAAGATATTATTTTTTTGATTTCCCGATAGATTTGGGTTTGTTGGTTTTTGGCTTTCTTCTTGTGCTAGCCGTGATCGTCATTTCTTTTAAACGGTCGAAATCATGATGGCTTGGAAGCGCAAAGGAGAATGGCTGGAATTGCCCCTTCCTCATGCACAGTGGAAAGCGCTGCAGCCCCGCGCGATTGAAGAACTGTCGGCCATACTGCCGGTTCCTCGCAAACTATTTCTGCGGCTGGCTTCGCAAGGGGGAGTTCTTGTGCAAGGAAATAAGCTTCTCCTGCGCATGTTCCCAGAGGAAAAAGCATCGTTTGTCCCGGAGTATGCTGATTTGGATATTTGTTACGAAGACGAGTTTTGTCTGGTCGTGAATAAACCGGCAGGGATGTCGATTCATCCTGCTGAAGCTGGGCAATCGGGGACATTGGCCTCCGCAGTGGCTTATTATTTTGCCTCGACGGGACAAGCCTGCGGGATTAGGCATATTCATCGATTGGACCAAGATACGACGGGAGCTGTTCTCTACGCCAAAAATGAATGGGCGCATATCCTGCTGGATGAAGCGATGCGAGATAAACGGATCGACCGCAGGTACGCGGGACTCGCACAGGGCACTTTTCGCGCGAGTCAAGGAACATTTGGCGCACCGATCGGCCGGGATCGCCATCATTCCGGCAAGCGCCGAGTGACGCCTACGGGAGATCCGGCGGTTACTCATTACCATGTTGTTAGGCAGATGAGAGGTGCCGCTCATATCGAGCTTAAGCTGGAGACAGGACGTACGCACCAGATTCGGGTTCACCTTAGTCATGCGGGGCATCCGCTTATCGGCGATACGCTCTATGGGGGCTCAGCGGCGCTACTGAACCGGCAAGCGCTCCATGGCGAACGGTTATTGTTCGACCATCCCGTCACAGGCGAACAGATTACGGCGCATGCTCCTTGGCCTGCAGATATGCTGAAATTGCTGGATAAGCTGAAAGCTTAATAAAAATGTAGTCATGCCTTCTCCTTTTCACCCATATACTTTTAGAGACAAAGAATGTAATGGTTGTATAATTCGAATGCCAATCGCATTGCGGATTGAAGGAAGGGAGGATGTACAGTGGCTGAACAGCAACCAGGATTAAGATTTGATATTTATGAACGCGTCCACCTGCATGAAGGATTAGCGGGCATACAAGAGTTAAACGACGTTGAACTGCTTCCGCACATTCAGGTAATAACACTTGACGATCAGGCGATCCTGAAAGGAAATTTACTGCTAACAGGCAATTATTCCAGTATTGAGGGGGAAGAGCCACGGTCTCTGGAGCACTTGATTCCTGTGGAAATTACCCTGCCGCTTAACCGGATTCATCGCGTGGATGACATTCAGATCGAAATCGAGAATTTTGATGTGGACTTATTGTCTGCGAGAAGCTTGAATGTGACAGGTGTCTTGTCCTTGACCGGAGTGGAAATGGTTTCAGCTCCGATCGAGCGCTGGCGGGAGGAAGAGGAGATTACGTTTATTCACCAAGCGGACTTCACTCGTAATGAACCAGCGCCTCCGACATCGCCCCATGAACCTGTGCCTACACCGTATCAAGAGCCAACTTATCCGTACACACCGGCACCTGAACCTGAGCCTGAGCTTGTAAATACGGCTCCTTTAGTCCAGCAGGAGCCCGTTGTACAAGAAGTGGAACCTCCTGCAGATAGCCATTTTGTTGTGGAGGTGGAATCTACTGAATTGAAGGTGACGCCTCATCAAGAGAACACGGTTGTTACGGAAGAGAAGAAAGAGCTTAAGGTTGCTTTCGGCAAGAAGGCGAATGAAGCGGTTGACATCAATCCCTATGGCATCAAATCGCTTTTGTCCAAAGCAGGCGCGGTTCTTTCCGATAAGCGCAAGGAGGGGGCGGACGCGCAGGCGGCTGAAGATGCGAAAATAGATGCCGTAGAATGGAAGCGTCTGTTTTTGCAGAGCAGCGCGGGTTCGCAAGAATTCCGCAAGCTGAAGATGTGTATCGTACAGAGAGAAGAAACGCTGGAAACTATCGCAAAAAAGTATCAGGTTAATCCACGCGAGCTGCAATTATTGAATCGTCTTAGCGATCAGGAAGTAAGCGCGGGGCAGGTTATCTACTTGCCCAAATAAAGTACATAACAAGAGCCTCTGGCTGCGATTACGCGGCTGGGGGCTCTTTATGTTGCTGCGGAACGATAGTCAAAATATTAGCTTGACTTAGAGTCGACTCTAAGGTTTACAGTCTTTCTAAAGCCAAATCCGATTAGTAAAAGGAGAATGATGCATGATGATTACAAATGAAAAGAAGAATGAGTCGATAATCGTTACGAGGTATGGCGGTCCGGAGGTGCTCCAAATCATTCAAAGCCCGATGCCAACGCCTGGCTATGGGGAAGTACGGATCAAGGTCAAAGCAATTGGTGTCGCACTTGCGGATAGCATGCGAAGAGAAGGGGTGTATCCGGGCACTCCGAAAACGCCCTTTACCCCTGGATATGATATAATAGGAGAAATAGACGCGGTTGGCGACGGTGTATCGAAGTCGCGTTTAGGAACGCTTGTGGCAGCTATGACGCAAGGAACGGGCGGATATACAAGGAACATTTGTGTACAGGAATCAGAAGCTATTGAGGTTCCTAGTGGGGTAAATGTTGGGGAGGCAGTCGCGCTTGTGCTGAACTATGTGACAGCTTACCAAATGCTGAACCGCATTGTTTCTATCGAAACTAACGGCCGAATTCTCATCCATGGAGCCTCAGGCGGCGTGGGTACTGCCTTGCTCGATTTAGGGCGATTGTATGGCTTGAACATGTATGGAACAGCTTCCGCGCATAAGCATGCGGCATTAGCTGAATATGGAGCTAAACTGATTGATTACAAGCAGGATGATTTTGTAAAAGTGATTGGGCAGGAAGCTCCGCATGGCATCGACGCTGTGTTTGATCCAATCGGCCAAGAGAATTGGGAGCGATCGAAGCAAGTGCTGAAAGCTGGAGGCATACTGGTTGGATATGGATTTACATCCATATTGGAAGATCAGCAGCCATCTCAAGATAAGATTCAAGAGGTTGCAGGTCAATGGATGCAGCTATCGGAGCCCGGCTCGCAGTCGGAATCCGTCCAAACAATTGCTTTTAGCACGACAGGCGCCAAGCAACAGAAGCCGGATCACTTCCGAACGGATTTGACAGAGTTGTTCGATCTCTTATCACGGGGAAAAATTAAACCTTTAATATCGCGCATGTTTGACTTCAGTGAAGCTGGGCTGGCGCACGAACTTGTGAAAAGACAATCGGCAATTGGGAAAATTGTGCTGCTAAGTCAGGAGGAATGAACTTGTTCATACGCGAGGTAGAGAAGCAAACAGGAATGTCCGCGCATACGATTCGTTACTATGAGAAGATGGGGCTCCTGCCCGGAATTGCGAGGTCGAGCACGGGCGTGCGCAGTTTTACCGAAGCGGATGTAAACTTGCTTGCTTTTATTGGTTCGCTCAAAAAAACGGGCATGTCGCTGGAGCATATGACTGTGTTTTTGCAGGAGGGTTGTCTGATTGAGCGAGTAAAGAAAGGTAATGCCAGCCCTCAGCTCGTTGAAGACCGCTTAAAACTTCTTCGGACACACAAGCTGCATTTGCTTGAACAGATGCGTGATCTGGAGTCGCTGATTGAGGCAGTTAACGTCAAAACGGACTATTATGAAAATTTGCTGCGGGACGGCTGCATCTTTTCGGCAGATGCATAATGTACGTATAATCGGCAATACTGGAATGATATATTGACTCTATTTCAAATGTTCGTTATTATATGATGTAAATCATTTTGAGTAATACTGGAAACGTTGAAAGGGAGTAGTAGGCGGATAGCCCCTTCAGAGAGTGGAACTGCAGCGCTGAAAGGTTCCATAGGAAGCAGCCGATCGAAGTCACCCCGGAGTTGTAAACGTGATAGTAAAGAGGAGTCTCTTCTCGCTTTCTACAGCGTTTGCCGGCCGCAGCCGTTATCTGTTTGAGAGCCACGCGCTTCTTTATTTGAAGCTGTGTGGAATGAAGGTGGTACCACGGAAGCAAGCCTTTCGTCCTTTGCGGCGAAGGGCTTTTTTTGTTTTTTTTGAGTAAGCGAGGATGTTTCAGAGGAATCACAGGCTCCTTATGCCTGTTTGACAGCGATAAAAGCCATGGAGGTAATGATATGACCGAAGCCAATGAAACCAAGGAACAACTGCAAATGCCTACGACGTATGATCCGAAGGAAGCCGAGCGCAAATGGTATGATTATTGGATCAAAAATGAGTTTTTCAAAGCCGGCAATCGCCCTGACGCCGAGACGTATACGATTGTCATCCCCCCTCCGAACGTGACGGGTATGCTTCATATCGGGCATGCGCTTGATTTCACGCTGCAGGATATATTGACGCGCACGAAGCGGATGCAGGGGTATGATACCCTCTGGCTGCCTGGGTCTGACCATGCAGGAATCGCAACGCAAACGAAAGTGGAACAAAAGCTGCGGGAGCAAGGGCAGAGCCGCTATGATCTGGGCCGCGAGAAATTCCTGGAGAAGGTCTGGGAATGGAAAGAGCAGTACGCGAATACCATTCGCGAACAATGGGCGAAGATGGGCTTTTCGCTGGATTACTCCCGCGAGCGTTTTACGCTGGATGAAGGTCTTTCGCAAGCGGTGCGTGAAGTTTTTGTAAGCCTCTATGAAAAAGGCCTGATCTATCGCGGTAACTATATTATTAATTGGGATCCTGCTGCCCGTACGGCTTTGTCCGATATAGAAGTGGAATATAAGGAAGTTCAGGGTGCGCTGTACCATCTGGAATACAAGACGACAGACGGATCCGGTTCCATCGTTGTTGCCACGACTCGGCCTGAGACTATGCTCGGCGATACGGCTGTTGCCGTTCATCCGAAGGATGAGCGCTATCAGCACCTCATTGGCAAAATGCTGCTGCTTCCGATCGTGAATCGCGAGATTCCCGTTATCGCAGATGAGTATGTAGATAAAGAGTTCGGAAGCGGCGCTGTGAAAATTACGCCTGCGCACGATCCGAACGATTTCGAAGTCGGCAAACGGCACGATCTCCCGCAAATTCTCGTCATGGACGAATCCGGCACGATGAATGCGAATGCAGGTCCTTACCAAGGCTTGGATCGTTTCGACTGCCGTAAGCAGATCGTGGCTGATTTGAAAGAACAGGGCGTGCTTTTGAAAATTGAAGAGCACGTGCATCAAGTAGGCCATAGCGAGCGCAGTGGCGCTGTTATTGAGCCATATTTGTCCACGCAGTGGTTCGTCAAAATGCAGCCGCTGGCAGACCAAGCGATTGCAGCGCAGAAATCCGGCAAAGGCGTGAATTTCGTACCGGATCGTTTCGAGAAAACGTACTTGCACTGGATCGAGAATGTGCGCGATTGGTGTATTTCCCGGCAGCTCTGGTGGGGACATCGCATTCCGGCATGGCATTGCGCGGATTGCGGCGGCGTCACCGTTGAACGCCAGGACGCTATGGCTTGCTCTCATTGCCAAAGCAGCAACATACGCCAAGACAACGATGTGCTGGATACGTGGTTCAGTTCAGCATTATGGCCGTTCTCGACACTTGGTTGGCCGAATGAAACGGAGGATATGAAGCGATTCTATCCGACGTCTGTACTTGTAACTGGTTACGACATTATTTATTTCTGGGTTGCACGTATGATTTTTACAGCTCTGGAGTTTACCGATCAAATTCCGTTCAAAGACGTGCTCATGCACGGTCTTGTTCGCGATTCGGAAGGCCGTAAAATGTCCAAATCGCTAGGTAACGGCGTCGATCCGCTCGAGGTTATTGAGAAATACGGCGCTGATGCGATGCGCTATATGATTTCGACGAGCAGCACCCCGGGGCAAGATCTGCGCTTCCGCTGGGAACGTGTGGAGCAAGCGCGTAACTTTGCCAATAAAATTTGGAATGCTTCCCGCTTTGCCTTGATGAATTTGGAAGGCGTGACGGCTGCTGATATCGATCTTTCGGGTCCTATGGGGACTGCGGATCGCTGGATTCTGCATCGCTTGAACGAAACCGTTCGTGAAGTAACGCGATTGATTGATAGCTATGAATTCGGTGAAACTGGCCGCTTGCTGTACAACTTCATTTGGGACGATCTCTGTGACTGGTATATTGAGTTCAGTAAGCTGAGCTTATATGGCGCAGACGCTGAGGCTAAAAAGAAAACACAATCTGTTCTGGCCTATGTGCTTGACCAAACGCAGCGTTTGATTCACCCGTTCATGCCGTTTATCTCCGAAGAGATTTGGCAGCATTTGCCGCATGAAGGCGAGACGATTACATTGGCGGCTTGGCCGACAGAGAATGCAGCTTTCGAATCTCCGGATGCGGTTCGCGAAATGGAGCTTCTCATGGAAGCGATTCGCTCCGTTCGTAACATTCGCGCGGAAGTCAACGTGCCGATGAGCAAGAAAGTTGAATTGCTGGTGAAGCCGGCTAGCAGCGAAGCGCAAAACATTTTGCGCAGCAATGAAGAGTATTTGCGCCGCTTCTGCAACACGTCGCTGCTTCAAATTGACGCTGAGATGGCTGCTCCTGAGAAAGCGATGACTTCGGTCATCACTGGGGCGGAGCTTTTCTTGCCGCTAGCGGGTTTGATTGATATCGCGCAAGAGCTTGTTCGACTGGATAAAGAGCTCCAAACCCTCCGCGGCGAGGTAGAGCGTATCGAGAAGAAATTAAGCAACGAAGGCTTTGTTGCGAAGGCGCCAGCCAAAGTTATTGACGAGGAAAAAGCAAAGCTTGCAGACTATGCCGATAAGAGGGACAAAGTCATTGCTCGATTAGCGGAATTAAAAGGGTAATTATGGAAAATAAAGCAATCGCCTAGTTACGAAAACAAGGTGATTCATATAGTAAAGAGGATGAGTTCTATGACTGAAATCAAAGATTCCAATCCGGCGCCTTTTCAGACGGCGCAAGAGGCCATTGCCTGGATTGTAGGCCGGATGGAAAAGCTTGGCATGAAGCCAGGCCTCCAGCGTATGGAAATGCTGATGGAACGGCTGGGGCACCCTGAACGCAGGCTGAAGTTCATTCATGTGGCCGGAACAAACGGGAAAGGGTCGACCTGCGCCTACTTAACTTCTGTGCTGTGCAAAGCCGGATATGATGTAGGTACCTTCACTTCCCCCTATTTGGAGAAGTATACGAATCGTATCCAAGTGAACGGAGCAGATATTGAAGACGATGTGCTCCGGCGCTTGGTTAATGAGATGAAACCGATCGTCGATGAGATCGCGGAGACGGAAGTGGGTTCTCCGTCCATGTTCGAGATTTCTACGGCGCTGGCTATTTTATATTTTGGCAAGGTAGCTTATCCGGATTATGTCGTATGGGAAACAGGTTTAGGGGGAAGGCTGGATAGCACGAATATTGTGAATCCGGTCGTTACCATTATTACCAATGTGGGTCATGATCATATGGAAATATTGGGAGATTCCTTGGAGCAAGTTGCTGCAGAGAAAGCCGGCATTATCAAATCAGGCGTACCTGTCATCACGGCTGTGGAACCTCAACATGTGTGGAGTGTTATCGAGAAGACGGCGAAAGAGAAGAAAGCGGCTTTGTATTCGCTTGGTCAGCAGTTCAGTTACACGGCCGTTTCAAGTGCGCTGGATCATCAAACTTTCGATTTTGCCGGCCCCTTTCGCCATTTGAAAGAGGTTCCAATTTCGCTCAATGGCAAGCATCAGCTGACGAATGCGGCAGTTGCTGTAATGACGCTTGAGGTGCTTCGTCAATATAACGCATGTATCGTAGATGACGAGATTCTCTATAACGGTCTCTTAGAGACACGTTGGCCGGGCAGATTGGAGATGGTGTCGAGCCAGCCCCGCATCTTGTTAGACGGCGCGCACAACCCGGAAGGAGCGGAAACGCTGGCTGCAGCGCTGCAAAGCGTGTATAGCTACAAGAAGTTGCACTTTATGATAGGAATGCTCTCGACGAAGAATCATACGGGCTATCTCAGGCATATACTACCATTGGTGGATACTCTCATCCTTACCGAACCAGATTTTCATAAAAAAGGGGATGCCTCTCGGCTTGCCGAGCTTGCGGCTGAACTGCTTCACGATATGGACCGGAAAGTTGACATCATCGTGGAACGCGACTGGAAGCGGGCATTGAAAACCCTAACAAGCAGAACTGAGCAGGATGATCTGGCGGTCGTATCCGGCACGCTGTATTTAATCTCCGATGTTCGTTCTTGGATTACCTATCAAACCGATTCTGAAAAAGGATGGTGAGAACGGCGTGAGTCAAGCAGAACATGTACATTTTATCGGCATCGGCGGATACGGAATGAGTGCCATTGCCAAGGTCATGCTTGAAATGGGATACCGGATTTCGGGTTCCGATCTGGCGCAGCAGGAGCTTACAGAGAAGTTGAAAGCTAAGGGAGCTCAAGTATTTATAGGACATGAAGCGCAAAACGTTTCGGGAGCGGATCTGGTTGTATATTCCACTGCATTAGCGAAAGATAATGTGGAAATGCAGGCGGCCGAAGAGCTCAATATCCCGATTATTCATCGCTCGCAGATGCTTGCGCGGTTAATGAATGAACGCAAGGGCATTGCGGTGGCAGGCGCACACGGCAAAACGACGACCTCGTCGATGATCGCCCTTGTGATGGAGATATGCGGGATTGATCCGACCTATATCATTGGCGGAGAGATTATGAACGTAGGCAGCAACGCCAAAGCGGGGAAAGGTGAATTTGTAGTAGCTGAAGCGGATGAGAGCGACGGCACGTTTTTACAATATCATCCAACACTCGCATTGGTGAACAATATAGAAGCAGACCACTTGGAAAACTACAATGGGGATTTCGAGAATTTGAAAAAAGCGTACGCGCAATTTCTTAGTCAAGTAAGACCTGGCGGAAAAGCGGTCGTCTGTCGAGATGACATTTTTCTAGGTGAAATGATTCCGCAGATTCAAAGTGAAGTGATTACGTACGGGATACACAGTGACGCTGATTATGTAGCTAGCGATATCTCCTTAGGAGACCGAAAAGTTACATTTACCGTGCAGCATAAAGGCGTGACTTTAGGGCAAATTGCTTTGTCCGTACCCGGTAAGCATAACGTTTACAATGCACTGGCTACGCTCATTACTTGTCTGGAAGCAGGTCTTTCCTTCGATCAGATTGCAGATGCTATTTTAGAGTTTCGCGGCGCTAAACGAAGATTTCAAGTGTTGGGGGAAGTGGGTAATATATTGGTTATTGACGATTACGCCCATCACCCTACTGAAATTCAAGCGACGATTTCTGCGGCGAAAGCAACTGGCAAACGCATCGTAGCGGTATTTCAACCACAGCGTTATACGCGGACCTATTATTTATTCGAGCAGTTCAGCCGCTCATTCGAAGAGGCGGATGAAGTCATCATTACGGATATTTATTCGCCAGCGGGGGAAAAACGCATCGAGGGTGTGGATTCCGCGAAGCTGGTAGAGCTTATTCGGAGCAATAGCAATCCGAGCGTTCAGCATATTCCAACGAGGGATGAAGTACTCGAATATTTAATTGGCCACGTACAGCCTAATGATTTGGTATTGACGATGGGTGCAGGCGATATCTGGAAAGCCGCGGACGGCTTGGCCAAGGCGCTGCGCAGTCAGCATGGCACGAGTGTTTAACGTTTATGGATAAGATCGTTTTAAGCCGCTAGCGGCTTGAGACGGTCTTTTTTTGTCGTCAGGTATGAGTGTGTGACGAGCTCGCAGAGCGGAGAGATTCCGCATGCATCGTGTGGTAGGAGTATTTGAAAGGATGGACGTAGAAGATCCGGAAGTGCCACAGCGGGTTGGCGTATTGAAATACCGCCTCGATCTGCGAGAGATCGTCTGTTTTTGCACGGGTTAGCGGAACGTGGGTGCGTTATGAAGCGGCATTTTCGGTTGTAGGGACATTTCGCGGAACTACCGTGCGTTATGAGTAGGAAATGCTGGGTTGTAAGCATATTTTCGCTCATTTAACGCACCCTAGTTCCGCTTCAAGGGGAGGTAAGGGACGTTATCGTGGAATAAGACATCGTAGTTCCGTGGATATCGCTGTGCATGTGGAATTGGCGGTCCGGCAGTACCTCCTCCGGTTTCATGCGAAGTCTGCGGAGGCGAATTGTACCCGGGATCTTACAAAAGCATTCATGGATAGGAATACCGAATCGAGGAACAGTTAGGGGAAAGAGAAGTGGAAGTTAGCACAGCGTAGAACAGAGAAGGGGATGGGTGTGGGGTGGAAAAGTGATAGCGTCCGCCTTTAAGTCGTGTTCGCACCACCTTGTAAATTCAAGGAACACGACTTTAACAGCGGTTGGAACCTCATACTTAAGTTCCCTCCCTACGCTCAAGCGTATGGCTCTAGATAAGGAGAGGCACACCTCAGGTTTTTATTTTTCAGCGAACATATTTCGATTCTCTTAATCATAATCTAGTAATACAAGATTAGGATGAAGGAGAGAACCTTATGAGCAAAGCAAGAATCACATATCGATTCGATCAAAATGATCAGCCGGAAGCAAGCCGCAAAGCGAGAGACGCCGTGGATTCGGAGGACAAAGTGATCCCTCTCTATCAAGAAGAATTCGAGGTCACAGAGACGTTGCTTAAGGAGAATGAATTTTCAGAAGAAGTCACTTCAGTAGAAAAAGCGGAGAGACAGCAAGTCGAGAGCTTATTCGAATCGCATGCACTGAATACATTCACAACGGATTTCGGCAGTTGGACGAGCTCGATAGAGACGGAAGGTGAAAGGGTAGAGCGCATTATTCGAGAATCGCAAGCAACTAGGGAGCATCCCGTGGAGAGAAGGCAATCTCAGGAGCCGGAAAGATCAGGCCCAGCGCCTCAAGTTGATCAAGACGATTGGACAACCTGGACGGCCAAAGGTCCTTATGTAGAGCCGGGTACCGGAGCCAGATATGCCAAATCGTCGGGTGCGCCTTGGATCCGGATTGCGACCTCGGTTGCAGGTGCGGTGATCACCGGTGTAGCATTTGGTTTTTTTGTGCTTTCGATGTTCACGACAGATCGCGAACAAGGAGAGAAGACGGCTGTCGCTTCACCGAATGCTCAGATCGCAGCGCCAAGCAAGGCTACAGCAGGCACTGCAGTAACCGTAACGGATGCCCCTAAGCCGGCAGCGACCGAGCAGTCTCCCGAGAATCCATCAACAGCAGCAGGTATTACGCAGGTTCAGATTCCCGCCAAAACCTATGCCTTCCTGCAAAATGGTGTATTCAGTACGCTGTCAAGTGCTCAAACTGCCCAGGACAGCCTGAAGAAAAAAGGTTTGGCATCGGCATTGGAAGGAAGCGAGAAGCTTACCGTTTTTGTCGGGGTTGCGTCATCAAGGGATGAAGCGTTGGCCTTAAGCCAGCAGCTTCAAGTACAGGATAAATCACTAGAGGTGTACATTAAAAATATGGATATCCCTGCAGTGAGCGGCATTCGGTGGAGCGGCAAGAAGCCAGAGGCGGTCGGGCCGCTGATTACGGAAGGCGATAAGCTCATTCGCACCATTAGCGGAATAACCGTTGTTCATCTAGCTGAACCGAAACCAACCGCCTTGGCAGAGAGCTCGCTGCAAGCTATTCGTACCTCGCATCAATCGCTGACAGCCTTGTCATCTTCAGTCAATGAAGGTTTGAACGATGAAACGAAACCGTTTGTTCAGACGATGACAAAGGCGTTGAACGGTGCGGTTCAATCGATGGAGGAGTACAAAAAAGCGCCATCAATCGCAATGCTTTGGCAAGCACAATCTGCGATGATGCAGTACATCATCGCGCAGAAAGAGCTGCTCAAGAAGGTTGGCGCGTGAGAAACCAAATAAGCAGCCTGTCACCATTTCTATCAGGTGACAGGCTGCTTATTTTATTTCGAAGTGTAACGGTCCATCATAGCGGCTATTTCCGCTCTTGTGATCGTTTGCTCCGGTTTAAACGTAGTTTCAGTCATGCCATGAATGATGCCGAGACTTTTCAGCGAATAGATCGCCTTGGCACTCCATAATGAAACGGGTACATCGTCGAATTTCTGACTTGCTGTAGCAGAAATCTGTTTGGCGGCAGGCTGTGCCATTTGAAGCAATCGATCGAACAGGACCGCAACCTCGCCTCTCGTAATCGGTTGATCCGGACGTATCGTTCCATCTTGATAGCCCTGGAGTAAGTTCAACTTCTTCGCGCTCGCGAAAACAGGACTCGCCCAGTGGGTCGCGGGAAGGTCCTTGTATCCATTCGTTGTTGCTGACGATGAGCCGCTGTCCGCTTTGCAGCCATATACCGCGGCTGTGACCGACCCGGCTGAACTGCTTGTCCCGCACACATCGTTTAACTGACTGAACGTAAACATACGATCCATTACTGTCAGGAACTCAGCTCGGGTCAATGCACGCTCGGGTTGATAACGGTTACCGATACCTTCAACCCATTTCTTATCTTTCATCCGCAAAATGGCTTCTCGCGCCCAGTGACCTATTGTGTCAGTAAATACAGGCGGTACGTAAGCTGCGATGCCTTTGGCAATTCCGGCTGCCATCTTTGCCCGAGTCGCGTCGTCCGCTAACAGAGCTGCTTCGCTTGAATTGCTTAAGAAAGCGGTCTCTACCAAAATGCTTGGAACTGTGCCCATTCTTGCGACATAAACGGCACTTGGCACGAGTCCTAAGTTGGCAGTGCCTGATGCGGCTACCAAGGCATTCAGCACATTTTGCGCCAGATCTTTGCTGTAAGGTGTCATCAGCTTCATCGTTTCGCTGGCCGGATAATCTTCTTGGGGGTAAGCATCATCATAATAAAGCACCATTGAGCCGTTTACTTTGGAATTTGCGTGCGAATTTGCATGAACGGATACAAAAAAGTCAGCATTTTGATTGTTCGCATATTCCACGCGCTGGGCGAGTGACCAGTAACGATCATCGGTTCGTGTCATGACGACGTCATAGCCTTGTTGTAGAAGCTCATCTCTCAATTTCTGGGTAATGTCCAGATTGACATCTTTTTCTTGCAAGCCGTTAACGCCGATGGCGCCCGGATCGCTTCCGCCGTGACCGGCATCGACAACAACTGTGTAGGCGAATGCTTGATAAGGGAAAGCGAAAGTAAGTAACAATGAAAAAACGAGGAATTTCTTTAGTAGACTCATGTGCGGTAATACCTCCAATGACTATCTTACTAGGATCAGCTCTCTGTGTAAGCAGGTAAGATACGCCATTCGATCATGTTTGTCATGGTAAATAAAAGGAGATGCAAGTATAATAGGCTTGTACATAGAAGAGAGGATGGCAGCTATGAAAAAAGGCACCGTCACACTAATCATCTTTTTAATCGTGGGTCTTCTTACCGGAATTATCGTAGGCCAGCTGCTGGCGCCGGTATCTGCTCTCGCTTTTTTGACCAAGTCGGCGCAAATTAATTGGGAGCCAAAAGCAGATTTGCAAGTTGTGAAATATGAGCTTCATCTTCTGGTCAAACTAAATCTGTGCAGCATTCTCGGATTAGTAGGAGCCTATTTCTTGTACCGCAAGCTATAAACGGAATAGGGGCCTTAAACCTCTTATGAATGACACTTAAGTTAGGAGCTGTTAGCATTGAGCCTTACAACCATTCAAACACTTATTCTTGCTTCGTCTTCGCCGCGGAGGCAGGAGCTGATCCAATCGCTCGGACTTCCTTATATCATTCGGGTCAGCGATGCGGATGAGACCGTCGAAGGAAAAATAACGCCTGCCGATTTGGTGGAGCTGCTATCGATACGCAAAGCTTCAACCGTACGCGAACTGCTTCAAGATAATGAAAAGCAAGGCATCATCGTCGGATCTGATACCGTTGTGGTGTATCAAGGCGAAGTGTTGGGCAAGCCTGTCGATGAAGAGCACTCCTTCCAGATGCTTAAAGCGCTGCAAGGTCGCGTTCATGAAGTATACAGCGGCGTCGCTTGTCTGGATGCAGCTACAGGAAGGCATGTTGTTTCTCACCGTGTGACGCGGGTTTCAATGAAGCCTATGTCCGATGAACAAATTCGCCGTTATATCGCTACAGGTGAGCCTAAAGATAAGGCAGGGTCTTACGCGATTCAAGGGCTCGGCGCAACAATCATAGAATCCATCGAAGGCGATTATTTCAATGTGGTTGGGCTTCCTTTGTCATTATTAAGCGACTTGCTTCTTTCGTTTGATATTCACGTTCTTTAGTGTCTTCAAGGGGGATCGCTCGTCTTGGGAAATGGCGGTTGTGCATTGACTGTGTAATCTGTAACGGTTACAATAACAGTAAGCAACAAGTCATCACATGCAATGCTACCGGGAGGTATACTCTGCCATGAACAGCGAATTTACGATAGCCGTCCATAGTCTTGTATTGCTGGCTCATTTGCCTGAACATATGGCAACCAGTGAGGAAATTGCAGCGAACGTATCCACGCATTCAGCTCGCATTCGCAAAGTAATGGGCTTTCTTCGAAAAGCAGGCTATGTATCGACGAAGGAAGGCATTGGCGGCGGTTTTATACTAAGCTGTAATCCTGACGGGGTCACACTTGGTGAGATATATCGATTAACCTGTCAGGGATCACTGAAGCCAAGCTGGTGCTCAGGTGATGAGAACACATCCTGTATGGTATCGTCCAAGATGGATAAATTGATGGGAACTATGTTTTCAGATGCGGAAAAGCAGATGGAACTATATTTCGACCAGCATACGATTGGCAGTATACTCCAGCGTCTTCATGCAATGGTCTGCCCGCATACCCATAATGAACAATTGTCCTAGAAGCCCTCGGATCCCAATAGCCGAGGGCTTTTTATATTTATCAGGGCTTTACCGGATGAATGGGATACTAAGAAGTAACATAACCTACATAGTGTGAAAGAGGGGAATTCATGGAAGCCATAAGCTTGATGCTTAAAGAAGTACCGCAAGAGGAGAGACCAAGAGAACGTATGCTCCAGTTTGGAGCGGGGGCGCTGAGCAACGCGGAATTACTAGCTATTTTACTTCGCACAGGGACTGTCTCGGAGTCGGCGCTTCGATTAGCTGGACGTATTCTAAGTGAGTGCGGAGGTCTGCGCAGTTTGGTTGATATGAGCAAGGATCAGCTTACCGAAATAAGAGGAATCGGAGATGCCAAGGCATTGCAAATCCAGGCTGGAATTGAACTTGGGCGCAGAATAGCGAAGAGTTCGTTAACAGAACGAGCGACGATTCGTTCACCCAAAGATATCGCGGACCTCGTCAGCGAGGATTTGCGTTATTTGCAGAAGGAACACTTCGTTTGCCTGTTTTTGAACACGAAAAATCATGTGCTTGCTCAAGAGACTTTGTCGATGGGCTCTCTGAATGCATCCATCGTACATCCGCGTGAAGTGTTTCGCGCAGCGATTAAGCGGAGCAGCGCTTCTATTGTTTGTGTCCACAATCATCCAAGCGGTGACCCAACGCCCAGTCCGGAAGACATTCAGCTAACACATCGACTGGTGGAAGCGGGCTCGATTATAGGGATCGAAGTGCTGGATCATGTCATTATCGGTGATCAAAAATTCATAAGTTTGAAGGAACAAGGCTATATGTAATATAATAAGATTTACGCTTGATGATGAGGCGGTATTTTTGAAAAGGTAGACGAGAATGACAAACATGGGATGCAGGTCTGACAGAGACTAAGACGCAACAGGAAAGAAAGGAGCAACTGCCATGTTCGGTGGTTTTACGAAAGATTTAGGCATTGATTTGGGTACAGCTAATACGCTTGTTTATGTAAAAGGCAGAGGAATTGTCGTTAGGGAGCCTTCTGTGGTTGCCCTTCGTACTGATACAAAAACAATTGAAGCTGTCGGAGACGCAGCTAAAAAAATGATTGGACGGACACCAGGCAATATCCGCGCGATCCGCCCGATGAAAGATGGCGTCATCGCTGATTTCGAGACGACATCGACGATGATTCGCTATTTTCTGAGACAGGCCCAGAAACAGCGTTGGCTTTTCCAGCGTCATCCGAGTGTCATGGTATGCGTGCCATCTGGGATTACAGCCGTCGAGAAGAGAGCGGTTGAGGATGCAACCAAGCAAGCGGGGGCGCGTGAAGCTTATACGATTGAAGAACCTTTTGCAGCTGCGATCGGCGCTGATCTACCGGTGTGGGAGCCGACAGGCAGCATGGTAGTCGATATCGGCGGCGGAACGACAGAAGTAGCCGTGATCTCTCTGGGAGGCATAGTTACCAGCCGCTCGATTCGCATAGCAGGCGATGAAATGGACGAGGCCATCATTCAATACATTAAACGTACATACAATTTGATGATTGGGGAGCGTACCGCCGAGACGTTGAAAATGGAAATCGGCTCCGCCCTCCCGATGGAAGTGCCGGAAACGCTTGAAATCCGAGGTCGTGATCTTGTATCCGGCCTGCCTAAGACGCTAAGCGTTACTTCGGATGAGATCACCGAGTCGCTGACCGATACGGTCAATGCGATTGTGGATGCGGTAAAGGTTACGCTTGAGAAATGCCCGCCGGAGCTTTCCGCTGATATTATGGATCGCGGTATTGTTTTGACTGGCGGAGGAGGCTTGCTCCGCAATCTAGATCGCTTGCTTTCAAGAGAAACCGGAATGCCCGTACTTGTCGCAGACAATCCGCTGGACTGTGTAGCTATTGGAACTGGCCGCGCGCTGGAAAATATTCATTTGTTCAAGACGAGATCGGGACCCACTTCAAAGTATAAGCGTTAAACATTCGTTAGAAGGTGCTCAATTTGTTTAAATTTATGGGGAACAAGAGGCTGATTTTTTTGATGTTCGGCCTGATCTGCTTCTTTATTCTAATGGGACTGACCCTTGGAAACCGGGCGCCTATGACGTGGCCGGAGAAATTTGTGAAAGACTCTGTTTCGTGGACACAAGGCCTCTTCTACAAGCCCGCTTCTTCCATAGCGGGTTTCTTTCAGGATATTCGCCAGCTGCGGGTCATTTATGAAGAGAACAAGACGCTCAAGCTAACGCTTACGCAGTATGCAAGGGATACGCAGCGTCTGAATGAGCTTGAAGCGCAGAACAAAAGGCTCATGGAAGCACTGGGCTTTACGGAACGACAGCGGCAAGCTAACGTGTACACGTACCGTATCGCTGAAGTCGTCAGTATGGCTACCGATCCATACAACAGTACGACAACGATAAATCTTGGAGATAAAGACGGCATTAAAGAGAATATGGCCGTTATGACGGTAGATGGTCTGGTAGGTAGAGTAAGTAAAGTATTTGGTTTTCACTCCAATGTGCAGTTGCTCAAGGAAATCAATGATTCTGACAATAATTCCAAAGCCGTTGCCGTTACCGTTAAAGGGAATGAAAATGAGCCTTTTGGGATGATAGAATCCTATGATTCCACTTCAGGCGAGCTCGTTATGAACAAGGTTGAAAAAGCGGATACGATGAAAGTCGGGGATACCATTATTACATCTGGTCTGGGACAGATTTTCCCAAAAGGCATTGAAGTTGGAACGATTTCCTCGATCGGCCCTGGGGAATTCGGAATCACATACAAGGTTATGGTGAAGCCCAAAGCTTCGTTCAGCCATATACGCGAAGTATTTGTGGTTGAAGTTCCTGAAGTGAAATGAGGTGGGGCGCAAAATGAAACGACATCTGCTCTGGCTCATTCTACTCGGACTGTTTGTTCTGCAAGGAACGATTGTAACTTGGCTTATTCCTTCCTCGTGGCAATCTCAAGTCTTTGTGGCGCCGCATTTTACCTTGGTTTTTATTCTATTTATCGGACTTTTTCATCATCGTCATTCTGCATTGATCTATGGATTGCTGTTTGGGTTGCTGCATGATTTCAACTACTATGGTTCGATGCTTGGCATTTATTCCTTCGGAATGGGGCTATCCGGGTACCTAGCGGGACTTGCTCAACGAAAGCAGCCCAATCTAATCTTCTATAATTTGCTTATATCAGGTTTCGGCTTGTTGTTGTTTGAATTCATCAATTATGGCATTAATCGCTTATTCAAGCTGATTGATATCGATTTGAAGTTCGCGCTCACCCACTATATGCTTCCGAGTGTTCTGTTTAATCTGCTTTTTGCCTTGCTTTGCTACGTGCCTATGCGCAAGCTGCTCGAAGGAAAGTTAAGTGCTTCGTCTGGAACCGAAGATTAAATTTCTAGGCCTTTTGCAGGAGAATTCAGGACATGAACCGAAATGTATAGGTTGGGAGGTCTGAACGCAACTATGTCCGTATCCAAGCATCATGTGATGATAAAAGGGGTCAAGGATGGCCTTGTTTTTCTACTTAACGACGCATGCGAGTGGGAAGTTTTACTGAAGGAGCTTCAGCATAAACTTGAGAAAACGCATCAGCAAATATTGACAGGACCCATTATTCATGTACATGTCAAATTAGGCAGTCGCGAAGCGACAGAAGAACAAAAAGAAGAAATTCGCGCGATTATCCGTCAAAAAGGAAATCTGCTTATCCAATCAATTGAAGGCGAACTTCCGTCTGAACAGGAAATAGATGAGCCTGCCGCTACGATAAAGACGCTCAAAGGCATGATACGTTCTGGACAAACCCTCCATCATGAGGGTGATTTGCTTTATCTTGGCGATGTGAATCCTGGTGGAACTATCATTTGCACAGGAAACATCTACATTATGGGTTCGCTGCGCGGTATGGCGCACGCTGGCGTGGACGGCGACGAGAGTGTCATTATTGCCGCTTCGCACATGCGCCCGACACAGCTGAGAATTGCCGGTATTATTAGCCGCCCTCCGGATGAATGGGGAATTGAGGAAGCTTTTATGGAATACGCCTACATCAAAGAAGGCAAGATGGAAATTGACAAGCTGCATCAGCTTCATCGCATTGGGCCGGAATCCATGATGGGTTAAGACGTATATACGGAAAAAACAGTGTGGGAGTGAGAGATATGGGAGATGCGATTGTAGTTACTTCAGGAAAAGGCGGCGTCGGGAAAACAACGACTTCCGCCAATTTGGGGACAGCCTTGGCTTTATTGGGCAAAAAAGTTTGCATGGTTGACACCGATATCGGACTGCGCAATTTGGATGTCGTGATGGGACTTGAGAACCGGATCATTTACGATCTGGTTGATGTCGTGGAAGGACGTTGCCGTTTGCCGCAAGCGTTGATCAAAGATAAGCGCTTCGACGAGTTGTATCTGCTACCTGCCGCACAAACGAAAGATAAGCATGCCGTGCAGCCTGAGGATGTTAGAAATATAGTACTAGACCTCAAAAAAGATTTTGATTTCGTCATTATCGATTGTCCGGCGGGTATCGAGCAAGGCTTCAAAAACGCAGTAGCCGGTGCAGACAAAGCGGTTGTTGTCACAACGCCGGAAAATGCGGCCGTGCGCGACGCAGACCGGATTATTGGCCTGCTTGAAGCTGAGAAGATTTCATCGCCGAAGTTGGTGATTAACCGGATTCGGCCCAATATGGTGAAAAAAGGCGAAATGCTGGACATTGATGAAATATGCGCCGTACTTGCAATCGATTTGTTAGGCATTGTTCCTGATGACGAATATGTGATTAAAGCAGCTAACCAAGGTGAACCGACAGTAATGAACCCATCGTCCCGTGCAGCTATTGCCTATCGTAACATTGCCAGGCGAATTCTGGGGGATACGGTTCCGTTGATGCAGTTGGATGATAAAACGGGCTGGGTAAAACGTATGAAAAAGTTTATCGGGATAGGATGATCGTCCTGTGCTTGCCAAACTGAAAAACATTGATATTCCTATTGTTGTCATCTTGGTTGCCTTCATGATTATTAGCACAATGATGGTGTACAGTGCATCTGTGGATCATCCAACCATTTCAATTTCTATCACCAAAATCCTGGTTTTGTATGCGGTTGGGTTGCTTGCTTTTGTCGGGATCAGCTTGTTCGACTACCGGGTGCTCGTGAAAGTATCGCCATTCCTTTATGGAATCGGCATTATTTCTTTAATTGCGGTTTATTTATTCGGGGCCAAAGTTCACGGTGCGCGGGGGTGGTTCGAACTTCCCGGCGGACTGAATTTTCAACCGGCTGAGCTTGTGAAGCTGATTTTGATTGTATGCATCACAGCTTTGTTAGCCAGACGCGGCGGCGAATTGCTTTTTTTGAAGAAAGATGTGATTCCAGTAAGCCTGGCAGTTTTGTTGCCATTCATTTTGGTGCTGATTCAACCTGATTTGGGTAATGCCATTATTTTCGTCGTTATCCTTGTCGGCATGCTGTGGATTGGAAATATTAAATACACCCATGTTTTGTTCAGTATTCTCATTCTGGCAGGGGCAGGGTTTCTGATGCTTACCCTATATAAGCATTTTCATGATTCTTTGTATCTCTTGTTGGAGAAATATCATTTCAGCCACTGGATGGATCGGATTGATACTTTCCTATATCCGCATAATGTATCCGATGACGACAGCTACCAGGTACGTAACGCAGTGCGAGCAATTGGCTCAGGAGCGCTTGAAGGAGAAGGCTACTTGAAAGGCACTTCCGTTCACAGTAACTTTATTCCCTTTGCTTATTCGGATTCAATCTTTGTCGTTGTGGGAGAGGAATTTGGTTTCCGCGGTTCCGCTATCTTGTTGTTGATCTATTTCATGCTCATTTACCGTATGATTCTCATCTCCATTCAGAGCACGCAGCGCAGCGGCGCTTATATCGTTGTTGGCGTTGTTTCGATGTTCGTTTTCCAAATTTTCGAAAATGTCGGGATGATGATTGGCATCATGCCGTTAACGGGGATCACACTTCCATTTATTAGTTACGGAGGTACGTCCTTGCTTATAAACATGCTCTCTTTAGGTCTAGTCATGAGTGTCAAACTGCATCAGGAGCGTGAACCGGAGTTGTTTTGAATGTAAAAGAAATAAAAGCCTCGAGCTGATTCCGGGGCTTTTTCTTTTTGCGTTGTTACATAATCTTGTCCCTCTCCTCATAGGCTGTACTATGCTAGAGAACGCTTAGGAGGGGACTTCCATGGAAGTCAAAGATAAAGTCAAACAGCGCAGATTGGAACGGCTGCGTAATTTGCGGGAATCGTCCGATCCCGGTTATGGCGGGGCGAATACAATGAAACCTTACCGCGGCGACGCTAGCCAATTACGGAACCGTCACGAAAACGATAGCCCACTCTACCCGGATCCGGAATGGAATCGCCGCATGGAGGATCCTGAATTTGCCTGGCGCCACAAATTAAAAATGGATCCGTCTTTGAACGGACGCGATGATATCAATGAAGAAGAGAAAAGCCTATTTTCTCCTCCAACGCGCCGATCCATAGTGACCAAACTGTTCGTTAGCTGCTTGTTATTCGCGGCTATTTATGGCATGTTCCAAGTCAACCAACCCTGGTCGGGCACAGGGAAACGATTCATTACAGATTCGTTAACGCAATCGTATGATTTCACGGCGTTATCCGCTTGGTATACAGACCGGTTCGGCGGCTCTCCTGCATTCATTCCCAGCTTTCATAATCGAGAAGGAGAAGAGGCGGTGAAAGTGAACGCTGCATCCAAACGAACATTGTTCTCGCCTGCCAAAGGAAGCATCGTAGCAGCGTATGATGGCTCTTCTTACACGGGTGTAATGCTGAACACGGCTGCAAATGCGCCCATTTATGCACTGGATACGGGACAAGTTGTTTTTGTGGGCATGACATCGGAGTCGGGCCTAACCATCATCATTCGCCATGCTAACGGACTTCAATCCGTGTACGGCTCTATGGGTGAGGCGCATGTGGAGTTGAACGACTGGATCAATCGCGGGGAAGCCGTCGGAACGGCCTCGAAGGGAGATTCAGCCAAAGGGACCTTTTATTTTGCCGTAACGAAGGACGGGCATCCCGTCAACCCGACGGATGTGATCTCATTTGATTAAATGGGGCGGCACGATATATCGGTTTCATCCCTTGTTCACGCTTATATTTATTGGTTCTGCATTTACCGGCTATTTTCTAGAGGCTGCAACATTGTTTGGCATTGTATTTATCCATGAACTCGGACATTTGGCGGCGGCCAGCGGCTTCGGATGGAGAGTGCGCGAAGTGCAGCTGCTTCCCTTTGGAGGGGTTGTGATCGTCGATGAACTCGGTTCGGTGCCGACCAGCGAAGAGCTAATCGTTGCTTTGGCAGGGCCCTTGCAGCATGTGTGGTTGATTCTAACAGCAGTTGTTTTACAGTGGTTTGGCGTAGGTGCGCACGAATGGTGGACCTATTTCATTGAAGCGAATCTGATGGTTGGCCTGTTCAATCTGCTGCCTGTCATGCCGCTGGACGGAGGCAAAGTTTTGCAATGCTTGCTTGGCTACGTATTTTCCTATCACAGCACCATCTTGTACACGACATGGATTAGTATGATTTTGAGTGCAGGCGTTATTTGTGCGGCGGTCTTTCAATTTCTTGGCGGACAATTGCCGCTCAATTTGCTTGTAATCGGGATTTTTCTGCTGGTAACGAATTGGTACGCGCACCGGCAACTGCCTTATCACTTCTTCCGATTTCTGATGTCACGCAGCGGGCGGGCAAGCAGATTGCTCAGCAGGGGGACGCTGGCCCAGCCGATTGTCGTAACCAAGCAACGGACAATGGCTGAAACTGTAAAGTTATTTATGAGAGAAAAATATCATCTTATCTATGTTGTAAATGAGAAGGGGCGCATACAAGCGGTGCTGCCAGAGCAGCAATTAGTCAGCGGTTATTTAGATGGGAAAAAACCGGGGAGTGCAGTTTCCGATCTTTTCATGTAAAATAACTGTTGAGGTGAAAGCATGAAGCAGCTCATTATCCACTGCACGCCTGAACTCACACAAGCGGCCTTACTGGATGAGGGTCGTCTTGTTGAGTATGATACGCAGTATCCGCTTGATTCCCAAAGGGCAGGCAGCATCTATATGGGCCGGATTGTCAATGTACTCCCCGGAATGCAGGCGGCATTCGTCGATATCGGACTTGCTAAGAATGCTTTTCTCTATATAGATGATCTGCTTCCCGTCCACTTGGACAAACAGCCCAAAATCAAACCTCCTATCACGGAACTCGCCGAAGTCGGCCAAACGTTTATGGTCCAAGTGACTAAAGATCCGCAGGGCACCAAAGGCGCTAGAGTAACGACTCATATTTCCATACCTGGGCGTTGGATTGTGTATATGCCGGAGGCAGATTACATTGCCATTTCACGAAAAATTGATCTTGAAGCCGAAAGAGCTCGTTTAAAACAGCTTGCGGAAGGACATCTGCTTCCTGGCGAAGGTGTAATCATCCGCACGGGAGCCGTTGGACAAAGCGAGGAAGATATTCGCGATGATTTGCAAAATTTACGGGATTTGTGGAGCGCCATTTGCTCCAAAATGGGAGAGTCGCGCGCGCCCGCTCAGCTTTATCAAGATCTTGATTTGTTGCCTCGTCTTACGCGTGATGTAATAACCGATGATGTTAAAGAAGTTTGGATGAACAATGCCAAAGTGTACGAAGACATGAAGCAGTTGCTTCGCAAGATGAATCCGAGCTGGCGGGGGCGAGTTGCCTTTTATGATCGTAAAGTGCCGCTTTTTGATCAGTTTGGTGTTAGTGAAGAATTGAATCGCAGCTTTAGACGCAAAATTTGGCTGCCGAGCGGCGGTTACCTTGTTTTCGATCAGACGGAAGCGTTGACGGTCATCGATGTGAACACTGGAAGGTATACAGGCTCAATCAACTTGGAGCAAACTGTATTCGATATTAATCGGGAAGCTGCCAGTGAAATTCCACGTTTGCTTCGTCTGCGCAATACGCGCGGCATTATTATTGTAGATTTTATTGATATGAATTCGGAAATAAATCGATTGTCGGTTTCGGATATTATTTCACAAGAAGTTCGCAAAGACCGGTCTAAGACAGTCATCGTAGGCTGGACGAAGCTGGGACTTCTTGAAATGACCCGTAAGCGTAAATAATGATTGCATAGCAAAATATTTCTGTGTTATAATACTCGGAGTGTGTTGTTTAGGCATGCTGTAACCGCGCGAATCGGGTTGAAGTACGGCGCTGGATGTTATCCTGACCGTCACCTGGACAAGGC
Organism: Paenibacillus tabacirhizosphaerae; assembly: GCF_040812395.1. Taxonomy (GTDB): domain Bacteria; phylum Bacillota; class Bacilli; order Paenibacillales; family NBRC-103111; genus Paenibacillus_E. The sequence continues at coordinate 148,418 of NZ_JBFNXH010000006.1, read as the reverse complement.
GAGTCTGAGACATGAGGAGGTAATGAATATGTACGCAATTATTGAAACAGGTGGTAAACAGTACAAAGTTCAAGAGGGCGATGTTCTATACATCGAGAAATTGAACGCAGCTGAAGGTGAAGTTGTTTCTTTTGATCGTGTTCTTGCGGTTTCCAAAGAGAGCGGTTTGGTAGTAGGTGCTCCATTGGTATCCGGTGCTGCAGTATCCGCGAAAGTGGAGAAACACGGCAAAGGCGCGAAGGTTATCGTATACAAATACAAACCTAAAAAGAACTATCACAAAAAGCAAGGTCATCGTCAACCGTACACAAGAGTAGTTATTGAGAAAATCAAAGCGTAAGAGGCAGTCTTATGATCTATGTGACCATAGAACGGCTTTCGCAAGATTTACCTCAGATCTCATCTTTTGTAGTGGAAGGCCATGCTGAATATGACGTGCCTGGCAAAGACTTAGTCTGCGCTGCTGTATCGGCGGTAACGTTCGGTACATATAATTCGATTGAATCACTTACCGGCGTAATTCCCATTCACGAGATGGAGCGAGGCTTGATGGATGTTACAATTCCAGAGAGTACGCGGTCTGTTCCGGAGACATGGAATAAAGTCCAATTGATTCTAGAATCTATGGTGGTCATGTTACAAACCATTGCAGATAACTATGGTGAATATATAACGATTGAAACAATCTATCACAAAGGAGGATAACACCATGTTGAAATTGGATCTCCAGTTTTTCGCTTCCAAAAAAGGGGTGGGTTCCACAAAGAACGGACGTGACTCTCACTCGAAGCGCCTTGGCGCTAAACGTGCTGACGGTCAAACCGTTACTGCGGGAAGCATTCTCTACCGCCAACGCGGTACGAAAATTCACCCAGGTACTAATGTAGGCATCGGTTCGGATGATACACTTTTCGCTTTGGTACAAGGCGTAGTGAAATTCGAGCGTTGGGGACGCGATCGCAAAAAAGTGAGCGTATACCCGGTTGATGTAGCTCCTGTGGCTGCAGCTTTAGAAGTTTAATAATAATCCCCGGCGAGCGATAAGTTCGCTGGGGTTTTTTATTTGTTTGTGCATCCTTTTTTCAGTGCGAGGAATGGTGAAGTTTACCAGTTGCCGTGCTATACTGAAGAAACGGTTACAAAGCAGGCGAGAACGGAGCGAAGAGGCAATGAAGCAAGCGGGCGGCGCACAGGTTTATTTGATGGCAATCGTGCTCATTGGGTTAACCGGATTGATGTTTGTGGAACCATGGGTGGTCAGAGCAGCTTTATTTCTGATTATCGTCCTTTGCGGTTATACCGCTTTCAAACTGGAAGCTAGCAAAATGCACGAGAAATGGAACAACGAGCTTCGCAAACAGGAACAGCTGAGCGATATAAATGTGCTACAAATTGTAGGCAGATTGCGCCATGATTGGATGAATGACATACAGATTTTGTTCGGTTATATTCAATTAAAGAAGTTTGATAATTTACAGCCATATATGGAAAAAATAAAGATGAATATGCAGCAGGAAAGCAATCTCTCCAAGCTGGGCATTCCTTCCCTAATCACCTATTTGCTTTTGTTCCGAGTGCATGCCAAGTCGCTGCAGCTTGAGATTGAGCTGGACCAAGAGGTAAACCTCGGGCAACTTCCGCTGCATGAAGGGTTGATTGATGGCATCGTTCGAAAAACGGTGGAACTGTTCAAGAGCTATGCAGCGTCTGAAGGCGATGAGTGCGGGGTACTGAGTTTGGAATTTGACGTTCAAGAAGATAGCTTGCTGCTTGATTTCGTATATCAGGGACCGTATGAGCAGGTTAGGCTGCAGGAAGCTGTACGTGAAACGCTTTTGATTCAGAGTGCGCATCATACGGTTGAACAGTTTGAATTGCAAGGCGAAGGCGCGGTTGTTACTTTGAGGCTACCGTTTCGTACATAATATAGGGATCTTTGGTCGTAGACCGGAGTCTCACTTTTATTGAGGTGTAGGTATGTTTGTAGATAAAGCGAAGATTTTTGTTAAAGGCGGCGACGGTGGTGATGGCTTAGTCGCATTTCGGCGAGAGAAGTACGTGCCGGAGGGCGGTCCCGCAGGCGGTGACGGCGGGAATGGCGGTGATGTCATCTTCCGCGTTGATGAGGGGTTGCGGACGCTGATGGATTTCCGCTATCAGAAGCATTTTAAAGCGGCCCGCGGCGAGAAAGGGCGCAACAAATCGCAGCATGGCGCGAACTCCGAGGACATGATCGTTCGTATTCCGCCGGGCACGACGGTTATTGACGATGATACGCAGGAAATCATCGCCGATTTAACGCGTCACGGCCAGGAAGTCGTTGTTGCGAAAGGCGGCCGTGGAGGCCGTGGCAACACTCGCTTCGCAACAGCGCAGAACACGGCTCCTGAAATCGCTGAGAACGGCGAGGAAGGCGTGGAGCGCTGGGTCGTGCTCGAGATGAAGGTGATGGCCGATGTCGGCCTTGTGGGCTTCCCTAGTGTGGGAAAATCCACGCTGCTCTCGGTTGTTTCTGCCGCGAAACCGAAAATCGCGGCGTATCACTTCACGACCCTCACCCCGAACCTTGGGGTGGTGGATGTTGGCGAGGGCCGCAGCTTCGTGATGGCGGACCTGCCGGGTTTGATCGAAGGCGCCCACGAAGGCGTTGGGCTCGGTCATGAGTTCCTCCGCCATGTGGAACGGACGCGAGTGATCGTGCACGTCGTGGACATGTCCGCTGCAGATGGCCGCGACCCGTATGAAGATTTCCTCAAAATCAATGAGGAAATCAAGCTCTATAATGCCAAGCTGGAGCATCGCCCGCAAATTGTTGTCGCGAACAAAATGGATATGCCGGAATCCGCTGACCATTTAACTCTTTTCCGAGAGCAACTTGCCGAGGATGGCAGGGAGTTGACCATTTATCCAATCTCTGCGGTAACGCGGGAGGGTGTGCAGGAGCTTCTTTACAAAATTGCGGACATCTTGGACAGTATACCGGATGCGCCGGAAGTAGAAGAAGTCGCGGAAGTGGAAGAACGTAAAGTATACCGCTATGAGAAGAAACGGGATGAACAGGATTTCACGATCCATCGGGAAAACGATATCTTCGTGGTTGAAAGTCCTTCAATCGAGCGTCTTATCAAAAGAACGAATTTCTCTACCCAAGATGGTGTCGCCCGCTTTGCGCGAATTTTGCGTAACATCGGAATCGACAAAGAGCTGCGCAGCCGTGGAGCGGTGGATGGACAAACCATTCGGATCGCGGATTTCGAATTTGAATTTGTTGAGAAGGAATAAACGATATACAGTTACACTCATTCGTTCGCGGATGGGTGTTTTATTTTTGAGGCTATAGAATGTATATGTTGTTTTAAGGGGAGCAAGCTTGGTTTGGAGAGATGGTGCTGTAAGCGGTTCACCGAACCATTGTCTTGAAGGCGATATCATGAGCGGGCTAGCGGAACTACGGTGCGTTATGGCTAGTCATATCGGCTTGAATGGGCATTTCGCGGAACTGCCGTGCGTTATGAGTAGGAAATGCTGGGTTGTAGGCACGGTTTCGTTCATTTAACGCACCCTAGTTCCTCTTCAGGGGGAGAAAAGGGACGTTGAGGTGGAATAAGGCATCGTAGTTCCGTCGAAATCGCTGTGCTTGGGGAATAGGCGGTCCGGCGGTACCTCCTCGTTTTCTTGCGGAGCTTACGGAGGCGAAATGTACCAGGAATCTTACAGGGGTGTTCATGGGTATGAATACCGGATGGAAGGCAGGTTAGGGAGAAAAGAAGAAGACAGCACAAAGTAGAGCAGAGAAGGGGATAGGCGTGGGGGAGAGAAGCATTAGCGCCCGTATTTGAAATCTCGTTGACCCCATTCCCAATCCACTCCCCATGCGCCAACATAGGGTTTATACCCAGGACGCCGCTTGGCGTTGTTTTTGTTTTTACATAAATGAAATGTCATATAACTTGACATAAAAAATGAAAAGCATTACCATTTTCATAATAGAAATCATTTAATGTAATGATTAGTGACATGCAGCCTTTCTGTTCATTTCACCAGAAAAGGAGAGATGATAGTGAAAAGATGGATTCAAGCCATTGGTACAGGCGGGCAGGATACTCGTAATTTGTCCTATGATGAAGCCTTTGAAGCAGCGCGAGAGTTGGCGCTTGGCCATTCAACAGATGCACAGTGCGCGGCTTTTTTAATGGCACTTTGCATGAAAGGCGAATCGATTGATGAATTGAAGGCTTTCATAGATGTTTTCCGCGGTTGCTCGCTCAGCTATCAATCTTCTAGAAACTCTCTCCTTAGCGCCGGACCTGCGGAGGGACGTCATTACTTTCCAGTAACCTTGCCTGTAAGCTTGTTGCTTGCATCTGTAGGTTTTTCGCAGGTGCTGCATGGCAGCGATGCTCTTCCGCCTAGACAGGGGATCGCAATGAAGGAGATTTTGGAAAGCTTTGGCGTTTCTCTAGAACTGCCTATGAAGGCTTGGGAAGCATTATTTTTTCAATTGCATATTGGTTTTTTGCCGATAGATCAGCTATGCCCGCCGATAGGCAGACTCAAGCAAGTTCGCGAGCAAATAGGGCTAAAGACGATTATGAATACCGTGGAGAAAGTTATTAATCCGGTTCGCTCTACGAATATGATCATTGGGGTGAACGGGAAACAGGCGATGGCCTCGCTAATCCCTATTTCCATTTCTTCCGGCTTTCAGAGTGTGTACATTGTGCAGGGTATGGAAGGCTCGGAGGATCTCCCGATTTATCAAAACAGCATGATCCATATCGTTACCCCTTGGGGGGATGAATCGCGGTTGGTTGTACCTCAGAAGTTCGGCTTCCACAGTGAGCCGCTTGTGCCGCTTGGCAAAGCAGATCAGCTCTCCCTATTACAAAGAGTGATGTCCGGTGAAGATTCCAAAGAGGTGAAACGAGAACGGGACCATGTTATTTTCAACACGGGCTTGCGCCTGACTTGGTTCGATAAAGTAGGTAGCTATGAGGAAGGGTTCCAGCTTGCAGAATCCTTGCTGAAGCGTAAAGAAGCGCAAAAAGTTATGCAGCGGTGGGTGGAGCAGAGTCATCGTTGGCGGAATCAGACGCAGCCCTTAAGCAGCGATTCCTCAGAACACATTGGTTAAAGGGATCGCCTTCAATTTTCACTTGTGAGTGGAAGAAATTACAAGTAAAACTATTACTTTGGATGTGTTACCATCTAGTTGTGGGACTATTCATAGTTTACCAGAAAATTTTCTGGGGAAACGCTTAGGAGGCTAAGTCAACATCATGAAAAAACAACTTTTGACGTTTATGCTCGTGCCTGCCATCGCTTTTGGAGCTATTACGGCTCCGCTTCCTGGACAAGCTTCGGTAGTTTCTGCAGCTACGGCTACTTCAGTTGCGGCTGTCGGACAAATTGTAAGCAGTGTAAGTTTTAGAACAAGTCCGGATGAAAATTCAGCGCGTATTCGCTATTTAAAAACGAATGAGAAAGTAACTATTGTTGAGAAAACGAACAGCTGGTGGTATAAAGTTAAAGCATCTGATAGTCGGATAGGCTATGTCAGCACAAGTTCGAAATACATAAAAATCATTAGCGGCTCAATAGGCGGATCTACGAATGGATCGGAATCCAATGGCAATACCGCAGGTGAAACTAAAAGCGAGAAAATTCAAAAAGTAATTGAAGCCGGAAAGAAATATATGGGCACCCCGTATGAATTCGGATCTAGCCGCAGCGATACGAGCACGTTCGATTGTTCCGATTTTGTCCGTCAAGCGTTTCTGGATGGCATCGGGTTAAAACTGCCAGGCGATTCACGCGGACAAGGGAATTATGTGAAATCGCTTGGAAACGCCAAGACGGATTGGCATGATCTGCAACCCGGCGACCTGATGTTTTTCATGTCTTACAAAGGGACAAGCGCTTCCAAGTACAACGGGATAGACAAGTCCGCGCAAACGGTTACCCATGTGGCTATGTATTTGGGTGATGGGCAAATCTTGTCAACCTATTCGAAGGAAAGCGGCGGCGTTCGCATTGATTCTATAGTAGGACGGCATTGGGAATACCGTTTCCTTTACGGAGGAAGCGCGCTATAAAGAGCACACCAAAAAGACAGGCAGCGAGCAATCGAAGCCTGTCTTTTTGTCGTCTCTACGTTTGCATCGGGTCGAGCAGCGGGTTCCAATGAATCGTCGGTTCCCCGGTCTCCGGGTGGAAGCCTGCTGAGCCCACCCAAGGGTGCGGCGTCAGACCGAAAGTGAAATAATGTTCGAGCAGACTACGAAAGATAAAGGGGAGAGGACGATCGAGCACTTGGGATCTAGGAATCCAATGAAGTTCGCCTTCGCTGGTGACGATACGCGGATTCACATCTGTATTCCCCACATAAAAGAATTGCTGACGGATTTCTTGGCCATTAAGTCTTAGCAGCACATACTGCATGCGCAATCCGTGAATTTCGTCGTGTTCAATGCCGGTTTCTTCCCACACTTCGCGCAGACATGCGGTTCTTGGGTGATTAATCTCTGTGGGTTCTAAATGCCCGCCAACGGCTGCCCAAAGTCCAGGGGACAGCTTGCGGGTTAAGGAACGCTTCATCATAAGAAGCTCATTGTGGCTATTCCAAAGGAGAGCCGTGGACATCATACGTAGGTTAATCACTACTTGGCCTCCTTCTCCTAAGTTACCTTCAGCTTATCATAGCAAAGAACCGCAAAGATAGTGTCGGCATTTGACGTTTTGATGAAAATTGCCTATTGCTTCAAAGGAGCCAATTCGATATAATGTCCACTATAGAGGAACATAGGTCTTTCTAGAGAGGACGATAACATCGTGCCGGAAAGCAAAGAGTTTTTTCATCCGGTCAAGCACCAGGGTCCGGAACAGTATTATTTAGTTCGAGAAGATATTTTGCCAGAGGGTGTGCTCAAAACGGCGCAAGCAAAAGAACTGCTCGCGCGCGGAGAAGTAAAGACCATTCACGAGGCAGTCGAACAAGTCGGGCTTAGCCGGAGCGCTTTCTATAAGTACAAAGATGGCATTCATCCGTTGAATAAACTTGAACGAGAGCGCATTATTACGATATCCATGGATTTGGAGCATCGGTCCGGGATTTTATCGAGAGTGCTGGCGCTTATCGCAAATTTGGATGGAAATGTGCTGACCATTAATCAGACGATTCCTTTACAAGGTATGGCGAATGTTGTCATTTCTGTAGAAACGTCTTCCATGGGGGAAGAGATTCGCCAATTGCTGAATACTCTTCATGCGCAAGAGGGTGTCAAGCGTGCAATGATCATTGGTCAAGGCAGTTAAGATAGAAATTATTCGGGAGGTATATGGAATGAAACCGATCAAGATTGGTTTACTTGGGCTTGGAACTGTAGGTACAGGTGTGGTTCGTATCGTTGAAGGACATCAGGAGGATTTGCAGCGTCAAACGGGATCATCAATTGAAATTGCTAAGATTTTGGTGCAAGATAGAACAAAGAGCCGTAACATCACTGTCGATCCGGACAAGCTGACGGAGAGTGTATGGGATATCATTCATGATAGCGAGATCGACGTTATCGTGGAAGTGATGGGCGGGATCTCCACAACGAAAGAGCATATTCTGACTGCGCTTGATAACGGTAAGCATATCGTCACAGCGAACAAAGACTTAATGGCGATGCATGGCGCCGAAATTTTGGCTAAAGCAGCTGAGAAGGGCTGCGACGTGCTGTATGAGGCAAGCGTTGCCGGCGGCATTCCGATCATTCGCGCATTAGTTGAGGGCTTCTCTTCCGATCGCATTACGAAGATCATGGGGATTGTGAACGGCACGACGAACTACATTTTGACCAAAATGAGTCAAGAAGGCGCAGCTTATGCTGACGTTCTGAAAGAAGCTCAAGAGCTCGGTTATGCCGAGGCGGATCCGACTTCCGATGTAGAGGGTCTTGATGCTGCGCGTAAAATGACGATCCTCTCCACACTTGGTTTCCATGCGAATGTGGCCTTGGCTGACGTTGAGGTAAAAGGAATTTCGAATGTAAGCAAAGAAGATATTCTATATGGAAAAAAACTGGGGTACGAAGTCAAGCTGCTTGGCATCGCAGAGAATCATGATGGCCACATCTCGGTAAGCGTACAGCCGACGATGGTGAAGAATTCCCACCCCCTTGCTTCTGTTAACGGCGTATACAACGCGGTTTATGTTACAGGTGAAGCGGTTGGTGAAACCATGTTCTACGGAGCCGGCGCAGGTGAGCTGCCGACGGCGACGTCTGTTGTCGCTGACTTGGTTGCGGTAGTGCGCAACTTGAAGCTAGGTGTGAACGGACGCACGGTTCTGGCTCCTTACAAGGAGAAAAAGCTTAAAACCGACGAGCAGATTGCCTCTAAAAACTTTATTCTTCTATACGTAGAAGATAAAGCGGGTGTGCTTGCGCAAATTACGCAAATTTTCGCCCAGCATGAAGTGAGCTTGGAGTCTGTCTTCCAGCATCCGAACACGAGTAATCCGAAAGCGGAAATCATTATCATCACGCACGATGCGAATCAAGCCAGTATGAAAAACGTGCTGAGACAGTTCGAATCGATGGATGTTATTCACTCCATCAAAAGCCTCTACCGCGTAGAAGGCTAATAAGGTAGTTTTAAAAACCTGCTTTGATAACGAAGAGGCTCGGGGAAGCGGATTCGGCGTCGAATCTTGAACGAATCCGGGAAGTCCGGTACTCACGTAGGACACCTACGCTCCGTTCCTCCTTCTCCGGATATCGTCCAACCTTCTCGGTTCTGAAAGCAGGTTTTTAAAACATTCATTTTAAATAAAAAGAAGTTAAACAAAAAATTCAACCCCAAAAAGAGAGGCGCTGTACCGAAATGAGATATATGGGCTTATTGCAAACTTACAAAAATTATTTACCTGTTAATGACAACACGCCGTTGCTGACTTTGCATGAAGGGAATACCCCATTAATCCGCGCTGACAAGCTCTCTGACGAGCTGGATTTGGATATTTATTTCAAGTATGAAGGTTTGAATCCAACGGGTTCTTTTAAAGATCGCGGCATGGTGATGGCTGTTGCCAAAGCGATGGAAGAAGGAAGCCGCACGATTATGTGCGCATCCACAGGGAACACGTCAGCCGCAGCTGCCGCTTATGCAGCCAAAGGCAACTTGAACTGTATCGTTCTTATTCCTAATAACAATATTGCGCTGGGCAAGCTGGCTCAGGCTATCATTTATGGCGCAAAAGTCATTGCGATTGAAGGCAACTTCGACCGTGCTTTGGAGATCGTCCGTGAAATTACGGCCAAACATCCAATTACTTTGGTCAACTCCGTGAACCCTTACCGGATTGAAGGCCAGAAAACGGCGGCATTCGAGGTGAGCGACCAATTAGGCAAAGCTCCTGACTACTTGGCTATTCCTGTAGGGAATGCGGGGAACATTACCGCTTACTGGAAAGGCTTTAAAGAGTACCATGCCGGAGGTAAAATCTCTTCCTTGCCGAAAATGATTGGTTTCGAGGCTGAAGGCGCAATGGCGATTGTCAAAGGTGAACCGATCCGCGATCCTGAAACAGTGGCTACGGCTATTCGAATCGGTAATCCGGCAAGCTGGGACAGTGCGGTGAATGCCGCTAATGAATCGGGCGGCCAGATTAACTATGTTACGGACGAACAAATTCTTCATGCATACCGTACCATTGCTGCCAAAGAGGGCATCTTCGCTGAGCCGGCATCCGCAGCTTCAATTGCCGGTGTGATGAAGCTTAAAGCTGAAGGGTATTTCAAAGGCGGAGAGAGCGTTGTGTGCGTACTGACTGGACATGGCTTGAAGGATCCTAACATCGCTATTAAGAGCGTAGCCGGCGGCGATCCTCTCGTTGTTGAGGACTCCGAGCAGGCGGTTATGGAAGCTATCCGCAAGCTGGAGGGGTGAGCTTTCCATGTCAATGCATAAGGTGAGAGTGAAGGTTCCAGCCAGTACAGCTAACTTGGGACCGGGGTTTGACTCTCTGGGTATGGCTTTTAATTTGTACGCTTGGATCGACATGGCGATATCGGATACAACGACGATTCAATTGATCGGCGATCAGATGAATGGCGTTCCGACCGACAAGTCGAATTTGATTTATAAAGTAGCACAGATGGTATTCGAGCAGGCTGGGGTTTCTCATCCTGAATTGGCTATCACGATGTATAGCGATATTCCATTGACGCGCGGCCTCGGCAGCAGCGCGTCGGCCATTGTTGGCGCGCTGGCCGGCGCCAATGCACTGATCGGGAACAAGCTCACGCAAGATGAGCTGTTCCAAATCGCAACCCGCCTGGAGAAGCACCCCGACAATGTCGGGGCTAGCTTGTTTGGCGGGATCGTGGTTGCATTTTGGGACGGGGAGCGCGCTGAAGCCATTCGGCTGGAACCCGATGTGAACTTGGAAGCGCTGGTAGCGATACCAGCCTTCCAGCTTTCCACAGAGAAGGCGAGAAGCGTGATGCCGCAGCAAGTATCGATGAAGGATGCGGTGTTCAACCTCAGCCACTCCTCTTTGCTCGTTGCCGCGCTGAGTACAGGCAATTTGGGGATGATTCGCCATGCGATGAAGGATGCGCTGCATCAGCCGTATCGCGCGGCGCTCATCCCAGGCATGAACACGATTCTGGAGCAAGCCGATCAGCATGGCGCGCTCGGTGTTGCTCTAAGCGGAGCGGGCCCTACGATGCTTGCGCTCGTGGATGCGAGAAGTGAACAAAAAGCCGAGCTGGAAGCTTTTCTGAAAGAAACGCTTCAGAAGGAAGGCATTGAAGCGCAGCTATTGTGGCTCAAGCCGAGCTCTGACGGCGTAACGACCACTTTACTCAGTCCGGGGAACTTAGATCTTGGCGCGTGGCTACAGGAGGCAAGCGCTAAGGAGGTACGAGCTTGAAGAGAATTGCTGTATTAGGGCCAAGCACATTTTCGGAGGAATCGACTCGGCATTTTCTGGGGAACGACACCTTTGAATACGTGCCATTTAAATTGATTTCAGACGTATTTGGCGCAACTGCTGCCGGGGAAACGGATCTAAGCGTTATCCCGATCGAGAACACGTTGGAAGGCTCCGTTCACTTGCATGTGGATTGGCTTGTCCATGAGGTGGATTTGCCGATTCGGGCCGAGTGGGTTTTTCCTATCGATATGAATCTCATTGGATACGAGGCTCCCGATAGGACGAAGGATGCTTCCAATCCGTATGCGCATATTCGCAAAGTGCTCTCTCACCATGTCGTGCCGGCGCAATGCAGTCGGTTTATGAAGCAATATTTGCGTGGTGCTGAATTCGAGTCCGTGAGCAGCACAGCGGAAGGCGTTCGGTTGGTTTCTACGCTGAAGGATCCGACAGTTGCGGCCATAGGTCCGTTTATTGCCGCAGTGGATTACGAAGTTCCAATTTTGCAAAGGGAAATTCAGGATCATAAAGATAATATGACCCGTTTCTTGCTCGTCGGCGCCGAAGCACCTGAATTGATGGCCTCGAATAACATGAAAACGACGATTCTCGTTACGCTTCCTGATGATCAGCCTGGAGCTTTGCATCAGCTTCTGTCTGCCTTCGCGTGGCGCAGGATTAATCTTTCGAAGATTGAATCCAAGCCAACGAAGAAAAAGCTGGGAATTTACTATTTTTACATAGATATCGTTGGTTCCATGGACTCCGTGTTATTGCCTGCCGCTTTGGAGGAAATTGAAGCCATTGGCTGTCAGGTACGCATTCTTGGTTGTTATCCTAGTTATTCCTATGAAGATTACACGAAAAATTTGGAGGTGTAAGGAACAACATGGCACAATGGATTTATTTAGACGGTAATTATGTCAAGAAAGAAGATGCCAAAGTTTCCGTGTATGATCACGGTTTTTTGTATGGCGATGGTATTTTCGAAGGCATTCGGATCTACAATGGCACGATATTTAAATGCAAAGAACACTTGGATCGCTTATATGATTCCGCAAAATCCATCATGTTGAACATTCCTTTAACCTACAAGGAGATGCAGGAAGCGCTTGTGGAGACCGTTCGCCGAAATGAGCTTCGCGATGGGTACATCCGTCTGGTTGTATCCCGTGGCGCCGGAGATCTCGGACTTGATCCGCGCCGTTCACCGAAAGCGAGCGTTCTGATCATCGTTGAGCAGTTATCCATTTATCCGGAAGAAGCTTATGAGAACGGTCTGAAAACGGTATCGGTATCGACACGGCGCAACGTGCCGGACGCGCTGAATCCAAAGATTAAATCGCTCAACTATTTGAACAATATTTTAGTCAAAATTCAAGCTAATCTTGCCGGTGTCGGCGAAGCGATTATGTTGAATTCCCAAGGCTATGTAGCCGAAGGTTCGTCGGACAATATTTTCATCATCAAAAGAGGCGTCGTCTACACACCTCCTTGTTATTGTGGAGCGTTGGAAGGCATTACACGGGCGGCGATCATTGAGCTGTGCGCCAAGCTGGGTTATCCTCTGAAAGAGGAACCATTTACGCTTCATGACGTATATGTGGCTGATGAAGTGTTCTTCACAGGAACGGCGGCTGAGGTTATTGCTGTGCGGGAGGTGGACGCCCGTATCATCGGCGAAGGTAAGGCGGGACCGATTACGACGCATCTTCTGCAAGCGTTTCGCGGTATTGTGGAGATTGACGGCGTTCGCGTTTTTGAATAGGTTTTTGGATATCATCCCTTGCGCTCTAAGCGTGAGGGATTTTTTTGTCCGAAAGGAGGTCAAAAGCCTAGTTACGTGCATAAACTGTAATGTCATTGTGAATGGGTAACCGGAAAGGATACCGCTGTCGTTTAGGCTTGCGAGGTAAAGTTTACAAACGAAAAAGCGAAGCGGACGCATTTCGCGCATGATTACGCCGTTAGCAGGAAACGGATCCAATCATGCAGATTTTGTCCGCAAAACTCTAAGGAGGTATTGGTGTTGAAAATCCATATTGTCAAAAAAGGCGACTCCCTCTACGAGCTGGCAAAAAAATATCATGTCGATCTGGACCAGGTCATTGCCTTAAATCCGCAACTCGCTGACCCGAACGTCTTGAGCATTGGCGAAAAGGTCAAAATTCCATCCAGTCCCAAACCGGTAGAGCCACCCTCATCGGAGTATGTGTATAAGCACATCGTCCAGCAAGGGGATAGCTTGTGGAAGTTGGGAAAAGCCTGGGATATTCCTCTGCAAGCGATGATTCAAGCCAATCCGCAGCTCAAAAATCCAAATGTCCTCATGACTGGGGAACTGGTATTTATTCCAAAAATACATGCCGATCAAGCGCAAGGTCAAGAGCACAGCCACCATCCAGACCATAGCCATGGTCATGAACATTGGCAGCAAGCCCCATTGCCAGGCCATTCCCACAAGAAGTCGACGGCGCCATTTGTCGAGCAGCCGATTGTTCAGCAAGCGGCGCCTGCCCAACCCATCCAACCGCCGCTCACGCCTTATCTTCCGATTATGGAAAGCCCGAGTAGCGAGGCAGCGCCTGAGCCTGCCGAAGCGCCCGAAGCAGCTCCGGAATTACCGAACTTTACTATGCCGACGCAGGAAGCGCCTGCGCAAGAGCCGGCTCAAGAGCCTGAACAAACGAGCCTTAATGAGCCATACATGCAACCAGCGGTACATCCTTTTCATCAGTTCCATATTCAGGCTACAGAAGTCTCCGTCTATCCAAGCCAGGAGCCGGCAGATGTTTCCGAATGCCCTGAATTCGTTCCTTATCCTCTAGCTCCCTGGGAACATGGACATTACCCGATGGAAACGAATCAAATCCCGGTCAGCAGCGGAGGCTGCGGTTGTGGAGGAAGCCATTACGCTGAGCAGCCATGGCAGACATTCCCTGCAGGAATGCCAGCGTATACGGCTGAAGAGCCATGGCATACATTTCCTCAAACTTTTCCAACTGCAGATGGCTATTTTCCAGAGATGTCTATGGGAATGACATCGCCAATCCATATGCAGCATGTACCACACTATCCGGTAGGGCCAGACTTCTATACACCTCACCACGGGATGGTTCCGCATTATGAAACGCCTTATCCAACGCCATACGAATCCCCGATGTTACCGCAAGTTCACACCCATCAGCTAGCTGAAGAAACCGATAAAGAGGAAACGGTAGAAATCGATATTCGTCCCAGTAAAAAGAGTGAAAGAGCGGTAAAATCAAAAAAGACTAGATTATTAAATACTGCCGCGATCAACTCCGCTTTGAAAAGGCAGCAAAATCAAGTGGAGCGTTCGACTCCGAAACCAAATCTGCCCTGGATCAACGTTTAAGTGGAGCGTCGGTTTGCAGGCAAAAAAACAACCCATCCGCTTTGGAAAAAGTGGTGGGTTGTTTTTTTAGGCCAGCATGCCAATTGTGAAAAATACCATTAAGCCAACAACGAAATTCATGCCCCATTTTTTGCGGAGAAGCTCTCTTCCCCGGTGCAGCCGGGTTTTGATTGTTGTGATAGGTAAATCCAGCTTCTCGCTTATTTCCTGAAGCGAAAGCTCTTCTAAGTAGTACAGTGTGATTACACTTTTATATTTGTCGGCCAGTTTATTAATGGATGTATGCATATGCTCTTGAATCTCGGTCTGGAGAACGGCGTTCTCAGGCGTTTGATCTTGACTGGCTAGCTTGCTGTAGTAGCTGTAATCATCGTCATTCTCTGACAATTCGGCATCTAAGGATTGGACAGGCTTTTTTTTGCGAAGCAGATCAATTGCTACATTTTTGCCGATGCGGTATATCCAGGTTGAAAAATTTTGACTTTCGTCATAGTGGTTCAAGTTTAAGTAAACACGGATGAAAGTTTCTTGGACAATGTCTTCGGAATCCGGTCTGTTGTGAAGCATACGAAAAGCAAGTCTTTGAATTTTATTACGGTACAACTCCACTAATTCCACGAAAGCGTTGCGGTCCCCCCGGCGCGATAACTGAATCAATTGAAGCTCTGCCACATTCATGCTGTTCCCCTCCTTAGCGTTTTCCCCACTGGAAAACTGTCTTTGAATGCATACGCGGAGCCTTCCTGCCGGAAAACTTTCTCGTAAGCCAATTCGTGCATATTGAATTGTGAACTTTTCTCATTCATATAAGATCAGTCATGTCAAATGTATATCATTTAGTCTGAATAAGTATGAGAAAAATTTATCTACTTCTGACTATAACATTTCTGTGCCAACAGTCAAATTTTCATGCTAGGGTGTGCCGATGTTTGCTTGATTTGGGTCCTGATAGATGGCTGTATGATTGCTGGCTGGAGTCGGTATTTCCTTCGAGGCCGTTGTTGAATGAGGAGCTGCTAAACCGGCTTCACTTCGCTGCACTTCATTCCAAATGGCGACAACTCCCCATAAGAGAATGGCTCCGATCACAAGGAGTGTAGTTCGTTTGATACGTTTTCTCCCTTTCATGCTGTTCACCGTCCGTCTTGATTGGTTTCACGCTTCTCTCTATGGTAAATGATGTATAGCCTCCAGCGCAAATGGAAACAATACGAAAAAACGAGAATAGAAGGGGATTTCGGTGAATGTACATAGCTTTTTTAAGCATTGGAAAAGAAAATTGCGCTGGAGACGTAATTGGATAGCGCTCGGAACGGTTATTGTGATATGCCTCGCGAGCTGGATGCTTCATAAAGAAGGTTACTTCACGGGAGATGCAGCCAGTGTGAATAGCCAAGCAACCTTAGCTAAGTTGACACCGGAGGAAGACCAAAGACTTCGAGATTCTCTTGTAACGCTCAAGGGTATTACGGACAGCAGGGAAACCTATCTGTTTAAATCATATATATGCGGGGAAGAACGACAGGAACTGGGCACTCTCACACCAAGTCAAATGCTGGACGAGCAGACGAAGCACCCGGATTGGCTGCTGAGCCTAAGTGCCAAGGGCGAGGTAACGTTTACTCAGCATATTAATGATCTGTCGCCGGAATGTAAATTGAGGGCTGTATTCGGTATTGATGAGAATGGGAATTTGTCGTTATTCAATGGAAATCCAGGCAAGGATAATGTGATTCGCACCTTTTTTCAGTTAAACATTCAACATCTGGAAAGCAGTTTGCCGCGCGACACCGTGAAACAACTGCATGATGGTATCCGCGTTTCTGATGTAGAGGAGTATAACAGTGTACTGTCAACATTCAGCGATTATGCGGTAGAAGAAAAGGAACAGGCTATGGTTAATTAGTTATGATAAGAGATAGACAGGGAGAGAGACCCGAGTCTATCTCTTTTTTTTGTTATCTGCTATAATGAAATGACTACATATGTTCGCTTTTTTGGGATGGGAGAGAAATAGCTTTGCGTATTCTGGGTATCGATCCAGGGATTGCTATTGTGGGTTTTGGATTTATAGATAAGATTGGCAGCAAGCTCGTTCCCGTTCAATATGGTTCTATTCAAACAGAAGCGCATACGGACCCTGGGCTGAGGCTTAAGGATGTCTATGACGCTACGACACAATTAATAGAGAAATATAAACCGGATGCGCTTGCGATTGAGAAATTGTTTTTTAATCGTAATGTAACGACGGCGTTCACTGTCGGACAAGCGCGAGGCGTCATGATTCTCGCAGGTGTTCAAGCTGGACTGCCAATTGCTGAATATACGCCGCTGCAAGTGAAGCAAGCAGTTGTTGGCTATGGTAAAGCAGAGAAGCATCAGGTGCAGGAAATGGTCAAAATTTTTCTTAAGCTGGCCAAAGTCCCAAAACCTGACGATGTTGCGGATGCGCTCGCGGTGGCGATTTGCCATGCGCATTCTTCGGCATTGCAAAACAAGATAAATGAGGTCGTGAAAAGATGATAGATTTCTTACGAGGAAAAGTAGCGCATCGCGAGAATGAATATGCGGTTCTTGACGTAGGCGGCGTTGGCTACCGGGTGTTTTGTCCCAATCCCTATGCACTGCCGCATAAAGAGAATGAAGATGTGACCATGTTCATCCACTATCACGTTCGTGAGGATGCACATTTGCTTTTCGGTTTTATGAGCCGGGATGAGCAATCCTTATTTCGGCTTCTGCTGGACGTAACGGGCATCGGGCCAAAGGTGGCACTGGGCATTCTAGCTGCCGGAGGAAGGCCTGAAGCGGTTGTCGCTGCAATTAGTCAAGAAAACCTTGCCTTCTTAACGAAGCTGCCGGGAATAGGGAAGAAAACAGCGCAGCGGATTATTTTGGATTTGAAAGATAAGCTGGGGGCTGTAAGCTTGACGAGTCCGGAAGCAGCCGTAGCGATGAGCATCGTAGGTTCTTCGCAGATAAGCGAAGGCGGCAGTGCTTGGTCGGAAGCGAAAGAAGCGTTGATGACGCTTGGGTATACGGAAGCGGAAGCTGACCGTGCTTGGCTGCAGGTGAAGCCTAAGGCTCAGGCATCGGATTCCGTCGATGTGTTGATGAAGCTTGCGCTGCAAGCTTTGTATACGATGTAATGCAGTTGAATTAGGAGGACCTACCCATGGATAACGACCGAATTATTTCGGCTAATTTGATGATGGAGGATGGCGTGATCGAATACAGCCTGCGTCCCCGTTATCTGGCGGAATATATCGGCCAGAAGCAGGCGAAGGAGAACTTGAAGGTCTACATCGAAGCAGCCAAGATGCGCAAGGAAGCGCTTGACCATGTGCTGCTGTACGGACCGCCTGGGCTCGGCAAGACGACGCTATCCAATATTATCGCTAACGAGCTTGGCGTAAATATACGAACGACCTCCGGCCCTGCTATCGAGCGGCCGGGAGATCTTGCTGCCATCCTGACGAATTTGCAGGAGGGCGACGTGCTTTTCATCGACGAAATACACCGGCTCCACCGGACGGTGGAAGAAGTGCTGTATCCGGCGATGGAGGACTTTGCCCTTGATATTATTATTGGCAAGGGGCCGAGCGCACGCTCGGTACGTCTAGACTTGCCGGCGTTTACACTGGTCGGCGCGACGACGCGAGTCGGCCTGTTGTCGGCGCCGCTGCGCGACCGCTTCGGCGTCGTCAGCCGGCTGGAGTTCTATACGGTGGACGAGCTCACCTATATCGTCAGCCGGACTGCCGACATCCTTCAGGTCGGCATCGTCGGCGAAGCCGCGCGCGAGATTGGCATGCGCTCGCGCGGAACGCCGCGAATTGCGAACCGCTTGCTGAAGCGGGTCCGCGATTTCGCGCAGGTGAAGGGTGATGGCATCATCACCTTAGACATCGCCAAGACCGCGCTGAAGCTCATCCAGATCGATGATCTCGGTCTAGATGAGATTGATCACAAGATGCTGCGTGCGATCATTCAGAGCTTTCAGGGCGGTCCTGTGGGCTTGGAAACGATCGCGGCGACAATCGGTGAGGAGAGTCAGACGATCGAGGACGTCTATGAGCCCTATTTGCTGCAAATTGGTTTCTTGCAGCGCACACCGCGCGGTCGGATGGTAACACCGATGGCCTATCAGCACTTGGGATTGCCTGTACCGGAGCAGCGTTAAGTCAAACGTATGTAGAATCTCTTGCCTCTGCTGAAAGGCGGGCAAGAGATTTTTTTGTCGCTAATGGCTCTATCAAACAAAACTTCCGGATGACTTGAGCGTCTAATTAGCTAGAAACCCCACGAGAGAAAGGAATTTTTGTCGCATGAAATGGAGCAAGCTGCTAATCCCTAAGACCTTTGTACTCATGACTACGGCTGCTTTGACCTTAAGTGCTGCCCCCCTCCTGCCGAATCCTACCTATGCGGAAACAGTTTCACGTCCCGATCAAATTCGTGTAGCTCTTTTTATAGATTCAACGAAATATAAGCTTGCAGAGCCTGTTGTTACGTTGTCATCCTCGGCAGGGCTTGAAATTGGCGTTCGCAATGGCGGAGTCGGCACTGCCGCAAAGGTATGGGCGTCTAGCTCGGATGCCTCCGCGATTCGTTTGTCTCTTGACCAGTACAGCGTGAACCTGTTGGAAACGGCGGATTTTACAGCGGCAAAGGCATTGTATGCCAAGTTGTCGACGATGCAGGCAGACGGGTATGTACTACGCCGAGTAAAACAAGGAAAAACGATGTATGAAGTGCATTACGGCAGCTTTCCTACGAAAGAGGCGGCGGAAGGCGCAAAGGCGCAGGTTTTGAAAGATAGTACCATCGCTGCCATGACGAAGTCAGCTGCCCCTGACTTGGCTGGCCCGCTGCGCTGGAGCGCCGGAGGATATGCAACGGAGGCAGAAGCTTTGCAGCAAGCAGGCGTCTATAATCAAGCAGGACTCTCCGCTGATCTTGCGCTACAAGAAGATGTGAGCGGGAAACTGGTGTATGCTGTTTGGATTGGTAATGAGGCAACGACAGAGCAGTTGAATGCGGTAAAGCAGCTGGCGCTGAAAGCAGCGCCTAATGTACCGCTGCAAGCAGTGAATGCGACAGTCTCGTACTTGCTGCGTAGAGCTGATGTGACCGCTTCGGCAAATGGAACCGAGTCGGTTGCGCACTATGCGGTGGGCACATCGAATCAGAAAACGTGGATTCATCCCAAAGCAACGGGAATTACGGTGAAAGAGCGAGCGGAACGCAGCTATCGGGGAGACATGGAAGTCAGTGCTTTCCATGATAAGCTAGCGCTAGTCAATGAGCTGCCGCTTGAACAATACCTTTATGCCGTCTTAGGCTCGGAGTTGAGCGCGGGATGGCCGGTTGAAGCGTTGAAAGCCCAGGCCGTTGCTGCCCGTACATATGCCCTTAAGCAAGGAAACAAATATGAAATTGCTCAAGTGACAGACTCCACAATGGATCAAGCGTACTACGGTTTACAGCGTGAATTTGCAGGAGGCTTGCAAGCTGTTGATGCGACGAAAGGCGAGGTCATCAAGGATAAAAGCGGGCTCATTTCCCCCGTCTTCTCATCGAATGCAGGCGGAATGACGGCTGATCCGTCCGAGGTATGGGGGAATCCTGTCACTTACTTGCGCAGCGTGTCAAGTCCCGATGAAGGCGCTGAGAAAGGAAAAGCTGTATGGTACCGTATTCAGCTTGCCGACGGTGGAACGGCGTATGTGCATTCCATGTATTTGAAAGATACCGGTCAGAAGAATAAAGATGGCGCTTCCTATTACGAAGCAACTGAAAATGGTGTGAATGTTCGTCTTGCCCCTTATGCCGATAATGCTGCGAATCCTTCTATCGCGCAGTTGGCAGAGAAGGAGCGGGTGCTTGTTCTCGGTCAAGAAAAGGAATCCAACGCATTTTCTTGGGTTCGGGGACCTTACAGTGCTGATGAGATCAAAACCAAGCTGGCCGCTTCGGGGGTTACGATCAGTGGCGATTTGCAATCGCTGGAAATTTCCAAGCGTGGTCCATCCGGCAGGGCTATTGAACTCAAGGTGAACGGGATTGTTGCTAAAGTACCGTATCCGGACGCATTACGCGCTGCTTTAGGCGGACTTCCGAGTACCCGGTTTGAAATTGAGCAAGCAGGAAGTTATACTGGTAGTACATCGGGCAGTACTTCTGCCGGCAATCTGCCAAGCACTTCAAATCTGGCTATTGTAGGAGCTGGAAGCAATAACACGAACAGTGCGCCTTCAGACGCTATATACGTTCTTTCCGGAGGGCAATCAAAACCAACTGCATTGAAAAAGACGGATCTCACTGCACTGGGTTCGGCTGGTACAACTTTTGCGACCGGAACTACGCCATCTTTACCACAACCATCAGCTGAGGTTCGCGGCAAGCAGTTTGTTTTTCGAGGGACCGGATTTGGACATGGTTTGGGCATGTCGCAGTGGGGAGCAAGAGGCTACGCTGAGTTAGGCTATAATTATCAGAAAATACTCCAAACTTATTATGCTGGAGTCAACATAACTAAGGAATGAATGCACACAATGGATGTAAATGCTTTTGATTTTGAACTGCCTGAGTCACTGATAGCCCAGACGCCGCTGCTTGATCGGACGGCGTCTCGGTTGCTTACGCTAAACAAACAAACAGGTGCAATCAGCCACCAGATGTTCGAAGAATTGGCTGATTATGCGGAAGCCGGGGATTTACTCGTGATGAATGATACACGGGTCATTCCAGCACGGCTTTTTGGTGTGAAGAAAGATACCGGCGCCAAGGTAGAAATTCTGCTCCTTAAACCAATCGGCGAAGATCGATGGGAGGCTTTGGTTAAGCCTGGCAAACGAATGAAACAAGGGGCTGTTGTCGTGTTCGGTGTAGACGCAGCATCCGAGGGTCAAGCTCCTCTCACGGCGGAAGTGTTGGAAGAGGGAGAGATGGGAGCGCGTGTGCTCCAGTTCAGCTACACAGGTATTTTCAATGAAATATTGGATAGTCTTGGACAAATGCCGCTTCCTCCTTATATCAAGGAGCAACTCCCGGAAAAGGAACGTTATCAAACGGTGTACGCCAAGCATGAAGGTTCTGCGGCCGCACCGACAGCAGGTCTTCATTTCACGGAAGCTTATTTGGAAAAGCTTCGTACGAAAGGCGTGCAGATAGCTTTCGTTACGCTGCATGTAGGACTTGGCACCTTTCGCCCGGTCTCCGTGGATAAGGTTGAAGAGCATCAGATGCACGCGGAATATTACGTGCTTTCTCCAGAAACAGCTGAGCTCATTAACGCAACGAAAGCAAATGGCAAGCGTGTAATCGCTGTCGGGACAACATCTGCGCGCACACTCGAAACAGTCGCCCAGCTTAGCGGCGAGCATGGTGAGATTCAGCCGGCGCACGGCTGGACGAGCATTTTTATATACCCTGGGTATAAGTTTCGAGTTGTAGACGCGCTGCTAACGAATTTTCATTTGCCGAAGTCGACGCTGTTGATGCTGATAAGCGCTTTGGCAGGTCAGGAACATATTATGGAAGCCTATCGGCAAGCTGTTAGCGAAGAATACCGATTCTTCAGCTTCGGAGATGCCATGTTCATTTATTAAAATAGTTTAACGATTGTTTAACTTAGAATAGGAAGTGGATGTATTGCCAGCAGCAGTAACCTACGAAGCCATCAAAACTTGTAAACAGTCAGGAGCACGGCTAGGCCGAGTTCATACACCACATGGTGTTATTGAAACACCAGCATTTATGCCGGTAGGCACACAAGCGACTGTGAAAACAATGAGCCCAGAGGAATTAAAGGCGATGGACGCTCATATTATTTTAAGTAACACCTATCATTTATTTCTTCGTCCTGGTCATGAATTGGTAAAAGCGGCAGGCGGCCTGCATAAATTTATGAACTGGGATCGTCCGATTCTTACGGATAGCGGCGGTTTTCAAGTATTCAGCCTGAGCGATATTCGTAAAATTACGGAAGAAGGCGTTCAATTTAAGTCTCATTTGAATGGGGACAAGCTATTCCTTTCCCCTGAGAAGGCGATGGAGATTCAGAATGCGCTCGGTTCTGACATCATGATGGCTTTTGACGAGTGCCCGCCGTATCCGGCAGAATACGATTACCTTAAGAAATCGTTAGAAAGAACCTCTCGTTGGGCGGAGCGCTGCTTGCAAAGCCATGCAAGACCAGAGGATCAAGGTCTTTTTGCCATCGTCCAAGGCGGCATGCACGAGGATCTGCGCCGACTCAGCGCACAGCAGTTGACTTCCATGGATTTTCCGGGGTATGCTATTGGTGGACTGAGCGTAGGTGAGCCTAAGCATTTGATGTATGAGGTGCTGGACTATACGACACCGCTGCTTCCTGCAAACAAACCTCGTTATTTGATGGGGGTTGGATCTCCGGATGCTTTAATAGAAGGCTCAATTCGCGGGATCGACATGTTCGACTGTGTGTTACCGACACGTATTGCCAGGAACGGTACATGCATGACGAGCGCTGGGCGGCTTGTGATCCGCAATGCGAAGTATGCCGAAGATTTCGGTCCTATTGATCCGAAATGTTCATGCTACACCTGTAAGAATTACAGCAGAGCTTATATTCGGCACTTGATTAAAGCAGATGAAACCTTTGGTATCAGGCTGACTACTTATCATAATCTGCACTTTCTATTGCAGCTCATGCGTGATGTGAGAGAAGCGATTATGGAGGATCGATTGCTCGATTTCCGTGATACTTTCTTTGAGGCATATGGGCTGAATGATAATGAAAGAGGATTTTAAGAAAGGAGGATACCCATGTTTTTATTAGCTGATGCTGCTGCTAACACAGGAGCAGTAGGATATTTGTATACATACGGGCCGTTAGTGCTCATGTTTGTTGTACTTTACTTCTTACTTATTCGTCCACAGCAAAAAAGACAAAAGACCCGCAATCAAATGCTAGGGGCGTTGAAAAAAGGGGATAAGGTCGTTACTATCGGTGGGCTGCATGGAACGATAATGGAAATTACAGACGATATTTGCGTGCTGCGCGTTAACGATGCTACGAAAATGACGTTCGATCGTTCTGCCATCAACTCTATCGCGAAAGAATAGTTACGGTATACAATAAAAAGCGAGATCCTCTTATCAGGTTCTCGCTTTTTATTTGGCTTTGTATGGTTGAAAAGCTTACATTTGGTTTTTCTTCAGCCGCTGCAGCAGCGCTTGCTCGCCTAGCACGAGATGGCCTTCGGAAATCCTCAGGGCAAGTCTCGCTGCGACCACGCCAAGAATGACTCCGGCGCACATATCGGACAGCCAATGGATGCCAAGGTAGAAAATCGTGAAAATGATGAATGCCGAAGAGCAAGGCACGAAAATTTTCCAGAAAGTATTGCGGCTTTTTACTGCAATGACGGCCATCGATACGGAGATGGATGTATGCAGACTTGGGAAACAGTTATCTAGACCGGACAACGGGCGATAGTCCTGTTCGAACGTCGGAAACACATCGAGAATGAGCAGCTTCACATTCGGATGAAACGACCAGACTTCATTTACTGGGAAAAACAGATAAAATGGGATGGCAATCATATAATTAAACATGAGCGCATAACAGATAGCGTAGAAAAGTTTATAGTTTTTCTGATACGTATAAATGCCGATTGAAGCGATCATGACAGCCGGGAAGACGACAACGTAGAAATAACTGCTCACATAAGTAAGCAAATCCTGGTGAAAGAAATGCTGGATCGCAGCGACAAAGTTGCCTTCAACGCGATAAATCGATTTCGTGAAATCAGCTTTAAAATTGATGGTTTGCTCAAGCCAAAGCTCGAATTTATTGAAAAATAAGATGATGATCAAGGCAATAAAATGCAGCATGTACTTGCGTGATGTAAAGATCTCTTGCACAAAGCTTCCGGCTATGGCAAATGGGTTTTTTCGTGTGGCAATCGTTAGAAAAACGAAGACGGTAATAACGATATAAATCGTTGCATGTGTCATAGACTGAAAGGGACTCATGGTGTTTTCCCCCTAAAAATGGAAATTAGTTGCGTGAAGAACTATGATATTATACCACATTTGAAGGGGGAAGGTGATAATTTCACGGAAACTACTTATTTGCGCGTGTTCACTCCGAGCATCCCGCCTAAAGCTCCCGAAATGAAAAGGATGATTAGCAATTGCAACGATTGTAAGTTGAGTCCTGCATCAAAAGCAAGAAACCCGATTAAGAAGATAAGCAAAAAATAAACAAAACCAAGTATCCCGCCATGGTACCAGCCTCGCGCACCTGCCCTTTTACCGGAAACCCAGCCGCCAATAAACAGGGAAGCCGCATGAATAATCGTAGTTAGCGTATGCAAGGACGTTTCTTGAGCACTCGTCAACAGTAAGAATAAGGATGTAACTAATGTTCCGATCGTCATCATGATTAATGAGTAGAGAAGTCCAGAAAATAGAGGAGACGTAATTCGAACCTGACTGACACTTCGCATAGGGTTCATAGACACCAATCCTTTCTTATATTCGAAATTTCCGTTAACATCATTGTATGGTTGTACACATAGAATTAGTACAGACTGTTTGGAGGGGAAGTGAGCATATGACTGAATTTTCACAAGGGCCTGTAATGTGGCAAGCCATTATGGCTATTCTTATTTTTGCAGCAGCCTACGTGTGTATGTTGATTGAAAAATGGGATCGCACTTACACCGCATTGGGCGGGGCGCTGCTCATGATCGTTCTGGGCATTGTTCCTATGGGCAAAGCCTTTTCCACATTCGCGAATTGGCATGCACTTCTACTATTTGCAAGCTTAACCGTGATTGCTGGCATTATGGAAAAGACAGGCCTTATCGCTTATGCGGCAAGTGCAATCATACGAAAGTTCCGCTTGAAGCCATTTACGATTTTACTTAGTTTATCTCTACTTGTTGCGGCAATTTCAGCAGTTTTGGATGCTTTTCTAGCAATAGCTGTTATCGTTCCTATTCTTCTAAGCGCAACAAAGATGTTGAAATTGTCCTCTGTACCTTTTCTGATCGCTGTTGTGTTGTCCGCTAATGTCGGCGGCGCAGCAACACTCCTAGGCAATATGCCGAATCGAATGATTGGCATTGCGGCAGGGCTTACGATGGGGCGTTTTCTGGTAGTCCTTGCCCCACTTGTAGTGATTTTGCTTTTAATCGTTTACGTGGTCATGTGGCTGCTTTATGGCAAGAAACTCATTGTATCGGATTCTCACAAAAGAGAGCTTCTGAGTTTGCAGCCGATCTCCTACCTGACTAGAGATCCAGTGCTGCTTTGGGGAGTGAGCATAGCTGCAGTGCTTACGCTGCTTGCCTTTGTTTTGCAAGGGGTTCTTGATTGGAAAGCTTCATATATTGGGGCTGTTGGCGCAGCAGCGTTGTTAGCCCTCGATTATAAATCGATTATTCATCTGGTGAAAAGCAGAGACTACCGCACGGTGGTGCAGGGCGTTATGGAGACCCAAGTCCTATTCTTTCTGGGCCTGTTTATTATGGTAGGAGGACTTGCATACGCGGGAGTTAGCGGATTTGTGGCAGCCAGAGGATTGGAAATCAGCCAAGGCAGCATACCGTTTTTAACTAATCTCGTGCTGTGGCTGACAAGTATTGGTTCTGCGATGATGGATACAATTCCTTATGTAGCCGCGATGCTCCCTGTTATTCAACATACAGGATTTATTTTAGCTGATGTAGGGGATATCTCGATTTCACCGCTTTGGTGGTCATTAATCATAGGCGCGGCCATTGGAGGGAGCGCAACTTTGTTTGGTTCAACAGCAAGTATGTTTGCGGCTGGTCTCGCAGGACAAAACGGAGGAGGGCTTTCTCACCGGGCGTATTTCATTGTTGCAGCCCCTGTATCTCTCCTGCTCCTGATTGTTGCAACGATATATTTCAATCTATTTTTGCTCTAATTGCCAACAATTGAATACGTAAAATCTGCATGATGAAGATCATCAGCGGTCAGAATACCATTGAACTCCGAGAACTCGTAAGCCTAATCTTTAGATCACGGGGAGGCTCGCTCAATGGACATTCTGACTATTTTTTTGCGCACAGTGCTCATCTATTTTGTCGTATTTCTGATGCTTCGAATTATGGGGAAGCGGGAAATCGGAAAGTTATCCCTGTTCGATCTTGTCATTTCCATTATGATTGCAGAAATTGCGGTGTTCGTTCTCGAAGATGCAAGGAAACCGCTCATGGATGGACTTGTTCCCATGCTGACGCTGGTGCTGATTCAAGTTGCCATTGCTTTTATCACATTGAAAAGCAGGACCGTCCGTGTGCTATTCGATGGGAAACCGAGCGTTCTCATTGAGAATGGTTCGATCAATCGAGAAGAAATGAAGAAGCATCGCTATAATTTGGATGATTTAATGCTGCAGCTTAGACAGAATAAGATTATGAGTATTGCTGACGTGGAATTTGCCATATTAGAGCCGTCGGGGAAGTTGAGTGTTGTGGAAAAAGAAGAGAAAGAGGCAGTCAAGGTAGCGGACGGACTGAAAGGAACGATTCGCTATGAAGGTCTGCCACTGCCTCTCATTATGGACGGTAAAGTGCAAGATGAAAATCTCGAAAAGCTAGGAAAAACCAGGTTTTGGCTGAAAAATCAGCTTCAAGCGAAAGGAGCCCATGATTTCAAAGAAATTTTCTATTGCTCCATCGATCACAGGGGCCGATTATTTGTGGATAGAAAACGATAGCTGTTATTGAATCACTTTCTTCCCCATTTTTAATAAACGAATCACATCATTCTGATTAATAAGACGGAACAGCATGATAAAAATCATATACATGATAACGCCGATGAGACAAGATGCAGTAAAGCGAACCCAGTCGGCAGCATGCCAAGGCGTGTACATGACGGCGTAGCAGCACATGCCTGAAAGTGCCATTGCGGCTACGATTTTGGCGAAATCGCTGCCTTGCATGCGAAATTTCAGCAGTCTGACAACGCTGTTCCAGTGCAGGAGAGTTACTAATACGATGTTCACATTAATAGCGAATACCGCGCCGTGAATCCCCATTTCTGGTTTACTGGCAAGCAGGTAGATAAGAACGAGCTTAATAACAGAACCAACTAAAGTATTGATAAGGGCAGCTCCTGGTTTGTTCAAGGCTTGAAGCGTTGATTGCAAAGGAGCTTGGAAATAAATGAATATTGCCACGGGGGCCATCATTTTCAGCATAATCCCTACATCAGGCTGGTTGTACATAAAAGCGCAGATGGGCTCGGCTAGTACGAACATCAGAACTGCAAAAGGGGCCCCCGTTATCAGAGCAAGCCGTAAGGACTGATGAAGGCGCATATGAATAGTCTTCATATCTTTCCGTGCGGCAGCTTCGCTGAGAGAAGGTACGAGCGACACGGATAAGGACATCGTTAACGCGCCAGGCAGCAGAAGAATCGGGAAGATCATTCCTTGCAAAGCCCCATACTGCGCTGTGGCGACTGAGGTGGAAATGCCGGCTATGGCAAGGCTTTGAGCAATAAGAATGGATTCTAGGAGATAAGAACCGGCGCCGATCAGCTTACTGCCTGTTACGGGAACGGATATGCGCATAATGCGCCGGAGATTGGAGAGCCTGCCGCCCATATGATCCGTACCGATTTGAACTTTGGCTGACGCGGCTATAGTCCGGTTCTTACTGTGTTTAAAATGGATGGCAAGCACGAGCAGCCCACCTATTTCTCCCGCCAGTACGCCGACCATCGCACCTGCGGCTGCGTATTCGATCCCATATGGAATCATCACATATGAACATACCAACACCATTACAATGCGAATTAGTGTTTCCACGATTTGCGAAGAAGCCGTAGGTATCATGTTCTGCCGGCCTTGAAAATAACCGCGATAGACTGCGGAAATGCCAATAATTGGAATCATCGGGCTCATGCAGAGGAAGGTGTAGTAGACCCGTGCATCAGTTAGCAAATGGCTTGTGATCCAGGAAGCGCCGGCAACGCAAATAATGGTGAAAATCAAACTTAAGCCAATCGTTATAAACAGTGCAATTCTTAGTATGCTGCGAATCCGCGTCTCGTTGCGTTCTGCTTCCGCCTCAGCGATTAATTTGGCAATGGCGATAGGAATACCGCCTGTGATGATGGTTAGGATGACAGAGAGGAAGGGCCAGCCCATATGATAAATGCCAATACCCTCTGCTCCAATAACACGCGGCAGTGTAATGCGGGGAATGAAGCCGAGAATTCGGTTCAAAATACCAGCGGCTAACAGGATCATCGTCCCGCGAATAAACGATTGCTTGGTCAATGCCATTCCCTCTTCCCATACGTATATAATCTATGGATATGCGAGTATTGGCCAAGCTCATGCTAACATTTTACGGACATGTTATAGCTGCGTGCAGGAAAATGGTGGATGGGCATCGAATAGTGTATCCATTATTGCTTACGAAGCAAGTTTTCCTGACGGAAAACTCTTAGGAGGTTCTCCCTATGAATGAGGAAGACAACGATCACATACACACAATGCCGGAGGACAAGGAAATTGAAAAGGCCGAAGACCTGATCCGCGAAGGAGAGGGAGAATATTCGGATGCGGATGCACTCTCTGATCTTGAACTGAACGAGATTATCGAGAGCTTATGTTTAAGCAAGGTTGAAGAATTTATTATGCTGGGCTATGAGCATGTCAGCGGCAAAGAAATATGGGATTGTGTCAGCGAAAAATACCGCAAAACCGGTGTGCCTCCGCTGCATCAAGTAGTTAACGACATCTTGTCCCTAAAATCAACACAGTTTATGAACTGGATGACGCTTAGTGCATATAAAGGGGCCCAATTCTAATAACGGGCTTATTTTTCTTTTGATGAAAATTAAGCAAGTTACATAAACTTACTTAAATTGACTCACTTTTCGCACCTGAGTATAATAGGAATATTGAGTATGGAAGGGAGACAAGCAAGAGATGCTGGATTGGAAAAGAATCTCGTTCTTTTTTTTAACGATTATTGTTGTGCTCGGGTGTATCGGTGCAACAAGTCCTAAACTTGTAGAACGAATTAAGCTTGGCTTGGATTTGAAAGGCGGCTTCGAAATTTTGTACACAGCTGAGCCTTTAACGGCTGGTCAGCCGCTGACGAAGGAAACGCTTACGCAAGCGGCAGAAAGTCTTGCCAAACGTGCGGATAGCCTTGGAGTTGCAGAACCTGAGGTAAGTACGGAGGGAAGCGATCGCATTCGTGTGCGTTTAGCAGGTGTAAAGAACGAAGATGAGGTTAGGGGTTTGATGTCCAAACCAGCCGTGCTGACTTTTCGGGGACCTGATGGAACGGTTTATATGAATGGTACGGATTTCGTTGAGAACGCAGCGAAGTTAAGCTATGATCCCAATACGAAACAACCGATTGTTGAAATTAAGTTGAAAAGCAGAGAGAAGTTTAAAGAAGTTACAACGAAGCTTACAGGAAGTACGCTCTCAATTTATTTGGACGAAGAACTGCAATCGACAGCATCTGTTCCGTATCCAATCGACAGCGATGCCGCGATTATCAATCAATCCAGCGTGACAGAAGCGACTAAAGTTGCGAAACTGATTAATTTAGGCGCTATGCCGTTAAAGTTGACTGAAAAGTACATTCAACGTGTCGACGCTACGCTAGGTACGGCATCGTTGCACGAAACAGCAAGAGCAGGACTGATTGCTTCGATTCTGATTTTCCTATTTATGGTGATCTATTATCGTGCTCCAGGTCTTGTAGCTGCTTTTACTTTGATTACATACGTTTGGATTCTTCTGGCCGTATTTGACTTTATGAATGCGACATTAACATTGCCGGGGATTGCCGCCCTTGTCTTAGGGGCAGGTATGGCGGTTGATGCGAATATCATTACTTACGAGCGAATCCGCGAGGAAATCCGTTCAGGGAAAAGTATTATGTCCGCCTTGAAAGCAGGCTCTAAACATTCCTTCCGTACGATTATGGATGCGAACGTAACGAATTTGATTTCGGGTATCGTTTTGTATTACGTCGGGAATGGTGCCATCCGCGGCTTTGCAGTTATTACAATGATGAGTATTATCATTAGTATTCTAACGAATGTCATTTTGTCGAGATGGCTGCTGCATCTGATCATCCGAGGCAACTTGCTGAAAAAGCCGAGTTATTTTGGTGTGAAGGAGGCAGACATCCGTGAGCTCTAAGAAACAGTTCGATTTTGTAAAGAACCGCAACAAATTTTTTGCAATTTCTTTGGTAATCGTCATTGCAGGCCTAGCTGTTCTGCTATTTGCGGGCATGAACTTCGGGGTCGACTTTAAAGCGGGAACCAATATTGATCTCGTTGTTGGCAAACAGTTGGACAAAGCCAAGGTCGATGAGATTTTGAAACAGTTGACTACTAGCGGAGATGTGAAATCGCGATTCGCCGATCCAACAATCGGAGGCAATAACAGTGATCGTGTATCCATCCGTTTTGATGATGTTTTGGCAGACGATGTAGTGACTAAGATTCAAGGCGCCTTTGCCACCGCATATGGGGTTGAAGTTTCCAAAGAAGTAAATACGGTGGATCCTCAATTAGCCCGAGAGCTGCTGCTGAAAGCTGTCTACGCCGTCGCGATTGCGAGCGTTCTAATCTGCGTATACGTCAGTATTCGTTTTGAATGGCGCTTTGCTTTGGCCGCGATTATCGCGATTCTGCACGATGCATTTCTTGTTATCGCCATGTTCGCGATTTTCCGTCTTGAAGTGAACTTACCGTTCCTTGCGGCTGTCTTAACCACAATCGGTTATTCCATTAATGATAAAATCGTTATTTTTGACCGAATTCGTGAAAACTTAAGATTTGCCAAGTTGAAGACGGATGAAGACCTTGTCGATCTTGTGAATAACAGTATCTGGCAGACAATGGCGCGGAACATCAATACTGTACTCGTCGTTTTGATTGCTGCAGGCTGTCTCTACATTTTCGGAAGCGAGTCAATCAAACTGTTTGCGCTCGCCAAACTGATCGGATTGACAAGCGGCGCGTACTCTTCAATCTTTATTGCTTGTTCACTCTGGTATTTATTAAAACGGAAATCTTTAAGTTCTAAAAAGAAAACTGCAGCGTAATAACCATAATAACCGGCCGCGTGAAAGTTAACGCGGCCTTTGTATCGGTTCAGGGGGAGTGGCAGTACGTGAATGAAGAGAGGTTTCAAAAGGCTGAATTCGCCGCCTGGGCAGGAATTGTCGGCAATCTGGCACTTGCGCTTCTCAAGGGTATCGTCGGTTACATGGCGCAAAGCAAAGCGCTACTGGCAGATAGCGCGCATTCAGCATCTGACGTAGTCGGCTCTTTCATAGTTCTAATTGGACTTCGAGCCGCGAAAAAGCCGCCGGATGAAGATCATCCTTATGGTCATGGGAAAGCGGAGTCTATTGCTTCCATCGTCGTTTCCGTTCTCTTGCTTGTTGTTGGGCTGGAGATCGGCATCTCAGCTATCAAGTCGATGTGGCAGGGCATTGAGGCGGCTCCTAAAGCGTATGCGCTTATTGCAATTGGCATTTCGCTTGTTGTTAAAGAAGCGATGTTTCAGTATAAATTCCGGCTGGGGAAACGATTGAAGTCACAGGCATTAATTACCAATGCATGGGAGCACCGTTCCGATGTATACTCTTCAATTGCGGCGCTTGTTGGCGTGTTCGGAGCTTTAGTGGGGCAATATTTGGATTTCAAGATGCTTTACTATCTTGATCCGATTGCCGGGTTATTCGTTTCTGCACTCGTTCTCAGGATGGGGTATTCGCTCGTAATGGATGCCATTCATCGGGCGATGGATCATGTGCTGCATCAGGAAGACGCTGCAGATCTCATAACAACGGTCCAGACGATTAAGGGTGTAATCGCTGTAGATGATTTGCGAGCAAGAGAACATGGCCATTATGTCATCGTTGATATTAAAATTAGCGTGAACCCGAGAATTTCGGTGCTCGAGGGGCATGATATCGCAAAAATCGTCAAACAGCAGTTGATGAAACGCTTCCATCATGTGACGGATGTTTTTGTTCATGTGAATCCATATGATGCCGGTTATCCCTATAAAAACAATACGGATACCGAACTGAGTGAATATCCGACTATATTTCATTAAGTCTGTATGAACATTAGTATTTTAGCTTGCGAAGAAAGCTTTCCTAACGGAAAGCTCTAAGTTAACGCTTACGAAGATAGTTTTGCATAGCAAAACTTTAAGGAGGACACACCAGGTGCTAGCCCCCAAGGCCAGATGGAGCATAGGAAATGCGGACGAATCACTCATAGAAACATTTGTCCGCGACTTACATATCGATCCGCTCGTCGCCAAAATGCTCGTTCTCCGAGGTTTACACACCGTTCAGGAAGCTGAACAGTTTATGCATGGCGGAGCGGATCACTTTCTTGACCCGTTCCTGCTGGATGGGATGCGTCCTGCTGTTGAGCGCATCCAGAAAGCCATAGAGCGCGATGAGCACATTCGCGTCTATGGGGATTATGATGCCGACGGCGTAAGCAGTACGTCGTTGATGGCACATTTGCTGCGAAGCTTAGGCGCACGCTTCGATACGTATATACCGCATCGGATCCGTGAAGGATACGGTTTGAATCGATCGGCAATTGCGCTGGCCAAAGAGCAGGGCGTCTCGCTGCTCATCACCGTCGATACGGGGATCAGCGCCGTAGATGAAGTTCAGTACATTCAAGAGCTGGGCATGGATGTCATTGTTACAGACCATCATGAACCGCCGGAGATATTACCTGATGCGCTCGCGGTTATTAATCCCAAGAAACCGGGATGTTCATACCCGTTTAAGCATCTAGCGGGCGTCGGTGTGGCTTTTAAGCTTGCCCATGCGCTTCTTGGGCGCTTGCCTGAGGAGCTGCTGGAGTTCGCTGCGCTGGGCACAGTCGCCGACCTGATGCCGCTTACCGGTGAGAATCGACTTATCGTGAAGCTAGGCTTAGTACGCATGCAAGCCTCTACCTATGCGGGTTTCCGATCTTTGATCGGCGTATCCGGCATTGAGCGTAAAGAAGTGACCGCCTCACATATCGGATTTTCACTGGCTCCTCGCATTAATGCAAGCGGAAGGCTGGAATGCGCCGACGAAGCGGTGAAGCTGCTTACAACAACTGATGAACTGGAAGCAGAACAAATTGCTTTCGAGTTGGATATGTTGAATAAAGAGCGTCAGCGCATCGTGGAAGAGATGACGAAGGAAGCATTGGAAATGGCTGAGCAACAGTGGGCTAGCGGCCTGGATAAAGTCATTGTTGTCGCCAAAGAAGAGTGGAATGTCGGCGTAGTCGGCATCGTCGCTTCTAAAATAGTGGAAAAGTTTTATCGCCCAACGCTTGTGCTCAGCATTAATCCGGAAACGGGGATAGCGAAAGGCTCCGCCCGTTCCATTGCGGGGTTCGATCTGTATAAAGCATTGACCGCATGCAAGGACTGGCTTGATCACTACGGCGGTCATCAGGCGGCGGCAGGAATGAGCCTGGATCGCAGCCATTTGGATGCTTTCACGCTCAAGCTGAATGAGCTTGCGGCTGAATCGCTGACGGAACAGGATTTCATTCCTCTGCTGAAAGCGGACGCGGTTGTCAGTCTGGCTGATGTGCCGATTGCGGGCATCGAGCAATTGGAGAAGCTGGCGCCGTTCGGCATGGGGAACCCTGCGCCGAGATTTGTATTCACGGATATGTCGCTGGGCGAAATCCGCACGATGGGGAAAGAGAAGCAGCATCTGAAGCTTGCGCTTTCTCAAGTGCAGAACGAAGTAAGCTGCTCCGTTGAAGCTGTAGGCTTCGGCAAAGGAAGCCTTACGAGTTTGATAGCGCCGGCAGCTCGGCTTGATGTGCTTGGTGAACTGTCCATTAATGAATGGAACGGCGTTCGTAAGCCGCAAATTGTGATGCAGGATTTGAGAATCACCCATGTGCAGCTGTTTGATTGGCGGGGTGCGCCTCAGTTGGAAGGGAAGCTCACCGCTTTGCAGCAAGCCTTATCGGCGGGTGTAGGCAACACGGGTTCTAATTCGAGTGCAGCCTTTGTTTTGTTTAATGAACGGGATGACAGGCCATTTGCTGCAGCATCGTTCCAGCTCGGCGATTCTTTTCCTTACTGGATCGTTCAGGATACAGGTGAGCTTGCAGCAGGCAATGCGAAGGCTGCTGAGCTGGATTTTGCCAGCATGCAGGACATTGTGCTGTACTCGATCCCTGGCAGCGCCCAAAGCTTGCAAAGTCTGCTCCGGCAGGCGCGAGGGATGATGCGCTGCTATGCAGTGTTTGCGGAGTTAGGCACGAATACGGGCAGTACAATGCCGTCGCGCGATATGTTTAAGCTATTGTATGGGCTTCTGCAGAAAGAAGGATCTCTGAATGAAGGAGATCAAAGATTCATGCAAGCCTTTAGTCGGCGTTCAGGTCTTTCCCCAGCTATGATACAATTCATCCTATCCGTATTCGAAGAATTAGGGTTCATCGAGCGGCAAGGGGCCGTCGTTAGGTTGCAAGCAGCTCCGGCCAAAAGGGATCTAACAACATCTCGTTTGTATCAAGACAGGCTGCATCGTCAGGAAGTTGAATCGATCGTGATGTACTCGTCAGCTAAAGAGCTGGAGCAGTGGATTGTTGAACAACTAACATCTCAAAACGAAAAAATGGAGGAAATCGTATGAATTTCAAAGATTATATTCGCGTTATCCCAGACTTCCCGCAACCAGGCATTCGCTTCAAGGATATTACAACACTTCTCCAAAACGGAGCTGTATATCAAGAGGCGATCAATCAGTTGAAAGAAATGATTAAAGAGAAGGAAATCGATGTGATTGCCGGACCTGAAGCTCGCGGTTTCGTTGTTGGCGCTCCTTTGGCTTATGCCCTAGGAGTAGGTTTTGCGCCGATCCGCAAGAGCGGCAAGCTGCCTGGCGAAACCATCGAGGCCGATTATGCCCTCGAATACGGGAAAGATAAATTAGCCATGCATAAAGATGCGATTAAACCGGGCCAAAAAGTGCTGATTGCCGATGACTTGCTGGCTACAGGCGGTACCATACAAACATCGATTGACTTAATCAAGCAGCTTGGCGGAGATATTGTCGGCGCAGCATTCTTGATTGAGCTTTCATACCTGGATGGCAGAGATAAGCTGAATGGTATTGATGTCGTTTCGTTAGTCCAATATTAATCATACGAGAGCACCTCATGATTTGCCTTAGCGCATGGATGGGGTGCTTTACATTTATAGCCTTTAATAGCCTGACGCGATAACGATTATTTGACCTATAACTGGTTGATACTAGTAAAATTTCTAAGCCTTTTAGAGACAATTGCAGGTAACATTTTGTGAAAAAGTGAAAGCTTTGCGAGAATGGCTGTTATTTTGTCGAATGTAAGCCCGCGAGCAGTTGACGTGGAGCCTGCCTTGCCGTCATAATGAATAAAAATCGACTAAAGGGAATGGGTAAATGCATGGGTATAGAGCAGCTATTGGAGAAGGCCGCCACCTATCTAAAAGAAAATGACTTGCAAAGGATTCGGGAGGCCTATGAATTTGCCGATGAAGCCCATCATGGCCAAGTGCGCAAATCGGGGGAACCCTATATTTTGCATCCCTTAGCTGTTGCAGATATTCTGGTGAACATGCAGATGGATGTCACCTCGGTGATCGCAGCATTGCTTCATGATGTCGTTGAAGATACGACGGTTTCACTTGAAGCCGTTCATGATAAATTCGGAAAAACTTGCGCCATGCTGGTAGATGGACTAACCAAGCTGGAACGAATCAAATTTAAGTCCAAGGAAGAGCAGCAGAACGAGAATTATCGTAAAATGTTCGTGGCGATGGCCCAGGATATTCGTGTTATTTTGATTAAACTTGCCGATCGACTGCATAATATGCGTACTTTAAAATACCAGTCAGAAGAGAGCCAGCGCCGCATTGCGGAGGAAACGCTGGAAATTTTCTGTCCCATCGCGCACCGGCTCGGGATTTCCACGATCAAGTGGGAGATGGAGGATATCGCTCTCCGGTATTTGAATCCGCAGCAATATTACCGGATCGTTAACCTTATGCAGAAGAAACGCACCGAGCGTGAACAATACATCGAAGACGTTATCCAGAGCATCAAAGAGAAACTGGAAGAAATGGGTATCCAAGGAGACATTTCGGGGCGTCCCAAGCATTTATACAGTATTTATAAAAAAATGAGTTCACGCGGCAAGCAGTTTAACGAGATTTACGATCTCATGGCGCTGCGCGTTATTGTCGATGGCATCAAAGATTGTTACGCGTCGCTTGGCATTATTCATACGCTATGGAAGCCGATGCCGGGCCGTTTCAAAGATTACATTGCAATGCCAAAACCTAATATGTATCAATCCCTGCATACGACTGTAATTGGTCCGAAGGGCGAGCCGCTCGAAGTGCAGATTCGCACGTGGGAGATGCACAAAACTTCGGAGTTCGGTATCGCTGCCCACTGGGCGTACAAAGAGGGCGGTTCGGTCGGACCATCGGGCACTTTTGGGGATAAAATGGGCTGGTTCCGCGAAATTCTGGAGCTTCAGCACGAAACAAACGATGCTTCCGAGTTTATGGAATCCATGAAGATGGATTTCTTCTCTGACCTTGTTTATGTGTTTACGCCAAAAGGAGAAGTAATTGAACTGCCTGCTGGCTCTGTGCCGCTTGACTTTGCATACCGCATTCATACTGAAGTTGGTAATCGCACCATTGGCGCGAAGGTGAATTCTCGTATCGTACCACTTGATCATAAGCTGAAGACCGGTGATATTATCGAGATTCTAACCTCGAAGCATTCGTATGGGCCGAGTCAGGACTGGATTAAAATTGCTCAATCCTCACATGCACGGAGCAAGATCAAGCAATGGTTTAAGAAAGAAAAACGCGAAGAAAATGTGGAAAAAGGCAAGGAAATGATCGAGCGCGAGTTGAAACGTTTGGCGATCGATCCGCCGACGCTTATGAGCGACGACAAAATGCTGGAAGCGGCGAAAAAGTTTAATTTTAATGATATTGAAGACATGCTGTCTGCCGTTGGATTTGGCGGGATCACAGCTGCTCAAATATGCACGAAGCTGACGGAAAAAATGCGCAAAGAAGCGGAAGAAGCGCAAGTCATGCAGTTGACCAGTGAGGTCAAAGAGGTTAAGTCGCAAGCGCAAACAGAACGGAAAAGCCGTCCGACCAATGGCGTTCGCGTCAAAGGTGTCGACAATTTGCTTGTACGTTTTGCGCGCTGCTGCAATCCGGTTCCAGGTGACCTTATTATGGGCTATATCACGCGGGGACGCGGAGTTTCCGTTCATCGCTCGGATTGTACGAACATCCCTACCAGCATGGGCGAAGAGGAACGTGTAATTGAAGTGGAATGGGCGGAAGCGGTAGAGTCTAATTTCAATGTGGAAATCGAGATCACAGGACATGATCGCCGTGGTTTCTTGAATGAAGTGCTGCAAGCTGTATCGGAGAGCAAAACGATGATTTCTGCTGTCTCCGGACGCTCGGATAAAAACAAGATGGCAACGATTCACATGACGATCCTGATTAAGAACATTGATCACCTGCAGGCGGTCGTTGAGAAAATCAAACGCGTTAAGGACGTATATTCCGTGCAGCGGATCATGCAAACGTAGCTAAGCATGTGAAGGAGCTTTGAAGGAGTTTTAGGAAGCGATGAGAGTAGTTGTACAACGTTGTAAAGCAGCCCAAGTCAAGGTAAACGCTGAAACAGTTGGCCAAATTGAACAGGGGCTAATGCTGCTCGTAGGCATCACTCACGAGGATACAGAGCAAGATGCCAAGTATTTGGCGGACAAAGTGTCCGGATTGCGCATTTTTGAAGATGAAACGGGTAAAATGAATCTTTCCGTTATCGAGACTGGAGGACAAATTTTGTCTGTTTCGCAGTTCACCTTATACGGGGATTGCCGGAAAGGCAAACGTCCTAACTTTATGTCGGCGGCAAGGCCGGAACTCGCCGAACCGCTCTATGAGAAATTCAATGAGCTGCTGCGGGCGCAAGGGCTTCAAGTAGAGACAGGTGCTTTCGGCGAAATGATGGATGTGGAATTTACGAACTGGGGACCTGTTACCCTAATCATTGACAGCAAATAAGGGTTGAATAGACGGCTGACTGGTCATACTAGAAATGTACAATCATGTCAGTTAGGAGCACCCAGATGCGTCAATCGATCAAGCACAAAGCCATGACGGCTCCCGAGCAACAACTGCTCCAAGGCACGTTAGCCGAACGGATGAGCCAAGCGCCTCAGTTATCGGACGTTGAGATGAGCGCTGAGTTCACCTCCGGGCAGGAGCGATTAAAGAGCATTCCCAAAAAATCATATCGTTAAGCCGTAAAGCCTCTTGCCCTGCTATTTGTACAGGGGAGAGGCTTTATTTGTTGAACGCGCATAATTTCTCAGCAACATGAAAATATGATAGACTAACAAGTGGTGTAATAGAACTGTTGGATGAGCTTAAGGGGCATTGGATGCCAAAGCTGCAGGAACAGAATAAATGGGGCAGGTGTTTTTGATCTAATGATGAATTCCGAACGTGGCAATTCCGCATCCAAAGGGTGGCTTTTGTTGATGTGGGCACTAATATTACTTGCGGTACTTGCCGCCGCGGCTTCACTGTATTACCAATATAAGCATCCAGCTAACAGCGGTCACAGCACGAAAAAGCAAAGCCTTGAAGAAGTGAAATCCGTAAAGAAAGCTAAAGATACATACGATGTTATTGTGGTAGGGACAGATCCGGAAGGAGTTGCGGCAGCTGTTTCCGCATCCCGGAATGGCTTATCTACGCTGCTTGTAGATGGTCGCGACCGTGAAATTCTGGGCGGACTGATGACATTGGGATGGATCAACTCTATTGATATGAACTACTCCTCAGGTAAAAATATATTTGGTAAAGACGATGTGTTCAATAAGGGCATTTTCTCAGAATGGTATGCCAAAATTGAAGGCGATTCGTTCGATGTCAATACGGCGGCAAATGCCTTCTACGATCTTGTCAAAAATGAGAAAAATATTGACATCCTCATGAAAACAAAAAAAATAGAGCCGCTTCTGGCACAAGGACAAGCGGCCGTGCAGGGTGCGACGATTACACTTGAAAACGGAAGCACGCAGGTCGTTAAAGCACCTTCTGTTATTGATGCAACGCAGGATGGCGATTTTGCCGCTGCGGCAGGTGTGCCGTTCACCATTGGTCACGAAGATATTGGCGATCCCAATTCTAAAATGGCCGTAACACTTGCCTTTCGTTTGAAGAATGTGACGCCCGAGGTCTGGGATCAGATGGCGAAGCGATTAAATAATGATGATGATGTTAATTCTGGTGTCAACGAAGTCAGCGTTTTCGGGTACAAGGAAATGAGCAGTTACCCCGCTGTAAACAAAGAGAGAGCCAAGATGAGAGGGCTCAATATGGGAAGACAAAACGATAATACCGTTCTCATCAATTCATTGCAAATATTTGGCGTTGACACATTTAATCCTAAATCGGTACAAGAAGCATTCGACATAGGTAAAAAGGAATTGCCTAATGTTGTCGCATATATGCAAAAAACGTTCCCTGAGTTCGCGCATCTCGAACTAGATGGCACAGCACCTGAGCTATATGTTCGCGAAACCCGTCATATGCAAGGGGAGTACCGCTTGAACATCGTGGATGTTTGCACGAATAGCGATCAATGGGATCGCATAGGCTTTGGTTCTTATGCCGTGGATATCCAACGAATTTCTCCGACGGATTCAGGCAATGTCGTGTGTAAACCGAAGCAGTATGCTATCCCGTTCCGCAGCCTCGTGCCTCAGAAGATGGATGGCTTACTGGTAGTCGGCAGAGCGGCTAGCTACGATACGCTTCCGCATGGCAGCGCGCGAGTGATGCCGACTGGAATGGCAGAAGGCGAGGCGGCAGGTGCAGCTGTGAAGCTGGCACAGCAAGAGAAACTGACTTTCCGCCAACTGTCAGCATCCAAGGAAGTGATTGCGAAGCTTCAAGCCCAGTTGAACAAGCAGGGGATGGAGATTCAACCAATCACTTTGAAACCACAGCCTTTTATGGAGCATAAGGAATATGAAGGCCTGAAGACGGCGATGATGCTTGGATTAGCATCCGGAGCCTACAATAACGACTTCCATCTGGATGAGCAAGCCAATCCGAAGCGTATGGTCAATCTGGTGAACGGTGCTAAGAAAATGAAGCCAGACGCGTTTAAAGGGGATCCATCAGCTGCGATTGCCAAGCTGGACAATTCGGACAAAATCGCTTTGACACTGGAGCAAGCGACCTACACGATCACGCAAGCGATAGGTATGAAAGTAGACGCATCTCAAGCTCAGGTAGAGCTTATCCGCGGCAAATTACTAACGGAAGCCTCCTTGAGCTTGATCGCCAATAAACAGAAGTTAACGAATGCCGATACGTATATGTTAATCAAAGATCTGAAGGTTGCCTTGACTGGCAAAAACTAGAGGACTAATAAGAGCCTTACTACCGCATGAATGGGGGTAGTAAGGCTCTTAGCTTTTTGTCAGATGGGGTTGACTGCGTTTACAGTTATTCGACGGTGTCGGAGGCATCCGCTTCAACTTCGGCGGATTCTTCGGCAGCTTCTTCGGCAGCTTCTTCGTTTTCCGCTTCTGCTTCTTCTGATGCTTCTTCATCTACTGCGTCTTCTTCTGATTCCCCATCCTCAGCCTCATCTTCTTCGGGAGCCTCCTCCGCTTCAACCTCATCTGAAGCTTCTTCCTCGGCTGCTTCTTCGGCAGCCTCTGTTACTTCTTCTTCGGCTTCTTCGGAGAAGAGCACCAACAGATCTTGCGGTTCTTCTTGAAATCCATTTTGTGTTGTCATTGTAACCAGCCTCCTGATTGAGAGTTCAAGGATATCGCCCTTGTTGTACATGTATATGTGGAAATTAGATGAATATACGGGGACAAAGAAATGAAAATTGGTGAAAATGCACGAAGCTTTTGTAATGTAATTGTAATTTAATTTTCATGTACGTTTAATCAAGCGGGGATATAATAAATTTCGACCCCCTTTAAAATATATACTTGAGGCCTGCAACCAATGTGTTGCAGGCTATTTTCTTGTCTAAACGTGCAAAAAACCCGATTCAGCTCTCAGCTGTGTCGGGTTTAATCTTATTTTGACAACTTATAAGATAGCATCTAACGAATAGTCGCCAGCGCCAATTAGTGCGACTCCAATAGCAATGACGATTAAGGCAACATTGTATTCGATTCCGTTTGCAGTGACCCAATAACCATTTTTACCATGAACCTTGATTATAGCGACTAACATTGTGAGTACGATAAGAGCAGCACCTGCGATCGTCCAAAGACCAGCTGCGAAAAGCAATCCGCCGGCAATTTCCGCAAGACCGGCAAGAACGGCCATTAACACACCTGGCTTGATGCCAATGGATTCAAAGAAGCCCCCCGTTCCTTTTGGACCATACCCGCCGAACCAGCCAAACACCTTCTGAGTACCATGTGCCGCGAATGTCAAACCAATAACCAACCGAATAATAAGTAGACCTAAAGCCATACTAACAACTCCTCTTAAGATATATTTTGTATAATGACTTACTTTATGTTAGTATATTATTACGAATCACTTACTTTTGTCAAGCGACTATGTTAAAATTGTTAATAAGGAGATGATTCATATGGAAGAATATCAACTATGTCCTAAATTCGAGAACGCATTCGAACTGCTGGGAAAGCGCTGGACGGGACTCATCATTACTGTGCTGCTGACCGGACCGAAAAGGTTTAAGGATATCTCTGAGCTGATCCCGAGTATGAGCGATCGAATGCTTTCAGAAAGATTCAAGGAGCTTGAGGCTGCTGGAATCATCATCCGACACGTATACCCGG
Organism: Paenibacillus tabacirhizosphaerae; assembly: GCF_040812395.1. Lineage (GTDB taxonomy): Bacteria > Bacillota > Bacilli > Paenibacillales > NBRC-103111 > Paenibacillus_E. The sequence continues at coordinate 106,155 of NZ_JBFNXH010000006.1, read as the reverse complement.
AAACACCTGTACGTATTGAGTACGAGTTGACGGTTAAAGGTAAAGGGCTTAAACCAGTTATGGATGAGCTGCAAAAATGGGCAGACCTCCATTGATTATACCGGCACTTGTGCACGTAGATGGGAGTACTCCTGTCTCTTGACTTTGGGTCTGGTAATGATTACAATAATCAATAATGTAATTCTATAGTTCTTCGATCCATTGAAGGGATAAAGTAATTCGCCTCCACATAGATCAGAGAGGGAAGTCATGGCTGCAAGCTTCCTTATGATGAGCGAATGAAAAGACTTCCCGGAGGACCGGCAGGGAACTGCAAGCCAACTTTTAAGAGAGTTGTTGCCTAGTAGCTGCTGTGCGTGTAACGGGCGTTAACCGTAAAGAGCAGGATTGTTTGATCATAGTCTCAGAGGATATGATTAGCAGCTTGCTGAATGTGGGTGGTACCACGGGTGAATTTGTTGATCAAATCTCTCGTCCCTGACAAAACAGTCAGAGGCGAGAGGTTTTTTTGTTTCTATTCGAGGTTATTTAAAAGAAGTTTAAAGACAAGGATTAGGAGGTTGAACAAATGAGCATTCAAAAGCCTAAGGGCACACAGGATCTCCTCCCCGGAGAGGTCGAAAAGTGGCAGTATTTGGAGTCGAAAGCAAGAGAACTGTGCAGGAGATTTAATTACAAGGAAATCCGTACGCCTATTTTCGAGCACACCGAGCTTTTCTCCAGAGGCGTCGGAGAGACAACGGACATTGTTGAGAAAGAGATGTACACATTCCTCGACAAAGGTGATCGCAGCATCTCGCTGCGTCCAGAGGGGACAGCGGGTGTTGTACGGGCTTTTGTGGAGAATAAACTGTACGGCGAGCCTGATGTGAGTAAGCTGTACTATGTGGGACCTATGTTCCGCTATGAACAGCCGCAGGCTGGCAGATACCGTCAGTTTCATCAGTTCGGTATTGAAGCGTTCGGATCAGTCGATCCGAGTATCGATGCTGAGGTTATTGCGCTTGGTTATACGTTCTACAAAGAAATTGGGCTAAAAGAGGTTACAGTCGAGGTGAACTCCGTCGGTACCCCTTCCGTAAGAACTGCGTATCGCGAGAAGCTTCAGGAATTTTTCGCACCGGTGAAGGATCAGCTCTGCAAAGACTGCCAATCCCGCTACGAGCGCAATCCTATGCGCATTCTGGACTGTAAAAAGGATCAAAAATACGGTGAAGGCGCGCCAGACATCCTACAGTACCTGGACGAAGAATGCCAAACGCACTTCCAATTGGTTCAAGAGCATCTGCTGGGGATGGGTATTCCATTCCGAATTAATCCTCGCCTTGTACGCGGACTGGACTACTATACGCATACGGCCTTTGAATACAAAGCAGCGGGTATCGGTGCGATTGATACGATTGGCGGCGGGGGACGATACAACGGCCTCGTTGAGCAAATCGGAGGTAATGACCAACCAGGCGTTGGTTTAGGACTTGGGCTTGAGCGGATTTTGCTCGTGCTGCAAGCGCAAGGGGTCGAAATTCCGAAGCCGGAGCCGCTCGATCTGTACTTAATCGGGCTTGGCGAAGCCGCAGAGAAAGAAATCACGAAACTCTTGCACCAATTGAGGCAGCAGGGCATAGCCGCAGAGAAAGATTACCAAGGGCGTAAACTGAAAGCGCAAATGAAATCGGCAGACCGCTTTCATGCGACTTTTGTCGCCATTCTTGGTGACGACGAGCTCGTTCGGGGCGAAATCACGCTAAAGAAGATGGAAACAGGAGATCAAATGACGGTTTCCCTGGCGGAGCTTGCTTCGAACGCTTCGAAAACACTTTTTGAATAGAAATTTACCCATTTTATAACCCTATGAGGAGGAAATACGATTATGATGCTCAAAACACATCATTGCGGGCAGCTTACAAAAGCGCATATTGGACAGACGGTAGTACTAAATGGATGGGTTCAAAGAAGACGCGACCTTGGGGGCGTGCTGTTCATTGATCTTCGCGATCGCAGCGGTTTGGTGCAGACGGTATTCAACCCAGATTTCTCAGGAGATGCTCTAGCTATCGCGGATCGCGCACGTAATGAATATGTGCTGGCGGTAATAGGAAAAGTTGTTGAACGCGATGCGGAGACGGTTAACAAAAATATCGCGACGGGTGAAATTGAAATTCAAGTAACTGAAATTGAAATCATGAACGCAGCCAAAACGCCTCCGTTCTTCATCGAAGACGGTGTAGATGTGGATGAGGCTGTTCGCTTAAGATATCGTTATCTCGACCTCCGTCGTCCCGAAATGCAAAAAACGCTCGCGCTTCGTTCCAAAGCGGCAAGAGTGTTCCGCAATTTCCTTGACGATCAAGGATTCATTGAGGTAGAAACGCCCATTTTGACCAAAAGCACACCGGAAGGCGCTCGTGATTATTTGGTACCGAGCCGCGTGCATCCAGGCGAGTTTTTCGCCTTGCCGCAATCTCCGCAAATCTTTAAACAATTGTTGATGGTTAGTGGTCTTGAACGTTACTATCAAATCGCTCGTTGCTTCCGTGACGAAGATCTTCGTGCTGACCGTCAACCGGAATTCACGCAAGTCGACATCGAGACTTCCTTCTTAGCGCAAGATCAGCTTCTGGATATTCTGGAAGAGCTTGTAGTGAATCTGATGAAAGAGACGGCGAATGTTGAAATTCCTCGTCCATTCCAACGCATCACTTATGCGGATGCTATGGGCAAATATGGATCAGACAAACCGGACCTTCGTTTCGGTTTAGAACTTGAAGACGTTTCTGATATCGTTGCAACTTCAGGCGTACAAGTATTTGCTAATGTAATCAAAGCCGGCGGTCAAGTGAAAGTGCTGAACGCCAAAGGCTGCGGTACATGGAGCCGTAAAGATATCGACGACCTGGGAACTTTTGCGTCACGTTATGGAGCCAAAGGTTTGGCTTGGATTCAAGTGAAAGACGGCGAGTTCAAAGGGCCTATCGTGAAGTTTTTCAATGAAGCTGAGATTGCAGCATTGACTGAGCGTTTAGGCGCTGAAGAAGGCGACTTGCTTCTTTTCTCCGCCGATAAGAAAAAAGTCGTTGCAGACGTTCTCGGCAACCTGCGCTTGAAAATTGGCCGTGATCTTGGGCTCATTGATGATTCCAAGTTCAAATATGCTTGGGTCGTAGACTTCCCATTGCTTGGCTATGATGAAGAGGCGAAACGTTATGTCGCAGAACATCACCCATTCACACGTCCTAATGAAGATGATATTCATCTCTTCGATACAGACCCTGGACAAATCCGTGCGCAAGCTTATGACTTGGTGCTGAATGGTTATGAAGTGGGCGGCGGCTCCATGCGTATTTATCAACGTGAAGTACAAGAGAAAATGTTTGGAGCGCTTGGCTTCTCCAAAGAAGAGGCGACTGAGAAGTTCGGCTTCCTGCTCGAAGCTTTCGAGTATGGCACGCCTCCACACGGTGGTTTTGCTTTCGGCTTCGACCGTCTAGTGATGCTGATTACCGGCCGCACGAACTTGAGAGAAACAATTGCATTCCCGAAAACGGCGAGTGCGACGGATCTGTTGACGGATGCGCCAGGAACTGTAGACGACAAGCAATTAGAGCAGCTGTCTATTCGGGTAGCACTGAAGCAGCCTGCTGCTAAAGCTTAAGAAAGAGGACGTGTTTCCATGCTCCATCAATTTTCACGGACGGAACTGGCCATAGGCCCAGAAGGCCTCAATGTAATGAAAAATAGTACGGTCGCCGTGCTCGGCATAGGCGGCGTAGGCTCCATAGCCGCCGAAGCGTTGGCGCGTACAGGTGTGGGACGGATTATTTTAGTCGATAAAGACGTTGTCGATATCACGAATATTAATCGTCAGATACATGCGCTCACCACGACGGTGGGACAGCCGAAGGCAGACTTGATGCGCGATCGAATTAAGTTGATTAATCCGGAATGTGATGTCATTGCCTTGCGCATGTTTTACACAGAAGAAACGTATGAGAAGTTTTTTGAGTTCCCGCTTGATTACGTACTAGATGCCAGCGATACGATCTCTTACAAAATCCATTTGATCAAGCAGTGCTTGGAGCGGAAAATTCCGATCGTCTCCAGTATGGGGGCGGCTAACAAGATGGATCCGTCACAATTCAAGGTTGCTGACATTTCGAAAACGAGCATGGATCCTATCGCTCGCGTCGTTCGTCACAAGCTGCGTAAGGAAGGGATCAAGAAGGGTGTGAAGGTCGTATTCTCGACCGAGCAGCCGATGAAGCCTCGTGAGGATGTTACACAGCAGATCGTGCCTGCAAATGCGCCAGAAATTCGTAAAGCGCAGATGCCGCCGGCGAGCAACGCCTTCGTTCCGCCAGTGGCCGGATTGATTATGGTTAGCGTCGCCGTTAAGGACTTGCTGGAGAGCGCAGAGAAAAAGCAAAGTTAATTGAGAAGAAAGAACGGATACCACTGAGGGTATTCGTTCTTTTTTATCTTTACATGACACCGCTTCCCCGGCGGGGTATAATAGAACATACGTTTATTCTAGAAATATAGCAAAGGAAACAGCCTATTATGGATTTATTCACATATGCCTCGCAGCAAGAACCTAGCGGTAAGCTTTTAGCCGATCGGATGCGGCCTGCAACGCTTGAGGAGTATATTGGACAGGAACATATTATCGGACGGGGAAAGCTGCTGCGGCGCGCCATTGAAGCGGATCAGGTGAATTCTATTTTACTTTATGGTCCTCCGGGAACCGGAAAAACAACATTGGCGAATATTATTGCGAATCGCACACAGGGAGAGTTCATCAAACTGAATGCGGTTGACGCTTCAGTCAAAGACGTGCGGGAAGTCATTGAACTGGCGAAGTCGAATAAAGCGCTTTATGGGCGCAAAACAACATTGTTTCTCGACGAGGTGCATCGCTTCAATACCTCGAGGCAAGATGCGCTGCTGCCTGCGGTAGAGCAGGGCATCCTGATTTTCATCGGCGCGACGACAGAGAACCCGTTCCACCATGTGAATGGGGCCTTGCTGTCGCGCTCGACGCTCTTTCAGCTTAGGGCCCTCACGGCGGAGCATGCGCTCATCGCGATGCGAAGAGCGCTCGTCGATCCTGTGAAGGGGCTCGGCTTCATGCGCCTCCGCGTGGATGAGGAGGCGCTGGAGCATATTGCGCGGATGGCCGTAGGCGATATCCGCCGTTCGCTGAACGCGCTGGAGCTTGCAGCGCTGACAACTTCCCCTGAACCGGACGGAACGGTTCAGATTACGCTCGAGGTGGCAGAAGAATCCATCCGCCGCCCGATCGTGAAAGCGGACGAGTCGACGCAATACGACGTCTTGTCCGCTTTTCACAAAAGCGTGCGCGGCTCCAGCGACGCCGCGCTGTTCTGGTTCCTCTATGCCGTCGAGAAGCTCGGCATGGATCCAATGACGTTCCTGCGGCGTCTGATTGTCGCCTGCAGTGAAGATATTGGCCTGGCGAATCCGCAGGCCATGATGCAAGCCGTAACGGCCATGGATGCCTATCATAAGATCGGATGGCCGGAGTCCAAGTACGTCATTTCCCAGGCAATACTTTTTGCTGTAGAAAGTCCTAAATCCAATTCCATTCCAATCGCTATCGCGAGAGCGACTCAGCTAATGGATCAGATCAGATCTGCGGATGTACCGCTGCATTTGAGAGATACGCATTACAAAGGAGCAGAAAAGTTGGGGCATAAAGGCTACATGTACCCGCATGATTATCCAGGGCACTATGTCGCGCAGCAGTATTTGCCGGATGAAATTAAGAACGAAGTCATTTTTAATGCCAGCGAGCAAGGAACGGAAGAGAAAATGAAACAGAACCAACAAAAAAGAAGAGGTAGACCTACAGTCTCATAAGAGCTGTACGTTCCCTCTTCTTTCTTCTTCCATGGTGACACTAAACTCTTTTTGAGTCACCGGATTGTAGCGAATCGACACAATCAACGGAAATTCCGCATCTTTTTTCTTGACCCAGAAACGGAATTGCTGCTGGTCAACACCTGGCGCAACATGGGTCTGGCCTATATATCGATAATCCAATAACGTATAAATCTTGCTTGCCTCATGAAAAGCGAGACGACTCCACTTGGCATACTCAGGCTCATTTTCATTCGTCTGCGCTTGCTCGATCCTTATCACTTCATTGTTTCCCTCCGTAGTAGCTGCTGCTTCTACATGCCAACATGCGCATAGGACAAAAAGGACGGCTGCTGCTTTACTCATGAACTCTTTCACACCCTTCGCAGTTATCGTTAGCGGTTGATCATGCCCGTATACGAGACGGCGAAAGGTAATTATCAACAGGGCTGGTTCAGAGTTGGCAGGGTTTCAGCTACAGACGGAATATCTTGTACAAATAAGCAAGCGCTGCTTCGCTGCATCTTCCTTGCAGCTTTGTTCTAAGCATACTTTTAGCTTCAGGAGTAGGCAGTGTATTCGGTTCAAGACCATGAAGCTCCATCCAATGAGCGGCAGTCATATAGCAAGTGCTGTTCCAGCCACTTTTGACCCCATTTGCATTCAAACGCTCGCTAATGCCGGCAATGAGGAGGTCTGTTGTGCTTTGAAGCTCAATCAGCGCGCGGTCAAATTCATTCTTGGATTCCTTGGCTTTCATCCCGGTCTTCGCTCGAAGCTCTTTGACATCGATTCCCTCATTTTCAGAAACAGCCTCAAAGAGCTCCACAGCTGATTTAGGCAGCTGCCCATCCTGATAGCGTTCATCCACAGAGTAGGGTTCTTCCAATATGTTTTTCACTAATGGGAACAGATCAGCAGCGATCAACAAAGGCTTTTTAGCAAAAAAACGACCGTATGCGGCTAAGCCATCGCCTGGAAAACGGTCTCGCCAAAGCCAGGGGTCATCCTCTAAACCTGTATGCCATTGTTCTTTTTCCGTAATGGATTCAAGCGAAGGATGATCTGGTATGAAGGAGGATAGGGGAAGAATACCTACCTCTTTCACAATCTTAGCCGCTTCTGCATAAGTTGCGGCTTTCATCGAAATTGCCTTCTTTTCCACCAACTCAACATCCCCTATCCCTATTCTCAAATATTCCTAGAAATGGATTTATTTATGAACCTTGTCGATGACGCCTCCGCCTAGGCATACATCGTTTTGATAGAAGACGACGGATTGTCCCGGTGTCACGGCTTTTTGCGGTTGATCAAATACGACTTCACAAGTTCCATTTTCGCTTAAAGTAATGCGAACGCCTTGATCTGGCTGACGATAGCGGAATTTCGCTGTACAGGCAAAGGTACCGGTCGGCTTGTTAGGGCTGATCCAGTTCACATCCGTGGCGGTTAACCCTTTGGAATAGAGACCTGGGTATTGCTCGCCTTGAACGACCAGCAGACGGTTGTTTTCCAAATCTTTATCAACAACAAACCACGGTTCACCTGAACCTGAACCACCTATGCCCAAGCCTTGTCTTTGCCCAAGCGTGTAGTACATGAGACCATCGTGACGACCCTTCACTTCACCATTTCGGATATCGACCATGTTGCCTGGTTTTGCAGGAAGATACTGACTTAGAAACTGCTTAAAGTCACGCTCGCCGATAAAGCAAATCCCCGTGCTGTCTTTCTTTTTAGCTGTCGCCAGTCCGGCGGCTTCTGCAATTTCGCGAACCTTTGGCTTCGGCAAATGACCGATTGGAAACATAGCTCTGGATAATTGCTGTTGATTCAGAACATTCAGGAAGTAAGTCTGATCCTTGTTGGAATCATTGCCGCGAAGCAGCATATACTCGCCATCTTGCTCTTTGACCTGCGCGTAATGGCCTGTGGCGATATAGTCGCCGCCCAGATCGATAACCTTTTGCAGCAGCTCACCGAACTTGATTTCCCGGTTACACATCACATCAGGGTTCGGCGTGCGGCCTTTGGTATACTCGTCCAAGAAATAGGCGAACACTTTATCATAGTATTGCTTCTCGAAATTTACTGTATAGAAAGGGATGTCGAGCTGATCGCAAACCCTTCTGACATCCTCTGCATCTTCTTCTGCGGTACAATGCCCGAATTCATCGGTATCGTCCCAATTTTTCATGAATATGCCGATCACTTCGTAACCTTGCTCCTTAAGCAGAAGCGCTGCCACGGAAGAATCCACTCCGCCGGACATGCCTAGAATAACCCTTGTTTTTTTACTCATAGCTGTATACCTCTTTTCTACCTATCCTGCAAGTCATAGTGAAACTCTCACTATTATACATGTCCCCTCTGAAAATATAAAATATTTCATGAGAATGTCATTGTTTTTCTCCCACAAAACAAGGAATTATGATAACATATATATGATATGCAGATGTTTAGGAATGTTTTTGCTTAAAATGGAAACGCTGTTTAGCAGGATAGAGACGACCTTGATGGTATAAATGTTGAATGAGGTGTTATTTTGAAAATTTCTACAAAAGGCCGATATGGTTTAACAATCATGATGGAGCTGGCCAATAGATTCGGTGAAGGACCGACTTCACTCAAAAGCATTGCGGAAAAACATCAGCTTTCCGAGCATTACCTGGAACAACTCGTGGCTCCGCTAAGAAATGCAGGCTTGGTGAAAAGTATTCGCGGTGCATACGGCGGATATATTCTATCGAAATCTCCTGAACTGGTAACAGCTGGTGAAGTAATTCGCGTATTGGAAGGGCCAATCAGTCCCGTAGACTTTACGGAAGAAGACGATCCTGCCAAACGGGATCTATGGATTCGCATTCGCGATAGCATTGCAGATGTGTTGGATTCAACGACATTGGCTAATTTAATTTCTTTCGAAGATCAAGGCACGAACGACAACTATATGTTCTATATCTAAAGGTGCGATTATGTTTCCTATTTATTTAGATCACGCGGCGACAACGCCTGTGCATCCCGACGTAGTGGAAGCAATGCTTCCTTTCTATACAGCTTTTTATGGCAATCCATCCAGCACACACAGCTTCGGCAGAGCGGCAAGAACGGCTTTGAATCGGTTTCGTGACGCCATGGCAGCTTCATTAGGCTGTCTGCCTGGGCAGCTTATTTATACGAGCGGTGGGACCGAGAGTAACAATATGGCCATCTTCGGTGTGCTCAACGCAAATAAATACGGTAAGAAGCACGTGATCACAACCCAAATTGAGCATCATGCCGTACTACATCCTTGCGAGAGATTGGAAAACCTCGGTTACGAGGTTACCTACCTGCCAGTAGATCCGACCGGTCTTATTCAAATCGAGGATCTGGAAGCAGCCATTCGTCCGGATACGGCGCTTATCTCTATGATGTATGTGAACAATGAAGTGGGAACGATTCAACCGATTGAGCAAGCGGGTCTCCTGGCTAGAAGCCGGCAGATTCCCTTTCATGTGGATGCCGTTCAAGCATTGGGTAAACTGCCGCTGCATCTTGACTCGCTGCCCGTGGATTTGATGAGTCTTTCCGCTCACAAAATATACGGTCCCAAGGGTGTAGGAGCGTTATATGTCTCTAAGAATACAATTCTGATGCCTCATGTTTATGGCGGTTCTCAAGAGAGGAAGCGTCGTTCCGGCACCGAAAATATGGCGGGCATCGCAGGATTTGCTAAAGCCGTCGATATCAGTTTGTCGATGATTGCAAGCATGCAACATAAAGCTATGGAGCTTCGTCAAATCATGCTTACCGTTTTGGAAGAACAATTAGGCTTTGAAGGTTTTGTTATTAATGGTCACAAGGAACAGTCAATCCCGCATATTCTGAACATCAGCTTCCCAGGTATTTCAACGGAAACACTGCTTATGAATCTTGATCTGGAAGGTGTGGCAGCCGCGAGCGGCTCTGCGTGCACTTCGGGTTCTCTCGAAATTTCCCATGTGCTGAAGGCCATGAAGCTTCCAGAAAGTGCTACAGCCTCCGCGGTTCGATTTAGCTTTGGAATGGGGAATTCTATAGAGCAAATCGAAGCAGCCGCCCAAAAACTTGCAACCATTGTGAACCGGTTGCGTAGTAAGTAGTACCGGGTGGTTCTATTTGGGGCCCCCCCACAAAGTTAATGGATGAACACTTATCGAAGCAAGTCGAAAGCTTGATCGCTTTAAGCTGAAAGTTTAGACGCCGACCGAGCTTTCAGCTCTATGCGGACGGACTATGCTTCATAGCATCTCGTCACTTCGTGGGGGAAATTAGGAGGAATTTTGTTTGCGCAAAGCGCACGATCTCATCGGACTTCCCGTTCTGACGGTAGAAACGGGTAAGCAAATAGGTCAAGTGAAAGATTTGTTGCTAGATCCAACTTGGAACATAAAAGGCATCGTACTTGAAAGCAAGAACTGGTTCTCTTCTCTCCGGTACATTCCATGGGAGGAACTTGTTGCTGCTGGAGAAGATGCCGTTACCATACTGAACGACAATGTCATTCAAGAGCTGGAGCAAGCTGAAGGGCTGCATGCGCTACTTGAAGGAAGCCGTAAGATTAAAGGACTTCCCGTTATTACAGTGGGGGGCCAACAATTAGGCGTGGTAGAAGATGTTTATTTGAACAAGGATTGGGGCAAACAAATAGTAGGCTATGAATTGTCTGAAGGGTTTATTTCTGATTTGAAGGAAGGGCGTAGATGGCTTCCCATGCCAGAGTCGGCGACCAAAGGGGAGGACGCTATTATCGTGCCAACACATGCGACATCAGAAGTAGAAGAACTCTTCGTATCCAAAGAAGAATAGGGTGAGTAACATGATGCGTTGTCCAAACTGCAATTCCAAAGATATTGGGAAAATAGGTTCCCATCAATTTTACTGCTGGGGCTGTTTCATCGAGCTCAGCGTGAATGGCGACAAAATGTCCGTGTATCAAGTTGAGGAAGATGGAACGTTAAGCTCTCTTGATGATTTATTTTTTGAGGAAGAGATTCCTCAAATTCATGTGCACGCCAATTAACACCAAAGGTACAATCATACAACGTCATTTTTCAGGTGCTTGCCCAAGCACTTGAAGGATGGCGTTTTTTGTGTGAACTGCATGGTGTCCGCTCGACACCTCGGACAGCGGGTTATTTTTCACAGGTTGTACATATACTGTATTAGCGAAGCTTATACCTTGATGCAGAGGTGAACACAATGGAACGCTTTTGGAGAAATAAATGGTTTGTGATGTTGATCTACACCCTGCTTGCTCTGGCAACGCTTTATATGCTGCTGAAAATCAATCCCATATTAGTAAGCTTATTTCGCTTTCTGAAAGCAATTCTAACCCCGTTTATCATCGCTGTAATAATTTCATACATATTGAATCCGATCGTCAATATTCTTAATCAGCGTAAAGTGCCTAGAACGATTGCAGTACTTCTGATTTACAGTGTGTTCATTTCAGCACTTACCGTCATTGTCATGAACATGACACCGATGTTTATTAAGCAATTCAAGGAGCTGAATGAGCATATGCCAGAGATGGCGATGCACGCCCAATCCTTAGTTGATGGGTTTAATCAGAATCAATTGCTGCCTGACAGCGTCCGGCAAGGATTAAATAACTCTCTAACCAAGCTGGAGGAAACGATATCGATAGCAATCTCCGATTATGTGAATGGAATCGGCAACATGATCAACATGCTGTTCATCGCTTTCATTGTCCCTTTTGTTGCCTTCTATATTCTTAAAGATTTTCAACTCATGGAGAAAACGGCGCTGGCGATTGTGCCGAAGGCGCACCGGAAGAAGACAGTCAAGCTGCTTATCGATATTGATACGGCGCTTGGCAATTACATTCGAGGGCAGTTGATCGTGTGCTTGATTATCGGTATTCTCGCTTATTTAGGCTATTGGCTAATCGGGATGCCCTACCCACTGTTGTTAGCAAGTGTTGTAACGGTGTTCAACATCATCCCTTATTTAGGGCCATTTTTCGGGGCGGCGCCGGCAATCATCATGGCTTCGACGGTATCATTGAAAATGGTTCTATTCGTTGCCTTGATTAATATGGCTGTGCAAATATTGGAAGGTAATGTCATCTCGCCACAGGTGGTAGGGCGGACGCTTCACATGCATCCGCTGTTCATTATCTTTGCGCTTCTTGTAGGGGGAGAGGTGGCTGGAATTGTAGGCCTGATCTTGGCTGTTCCCTTCTTTGCCGTGTTGAAAGTTATCGTTCAGCATGTGTTTTTGCATTATATTCACAGGCCGACAGTATGAATAGACGCACAAAACCCCTTTGAGCCATGACTTGCGGGATCATGGTCCAAGGGGTTCTGCACGAGGGTTGAGGATATGAAAGGAGTGGCAATTGTAAACCATCGAATGATGAGCCACGAAACAAGTAAATCTTGCTGTGATGTTCTATTCGATAATGAAAATCATTATCATTGACTTTATTATATGTCCATTGAGAATCATTGTCAACTAGATTAAACATTTTTTTCATTCTTATTTTTATCGTCGCCCTGATCGTTATCTTCTTCCTTTTGCTCCTTCTGTTCCTGGAATTCGATTTTGGTTTGTCCTGTAATATAGTCAAAGGGGTTATACCTGCTGTCGGGTATCTCTTTTTTAATAAGCGTTTTGGCCATGATGTAAATAATTAAAATAAAGACAGGACCAATTAGTGACAACAAAAGGATAGACGAGAAATCCATTTCAACATCCTCCCAATATCAATCTAATTTTATAGTATATACGTTGCCCAGAAAATGTGGTTTCATCATTTTAGAACGTTCTCGGGCGGACAAATATTTGACAGTATGGAAGCATAAAGTTATAATTTGCCTTATCTATCACAATTGTGAAAACGTTGATGAAACTTCAGTAAGCCATAACTCATCGTCAGAGAAAAGGTTCCGGTGAAAAGCGAAAAGCGCTGATCAGTTGGCTGAAAGAACCTACCGATGCCAGGATGGCTGAACGCTCGTTTCGGAGTGTGGATGAACTCCACCGGTTGGACCCGTTACAAATCCGCACAAGGAGATTGGGTTTATGGTTCTGACTGGGGTTAGAGTCTATAAACGCAATAACCAGGGTGGTACCGCGATGATTCGTCCCTGTTTAGCAGCAGGGGCGTTTTTTGTTTGAATACAAGAGAACACATCCATAAATGGAGGCATGAATGAGATGAAAGCCAGTGAAATCCGATCCAAGTGGTTACAGTTTTTTGCAAGCAAAGGGCACAAAGTAGAACCAAGTTCATCGCTCGTTCCGCATAACGACCCGTCTCTTCTCTGGATCAATGCGGGTATTGCACCGCTCAAACCTTATTTGGACGGCCGCGAAATTCCCGAGAACCCTCGGATTACGAACGCACAGAAATGTATACGCACGAACGATATTGAGAACGTCGGCAAAACGCGTCGTCACCACACTTTTTTCGAAATGTTGGGCAACTTCTCCATTGGAGACTATTTTAAAAAAGAAGTTATTCCTTGGGCTTGGGAGTTTTTGACCGATCCACAATGGATTGGCTTTGATCCGAACCGGATATCTGTCACCGTTCATGAGGATGATGAGGAAGCTTTTGAGATCTGGAATAAGCAAATCGGCATTCCTGAAGAACGCATTTATAAGCTGAAGGAAGATAATTTCTGGGATATCGGCGAAGGTCCATGTGGTCCTTGTACGGAAATTTTCTACGACCGTGGCGATAAGTATGGCGATCTCTCTGATCCTGAATGCTGGCCGGGCGGCGAGAACGAGCGCTTTCTGGAAGTGTGGAACCTGGTGTTCACCCAATTCAACCATAACAAAGATGGCAGCTACACACCGCTTCCGAACAAAAACATTGATACAGGCGCAGGTTTGGAGCGATTCGCATCCATTCTGCAAGATGTGGATTCGAACTTCGACACAGACTTGTTTAAGCCTATCATTGATAAAACGTGTGAGCTTGCCGGTGTGAACTATCACGTGACGGAAGAGCATGATGTTGCGCTTAAAGTTATTGCTGACCATATCAGAACCGTAGCGTTCTCCGTTGGTGATGGCGTTCTTCCATCTAATGAAGGACGCGGCTATGTCATTCGCCGTTTGCTTCGCCGTGCTGTCCGTTACGGCAAAGTGCTGGGGACGGACAAGCCGTTCCTTTACAAGCTAGTGTCTACGGTCGGCGAAATCATGGGCGTTTACTACGCGGAAGTCGTAGATAAGCGAGAGTTTATTGAGAAAGTAATTCGCACTGAAGAGGAGCGTTTCCACGAAACACTCAGTGACGGTCTTCATATACTTGCGGAGATGGTTGAAAAGACGCGCCAAGCTGGCGGCAGTCAAATTAGCGGACCGGATGCGTTCAAGCTGTATGATACGTATGGGTTCCCTTTTGATTTGACTGAAGACTTTGCCGCAGAAAAAGGCTTGACGGTCGATCGTGAAGGGTTTGATGCTTCCATGCAAGAGCAGCGTGAACGGGCAAGAGCTGCCCGCCATGATGATGCAGGCATGAAAGTTCAGGGCGGGCCGCTCGCTGATTTCACGGTTAAAAGCGAATTTGTTGGATATAATGAACTGGTAGTAACTGCTAGTATTGTTGCTATTGTACATGAGAATCAATTCGTTGATCACGTTGGGGTCGGAGAAAGTTGTCAAGTGATCTTGGATCGCACGCCGTTCTATGCAGAAAGCGGCGGTCAGGTCAGTGACTATGGGACAATCGCTAACGGACTGGTAACGTTGAAAGTGGAAGATGTCAACAAAGCGCCTCACGGTCAACATGTGCATAAAGTCGTTGTTGAATCCGGCGTACTGCGCAAAGGCGATAGCGTTGAAGCTGTTGTCGCGTCCGCTCAGCGCGGAGATACAATCAAAAATCACACGGCTACACATCTGCTTCACAAGGCGCTGAAGGAAGTGCTGGGAACACATGTCAATCAAGCTGGCTCATTAGTAGAGCCGGATCGCTTGCGCTTTGACTTCTCCCACTTCGGCAGTATTACTGCTGAAGAATTGCAGGATGTAGAACTACGCGTGAATCGTCAAATTTGGAATAACACGAATGTAGATATTTCGCTTAAAGCGATCGCAGACGCAAAAGCTATGGGCGCGATGGCGCTTTTCGGCGAAAAATATGGCGACATTGTACGTGTCGTGCAAGTCGGCGACTATAGCCTTGAGCTATGCGGAGGCTGCCATGTGCAGAACACGGGACAGATTGGGCTGTTCAAAATCGTCAGCGAATCAGGCATTGGTTCCGGCGTCCGTCGGATCGAAGCTGTTACAGGCCGCAGCGCTTATGAATTCCTTGACCAGCAGCTGCAATTATTGAAGGAAGCGGCAGGCATGCTGAAATCAAACGTGCAAGACGTTCCTAAACGTCTGGACAGCACCCTGCAGCAAGTGAAAGAACTTTCGCGTGAGAACGAGTCGCTGCGCAGCAAGCTAGGCCGTATTGAGGCAGGTTCGCTTACGGATCAAGTGAAGCAGGTAGCCGGCGTTAACGTTTTGGCTGCTCAAGTGAATGCGGGGGACATGGATTCCTTGAGAAACATTGTCGATGAGATGAAGGGCAAGCTGGGATCGGCTGTTATCGTCCTCGGCGCTTCTGCGGATGACAAGGTCAATCTAGTCGCTGCGGTCACGCCTGACCTCGTAGCCAAAGGCTTCCATGCTGGTAAAATCATTAAAGAAGTCGCTGCGCAATGCGGCGGCAGCGGCGGGGGTCGTCCGGACATGGCCCAAGCGGGAGGTAAGGATGCAAACAAGCTGCAATCGGCCCTTGCTGGAGTCGAAGGGCTTCTATCCCAATTTGCATAAACGATAATTATTTTTCTGCGGGACAGGAATTTTTAAACCCGTAGAGAATATATCACAGTATACACTTAACATTTTTTAGAAATTTGAAATTGCCTTTATCGAGGACTTTCAAAACAAGGTATCGAAAGTGGGGTGCTCCTGATGAGTTCCATGGATAAAACGATGAAGTTCAACGTCAAAGCAGAAGAAATTGAGACATCACCGAAAGAAGTGTTATTAGCGGTTTACGATGCTCTTCAGGAAAAAGGGTATAATCCGATTAACCAGATTGTCGGGTACTTGCTCTCCGGAGATCCTGCGTATATCCCACGACATAACAATGCTCGGAGTCTCATTCGTAAGCGGGAACGGGATGAACTGATCGAGGAACTAGTACGTTCTTATCTGGGCCAACACAAATAGGGGAAAAGAGAACCGACATGAGATGGATGGGCTTGGATTATGGGGATAAAACAATTGGCGTAGCCGTCAGCGATGAGCTCGGCTGGACCGCTCAAGGTCTGGAAGTTATTCAGCGTCGAAAGCCTGAGCACGAGTGGGAGCGGCTGGAAGCAATTGTTAAGGAATACGGGGTATCTGAAATTATCGTAGGCCTGCCCAAAAATATGAACAATACGATTGGCCCTCGGGGAGAGATCGCCATCGCATTTTCTGAAGATTTGCAGCAAAGACTAAATGTACCTGTGCACTTGTGGGATGAAAGGCTGACGACTGTCGCTGCGACACGCGCGCTTCTTGAAGCGGATGTTAGCCGTAAAAAGCGGAAGACGGTTATTGATAAAATGGCCGCACAGCTCATTTTACAAGGGTATATGGATGCTAATATGAAGAGGTGAATGAACATGTCCAAAGAAGAATTGCGTGAGGAAGAACCGGAAATCATTTACATCCCAGACGATGAAGGCAACGAGGAAGAATTCGAGGTCATCATGAAATTCGAAGTGGACGGTTCTGATAAGAAATACATGATGGTCGTTCCCGTAGAGACTGAAGACGAAGAAACAGATGAAGTCTATGCGTTCCGTTATGAAGAAGATGAAGACGGCGAAGATTTGAAGCTGTTTACCATTGAGGATGAAGAAGAGTGGAACATTGTTGAAGAAACTTTCAACACGTTAATGGCTGAGTATGAAGAGGAAGACGAGGCATGAGTACGACGCAAACAGATATATTGCGGAATGCTTATGGGGATGATATCATTTTGTTTGACGAGCAAAACGAATCAACGGTTTATCGTCTGCTGAAAGAGTTCGTTTACGGTGAACATACGTATGCTGTCTTGCAATCCGAGGCACTCAAGAAGGACGATGAAGTCGCCGTTTTTCGAGTCGTTGTTGGCGCAGATCAGCAGTATGAACTCGAAACGATCGAAGATGACGATGAATGGGAGACTGTTTCGGAGCTCTATGATGAAATGGTGTTCCCTGAGCAGGAAGATTTGTAAGAAGCAAAATTGCCTCTACACGCGGTTGCTCAATCATGAGCGACATCGTTAGAGGTTTTCTCATTTGTTGGGGGAGGAACCATGTGGACGATCTGTTGGATCAACAAAGCGAAGTAGTGAGGCCTAAGCGGAGCAAGCTGAAAGTCATGCTGCTTATTATCAGTTTACTGCTGCTTCTTATTATTGGCGGGGTGAGCGGCATTGGACTTTATGTGGCGAATGCGCTGCGGCCTATGCCAGCATCGGATCAGGAAGTGAGAGTAACGATCCCGCAGGGGGCTGGCTCTTCCGCAATTGCCAGTGAGCTTGAAGCGAAGGGGCTAATTAAGAACGCATCCATTTTTACCTATTATTTAAAAGTGAAGAAGATGGGGGCGCGTCTTCAGGCTGGGGAATACAGCATGAAGCCTGGAATGAGCTTTGATGAAATGATTGAGAAGCTGAATAAAGGTGAAACAGTTAAACAGGAAGTCATTCGCGTGACGATTCCGGAAGGCTTTACGATTGGGCAAATTGCCGATAAGCTCAGGGAGCAAACGCCTTGGAAGTCGGATGTTTTCCTCCAAGAGGTTGAGGCGCCAGCACAATTCCAAGCTGATGCGCTGGGTACGCTTCCTGACAACAAAAATATCAGGCATCGTTTAGAAGGTTACTTGTTCCCAGAAACTTATGAATTCAAAAAAGGCTCAACGGAACAAGATTTCATTGAGCGTTCGCTGCAAGAGCTCGATAAAAAGTTGGGGACGCTGCCTCCAGATTGGAAGGACAAGCTTCAAGCACGCGGACTTACGGTCCATCAAATGCTGACGATTGCTTCCTTAATCGAACGTGAGGTCGTCGTGAATGAGGAGCGGGCGCTTGTATCCGGAGTTATCAATAACCGATTGAAAAAGAATATGCCGCTTCAAATTGATGCAACGGTGCAATATTTATTCGATAAGCCGAAAGAACGGCTGTTGGAGAAAGATTTGCAAATTCAAAGCCCTTATAATACGTATTTAAATGCGGGTCTGCCTCCAGGTCCAATTGCCAGCCCGAGCTTAGCCTCTATTCAAGCAGCGGTATATCCGGAGGAGACGAAGTATTTGTTCTATGTGACGAAGAAAGACGGCACAAAAGGTCATTTGTTCGCAGAAACGTTCGAAGAACATAAGAAGAACATTGCTGCTAGTAAGAAATCAGCGAATTAACCCGAGTTTGGGGAGCGGATAGAAGGAAGGTAAGCACGTGAAAAAACCGGAATTAGTAGTAAGCAGCGGTTCTGTTACAGAATTGAAGCGCCTGATTGAAGCAGGCGCAGATGCTGTGATTATCGGGGAAGAGCGCTATGGATTGCGCCTGCCTGGTGAAGTAACGCTGGAGGAACTCAAGCACGCTGTCGCTTGGGCTCATGAGCGCGGAGCGAAAGTGTATGTGGCTGTGAACAACATTTTTGATAACGATAGCCTTGATGGTCTTTCGTTGTACTTAACGAAGCTGCAGCTGTATGGCGTGGATGCTTTTATATTCGGTGATCCTGCCGTATTAATGGCTGTTAGAAGCTTGCCAGAGTCTGTTAAGCTGCACTGGAATGCGGAGATGACATCAACCAATTACGCGACAGCTAATTATTGGGGTCAGCATGGCGCAACACGGGTCGTTTTGGCAAGAGAATTGAATATGGATCAGGTTCTGGATTTCAAACAAAATACCGAACTGGAAGTTGAAGTTCAGGTTCATGGGATAACTAATATTTATCACTCTAAGCGTGAGCTTGTAAAAAATTATATGGAACATCAAAGGAAAGACGCTTCTTTACAAGATCGTTCTATGGAGCGGGGCTTGTTCCTCATCGAACATGAGCGCCGTGACCAGCGTTATCCGGTCTACGAAGATCGGAACGGGACACATATCATGAGCTCGGAGGACATTTGTATGCTGGAAAATTTGCCAGAACTTATGGATGGGCATGTGGATAGTGTAAAAATCGAAGGGCTTCTCAAGTCGTTTGCATATAATGAAGCAGTTGTCAAAAGTTATCGTGCGGTAATTGACGCGTATGCGGCAGATCCGCAAGGGTATTCGTTCAAGCAGGAATGGCTGGATGCGATTCAGCAGTTGCAAGATCCTGAACGTGAATTGTCTTATGGGTTTTTCTATAAAGAGCAGGTTTATTGAGGAAAGCAGGTGTTAAAAGATAATGACGACAGCAGTAGAAACTCGTGCTCGCGGCAAACGCGTACGCTTGGAGAAACCGGAATTGCTCGCTCCAGCCGGCAGTTTAGAGAAACTGAAATTTGCCATCCATTATGGAGCAGATGCTGTATATATTGGCGGACAAAAGTATGGTCTGCGCTCTAACGCTGATAATTTTACATTGGAGGAAATGCGCGAAGGTGTCCAATTCGCCAACCAGTATGGAGCCAAAGTGTTCGTTGCTACGAACATTTATGCCCACAATGAAGATATAGACGGCTTGGAAGAATATTTAGCAGGACTACAGGAAGTAGGAATCTCAGCGATAATTGCCGCGGATCCAATCATTATGCAGACGGCTAGGAGGGTAGCTCCTAAGCTGGAAGTGCACTTAAGTACGCAGCAATCGACGATGAACTGGCAAACGGTGAAGTTCTGGAAAGAACAGGGCATCGAACGCGTCGTATTGGCGCGTGAAGTGAGCATGAAGGAAATTGATGAGATTAAACATCATGTTGAGGTAGAAATCGAAGCGTTCATCCATGGCGCGATGTGCAGCTCGTACTCTGGCAGATGCGTGCTTTCCAACCATTTCACGGACCGAGATTCGAATCGGGGGGGCTGTTCGCAATCGTGCCGCTGGAAATATGATTTGTTTGCGAAAGATCAACCATTATCCTCACCTCTGGCAACGGACCTGCCGTTGTTCAGCGATGAAGATGATGCGTTCACGATGGGATCGAAGGACCTCAGCATGATTGAACATATCCCAGATATGATCGAGTCCGGTGTGGACAGTTTTAAGATTGAAGGCCGCATGAAAAGCATTCATTATGTGGCGACTGTCGTCAATGCTTATCGCCAAGCTATCGACGCTTATTTTGCAGACCCGGAACAGTATGCGCTGAATCCGCTGTGGCAGGATGAAATCTACAAGGCTGCGAATCGGCCGTTGAACTCAGGTTTCTTCTTTGATGCTCCTGGGCATGAGGATCATATTTTCGAGCCGGAGGATAAGGTGGTCGGCTTCGACTTCGTAGGTTTGGTTATGGACTACGACGTGAAGACAGGTATCGCTGTTATCCAACAGCGTAATCACTTTAAACAAGGTCAAGAGGTCGAATTTTTTGGTCCCAATGGCACTCAGTTTAAACAAGTTGTGGATAAGATTTGGAATGAAGAGGGACAGGAATTGGATGCGGCCAGACATCCTCTGCAACTCGTCAAGGTGCGTACAAATCACCCTGTAAACAGGTGGGATATGCTCCGCAAAAAAACAGGAAAATAGTACCATAGAAGCTTTTTTCAGTGTAAAATATATTGGAAAAAGCTTCTTTTTTTCTTTTCGGAAATTAGCGCGATAAATAAAGGATATTGTTAAAAGATGTCGAAAATATAATTCTGATGGATGATGTAAACCTTTTCATTATAGTCCAAAAGCAATGGTACTCAAGCATGTAGAAACTAATGGTGGTGAACGTGATGAAAGACGGACTTCAAAAGATAACCTCTTCTTTAGTCAAACTAGGCAAAGCCTTCATTTCTGTCATTCAGAGTGTGAAGTGGGGTCGAATCGCTAGAGCGGCTGGGCAAAATTTTAACGAGAAATCAAAGGGAATGAGTGCGTCGGCGTTTAGGGAGCTCAAACAAGTAAGGCTTGAAAATCCAGTGAAATCAGTTGGAATGAAGCTGTTTTTAATGTTCTTTGTCAGTATTCTCTTTTTTGTTCTAGTTGTAGGTATGATTTCGTACTCGGTATCCAAAAACGTTATTAAAAATAAAGTGGCCGAGTCAAGCCTTCAAACAGTTACACAGGCCGGGCAAAAATTGGATTTCCTTTATCAGACGTTTGACGAAACAACTTTGCAAATTATGTTGAACAAAGAACTGCAGGATTTGTTGACAAAGTACGATGAATTGGATCCTTCTACTTATGAAGCTTTGGACGTTATCCGTCAAATATCAGATAAAATGAGTATCGTTAGTTTCTCTAACAAGTCGATTAAAACGCTTCATCTGTATAGACCCGATGGTACGAAAATCGTTATTACAGGAGCAGGCGGAACAGTATCAGATAAAGTTAACACCACGGAATGGTATAAGAAAATTATGGAAGGTGAAGGGAAAGTAGCTTGGTTGGATAGTAAAATCGAAGGGTATTCGAGCAGATCGACAAACACGTTCGCTGTAGGCCGATTGATAAAAAGTACGCAATCCAGTAAAACAACGGGGATTCTTGTTGTAGAGCTAAGCACGGATATCTTGAATAAAGAATTAAAAGGAATTTCTCTTGGCGAAGACAGTAAAGTTGTTATTACGAATGCGAATAACAAAAATATTGCGACGTTAGAGTCCGGTGGGCTGGAAAAGGATGCTCAAATCCAGTTAACGAAGGAACAACTGGGGAAAGAGCACGGCTCCTTTATTAACAAAGATGATCACTTGGTCGCTTATTATTCATCGACCGTCTCGGGTTGGAATCTGGTCGGGGATATCCCGGTAAGTTCCTTGGTTAGTGAAGCTAAGAAAATTTTCAACTATACGCTGCTTATTGCGTTATTTGCTGCTATCGCGGCAGTGTTGATCGGATTGTTTGTTGCCAGAATGATTGGTAAACCTCTCATCAATCTTCGCAATCTGATGCAGCAAGGGGCCAAAGGTAAGCTGACTGTGCGTGCGAATTACAAAACTCAGGATGAGATTGGACAGCTTGGCGCTAGCTTCGATGTCATGATGCAGCAAATTACTTCTTTGGTTCAGCAGACAAGCGCTTCTGCGCAACAAGTTTTTGAAACGGCGACGGAGTTGACGAATTCTTCCAAAGTAACAGCAACAGCAGCCAGAGAGATTGCAGTTGCTACGGATGAAATTTCCAATGGCGCCGCAGGACTGGCGACTGAATCGGAAAAAGGCAACGAGCTGACACATCATATTGGTATGCAAATGAAAAATGTAATCGAGGCCAATTTGGAAATGGGAACGGCAGCCGCCGATGTTCAAAGCTCAAGCGAGCTGGGTACGAAATATATGGGCGAGCTTATTAGTAAAACTAATTTGACCGAAGAAATGATCCGCTCCATGGTGGATAAAGTGGATAATTTGAAGGACAGCACGAGATCGATTCGTAAAATTTTGGATCTTCTGAACAATATGACGAAACAAACGAATATTTTGTCATTGAATGCGACGATTGAAGCGGCGCGTGCAGGAGCAGCCGGCAAAGGCTTCATGGTTGTAGCGGATGAAATTCGCAAATTGGCAGATCAATCCCGACAATCTATCGATGTCGTCGGCCAAATTACAGAGACTATTCAGAAGGAAATCGATGAAACCGTGAAGGTGCTTTCAACGGCGACGCCGATCTTCCAAGAGCAAATTCAAGCGGTGAAAGAAGCGGATACGATCTTCAAGCAAGTGACGAACCACATGGGCGGATTCATCGAGCAACTGAGCACTGTGAGCGATTCGATCAGTACACTGGAGCAATCCCAAGTTGTGCTTTCTGACGCCATGACGAATGTTAGTGCAGTAGCTGAGGAGTCGCTTGCCACGTCTGAGGAAGTAGCATCCTTAAGCTCGGAGCAGCTTAGCATTAGCGATGGCTTGGTGAAGCTGTCAGACAAGCTGGATGAGCTATCTAAGTCTTTGAATGATACACTTTCTAAATTCGAAATTTAATCTTTTATTTGAGCTAAAGCCTGTTCTCCCTTATTGGGAGAATGGGCTTTTTTTACATGCTAGAATGTTTAAATCATTTGCGGGATTAAAGCATTAGGGATACCCATTCTAACAGAAAGCAGATGTCGTCAGGTTTGTGTGTGCGTTGAGCTCGCAGAGCGGAGAGATTCCGCACGCATCGTGTAGTACGAGCATTGATAGGATGGACGCGGGAGATCCGGAAGTGCCACTGCGGTTTGATCGCCATCTACCGCCACGATCTGCCGATAGATGGTCTTTTTGCATGAGTATGCGGAACGTGGGTGCGTTATGAGGCGGTATTTTCGGTTGTAGGGATATTTCGCGGAACTACCGTACCTTATGAGCGGGAAATGCTGGGTTTTAGGCATGTTTTCGCTCATTTAACGCACCCCAGTTCCTCTTCAGGGGGAGAAAAGGGATGTTACCGTGGAATAAGGCATCGTAGTTCCGTGAATATTGCTGTGCATGGGGAATAGGCGGTCGGCAGTACCTCCTCGCTTTTCTTGCGAAGCTCGAGGAGGGGAAATGTACCCGGAATCTAAGAAGTAAGACAGAAGTGTATCCGGTTTGTGGATGAGAGCGAATGACTATACTGAGAGCAGAAGGTGAAACGGCACGATAGAAGGAGTCGTCAAAGTTATGCGAGTGAGTCATTTAACCGCTAGGGAACAACGCAGAATGGTGTTCGTTCTTTTCGCCATCCTGCTGATTTTCAGTGTGATTGCCGGTAAGCTGTTCTGGATCCAGGTAGCGGCATCGGAAAGCTACACGTCTAGAGGCGTGAATCTAGTTAAAAATTCGGTCTTGCAAAGACAACGTGCTCTCGTACTTGAGAGCGGCCGTGGAGTGATCGTGGATCGCCATTCGATGCCGATAACGGGGAAGCTTATCAAAGCGCTTGTCGTTTTCCCTATAAATAATGAAATCAAAGTGCTGAAAGAGAATCCTCAGCAGGTCGAACGCCTCGCTCATATCCTAAAGACGACTTCGGAGGCTTGGAATGCTTTCTCCAATCAGGCAAAAGATCCACAGATTTGGGGGGCATCTGAAGGAGGGAAGCCGCTGGCGCTTAATTTGGAGCAAGAGGAGCAAATTAATGCGCTCGAGCTTCCTAATTTGAAGGTGGTGGAGATAGAAGATCGCTATCCAGCCGAAATGACCGCGCGGCAATTGATCGGATACATCGGACAGAACCCGGATAGGGTTATGCACATATATGGAGATGAGCTTATGCAAGGTAAAATGACGCTTAGCAGTAAGATTGGCGGAGCGGGCTTGGAGAAAGCTTTCGACTATTGGCTTCGGGGGATCGGAGAAACGTCGATTTCTTATTTTACCGATGCAGGTAAAAAGCCACTTCCAGGTTTGGATGCTAGATTGATTGAGCCGGGAAATGCATTCTATCCAGTAAAAGTAGTAACTACATTGGACTTGAATATACAGCAGCAAATTGAAAAGTTGATGGACAAGCTCCATATCCGCGAGGGGGCTGCGGTCGTGCAAGAGGCAGCTCAGGGGGATATTGTCGCGATGGCAAGCAGGCCTAATTTTGACCCCACACAAGTCGATCTCAGCACGAACAATTGGAGCAATTATGCGATCAAGGCGACAGCTCCAGGATCGATATTCAAGACGGTTGTGGCTGCCGCAGCACTCGACGAGGGAGTCGTTGGCCCGAAGGAAACGTTCGATTGTCAAGGCGCATTAGGCAAGTACGGATTTACTTGCTGGAGAAAAGACGGGCACGGCCCTTTGACGCTGGAAGAAGGGTATGCGCAATCTTGTAATATCGTATTCGCCAGGGTCATGCAGCGACTGACAGCTGCTCAATTAGAGAGTTATGCGCATAAACTTGGTGTATTGGACGAGGTTGGATGGTCTGGTAAAACAGATGCGAGAGAGATTCTTCATCAATTGGATGCGGAAGATAGCGGGCAACTCTTTGATGAACACACGCCGCAAAACGACGAGGGGGTATTAATGCAGACAGCCATAGGTCAAAGAGACGTGATGATGACTCCCTTACAGGCATCGAACATGATTGTGACGCTTCTTCATGATGGGAAAGGCTACTCCCCCAGAGTGGTTCAAGAAGTTCGTTATCAGACAGATAAGGTCATGGAACAGTTTCCAGTCAAACAGCTCGGATCGGTTAAAAATCGGGTATCCTCGGCAACGAGCCGCAAATTGGTAAGCTGGATGCAAGAAGTTGTAACGGCAGGTACGGGGCAAGGATTAAAAGCTGCAAAGTGGAAGCTGGCCGGCAAATCAGGAACGGCTCAAATTAAAGCTGGCAAACAAGAGAAAGTGAATCAGTGGTTTATCGGATATGGCCCTGTCCAAACTCCTGAGTATGCAGTATCTGTAGTGATCAAGAACATGGATCCACTGGAAAGCAACAAGGCCATACCTCTATTTAAAGGGATCATGGATATCTTGGCGGAGTCTTCAAACAGAGGGAAGTAGGATTGTAAAACAAGTGCCTTTGCCAAGTTGGCTTGTTACTTCAATGCTGCCTCCGAACGTTTTGATAATCCGATAGGAAACCATCATGCCAAGACCTGTACCTTTATGTTTCGTTGAATAAAAGGGGGTTCCGAGCCTCTCAATCTGTTCGGGCGTCATTCCGATGCCATTATCTTTAATTTCAATGATGATATTGGAGTTAATCTTGTATCCATTGATTTGGAGAGTTCCGCCGTTCGGCATCGCTTCGATACCGTTTTTTGTTAAATTAACGAGACATTGAATGATCTTCTCGCTATTGGCCTTTATAATTAACGATGGTTCCATCTGGAAGGTAATCTGCACACCCCGCATGGCTGCATAGGGGTTTATAAGATTCGTTAATTTATATGTGGAGGAGGAAACATCGACTTCCTCGAGCTTTTCGGCTTGAGGCTTGGCGAATGAGAGGTAGTCGCTGATAATACTTTGCGCGCGATCAATTTCTTCGATGACCATCGTTGTGTAGATGCGCTTCTTCTCTTCGGTGACTTGAGATTGGCTTAGAATTTGCATAAAGCCGCGCGCCACTGTCATAGGATTGCGAATTTCATGGGCTACGGATGCGGCTAATTCGCTCAAGACATTAAGCTTCTCAGAGCGCTGCACCTCACGGCGCATGGCTATATTTTCACGAATACGTTCGATTAAATAGGTTAGGAGCCACATAGTCAGCATATGAATGCTGCAGAATAACACGCCAATCAGAAGAAAGGCCGCATCAATCGGTTGATCTAACTGGACGCGATAGACAAGCGTAATACAGAATGTCGCAATGCTGCTTACGAAAGCCAGAAGTGACGGGAACATGACTTTGGGGGTTAAATGTTTCCAGTTTGTAAGGGAAATAAAAGCAAGAATGAAAGGTACAAGTAGTGCAGTTAGGGTTATGATCCAAATAAAATCAGGACCGCCCAAATAATAGCGATACACGATAACAACAGCAGTAACCAGCAGACCCGGACGAATCCCACCGTATAAAAAAGCGGCGAGCAAAGGGATGATTCGCAAATCAAAGTCGCTGCCGGCCGCTGTAAAAAAAGGATGCGACATACAGAAGATAACGGCTAGCGAACTGATGATGCCAATATAAGCCCGTCCCCAAGAATTGAAATTAATTGAGATGGGGCGATCAAGCCAAAAAATATGATACAACAAGATGGGGACTGTCAGAACTAACACATTGAGCAACAAGTCGTCTATGGAATTCAATGGTCTCGCCTACTTATCGGATTTTGGGTATCAAAGGACTATTTCGACAAAAAATTTGAAATTCCTCTGAATATTTTCCATTATTTTGATGTTTTTTGGAAAGTTATGGCGATTAATTTGGGTTTGTCGAAATAGGGCTTATAGAAACCCTTTATTGCGGCATTGGAATGTATCGCTTACAATGCTAGAGACGAACACAAACCGCCATACAGGAGAGACGAAAATGAGTGAACAACTGCCTCAATCTATGATTATTTGCGATCGCTCACGGGATGCCGAGCCGCGCGATATCTTATACGCTTTTGCATTGGAAGAACTTTTATGCCGGTCAATCGGTCTTGGTGCTCCGCCAATCCTTCATATATGGAGGCATCCGCGGGCATTCGTGATGGGTCTTCGCGACAGCAGGCTGCCGCAAGCTTCGGCAGCAGACCGCTGGCTCCGTGAACAAGGGTATGACACCGCTGTGCGGAATTCCGGGGGAGCTGCGGTGCCCCTGGATTCAGGCGTGGTGAACCTATCCCTGCTGCTTCCCAAAACCGCGGGGGATATGGAGCATCGCAAAGATTTTGAACGTATGGTGACCTTGATCCGGGAAGTTATGAATAAGCTGACGAATCGAATTGATCAAGGCGAAATCGTCGGTTCTTTCTGTCCTGGGGAGTTTGACCTTTCTGTAGGAGGGCGCAAATTTTGCGGAATTGCCCAGCGCAGGCAGCAGCATGCCATCGCCGTACAAGCTTTCGTTATTGTAGAGGGCGTTGGCGAGGAGAAGGCGTCACTGGCGAGAGATTTTTATACGCGGGCTGCGAGCTTAGGGTCAGCCTCTCACGACTATCCAATCGTTGCTCCCGGAAGCATGGCGAGCTTATCTGAGTGCTTAGCCGTCCCCCTTACCGCAAAACAATTCATTGCTAATGTGATAGAGGTCATGCAAGCGAGAGGGAGCCATTCAGTTGCCATAGAGGAACTGGAGGCTTTTCCTGAGACAGATCAGATTGAAAGCATGATTAGACTCCTCAGGCAGCGTTACGCGATAAAAGAATAAGAAAGAAGCCCTCGCTTCGTCTTAAGACGAAGTGAAGGCTGTATTCTGTTGACGGGTAATTTATCCTAAAAAGTAGTGCAGGGCAGCATCAAGTTCACCCTGCCAAAACCCCCATAAATGCTTACCGGGCTTCTCTAAATAATGGAGCGCGGTATTTTTGTTTTCCAACAGCTCTTTGGCGGCGCGGTTTTCTCTGACAAAGTCGAAGGTTCCCCGTTCTGTTTTAACCTCAGTTTCATCCAATCCGATCAGCATGTACAGCTCCAGCCACGACAAATCGTCCTCTGCCCTCAAGCGTTCTCTCGTCATATCGAAAAATGCCCCCGACAAGGATATAACGCGACAAAAAAGGCTACGATAATCTAAGGCAAGATGCAGGGAAACTGTGCCGCCTAAAGAATCACCGGCAAGGATGCGTTCCGTTCGATCATTTCGGACCGGATAGCGACTTTCTACATAGGGAAGCAGTTCCTCCGCAAAAAAACGGCAGTACGCATCGTGGCGCTCTCCCTCAGGCGCATATTCTGAAGTGCGAGTGGCGGTATCCACATCAACGCCAACCACAATGACCGGTTCCAAGCCATCATCCAAAATGCATCGGGTTAACGTCGTTGCGATACGGCCGAAGTTGAAGAACTGTTCGCCGTCCTGACAGTAGATGACAGGATAAGATAGCAGCTCGTTATACCCGGGGGGAAGGTAGATACGCAGTGTACGGGTTTCACCGAGAATGGATGAAATAAGTTCATCTTTCACGACGGTTCTTTTGTAATAACGTGAGTTATCCAAGGGGGATTCCTCCTAATAAAAGGTTAGGTGTATTATAGCAGTTGTTAATTTTCAGTTAACTGTATTATACATTTTCTGAAACTGTACTATTCAAGTTATGCAAATAACCTCATATTCTTAAAGGATACTGGTGTACAATTCACAAAAACAGGTTTATAATAATACTATAACAGAAGTGAAGCTAGCAGGCATTAAAATCATATACGAGGTGAAATGGTATGAGTAAGCCACTTGTCAGCCAAGCAAATTATGAAGTGACCACAGAGAAGGTTGAGCCTTTACAGGTTCTTGCTCCAGACGGCACTGTAGTCAATCCCGACAAAATGCCAAAACTTAGCGATGATCAATTAAAAGAGTTAATGAGAAGAATGGTTTTCACGCGCGTTTGGGACGAGAGAGCAGTTAATCTCGGTCGTCAAGGTCGACTTGGCTTCTACGCTCCGGTATCCGGACAAGAAGCATCGATGATCGGTAGTGAATTCGCATTAAATAAAGATGACTTTATCTGCCCGGGTTACCGTGATATGCCGCAGCTCGTTTGGCACGGACTTCCGATGTACCAGGCATTCTTATATTCCCGCGGACACCAACATGGCGGTCAAATTCCGCAAGACGTGCACGTGCTTATGCCGCAAATCATCATCGGCGCACAAGTTCTTCATGCAACTGGAGTAGCTATGGCGTTCAAAAAACGCAACCAACCACGTGTAGCAATTACTTACACAGGCGACGGTGGAAGCTCCGAAGGCGATTTCTATGAAGGCATGAACTTCGCAGGATCCTTCAAGCTGCCTGTCATTTATTTTGTACAAAATAATGGTTACGCGATTACGACGCCTTATGCCAAACAAACAGGGGCGCTTTCCGTTGCCCACAAATCTGTTGCAGCTGGTATCAAAGGTGTTCAAGTTGACGGAATGGACGTTCTGGCTGTTGTTCAGGCAGTTACAGAAGCTGCCGAAAGAGGGCGTAAAGGCGAAGGCGCTACGTTGATCGAAGCTTTAACTTACCGTTACCGTCCGCATTCCATGGCGGATGATACGACTAAATACCGCACTAAAGACGAAGAGGCGGAGTGGGAGCCAAAAGATCCGCTTACGCGCATGCGTTTGTTCCTTACCAAAAAAGGGCTATGGAGCGAAGAAGAAGAAGCTCGCGTGAAAGAAGAAGCGAAAGCGACTGTAGCTGAGCACATCAAAAAAGCCGAAGAAACTGAGAAAATGACAGTTTCCGGTCTCATCGATTCCATGTTTGAAACGACACCAGCGCATCTAGAAGAACAGAAGCAGGCTTTTAAATAAGTTTATACACGAAGATTATGCTTACGAAGCAAGTTTTCTTGCGAAAACTATTAGGAGGCACGGATAGTCATGGCACAAATGACGATGATTCAAGCGATAAAAGACGCAATGCGCGTCGAATTGGAAAGAGATCCAAACGTAATTTTGTTCGGGGAAGACGTAGGTAATGTAGGCGGCGTATTCCGTGCTACAGAAGGCTTGCAAAAGGAGTTCGGCGAAGAACGCGTATTCGATACGCCTCTTGCGGAGTCCGCGATCGGCGGCCTTGCAGTAGGTCTTGGCATTCAAGGCTTTCGCCCTATCGCTGAAATTCAATTCGTAGGTTTCATTTATGAAGCTCTCGATCAAATTTGCGTACAAGCGGCTCGTATGCGTTATCGTTCCGGCGGTCGTTATAATTCGCCAATCGTATTCCGCACACCTTTCGGCGGCGGTGTTAAAGCGGCTGAGCTGCATACGGATGCACTCGAAGGTCTGCTTGTTCAAACGCCAGGTATCAAAGTAGTTGTTCCTTCCAATCCTTATGATGCAAAAGGCTTGCTCATCTCCGCAATTCGCGACAATGACCCTGTCTTCTTTATGGAGCATTTGAACTTATACCGCGCATTCCGCGCTGAAGTGCCAGAAGGCGAATATACGATTGAGATCGGTAAAGCAAACGTTGTTCGTGAAGGCTCTGACGTTACCATTATTACTTATGGCGCTATGGTTCACACATCGGTGAAAGCGGCTGAGGAAATCGAAAAAACGCAAGGCGTAAAAGCTGAGGTTATCGATCTTCGTACGCTGATTCCACTCGATATTGAAACGATTGTCGCATCGATCAAGAAAACAAACCGTGCAATTATCGTCCAAGAAGCGCAAAAAACATCCGGTGTCGCTGCCGAAGTTATTGCTCAAATTAACGAGAAAGCGATTCTGCACCTGGAAGCTCCAGTTCTGCGTATTGCTCCGCCAGATACCATTTATCCGTTCGCGCAAATCGAAGATGCTTGGCTGCCTAGTCCGGCAAGTGTCATCGCAGGCATTAAACAAGTTCTTGAATTCTAATCGACGCATGAAACAAGGGGGTTATACACGTGGCATTGTTTGAATACAAGTTCCCTGAGCTTGGTGAAGGCATACATGAAGGCGAGATCGTAAAGCTCTTGGTCAAAGCGGGTGACACCGTCACCGATGAAACCATTCTTATGGAAGTTCAGAATGATAAAGCGGTCGTTGAAGTTCCTTGCCCAGTTGAAGGTAAGGTCGTTGACGTAAAAGTGAAAGAAGGCCAAATCTGCAACGTCGGCGAGCTTGTGATGACGATTGAAGTAACAGGCGAACTGCCTGCGGAATCGATTCACGGCGGCGGCAGCAGCCACGTCGCACCTTCTGCGCCGGCTCCAACTGCTGCTGTCACAGCGGTAGCAGCACCGGCACCTACAGCAGCGCCTGTGGCAGCTGCTGTACCGGCAGCCGCCACAGGCGCGGCAAGAGAAGTGCTTGCGACGCCTAGCGTGCGCAAGCTGGCAAGAGAGCAAGGCATCACCCTCGCAGAGGTGACGCCAACAGGCAAGCACGGCCGCGTGACACGCGAGGACGTGCTTGGCTTTAACGGTGCCGCTCCGGCCGCGGCACCAACTGCAGCGCCAGCTGCGGCAGCTGCTGGCGAAGCGACGCCTGCCGCGGCAGCGCAGCAGGTCGTCGTCGGCGATCGCGTCGAAGAACGGATTCCGTTCAAAGGAATCCGCAAAATTATCGCGAACGCGATGGTCAAATCCGTATACACGGCTCCGCACGTGACATTGATGGACGAGATCGACGTAACGGCATTAGTCGCTCTGCGTGAGCGCACGAAGCCGCTTGCTGAGAAAAAAGGCGTGAAATTGACTTACTTGCCTTTCATCGTGAAAGCATTGGTTGCGGCTTGCCGTCAATTCCCGGTAATGAACGCAATGATCGACGAAGAGAAACAAGAGATCGTCTACAAAAAGTACTACAACATCGGTATTGCAACAGATACAGAAAACGGCTTGCTCGTTCCTGTTATTCATGACGCAGACCGTAAAAACGTATGGTCGATTGCTTCTTCCATTAAAGACCTTGCCGTCCGCGGACGCGATGGCAAATTGGCTCCGAACGAGCTGAAAGGCAGCACGATCTCCATTACGAATATTGGTTCTGTAGGCGGCATGTTCTTCACACCAGTAATCAACTTCCCTGAAGTTGCGATTCTGGGTGCGGGCCGCATTACCGAGAAACCTGTCGTGAAAAATGGACAAATCGTAGCCGCTTCGGTTATGGCGCTTTCACTGAGCTTTGACCACCGTATCGTGGACGGAGCGACAGCGCAGAGCTTCCTGAACTACATCAAGCAGCTTCTGGCTGATCCTGAGCTTCTCGTTTTGGAGGTGTAACAGTATGGTAGTTGGAGATGCTTCTTTAGATATTGACGTGTTGGTCATTGGTGCAGGTCCTGGCGGCTACGTAGCCGCCATCCGCGCCGCGCAACTGGGCAAAAGCGTTTTGATTGTTGATAAATCCGAATGGGGCGGCGTGTGTTTGAACCGCGGCTGTATCCCATCCAAAGCTTTGATCTCTGCTGCACACACCTACGAACACGCTCAACATGCCGACAGCATGGGGATTTCGGTAGAGAACGTGAAGGTCGACTTCGCGAAAGTGCAAGAGTGGAAAAGTGGTATCGTGAAAAAACAAACAGGTGGCGTTAGCGGGCTGCTTAAAGGCAACAAAGTTCAAATGTTCCAAGGCGAAGCGATGTTCATCAATGAGCACGAAGCACGTGTGTTTAACGATCAAGAAGCGCCGCGCTACCGTTTCCAACACTGTATTATTGCGACGGGCTCCCGTCCGATCGAGCTGAAAGCATTCCCTTACGGCGGCAGAATTATTTCTTCCACGGAGGCGCTGAACCTGCCTGAGATTCCGAAAAGCATGGTCGTTATCGGCGGCGGCTATATCGGAATCGAGCTAGGTCAAACGTTCGCGAAGTTCGGTACGAAAGTAACGGTGCTTGAGGGCTCTGATCATGTACTGCCAGGCTTCGAGAAGGAAATGACGAAGCTTGTAGCCCGCAACCTGGAGAAAATCGGCGTTGAGGTTCATACAGAAGCGTTGGCGCAATCCAGCACGAAAAATGAGAATGATGTTACGGTTACTTTCACTGTAAAAGGTGAAGAGAAGCAAGTAACAGCGGATTACGTTCTTGTTACTGTGGGTCGTCGTCCTAACACGGATGGTGAGCTTGGTCTCGATCTGATTAACCTGAAAATGACGGATCGCGGCATGATCGAAGTTGACAACCAAGGCAGAACAAACATTCCGCACATTTTCGCAATTGGCGATATTGTTCCAGGTCTTGCGCTTGCGCACAAAGCTTCTTATGAGGCGAAAGTGGCAGCGGAAGCGATTGCTGGCCATTCCAGCATTGTGGATTACAAAGCGATGCCAGCGGTTGTTTTCTCCGATCCTGAAATTGCAAGTGTAGGTCTGAATGAAACCGAAGCGAAAGCGCAAGGCTATAACGTGACGATCGGTAAATTCCCTTACGCGGCAAACGGCCGGGCTAATTCCTTGAATGCCGGTCAAGGCTTCGTGAAGTTAGTCGGGGACAAAGAAACAGGTCAGCTGCTAGGCGGTCAAGTCGTGGGTCCAGAAGCTTCCAACCTGATCGGCGAGCTTGCGCTTGCGATTGAAATGGCTGCTAACCTCGAGGACATCGCGCTTACTATTCATGCACATCCAACATTAACTGAAATGGTTATGGACGCTGCTGAAGGCGCGCTGGGCCACCCGATTCATCAGCTCGGCAAATAAGATAGTTCCACTGGTTTCATCACCTTTAGATAAAAAGTCCCGAGAGCCTTGGCGTTATGCCGCTCTACGGGACTTTAATTTTTTATGCCCTGTTAGTCTTTGATCATTGGATTCTTCATGCCCCGCGACAGCTTGTCTACCGTTTTGGCAACCCGCCCGCTGCGGGTTTCTTCGCGTTTGGCGTCTGTAATCCAGCGTACATATTCTTTGCGGTTCGTGTACGACAAAGTTTCGTAGAAGATCTGTGCTTCCGGGTTCGTGCGGAAAGCTTCAGCGAGATCTTCCGGTATGGTCACAGTCTTGTCGGCTGCGGCGGATGACGAGTTCTCGGTATTTGCGTTTCGGCCGGATGCGCGCTCGCTGCGTGATGACTTCACCAAGCCTATGGGGCGAAATCGCATAGCCGACCAGGTCTCATCAATCGATACGAGTGCTACACCCTCGTAGTGGAGGTCGGTCACTGTCTGCCAGCCAGAATCACGGTTGATATCCGTCTTGATTTTGCCAGTACCCTTTGGGTAGTTGATCCAAAGCATTCCCGTTGGCTCCACAGCTTGGATCGCTTGCGGGGTCAGACTCTGGACCTCGGCAATATGATGAACGAAGACCTGAACGAAATCGTAGGTCAGTTTACGATCTGGTTGTTTAGTTACGACTACACCCTCAGGCAGCGGGTGCAGCTTTTCGATGTAACCTTCTGGAGCGTTGATGATCAGTGCCCGTTTGCAGCCAGCCAGACGCAGCTTTTTAACTAAATCGTTACTCAAGGAAATTCCCTCGCTTCATATGGAAAGATGTTTATACTATGAATTTAGCCATTTTTGTTGGCAAAATCAATCATAAAGTCAGCGAGTGCCTGGCATGCTTCAACAGGAACACCGTTATACGCAGAAGCTCGGAGACCGCCGACGCTTCGATGGCCGGCAAGACCCTCAAAGCCATTGGCTTCGGATTGCTTGACGAAATGGCGCTCAAGCTCATCACTTTTCATCCGCCACGTAATATTCATATCGGATCGATCTTTATGTTCGATACTCCCTTTGTAAAAACCCTCGCTAGCATCGATTACATCATATAAAAGCTTAGCTTTAGCCGCATTTTTACGCTCTAGTTGCTCCACGCCGCCTTGTTGTACAGTCCATTTCAGAACCAAATTCATCATATAGATGGCATGGACTGGAGGGGTGTTGAAGAGCGATTTATTTTTCGCAAAAGTCTCATATCGCAATATTTCCGGAATAGTCCGGGATGCTTGTTTCAGCCATTCTTCGCGGATAATTGCCACCGTAACACCGGCTGGGCCCAGATTTTTCTGAGCGCCTGCATAGATCATGGCAAAACGGCTCAGGTCCAGCTTTCTGCTTAACATATCACTGGTCAGGTCGGCGACGAGGGGGATGTTTCCTACTTCGGGTATTGCCGTATAGCGCGAACCTTCAATTGTATTGTTAAGCGTAATATGCACATAAGCGGAGTCAGGAGCAAGGTCTGTTTTATCGAAATTGGGAATATTCCGCCAATTCTGATCCTTCGAGCTTGCGGCTATATGCGTGCGCCCCAGATAAGCTGCTTCTTTATAAGCTTTGTCGGCAAAACTTCCGGTCAGCGCGTAGTTCGCGGTCTGATTGGCATGCAAAAAGTTAAGCGGCAAAAGGGCAAACTGTGTGCTCGCTCCTCCACCCATGAAGAGCACCTCATAGCCGGTTGGGAGATCTAGAAGCTGGAGAAGAAGCTGCTGTGTTTCATGGTTAAGTTCTTCAACAGTTTTACTTCGGTGCGACATTTCCATGAGAGAAATGCCTTTACCTTCATAATCTACAAACTGTTCTTGCGCTTGCTCCAATACTTCCAGAGGCAGTGCCGCTGGTCCAGGGTTAAAATTGTACAATCGTTTCGTCATTTCTGATTCCTCCCGTGTGTGGTTTGGCCAAAAAACACAAAAAACGCCCTCATCCGATTGGGACGAGGAGCGTTTGCTCGCGGTGCCACCCAATTTAAGAAACGTTCGGTTGAACGCTTCTCCACTTGGTTCCGCGATAACGGGCGGTGCCGGTTAACTTAGAAATGACCGAATCTGCGCAGTCTTTCTTAGCGAAAACGCCTCCGAGTTGGATTCTCTTCATAGGCATAATCGAGTATGGATGTTGAATAGAAGTATATGCCGATTTTGGCAAAAGGTCAATAGCATTGGAAAAGTGATAAATGTGTTATTTCACCGTTTTATTATAAGCGGCAATTTTCTCTGTAATGCTTTTCGCAGCTCCATCGAGCGCGTCTTTCGGCGCTTTTTTGCCAGTCAGTGCTTCTTCAATGGCAGTTTCTACGATTTGACGGGCTTCCGGGAATACACCCATGACAGCGCCTTGTGTTGCTTTGCTCGGTTTGGTTGCGTGCAATTGGTCAATCGCCGTTTGGAACTGAGGATATTTAGCAAGGTTATCCTTCACAAGCTGCTCGTCGTATGCTTTTTTCGTAATTGGGAAGTAGCCCGTGTTCACGTGCCACCAAGCTTGCGTTTGCGGATTCGTCAGGAATTTAATGAACTCCCACGCGCCTTTTTGCTCAGCTTCGGATTTGTTGTTAAGGATGTACAAGCTAGCGCCACCGACAACGACACCGCCTTCTTTTGAATCAGCAGGTTTGGGCAGGAACGCAGTACCGACTTGGAATTTGCCTTCAGTACCTGCCACGATACCGCGCAGAGCAGCTGTAGAATCCAAGGTCATGGCAACTTGACCGGCTAAGAAAGCTTTCTTCGTATCATCGGTTTTGCGGCCCAGGTTGGCAGAAGTCTTGTTATCGACCATTTGCTTCCACCATGTCAATGTTTTAACGCCAGCCTCGTTATTTACAACTGATTCTGTAGCTGAAGCTGTGCGTCCATTTCCGTTATTGAGGTACTCGACGCCTTGATTGGCGAAAAATTGCTCCATGAACCAGCCGTAAATCGCGAAGGAGGAACCTAATTTTCCGTCTTTACTAAGTGCTTGGGAAGCTTTGGCTACATCTTCGTAAGTAGTTGGCGGCTTCTCTGGATCAAGACCTGCGGCTTTGAACATGTCTTTGTTATAGTACAGAATCGGATTGGATGTATTGAAAGGCATGGAATAAAGCTTGTTATCGAACTTATAATAGTTCAAAATATTGTCTTCCAGTTGGGAAAGATCGAATTTGTCAGCGTCGACAAAGGTTTGAACAGGTGTAATTGCCTTGGAATCGATCATGAAGCGGGAGCCGATTTCGTAAACCTGAATGAGCGAAGGGCCGCTTTTGGTATCCATCGAAGCTTTCATTTTGTTTAAGCTCTCGTCGTACGTGCCTTGGAATACAGCTTCGACTTGAACATCTTTATGAGAGGCGTTGAAATCTGCGACAAGCTTGTCCACGGCTTTCCCAAGCTCTCCACTCATGGAGTGCCACCAGATGACTTTGACCGGTTCGCTCGATTTCTTCGTATCGGCGGTTTTCGCTTCAGCGGACGGACTTGCTGCCGGTGAAGCGGATGAGCCGGAGGTTGTCTTTTCAGTTGAGCCGCAAGCGCTAGTGAGCATCATGACGAGTGCAGTCATAGCGATGACAGAGCTTCTCATTTTCAAGGATTTCATTTTTTTCTCTCCCTTTATGTATTCATTATTTATGGTGATCCGTTCCGGTATGATACCGCAACAGAGGAGCCATCGAACAAGTGGCGACTAACCCTTTAACGCACCTGCGGTTAAACCGCGCACGAGCTGCTTCAGTCCAAACACGAGAAGAAGCAGCGAAGGCAGCAGAACGAGCGCTACGCCCGTCAATACCAAGTTCCATACGGTGAGTTCTTCAAATTGAAGCATGGCGATACCGATTTGAGCCGTTCGTTTGTCAACGCTATTGGTGACTAGCAGCGGCCACAAGTACATATTCCATGCGTTCAGGAATGCATAGACCGCCAAAGTCGCTAGTGCAGGACGTGAAAGAGGCAGTACGATACGGAAGAAGCAGCGGATATGGCCGCATCCGTCCAGCTTTGCTGCTTCAAACAGCTCGCGAGGCAGTTGAAGGAAAAATTGGCGCAGAAGAAACGTTCCAAACGCTGACGCAAGAAAGGGCACTGTCAGGCCCTGCAGGCTGTCAAGCCAACCCCATTTTTTCACAGTCAAATAGTTGGGAATGATTGTTACTTCCCAAGGAACCATCATAGTGGCCATGAAGATAGCGAAGATGACTGCTTTTCCTTTAAACGAAATATTGGCAAAAGCGTAGGCGGCCATGCTGGCCGTAAGCAATTGTCCGATCATGATGATCGAGGAAACGATGAAGCTGTTTGAAATAAAGGTGCCGATCGGAACCAGCTTCAAGACCGCACTGATGCTTCCTATGTAAAGGCCGGTTGGCCAGAGGCGGGGCGGGTAAGATGACGCTTCCGCGGGCGTCATGAAAACGGATGTGAAGGTATAAAAAATGGGATAAAGGATCAGTGCGGCGAAAATGATCAAGAGGACATAAACAAGCGTGTTTTGGATGCGATTGCTCATTGATAGTGTACATTCCTTTCAAATGCTTTAAATTGTACAACAGTCAGTATGAGAATGAGGACGAAGAGCACTAAGGCTTGGGCGCTCCCTATGCCGAATCGGTAATTAATGAATGCGTCTTGATAAATGGAGTAGACGATGAATTGAGTGGAGTTAGCAGGACCGCCTCTGGTCAAAATGTGAATCTGGCCGAAAGACTGAAATGCGCCAATGATCGAGACAATGGTTACAAAAAATATAGTTGGAGATACGAGCGGCATAATAATTTGCACAAACGTCCGAATAGGGCCTGCGCCATCGATTTTGGCGCTATCGTAGATGTCATCGGGTACTCCCTGAAGGCCGCTGAGCAAGACAATGTAATTGAAGCCGAGATTCATCCAAATGGTCATCATAGAGATAGAGAACAGTGCCCATCTTGGGTCGGTCAGCCAAGCAACGGGTCCTATGCCGAGCAGGCTAAGCATGTAATTGAGCATGCCGACACTGGGGTGGAACAGCATCATCCAAATGACTGCCGAGGTACTGACGGATAGAACTACAGGCAAAGAGAAAATGAATTGGAAAATTCGCATGCCTTTCAAGTGATTATGGGTCAAGGCGGCGAGCAGGAGAGCCAAAACGATTCCGGTTGGTACAGTGAGCAGGGTGAATGCGCCTGTGACCTCGAGACTTTTATAAAAGCGTTCGGAGGTGAAAATAGCAGTGAAATTGTCGAGTCCGACATAACCTGCGATCCTACCGCGAGGATCGGTTTCATTAACGCTAAGATAAATGCTTTGAAAGAGTGGGTAGAAAAGGAAAATGGCAAATAGAACAAGTGAAGGTGCCAAGAACATAAAACCAAGCAGCGATTCCGTCCACTTCTGGGCAGAGAGCGTGTTGATTTTGTGATGCAGCTTGCCAGATGGTTTGGCAGACGCAGTAAGCGGTAAATCTCTTTCCAGCGTATTCATAGGTAAATCCTCCACAATATTATTAGACTCCTACTAATCGTTCTCAATCATATAGAAGTTGTATTTGACCGAGATTAAATAGACATGAATAAATTGTTGATTTTATTGAAGGTCTTTACAAAATTACCATTTAACCTTTCGAATGTTCACTGGGCACAATTGGTTGAATTCATCTATAATTTGAGCATACAGAAAGAAATCATGTTGGGAGTGTTGACGATGAATAGGCTAAAACCGATCGTAATTGGACACAGAGGGGCAGCAGGCGAGGCGCCAGAAAATACGCTAGCTTCTTTTGCGCTTGCACTTGAGCAAGGGGCTGAAGGCATTGAACTGGATGTACATATATCCAAAGACGGAAAGATTGTCGTCTGTCACGATCATACGCTGGATCGGACGACTAATGGCTCCGGGCTAATATGCGAACAGACCATGGATGAGATTGGACGGTTGGATGCAGGGGCCTGGTTCTCGGATGCATTCCGCGGGGAGCAGGTGCCTCTTCTGCGCGAGGTTTTTGATTTGGTACCGGCGGGGATCCTGATCAACGTGGAAGTGAAGCATGCTTACGAAGGCCGCATGGAACATGCGCTGCTCGCTTTTCTTCGCGAGAGAGGCAGAATGGAGGACGTGGTCATCTCGTCGTTCGATCACAAAGTCATTCGCCGCATCAAGCAAGCGGAGCCGGCCGTTAAAGTAGGGCTGCTGTACGCGGCTAACTTAATCGATCATGCGGCGTATACGCAATTGATGGGCATTGAAGTGTTCTCTCTGCATCCTCACTTTCACTCCATTGATCAAGGCGATGTGGATGGTGCAGCGGCAGCGGAGTTAGCGGTGTACCCTTACACGGTCAATCATGTGCAGGATTACAAGCGGATGATTGCCTGCGGGGTGACGGGGATTATTACGGATTTCCCGGGACGGCTGAGGGAGCTCATGGAAACAAAATGAAATTTTCTTTGACCCAAATAATAATGCTAACATTATTATTGTGTTAGCATTATTTTACTTTAATTAAATAATTTACTTGCAAAAAATAATAATTTGGAGTTATTATGGGATTATATTACAGGTAATTGAATGATATTGTTAGGATAACAATTATTAGTCATCTGGGGGATGTGACATCTTGTTCTTTGATAACGCTTCCATATCTCTTGTAAGGAGGGGGAACTTTGTTAGTAGTGAATAAACAAAGATTTTGTAAAGAGGACTTCTCTTCAAGGATTTCTTATCTGGGGAGATTAGCCGAACTTTCGCGACCGGAAGGTAGGGTCTACGCCGTTTGCCTCAAAGAATCTTTTGATCTTATTGTTTTCGTCCAATACTTACAAGAACGATCGGGTTCCATTTTGCTGATTCATCCAGATACCCCGCTGGAAACGGCCAAAGAACTTGCCATTCGTTCAAATTGTCACTATTTAATCTATGGAAACGTGGAATTCATTATTGAAATCGACAAGAATCAACCCTTTCATCCCCCATCGTTAATGCAGTTCAGCTCAGGTACGACCGGCAAGTCTAAGCTGGTGTCGCGTGAGTGGCATGAGATCGGAATTGAAATCGAAAACTATAACCGAGCCCTCTCAGCCTCTTCGGATGAGAAAGCTGTCATTCTCGTTCCGGTTTCACATTCATTCGGCTTGATAGCGGGCGTTCTGGCCAGTATGCAGAGAGATGCAGAGCCGATAGTTGTGCAGAGTCCCAATCCCAAGTTTGCTCTCCAATTGATTCGATCGACGCCAAAATCGATTATCTACGCTGTTCCATTTCTGTATCACTTACTAAATTCGTTTGGGAAAGAGGAACTAGCCTACCACAAGCTTATTAGTTCAGGAGCGCCTTTGACGGATGCATTGCTTTCACAGCTAA
Organism: Paenibacillus tabacirhizosphaerae; assembly: GCF_040812395.1. Taxonomy (GTDB): domain Bacteria; phylum Bacillota; class Bacilli; order Paenibacillales; family NBRC-103111; genus Paenibacillus_E. Next base: position 65,107 of record NZ_JBFNXH010000006.1, on the reverse strand, counting down.
AGCCCAAATCGCATGAGGTTTGGCAGCAATACGGATGTACGGAGGTTGGATGCATTTCCTTGGGTAAGCTTGACTCCGTATCTTCTGATGTAGGTCGGCCGCTCAACCATTTGCAAGTTACTCTATCGCCAAGCGCCTCGCATCCGACCTTAAACGAGATCGTCGTTCAGGTAGGCAGTAATCGCATTCATACCAATGATGCGGGGGAAATTGCTGAATCAGGGGAGCTGCACGTGTGGGGCAGGATGGATGATGTGATTAATGTATCTGGGCTCAAAGTCTTCCCTTCTGAACTGGAAAATACAATAGGCCGTATGCAGGGGATTAAAGAGGTTGTTGTTCACAAAATGCCTCACAAAGTATGGGGGGAGGCCGTCAAAGCGCAGGTGATCGTCTCTGACGGGATAGGACCACTTGAAATTAAAAATTGGTGCATGGCTCATCTGCCAGCCTATAAAGTGCCAAGCATTATTGAAATCGTTCGGGAGATTCCGAAGCTGCCATCGGGCAAAGTGAGCCGAACTTTATTATTCGAGCAAGAAAGGACCTCATAACATGGAGAAAAATACGATTTTAAGCACCCTTGACTCTATTATTAGGGAAAAATTACAAATGCAGCTTTCTCATGAGTTACGTGATACTGATCGTATCTATGAGGACTTGCATATTGATTCTATTATGGTCCTTCAACTGTTGGTTTACATTGAAGAGGCATTCGAAATCTCCATTCCGGAAGAGGATGTAGACTCAGCGTTATTTAAAACGGTGGGCTCGCTGATATGGTTTATCAAGGAGATTCAAAACGAACAGAAGAGCAATGAAAGTGCTTCGTACCGGGGAGAGTGATTTCAGATGAAAATAGGCCATAGTAGCGAAGAGATAGTTTACGCTATAAAACAAAAAATTTCCTCCATTACGCAGCAAGTTGAAACTAACTTTCAAACGGATGTTCCACTTCGTGAACTAGGTGTCGACTCCGTGAAAACTATTAATTTGATTGTTCAACTTGAACAGCAGTTTGGCATCAGGTTTGAAGATGAGGAATTAATGTTAGACAACTCCAGAACGATAGAGAAGTTGGCTAAGCATATCTTGAACAAGCTATTTGAAAAATGACTTCGTTTTATCCAAATTTAATTGCGAACAGGAGGGAAAATGATAGAAGCAGCAACCAGACATCGTATTGGTTACATAGGGGGAGAACCCGTTAGGGTGAATGAACGAATTATCGATGGCCAGTGGATACAGTACCTGGGAGAGTATACAGAACTCGTGAAAATCCCTTCATTTAGCTTCTTTAAGCTATTCGGAGGCACGATAGAAAATTGGATAAAAGGATTCCCGGATTCGCTAATGGATTTGTCGAAGAGATTGGCGGACTTATGCGAGCGGTATCAGATTCGGACCTTGTATCTTAATTTACCGGTCATCATGCCTTATTTGCTTATGGCCAGAAGCAGTTCGGGATTGGATTTGGGGTTTCTATTCCTGGCTCATTCGGTGGGTTCTGAGTTTTGGATTAGAAAGTGGATAGGTTGCGCGCCCTGGTTGTCCGAGCGGGATGTGCTGCTTTGCAGTACGGAATCCAGCAAACAAGCGCTGCTTCGTATCTCAGACAACTACCGGCTGGCGCATCTAATTCCACTGAGTATCGCGATGGGGGATTTTGATATTCCCGGGAGTGAATCCGTTAATCGACAGGGGAAACACCTTCTTGCGATAGGCCGGATTGAAGATGTGAAAAATATTCACGTTCTTTTGAAAGGCTTTAAAACCATTTGCTCGAAAGTGCCGAATGTTCGCTTATCCATTGCAGGCGAGTACACAGGGCAATCGGACCACCAAAAACAGCAGTACAAGCATCTATTAGAGACTATGGTTAACGAGCTGGAACTTCACAATCAAGTGGTGTTTGTTGGTGCGGTTGAAGGCGAAGTGAAGGAAGAGCTTTTTCGAAGAGCTGATTTGCTAGTGAATTTGTCCACCGATCCTGGAGAGACATTCGGATATAATCTGGTCGAAGCCAAAGTATGGGGGCTTCCTGTTGTTTGTACGAATTGGGACGGGTTCCGGGAAGTAGTCTTACATGGGGAAGACGGCTTTCTTGTGGATTGTCATTGGGAGCAGCAGGTGCCCCGCATTCAGATCGACCAATTTATTGACTATACCGTTCAATTACTTCTGGATAAGCGCAAAAGGCAACAATTTTCCAGACGTGCCGTTGAGGCCGCACAGCACTACAATTATAAACGAATTACTCCGCTTATTGTGTCAGCGGTCGAAGAGTCATCCCGCAAATCAGTATGCACACAGTTGAACACAGATGAACTTGCAACTTCTACGCCTTCTGACTTGCTGCAAATTTATCATACCGAGAACTTAAAGCAATTCTCATTTCATAGTCAATCGCTTCTGACGATAATGTCGGATACTTCCAGTGAATCCTTATCCGAATGGATGCATTTGGTCAAACCGGTCATTCAACATTTTGCGAATAAAATCTAAGTTTATCCAATGAAAAACAGGGGTGAAACCATGGATGCAAGTTCATTGACGAGCTTTTTCCGTGAAACTGCCAGGGACGATCGGGGATTTTATTTTGCGGACTCCTCGCTGGGAGAAAAACCGTTTATCAGTTATGCGGCCATGTTTGAACAGGCACAGCAGATTGCCGGCTCATTAAAATCATTGGGTCTTCGGCATCGCTTCCTTGCAGCAATTTGGATGGACCAGACACCGGATTGCTTTCAGGCATTTATAGCCGTTGTACTGGCAGGAGGTGTGCCGGTTCCTTTGCATGCTGCTGCCAAATGGGAAGAAGTTAGAGAAGTCATTCACAAAGTAGAAGCAGAGGCTCTGCTGACTTCTCCGCATAGATTTTTACATGTAGAACCTGTGTTGCGCTCAAATGTATCTACAAGATTTATAGATGGGGCAACCGGTAAGTTGTTGGAGAGCGACTACGGAGACATTCCGTTAAGCAGGCGATATGTTCCTCCTGAGGAGACCGCTGTTCTGTTTATGACCTCCGGGACAACGGGGGAGCCGAAGGGAATCATGTTAAGTGATCTTAATCTGCTTACTAATGCCAGCGCGATTCAAGAATATTTAAATCTCGATAGCACGGACAACATATTGTTGTCCAAATCGTTTGGTTACTGTTCAACCCACACGAGTGAGTGGTTCGTAGCCTTAATAGCGGGTGCCAATTTATTTATACCTGCCTCAATCCCTCATCCCCTATATTTTGTTAAATATATTCGGGATTCTGAGATTACCTTTATGTGTACGGTTCCATCTGTGGTTATCCCCCTTATACGGTCGGAATCACAGCCATTAACGAATCTCACAAGCTTGAAGAAGATCATTATTGTCGGTGGGCAAATGCCTCCGAACCTGCTCTTACGACTCCAAGAACAAATGCCATGGGCGCTCATTAGCCCTGGATATGGATTGACGGAAGCTTCTCCGCGCGTGTCCTACCTTCCGCCAAGCGATCTGAGAAGCAGGCCAGACTCCGTGGGCATTCCCATTTCTGGCGTTTCCATTTCGATTTATCGGGAAGGGCAGCCTGTGGGTCGCGATGAGGTTGGAGAAGTCGTGGTAAATGGGCCGGGTGTTATGCTGGGCTACTATGAAGATCATACGCGAACAGATGCTGTTCTGCAGCACTATGGCTTGCGTACGGCAGACATCGGCTACTTGGACAAGGAAGATTACCTTTATGTGCAAGGCCGCAGCGACAACGCTCTCAATGTAGGGGGAAATATGGTGTACCCCGAAGCGATCGAAAAAATACTTGTAACCCATCCTTCTGTAAAGGAAGTAGCCGTTACAGGACGCCCGAACCCCGTTTGGGGCCAGCTTCCTCTCGCTTTTGTTGTACTCGAAATATCCAAGGCAAGTGTTGAAATAACAAAAGACGAGCTATACAAGTTCTGTCAAAAAAGATTTTCCGGCGCACAACGTCCAGCAGATATTGTCATTGTAGAGAAATTGCCCAAAACCAGAAGCGAAAAAATAAATAGAGATCTTTTAAAATTAATGGCAAGGGAGACGGCACATGTCGATTGAAATGGAACAAGAAATTCAAAATAAAGTGTTCATCATGCTTTCCGGCGTTTGCAAACTGAGCATTGAGGACATACACATAGATGCGAATTTGGTAGACGATCTTGGCTTGGATTCTATTCGATTTTTAGAGTTAATGGCAGAAATTGAAGAAACATTTTCATTTCAATTGGAAGTGGAAGATTTGCACCCTGAATTATTTCAAACCGTTTTATCCGTAGTGCGTTTTATTCGTAAAAGGACAGATCAGCTATGAACCCTATTGCGACGGATGATCGATTGGAACATTTAGTAACGGAATTGGTCCATGCATACCCTTTTTATCGTAAATGGGCGAACGAAAACATGAAGTTTCAGGATTTACCCATCATCGATAAATCTATTGTGAACGAACATCGGGAGTCATTGCAGCTATCTTCTGAAGCAGCTTTAATAGAATCGTTTACATCGGGTAGTACCGGCGTCCCTTTTCGATGTGTGAAAACGCCTGAGGAGAAAATGGAATTATCCATGGCGATCCATCGGCACCGGCGAAAGTGGGGACTCCCATTACGCCATGAATCCGTGATTATAGGCAGCTCATTGTATGCAAATCAACGAATGGTCGCACAGTACGCGAGCCAAATTGCGAACACGCATCCTCACATGATCCAAGGGCGATGTTCGGCGATTTATAGAATAGCGGAATATTTTGCTGCACAGCATGTAGCCATCCCCAAAAACTTGTTATTCATTCAAAACTGGGGCGAGATCATACAACCAGCGCAAAAGAAACGAATCGAAGAAATTTTTCAAGTACCGGTCCTTAATTACTACGGTTTGGAAGAAGTTTGGCTTATAGCATTCTCCAATGATGCAGGCTTTTTGGAAGTTGACGATCAAGTGGCCCACGTGGAAGTTATTGATCCCAAAACCAGTATGCCCGTGGCGGAAGGGGAAATCGGCGATATTTTGGTTACCTCATTTGTGATGAAAAGCATACCGTTCGTTCGTTATCGAACCGGGGATGTGGGACGGGTGTATGTTGATCCCGTAAGCGGGAAGAAAATCTTGGATTTATTGCCTTTTCGCGCTAATCAAATAAAACTCGCAGACCGTACGGTGGATGCATCCATTTTCCGATATCTCGATCAGTTCTATCATCAGCTATCCATCGAACAAGGGGTCAAGCAATTTCAATTGATACAAGAATCGTTTACATCGTTCCGTTTATTAATTGTCGCCAATCGAAGAAATGATGCCGGCTTAGCCATGGCTGCGGATCAATTGGAATTGCTTTTAAGGCAGTGCCTCTTTTCTGAAGATGTAACGATTGCCATTGATTGTGTAGATGAAATTCCGCCTCACCCCGTCAGCGGTAAATTCCATCCATTTGTATGCCAGGTTTCCTAGGAGGTCATCGTGTGGAGAGGTCCATTACTTCAAAAGACATGATTAAGTTAGCGGCCATGGAATGTGCGGCATCATGTATGTTAACCGGCTTACATTTATCCGGCATGAATTATCGATATTTTTTATTGGGCTATTGGAATTTGACCTACTATGCAAATACGTTGATGTCTGGAGGCAGCATTCTTCGAAGCGATTTGGAGTATGTGTACGGGATTCAAGTGAAGCCTGTCAATGGGTCTGTAGCAGATATTATCCCGATATTGCACGAGGGCAATTGGGCCATGCTTGAATGCTTAGCTTCAAAGCTACATTTTTTCCCAAAAAACATGCTGGGATTTGAGTCAGAGCACTTTAATCATTTTATTTTAATTCACGGTTTTGAACCAGCAACAAATAGCTTTCTGGTCATTGATCCCATCGCGGATTTCATTGGTGAGATGAGTGAGTCCGAATTAAGGATTGCCAGTGTAGGTCAAGAGGAGATGCATTTCTATGTAAGTTTATCCTCGGAGAGAACAGAAACCCCCTCCCGGGAAAATATCTTCTTGTATCAGGCAAACCTCAACTTGAAAAATTATTGTCTACATGAGAATTCCGGAATCGGAGCGATTCAAATGTTCAGTCGAGCGCTGAGCGAAAGCGTGACGATGAGGTCGGAAGAACTGGATCTATGGATTGAACAAAACAACATTACCGTATCTTCAATATCGAAAACGCGTTCCATCGTATGGAACAATTTCTGTGAACTAAACCTGTTGCAACCGGAAGAAGTGCAGGAGGGCGATGATGCCGTTAATGAAATCGTCAAACTATGGATGACCATTAACTTTTTGTTAATAAAATTAAAACGGAGTCCGTCCAAGCAAACCTTAATAAGCACGATCCAGAAACGACTTGAAGAAGTTGGCCTGCAAGAAAGGGCTTTCCTGGAATTTATCTATAAAAAGGGATGTGTCCTTTGTGCGGTATAGCATCTGTTCAATTTCTTTCCGGCATGAGCTTATTTCCTTTCGCGAGCTGATTCATCTAGCGGCACAAACAGGATTTTCCGGAATTGAATTATGGGGCGTTCATGCTGAGGCCTTGATTCATAAGGAACCTTCTTTGCTGGCTTGTGAATTGGAGGAAATGCGAGGGGCCGGGATTGGCATTTCAATGATTAGTGATTATGTTGAGCTTTTATGCGATACCAGCACTTTTATAGAAAGTAAACACAAGTGGCAGCGATTGATTGATCTTGCCCTATCTTTTCATACGAACAAAATTCGCCTGTTTGCAGGGAACAAATCGAGTACAGCAGCCTCCGAGCAAGATTGGGAGGTTTGCATCCAGAATCTCAAAGAACTGACTCAAATGGCATCAGAATTTGAAATTTTCACAGTCATTGAGACACATCCTCGAACTTTAGCAGACAGCTTGGCATCCACTATGCAAATAATCAGAGAAATCGATCATCCTTTTCTGGGAGTAAATCTTGATTTTTTACATCTGTGGGAAGCGGGCACTGATCCCTTGGAAGCCTATCAGAGGCTTCAACCTTGGGTGCTAAATGTCCATTTGAAAAATGTCCGGAATGCCAATCACTTACATGTTTTCGAACCCGGGAACATTTATTCGCCAAATGGAAATCGTGATGGAATGACCGCCTTGGGTGAAGGAGCGATCTTGTTTGCCCCCCTCATTCAAAACTTAAAAACAGTAGATTTCACGCATTTTGCTGCACTAGAATGGTTCGGCAAAAATCCGTCACAGTATGTAAAAAGGGAAATGAAATGGTTGGAGGACGTTGCGATACAGGCTTCGTTAAATTAGCCACTCATCAGGAGGGTTGGATATGGAAGCGGTAAACATGAGGCAGGATATATATAAATTTGTATTTAGGCTAATGGTCAAATCGCTTTTTAAGCCCAAATTGTTTAAGGTGAAGGAAATTGCCGATTTTTTGATGGAGCCTATGGATTATTGGAGAATTCAGGAAATTCCGCAAGCTCTAAGCTTTATCAAACTGAATGGTTCAAGCGAAAAAGTGCTCGATATCGGAAGTCCTAAACTGTCTTCTCTGTATTTGGCGTCAACCAGCAATTCCAGCATTCATTCGACGGATCTTATCGATTATTTTATTCCTGATTATGAAGAAATAAAAAAACAGTTGAATTTAGTAAACCTGTTCAACGATACGGCAGATGCCACGAAGCTCAAGTATTCAAACGAAGAGTTCGATTATATTTTTTCAATTTCAGTGATTGAACATATTTATGACGATAGTGTTGCCATGAAGGAAATTGCGCGTTGCTTGAAGCCTGGAGGATCCGCAATTTTTACGTTCCCCTACCATTCCGATGCCGTTGATGAGTATCATCATGCCCCCTATTGGTCAAGTGAGGAGGGAATCGTTTTCTATCAGCATCGTTACAATCAAAAGTCATTGGAAGAGCGGATTATTGGGCCATCGGGCCTTCAAACAAAAGAGATTCGATATTTTTCCGAAAAGCCGATGGGGAAGCTTGAATTAAATGACGGTGTGCTGACGGAAAACATTCACAAGATCAAAAGAATTACAGAGTTTTTTAAGAAGATCAAGCTGCCTATTGTACCTAGCCTGATTTCATTTTATTTTTGGAACAAGTATCAATATGCCGTACAGATCCCTGACCAAAATACGAGATGCATTCTTCTTGTTCTTGAGAAGCGTCTATAAAGGAGTAAACAGGCATGCTTAAACTGGATATAAAGCCATTGCATTTGTTTGGCGCCACTTGTTATGAGGATTCCATTATTACAGTGTCAAATTGGTGGAATCGAGAGTATATCTACGGGTTTGCCGAGAGTTGGAGATTCGAATATAGAATGCTGGATCACGATCCGGATGAATTGCTCGGCAATAAAATCAGGTATTCCCGAAGAGTGGAAATGAGCAACTTTAATTTGTATACGGGCATTGAAGTCAAAACGCATCTCATCCAGGATTTCGATGAAGCGCTGGCCAGAATCAAGTCCGAGATTTATGCGGAGAAACCTGTTGTTATTTATATAGACGGTTTCTGGGCGCCATGGGACCACATTTATCAGAAGGAGCATTTCTTATATCATGCTTGCATAGCTGTCGGTATAGATGAAGAAAATGACAAATTGATCTGTATAGATCCATTTCATGGGATAGAAGGCGATGTGGATTTGCCTCTTGATTTTTACCGAAATGGTTTTGGTCCAAACCTTTTAACGTTTCAGGAAATGGAAAATAAGGAAGCTCTCCAAGAAGATTGGCGTGGCCTTATTCAAAAAACGATTTCAAATTTGTATGGCCGCCACGGCATGGGAATCAACACCTTTGCAGCCATCGAGTATTTGGCGGACGAGTTGGAAAATGGCGTTGATTTGTCTAAAGAGTTTGGAAATGTTAACGATATCTGGAGATCTCCGCTCTTTATAAGCATTGAAACGGCCATCATGGGAAGAGTTAAATTTTTAAACCTGATCAGTCATTTGGCAACTAAATTCAAGGTGAATGAACTATTGGCGTTTCATGACCGATTTGAAGTGTGCATCAATAAATGGCAAGTTTTCAAAAACAAGCTATTGAAATTGTATATGATCGATCCAAACGATACGCCGAGTCGGTTGGCCAAGCTCCTGAGAGAGCAGGCGAAGCTGGAAGAAGCCTTAGCGAGCGAACTTATGCAAATTGCAAAGCAAACATCGGATTCAGGTATCACAGCTCCGGCTTCAAATATGGATTTGGCATTGCTTGCAACGGCAACCGCGTCTTCCCACGAACAGCGATATCCCGTCTCTAATATAAACGATGGGTTGTTTTATACGGAATGGCGGGCTAATAACGAGACGGATTCAGCGTGGATTAAGCTTTCTTGGGAATCTCCGCAATGGATGACTACATTCATTATTCGAGATTCAACGTATCAATTCATTAACATTAATAGCGGTATCCTTAGCCTTAGCAATGGCTTTGTTATGGAAGTTCTTGATATTCCAAAGGACGGAACGCCCAAGGAGTTAACCTTCCCCGAACAGGAGATCACTTGGCTGAAATTTCAAACGACAGGAAGCTCCGGGGATTCGGAGAAAGGGGAAGGCCTGAATGGCATAGGGAACAGCGTTAGTATAAGCCAGATTAAAGTTTATTAAGAGGCGAGAGGCAGTGATGTGGTTTGTCCCTAAAAGCTCTTCTTGAATTCTTTGGTGAGCAGTTGTGATGTCAATTAAACTTTACTGCAATCTGCCCAACATTCAATACGAGGCACCCGGATCATTTGAAATTATTCGCAATATTTCACAATATGCTGAAAAATACAATTTTGAGGGTGTTCTGCTTCATTTTAATCACCATATGCTGGATCCGCTGATCTTAGCGACTTTTATTATTCAGCATACTGAAAAATTGAAACCGATTGTCGCCGTTCAGCCTTACTATCAATCTCCGCTGTCTGTCGCAAAAATGATACAAAGCATAGCCTTTTTGTATAATCGCAAAATCATACTGAATGTGATTACCGGAGCAGCCAAAAGTGAACTGGAGCATGTAAGTGATCCATTAGATCACGATGAACGCTATTTGCGCTCGGCTGAGTACATGGATGTTTTGAGAAAATTGTTGAGAAATGAAGAGAGAACCAGCTATAACGGAAAATACTATCATTACCGTTCCATTGATTTAAAACCGGACATCGATCAGCGGTTAACGCCACAAATTTTTGTCGCGGGATCATCTTCAGCAAGCGTACAAACTGCGCTCCAACATGCCGACACCTTTATTACTCATCCGGAGCCAATTCATCAATTTGAGCAAAATTATTCGGAAATCCTGAACAACCATCGAATTCGAAAAGCAATTAAGGTTGGTATTATCGCACGGGAAAACAAAAATGAAGCGTGGGAAATAGCGAGGAACAGATTTAATCCGGATACATTAGGCCGATTATCCATTCTCGCCAAGACGAATTCAGAATCGATTTGGCTGCAAAATTTGGCCAAACTAGGGGTTCATTCTGAAGAATATGATGACGTGTTTTGGATGGGCGGATTCATTAGCGGAAAGGCAAATCATCCTTTATTCGTCGGCAGTTATCAGGATGTTGCGCAATATGTGGCTAAATATGTGAAAAGCGGCATATCAGAATGCATTGTAGGCGGACTAGAGACCGAAAGCGATTTTGCGCATACGCTCGAAGTTTTTAGCCGGGCCGAAAGGCTGCTTGAATAAAAAAGAGGACAAGAACCTAGCCGCAGGCTAGGTTCTTCGTGCCTCATAACAGAGCGGAGAGATTCCGCACGCATCGTGCGGTGCAGCATTTGACAGGATGGAGGTAGAAGATCCGGAAGTGCCACCGCGGTTTGGATTATTGAAATACCGACTCGATCTGCGATAGATCGTCTATTTGCACGGGGGAGCGGAACGTAGGTGCGTTAAGAGGCGGTATTTTCGATTGTAGGGACATTTCGCGGAACTACAGTGCGTTATGAGCAGGTAATGCTGAGTTCTAGGCACAGTTTCGCTCATTTAACGCACCCTAGTTCCTCTTCAGAGGGAGAAAAGCGAGCGTTGCCGTGGAATAAGGCATCGTAGTTCCGTCAATTTCGCTGTGCATGGGGAATAGGCGGTCCGGTTGCAACTCCTCTGTTTTCTCGCGAAGCTTGCGGAGGTGAAATGTATCCGGAATCTTTCTCTTACAGGGGTGTTCATGGATAGGAATACCGAATCGAGGAACGGTTAGGGAAAAGAGAAGAAGAAGGCAGCACAATGTAGCACAGAAAGGGAATGTGTATGAGGTGGAAAAGCGATAGCGTCTGAAACCCCACACCCAATTCCCTCCCCATGCCTGGACGCATGGGTGTAGACAAGAACCTAGCCGCAGGCTAGGTTCTTCGTATTGAACAAGCTTAGCTCAAAGAGGCGGTACTACACAAAATTAGTACTATCACCTTTGGAACAAATGCATACAATGTAATTATGACCAGGTATTAAGAGAAGCCCAAACAATATCAGCTTCATGAGAAAAGTGTCAGGAGGGATCTACCTTGATCAAATGGTTGTTCTACGCTATAGTCAAAATCTTGCTTCCTATCCTGCGTCCCGTTATATTGGCCAGCTTCCGTGTAAGGATCAGCGGCTTGCAGCAGCTGGATTTAACGGAACGTACGGTGCTTATCCCGAACCATGTCTCCTTACTGGACGCCGTTCTGCTGGCGCTCATTTTACCCAAAGAAGTGGCGTTCGTCGTGAACACGAAGATTGCGAAGCGATTCGCTTGGCCGCTGCTCTTCCGGGAGCATATTCCGGTCGATCCGCTCAACCCCTATTCCGTAAGAAAAATGCTTAAAACCGTACAAAGCGGAAAGCCTCTCGTTGTGTTCCCGGAAGGGCGCGTGACAACAACGGGCGGCATGATGAAGGTGTATGGGGGCATTGGTTATATCGCGTTAAGATCGCAGGCGCGGATGGTTCCAATCGCAATTAATGGCTTGGAGCACTCGAAATTATCTTACCTGCGCGGGAAGCTCAACCAGCGTTGGTTCCCAGCTGTCTCGATTGTCATTGGCGAAGCCTTTCAAGTACGGATGACGAGCGAGCAGCGATCCATGCGTATGCAAAAGGAAATGGCTACGGAAGCCATCCGCAGTCGCATGCAGAACCATTTGCTGCAAAGCCGGATGAAGTCTGAGCTTAATTTATTTAATGAATTGCTTATCGCAGCTCAAAAGCACAGCGGATCCTTCCTCATTTGCGAGGATATCGCCAGTGATACTTCGTTAACATATCGCAAGCTGCTGCTCGCCATATATACGATGGCTAATCGGCTCAAGAAGGAGCTCGCCGAACAAGCTCGGGTAGCGGTGTTACTGCCGAATGCCGCCGCGAATGTAATTACGTTATTCTCCTTATTCCGGTTAGGCATAGCACCGGCAATACTCAATTATTCTGCAGGCAAGCAAGCGATGCTGGATGCCTGTGAAACCGCTGCCGTAAAAACAATCATTACGTCAAGGGCGTTCATTGACAAAGCAGGTTTGAGCGATTTTGTCGAAACATCAGCCGGCCCGTATAAGATCATTTACCTGGAAGATATCAAGATGAACTTAACATGGAAAGACAAAGCAGCTGGTTTGTTGCAATATGCCGGCAAAGCAAAGGGACCGATCCACCTTGATAAAAATGATATCATTCTATTTACTTCAGGAAGTGAAAGTAAACCTAAGGGCGTCGTACTGACCCATAGGAATGTGTACGCAAATATTCAGCAGGCGAGGACGGCAATTGCTTTCAACTCGACTGACGTTGTGCTTGGGGCTATGCCCATGTTTCATTCCTTCGGACTGACGGCGGGAACGATACTGCCCCTTCTTTCAGGCATGAAAGTCGTGTTGTATCCGAATCCCTTGCATTACAAGGTCATTCCTGAGATCGTGTACGATCGCAATATTACGATTCTGTTCGGTACTTCGACATTCCTGGCGGCTTATGCCCGAACAGCTCACCCTTACGATTTTGCCTATTCGCTAAAATATGTGGTCGCTGGCGCTGAGAAGCTCAAGGAAGAGGTGCGCCAAGAGTGGTCTGACAAATTCGGCATTCGTATTCTTGAAGGATACGGGACGACAGAAACCGCTCCTGTTGTTTCCTTGAACACGCCTATGCATATGAAAAAAGGAACAGTAGGCCGTATGCTGCCTGGTATGGAATACCGCTTGGAGCCAGTTGATGGGATTGCTCATGGGGGGAATTTGCTGGTGAAAGGCCCCAACGTCATGAAGGGATATTTGATTCATGAACGAGGCTTCGTGCCTTGCCCGGAGTGGTACAGCTGCGGAGATATCGTGGATATCGATGAAATGGGCTTCATCACGATTCAAGCGAGGCTGCAGTCATTCGCGAAAATTGGCGGGGAAAAAATCTCGCTCCCGATGGTGGAAGAGCTCATTGCCGTGGCGTTGCCTCAAGCCGTTTGTGCGGCGGTGAGCGTTCCGGATACGCGCAAAGGGGAACGAATCATCATTTATCATAATGATCCGGCGGCTTCTATCCAGCAAGTGAAAGAATCGATGAAGCAGCAGGGCCATCCGCCCATCTATATGCCTTCGGAGCTGCGATTTATAGAACAGCTACCACTCCTCGGGAGCGGCAAAATCGATTATGTGACGATCAAACAAATCGCATTGCAGGCACACCACTACGAAGAAAACAAGGGAGTCATTTAATATGAAAATGAAGCCGATTCAAACGCTCTATGTGACACAATTTCTTTCCGCCTTTGCTGATAATATGATTCTTTTCATTACGCTGGCGATTATTCAGCAGAAGGCTCTGCCGGATTACTATATTGGCGTCGTTCAGGCTTCATTTCTCGTTGCTTTCGTGGTGCTGGCTCCATTCGTGGGAGCCTTCGCAGATAAGAGGGCGAAGTCGCATGTGCTCCTCGTCGGCAATGCGATCAAAGCGCTCGGCATTATCGCGCTGTTCATGAACATGGATCCTGCAGTGAGCTATGGCATTGTAGGCATTGGAGCGGCGGTCTATTCGCCGGCCAAGTACGGCATTTTGCCCTCGCTTACACATTCTGAGTCTGCTCTTTTACAAGCGAATGCCCGCATTGAAGGTTATACCATAATGGCTATTTTGCTTGGATTCGTTTGCGGAGGGTTGCTGGCTAAGTTTTCGCTTGTTGGCGCTATCCTAGCTTGCTTAGCCCTATATCTCATATCTTTGCTGATGACACTGCAGATACCCGTTATCCAAGGAAATCCGAACATCCGATATCTTCATGAAGCGAAAGTTTTCGTCAAGGATGTTTCAACCCTGCTGCGGGATCGCGCTACTCGTTTTTCGCTAGTAGGCACAGGTTCATTTTGGATGACTTCTTCGGTCGTTCGTCTAGCTATTATTGCTTGGGTGCCTGCTCATTTGGGCATTCAATCCGTTGATCAAATATCGATGCTGGTGGCGGTCACAGGCATAGGCATTATACTCGGCGCACTTCTGACGCCTAAGCTTATACCTCCTGGAAAATACTATAATTCTTATGTTTTTGGACTTTTAATGATTGTAAGTATTCTTCTATTTCCACTAATCACCAATTTGTATGTAACCATAGCGCTTCTTTTGCTAGTCGGTTTCAGTGGCGGTGTGTTCATTGTTCCGATGAATACAGTGCTTCAGAACAAGGGGCAGGGCATGATCGGAGCGGGTAAAACCATAGCGGTTCAAAATCTTCTGGAAAATGCCATGATGCTCGGCGGCGTTGGTTTGTATACACAAATTTCTAAAGCCGGCATCTCTACCGATCTTTCCATAACGGGAATCGCGGCAATACTGGCCGTATTCGTCGGTTACCTTGTCTTACAACGTAAGCAATTACGGTTGGCGTCGGCGTCCTAGTTCGTTAATCTCTTGGTGGCTGGACAGATAACGCTTAGTGCTGCGGGCACAATTTCGATGTCCAGAGGCGTAGACTGCGCGAACTCCCCGTCGGCCTGAATGAGCAGTGGATGATCAGTGCGAAGCTGAATAGAAGTTCCTTTATAAAAAGAAACTGCGGGATGCCCGGTGTGCTTTCCCTGGAATACTGTGAAAAGAATGGGCAGCAGCCGGAAACGGTTCTCGCTTTGAATCACAACCACATCAGCCAAACCATCGTAAGGAGAGGCGGTCGGGCAAATTTGAATATGGCCTCCGTAGAAAGGGATGTTCGCAATTGCCGCAAGCCACATATGAGGAAGCTCGTGAACGATACCATCAACTTCTAGAGTAGCTGTACATGGTTTATAACTTGCAAAAACACGTAAAATGGTAATGAAATAGGAAAGCTTGCCTAGGCCGATCCGGTTCAAAAGCTTTTTGTAGCCGGATTCATTCGTTAATTTGGCGACCATGCCATCAAAACCAGCTCCGATGCTGTTCACCGCAAGCCGGCCATCCTTCATGCGCAGCAGGTCAATGTCGACAGGTGCTTCTGAGAAAGCGAGCTCGAGTGCTTCAAGGGGATCTGGGGGAATTCCATAGGCTTTGGCAAAATCGTTGCCGGTTCCAGCCGGAATAACCGCTAAATGACACGTGGAATCGCTTAAACGACAGGCCTGCCATAATCCCCCTGCTACCTCATGGATCGTGCCATCCCCGCCGATTACAATCATTCTGTCCATTTCGCTATGATTTTCTAGGAGTGTCTTCGCGATTTGACCAGCATCTCCAGCTTGAGATGTCACTGCAGCAGCGTAACGAATGGACTTCTTTTGAAGTGCGTATTGAACTTCTTTCCATATGTCAGATCCTCTCCCATCACCTGAAAGCGGATTCACAATAATGCCTATCATGAAACTCCTCCTAACGTAAGCGCTTTATCCTCCTTGAAGGGAGGTGGAAGTGCTTTTTTTCTTGATGCAGCGCGGTTTATGTCGATTTTTAGCTTTACAGAAATGCTTCGTTTTTGTAAAATAAACCATAGGTAAATTATTCTAATTCAATGTTAGTTTTTATATCACCAAATATGAGATGAGATAGTTTTCTTTCGACTGAATAAGGCAGGCGTCAGATTAACTAATCAGGAGGAGAACTGTCGATTTGAAAACGAAACGGAAGTTGAACTTGAACCTAGAGTCACTTGATGGTTTAAAGAACGTGAAAGTAAATATGTCGTTTCTGCGCAACCTGAAGCTTCGTTATAAATTACTGTACATGAATGCTATTGCTATTTTATTTTTGCTCATCGTAGGGATTACAGGTTATCACTACATGGATAAAATGGCTGGCAATTCTACTAAAATGTACGAGGAAAGTCTGCTGTCTGTCAAATGGATTCATCAGTTGAAGGCGAATTTTAATGAAACTGAAGCTAATTTGCTGGAAATGATGCTGACGACAGATACGAAATATAAAACAAACTTGAAAGATCAATTGGCCGCAAACATTACAGCTAATCATGATTTGGTTACGAAATTGAGCGGAATTCCAATGAATAAAGAGGAAGATGACGCGTTTAAAAAATTCGATGAGCTCAATGCCCAGTATCGTGACGTTAGCGCGACGGCGATTGAACATGCAACTCAAAATAACCAGGTTGCTTATCAAATATATAGTCTTCAGGTCTCGCCTCGGGGAAACCAAACCATTGCAGCGCTGGATGTTTTGGTTAATCTTAAGGAGTCTGCGGCAGAGCAATTTGCCAAAAGCAACACCAGCGATTCACAAGTTTCCCACTTGGTTATCGTGATAACGATTATATTTGCTTGCCTTGTTCTTACGATGAATGCATTGGCATTAAATTTGATCATAACGAATCCAATCCGGCAGTTGCAGAAGCTTATGGAGAAAGCGGCAGGTGGAGATTTATCTGTCAAAGGCGACTATCCGTATGAAGATGAAGTGGGCAAACTGATGGGTTCCTTTAATGTAATGACGGAAGGGCTGCGTAATTTGGTTGTTCAGATTGCGAATAATGCCATAACACTTTCGGCTAGCTCTGAAGAGCTTCTTGCGAGTTCCGAGCAAAGTTCGAATGCGGCAAGTCAGGTTGCCGCGTCCAGCCAACAATTGGCTGAAGATTTTGAAAGGCAGTTTGCTGGTGTTACTAGGGCCAACGAGGCTGTGGCGCAAATGTTGTCGAGTACAAAACAAATCGATGAGTCCGTGCAAGAGGTTACGGTGTTGGTTGAGCAAGCAACCTCTGCGGCTCTTAATGGGAAACAGTCTGTTGTTTCCATTGTAGGTCAAATGAACGAAATTTCGAATTCCGTCACAGAAGTGAACGGTGTAGTGGCTGAACTTGGTCAAAATGCACATAAAATCGGGAAAATCGTTAACATCATAAATGAAATCGCCTCACAAACTAATTTGCTCTCATTGAACGCCGCTATCGAAGCAGCGCGAGCAGGCGAGGCGGGGCGCGGATTTGCAGTTGTTGCAGGCGAAGTTCGGAAATTGGCGGAACAGTCATCGACCTCAGGCCGTGACATTACGAATCTGATATCAACCATTCAACAACAAATTAATCACGCTGTTACCTCGATGCATATTGGAGCCAGCAAAGTAGAGGAAGGCCTAGTCATCTCCGCGCATGCGGAGGAATCGTTTAACCATATTGAGACTTCCGTTGATAAAGTGAATGCCAAGGTTGACACTGTGAATCAAGCGATTCATCATCTTGTCGGCGCAAACGTGCGTATTGAAGAGGTGATGACCGTCGTTAGTGCTGTTTCGGAGACTGGCATCAGTGTGAGTCAAGAGACTTCGGCTGCAAGCGAGGAGCAAATGGCAACGACCGAAGACATCGAAAATTCGGCAAAATCGTTGGCTGGATTAGCGGAAGAGCTGCAGCAGTCGCTGCAGAAATTTAAGGTTTGAAAAGAGCCGCGGGCGATGCCCGCGGTTTTTTGCAGGTTATAGAATGTATATGTTGCTTTAAGGGGAGCAAGCTTGGTTTGGAGAGATGGTGCTGTAAGCGGTTCACCGAACTCATTGGATTCTTTGAAAGCGTTATCATGAGCGGGCTAGCGGAACTACGGTGCGTTATGGCTAGTCATAATGGCTTGAATGGGTATTTCGCGGAACTGCAGTGCGCTATGCATCGGAAAATAGGAGTTTCACGCTAGTAATTACCTGTTTAACGCATCATAGTTCCTCTCCATGGTAAAAAAACAGGGAGTTCAAAGAGATAACGCACCGTAGTTCCGTCGTTACATCTGGGTGATAACCCATGATAGAAAGAGAAGTGGAAGGCAGCTCAAAGTAGAACAGAAGTGGGACTGAGACTGGGGGTGGAGAAGCGTTAGCGCCCGTATTTGAAATTGTCGGCCCCCCCATTCCCGATCCACTCCCCGTGCGCCAACATATGGTTTATACCAAGGATGCGGCAGACTTTTTTCTTGCAGAGCGTGCCTAGCCAAGCTAGGCACACATGGCCGGTGAAAGCCCCGTCGAGGTGATAGCCGAGCCGCTTCGTAGCTGACAGGCAACTGATGGAGAGATCCTTGGGCTGAAGCCTTGTGACAAAGCATCCCTAAGAAGGGAGCGAGCAAATCAGCAGGCCGTATTATGTAGTGAATCCTGACAGACGACGGACACGGAGGCGAAATGCTTGGGGACCCAATGAGAGTGAGGGGTTGTAATATGGCCCTTTAACTCCAAGCCTTTGGTCTGGCAACCCATTGACTTTGGTCGGGCTTGTTCCCCCTGCCCGGGATGGTTGTGGTGCCGGTTCTTTTGTCTTATTTTATTAAGGAATGAACAAAAAAAGGGGGATCGAACGAATGAAAAGCATACGGCGCATTGCTATTTATATATGCATGTTGACTTTTGCAGTAGGTGGAATCGGTTCGATAGGTTTTATTAATACGATGAACGACTCCATGTCGCTTTATGAAAATCAGACATTAGTTCCGGCGCAACAAGTGCTGCCTCCAACCTATGATCCAAATAAGCCGACGGTGGCGGTTTTACTTGCAAACGAAGTCACGGAGGTCTTTGATTTTCTTGTGCCGTATGAGATTTTTGCGATGACAGAAGCTTATAATGTCGTTGCCGTTGCCCCAGACAGAAATGTAAAGTCTTTAACGGGCGGACTGGATGTGGTACCGCACCATTCTTTTGCGGAAATGGATCAAATTTTAGGTAAAAGTCCTGACATCATCGTAATCCCTTATATGCCCATCTTGGACGAAAAGAAGTATCAACCCGTCCGAGAATGGATCAAGAAAAATTCTGGCAGCAAAACTACCTTAATAACGATCTGTAACGGTGCAGAAAATCTAGCCGAAACCGGATTACTGAACGGTAAATCGGCAGCGACGCATTGGGGGGATATTGGCAGGCTCGAAAAAAAATATCCGCAAACACATTGGGAAAGAGACCATCGGTACGTAGCCGACGGGAATGTCGTCTCTTCAGCGGGTCTTACATCGGGTATTGATGCAGTGCTCTTTGTCATATCAGAGCAACTTGGCGAAGCTATGGCGGCTAACGTAGCGAAACAACTCAACTACCCTTCGTACGGGTTTGTTCAAAATCCATACATGACGCCCTATTACGCGGGGCTTAGCGACATTGATTATGTAGTAAACAATGCTTTTCAGTGGAACAAGAAAAAGGCAGGAGTACTTCTTTATAACGGTGTAGACGAGGCAGCTTTAGCTTCTGTATTCGATACGTACTCTGCCTCGGGTACGACGAATACGATAACCGTCTCGAGCGCGGATAAACCGATTATGAGTAAGTACCGCTTGAACCTGATTGCCAGATATCAAATTGCGCATGCTCCGGGATTGGATAAAATGATCGTAGCCGGTACCGAAGCACAATCGCTTGCCGCGGGCGACATCCAACAATGGAAAGACACTTCTAAGAGTGCGGAGACTCTATTATTGCACAGGAATGAACCGGCACAATTCGCTATGGCGCCTGCATTAGAGGATTTGGCAAAGCAAGAAGACGTTCGCACGGCCTCGTTTGCTGCGAAACGATTGGAATACCGCGCCACGGGACAACTCAAACTTGAAGGAAGCCCCTTTTCATATGAAGCCTACGGGAATTTGCTTTTGGTTGGCGTAATTTCGCTATGTATCGCTTTACTGATCGATAGACGGTTTATTCGAAAGCGTAAATAAACAGTTGGCGGTTATTTATTTTGATGGGTCAATCCAGGGGATCAAAGATAGCGCTGTCTCACCGCTTCTATTTTTTGTTTTATATAATCTATAGCTTCTGCGGGTTCTACAATCCTTGCTTCTACCCCTAACTGCCAAACCAAATCAACAAAAAATGCTATTTTCTGAACAGGAATCCGAAATCGCAAGGTTCCTCCTCCATCTTCGTGAACTTCAATATGAGAACTGAACCAAACATTGGTTTCAAGCGAACGCACGCCTTCCTCACTTAACTCCACGATTAAATCGCACTGATGATCAAATCGAGCCAAATCCGGTGTGATCCAATCAAATACCGATCTGCCGCTCAGATCCTGCCGGTAAGGAATCGCATCATTCAAACTGGCGAAGCTGATCCTGTCCGCGCGGAAAAGACGATACGTTCGACGCAGGAAGCAATAGGCCGGACAATACCAGTATCCTTCGCTCGCATAAAGACCAACCGGTTGAATATCTCTTTGTGTGACGCCATCACTGGATTTATATGCAATGGTCACGACGCTATCGTTCATGATCGCTTGAAGCAGGGTCTGGAGGCAGTCCGCGGACATCGTCCGATGAGGATTCCAAATCACGACCCGATTCCTCAGCCGATCTATTTGTTCCTTCGCATCGGCAGGCAAGTAATGATAAAACTTGTGAATCGCGGAGGCCGCACTTTCATCAAAGGGAACCGAGCCAAAATATTGCAGCGATTGGCAGGCAAAAAATACGGCGACCGCTTCGTTCTCCGAGAAGGCAATTGGTGGCAGCATCCTTTCCTGAAGCAGCCGATAACCGCCGCCGCGGCCCTGCACCGTATAGATAGGAAAGCCCACTTCGCTAAGTTCCTGCAAATCTCGGGTGATCGTACGCGGAGACATACCAAACTCGTCGGCAAGCTCCCTAACGGTAAACGATTTTTTCGCATTGATCACCATCATTAATCGAATTAAACGCTGTGATTTTATCAAAATAAACGCATCCCTCACCGCACATTTTCTTCCATTTTACCACGCCAAATAAGCCAAGATCTGACTTATTTATATGCTATAGTCATAATCGAAACCAATCTTGCACATATAGAAAGGATGAGAAAAGATGAATCAGGAAATTTCCCACATCAAGAACCTTATTTTTGAAGAAATGGAGCTTGCGCTCACCACGACGTGTTCATTGCTCTCCGTGATCAAAGAGGATCATTGGGCGTATCGCCCCCACGAAAATATGCGGAGTTTAATCGAACTTGCCCGTCATCTCGTTCATGTGCCCGCACAAGAACTAGCCATTCTGCAAGAACACTCTATGGAACAGGTAAGAGGCCTTGTCGTGTCCATCATGCATCTAAAAGATGCTGCTTCCTTGTCGGATGTCATGCATCGCGGAGTCGCTGCGTTAAAAGACTACATGAATTCTTTGGATGAAACGGAGCTGCTTTACAAATCGACCTCCCCCTTTTTTGCCAAACATCAACCGGCTGTCCAGATCAAATGGCTGATAGAGATCACCACGCATCTTTATCATCACCGGGGCCAAATGTTCACTTACATGAAGCAACTGGGCATACCAGTATCGATGTTTGATCTGTATGGACCGGCTTCGAATTCCTGGAAGCTATAGTCTGTGGGAGGAAGAGTGAAGGTAACTGTAGACTTGAATGACTACAATATTAAGACATAGCAAAAGTGACCGGGTGGGCATCTGCTTCCCTGGTCACTTTATTAATAACCCCATCACTTCAGCTAATGAATAGTTAATGGTTACTTATTTAATGGAATCATTTAGGTGTGGTCTTCCCAACCGTTTCTCCGGCTCTGCTAGTGTACAGGGTTCGTGATTTATACGTGTACCGCCCGGCTTTATTTTGCTCTCAAGAAAATCAACAATTTGTTGCAGGGAATCGATTTGATTTTTAATCTTTTTTTTGTGCTCGTCCATCAGTGAGATTAGCTCTGGATGTGCGCTAAAATCATCGTTATGAGAAGGCTGAAGATAGGGCTTCATGCTTTCCAAGGACATCCCTGTTTTTTTAAAACAAGTAATCATCTTCATTGTCTCCACGTCCACCAAACGATACACGCGATGACTATTTTGTTTCCTCTCCGCACGAGGCAACAGACCAATTTTCTCGTAGTAACGAATTGTAGCCTCCGTTAGTCCAGTTTGAGAGGCTGTCTCCTTTATTGAAAATGTTAATGTTTCATCCATAGCTTCAACCCTCCTTTAACCTTACAAACATTATCTTATAACTTGGAGTAAACTCCAAGTCAATACTTGCCATTCAATACTTGACTTGAAGTCGACTTCAACTTGTAGACTGAACTCATGGAGAAAAATCCAAACTGTATGAAATATGGAGGGAGCAGAAATGGATAATTTGACAGCGCTCGTTACAGGTGCAAGCAGTGGAATAGGGCTTGAATTGACTCGCAAATTGCTATCCGAGGATTGGCATGTTATAGGACTAAACCGTTCAAGTTTCTCTGCTGATGACGAATTTATCCAACACGCGATGCGTGAAGGGAAGCTTCGGGAATACAAAGCAGATTTGACGAACTTTGGGCAGCTGAAGCTGGCTCTGGATACGATTAAAGTTACAGAGACGAAAATCGATGTATTATTCAACAATGCTGGTGGAAGTTTAGCGGAACTAAGTTACTCCAAACAAGGTCGTGAGATGCATTTCGAGCTGCAGACGGTAGCTCCATACATTATTTTTATGGAATTAAAGGAGCAGTTGCATAAAGGATCTCTTAGAACTGTTGTCAACACATCAACTAACGCTTTTACCACACTCCAATCATTTAATCCGGAAACATTAGAGCGTCCGAGTACGTTCAAAAAGTTATTTGGACCATACGCAACTACAAAGCTTGCGCTGTCGCTATGGACTCAGGAAATTGCTCCACTTGTCGAGCCGGACGGCATAAGAATAAGAAGTGCGGACCCAGGCGGGAACAACACAATTCGTAAAGGGAACAGTTCGGGCTTGCCCTTTTATCTAAAACCTATTATGAAATTATTTTTTTCTGCTCCCACTAAAGGAGCATCCTTGCTCTATGATGCAGCACTGGGTCAGCATGGCGGTTTAAATGGTGTTTTTTTTATGAAAGGAAGAGTTGCGAAGTTGAAATTCATTGATCAAGGACGCCGTGTGTTAGAACAAGTTGATGCGATTTATAGGCAGGAGTTTAAGAGTCTCTGAAACTTGCCGTTTCAGTCAACGGGTGAACCGTATTGTAAATGGCTGTGCCATGGGGACCAGGTGACGCGGAAGTTGATTCAACCCTTTCGTCTGAGCCGGCATGACGACGAAAACGGGCAATATAATCCTGCAATAATATACTATATGCTATCAAATAAAAAGATGTATAGTCACATGAGAATATCCTGAAGGGAGCTTCCTCATGAACATTACATCTTTTTTATTATACTGTTTTATTGTTACGGTTACACCAGGCCCGACGAATCTCGACATACTATCCGCAGTGAATAATCATGGGACGAAAAGGGCAATGCAGTACACATATGGAGCAACGATTGCTTTTGGTTCATTACTTGCTATATCTGCTATACTGAATTCAATGCTTATAACAGTAATCCCAAAAGTTTTGATTGTTATGCAGATCATCGGAAGCATTTATATGCTCTATCTAGCTTATCAAATCTATAAAATGGATACATCAAAACCAACCGTAAAACGGACGGGCACTTTTATTTCAGGCTTTCTCATGCAGTTTTTAAATCCAAAGGTAGTTACATTTACAATGACTGTAATACCTACCTTTATTTTGCCCTATTATACGGCACTGCCCACGGTGATAATAAGTGTTGTGGCGATCTCAGCTATTGGATTTCTAGCCTTTATGATATGGGTTCTTTTCGGTGCGATCTTTAAGCGTTTTTTACAGCGTCATAGAAAAGTTGTAAATGTCATCATGGCATTATTTTTAGTTTATGCTGCAATCATGATATGGATGTAGGCAAGCAAATCTTGAGGTGATTGAAGTGGACAAATTTATCTATAAAAAATCGGCAGGCATTACTGCGTTGTCAGCAAGCATGACTGATTTTACGTATAAAAAACACTCTCATAAGGAATATGCAATAGGTGTAACATTGCGTGGTATTCAACGGTATAATTTGGATGGCAGTCTACAACTATCCTATCAAAATGGCGTTATGCTTTTTAATCCAGAACAGGCCCATGACGGAATGGCAAACGATGAGTCTAGTCTTGATTATGTTATGTTATATATTGAGCCACAATTGCTTTTAGAGGTTATTGAGAAAAAGGATATCGTACGTTTTTCAACGCCGGTTGTGTATGATAGTAGACTTGAACAAAGAATACGAAGTCTTTCTCATGCCATATTAAGCGAAAAAGAGGAGGCTCTGTGCAGTGAATTACTCTTATCACTTACAGAGAGCCTTATTCAAACGAATCTTTCTACAAACGATAAAAAAGATAACGCTCTAATTAGAAAGGCAAAGGATATACTTCATGCCAACTTAGAAAATGTACTTAAACTTGAGGAGGTATGTAAAGAGCTAAATCTATCAAAGTTTCAGTTTATCAGATTCTTCAAGGCTCATACAGGAATTTCACCATACCAATACTTTCTTAACTGCAAGATAGAACATGCCAAACAGTTAATAGAAAAAAGAGGGGATATTTATTCAGCGGTAGCTGAATGTGGTTTTGTTGATTTAACCCATTTAAATAAACACTTTAAAAGCGTATATGGAACAACAGCATATGAATATAGGTCACATTTTAACTAATTACAATTTGACAATTTCATAGGATACGTTTATAATATGGAAATTGATTGAAATGGAACATATAAACACTTCAAACCAAACCTCATTTACCCCACACGAACGATTAGCGAGACGAAAGTTTAACCCTCTTTCCTTGTTTGTTTTTCTCCCAATGCGCAGAAAACTCAGCTCATTTATGGTAAACCCGAGGCGGCGTTTTAGTGTTTCGGCAGCAGGTGTTTGTAATGCAATTCGCACTGGCGCGGTCATTGGAGCCGCAAGGATGGAAGAGAGGTAGGGCTTTCATTGTTTTGATTCCAACACAAAGTTATTACGCAAATTCATAGATATCAATAGTAAGAGGCTGCTTTTATCCGAGGGGATGAAAGTGGCCTTTTGTATGTTCTACAAAAAATAGGATAGGAAAAAATTATCGTTTCTTGTAGAATGTTGTCTATAGGATGGTAAAAACAGGGAGGGGCATTACGGTTTGAACAGTTTGCTTGGACGTATGGTTATGTTTTTTTCGGGTCTGATATTGCTGGCGGGGACAATTCTTGGATTTACAATGTATGAGGCTTCAACCCAATTAATTGAAAATTCAATGGGACTCCAAGCGAAGGCTGTCGCTGAACGCGCGGCGAAGATCATTGAGGTGGAGGCTTACTCTCAGCTGACTCCCCAATCAGGCGAGACGGAATACTACAGCAAGCTCAGAGCGCAGCTGAACGAGCTTCGGGAGACGAATGGGTTGAAATATTTATATACCTTGGCGAAAATTGAAAAAGACGCCAAGGCCACCTACGTTTATATCGTCGATGGCGCACCGAAAGATGCCAAGGGGGATGATTTCTCGCCGCTCGGTAAAATGGAAGAGAATCAATACCCGGGCATGATTGAAGCCTTTGAGAAAGAGCATTCTACGCTCGGGGAGCTGACCAAGGATGAGTATGGAGCTACGATAACTGCGTACCTTCCCTTCAAGGGAAAAGACGGCAAAGTCATCGGTGTGATTGGAGCAGACTTCGATGCAACGGCTGTATACGCGCTGATGGATTCTTCGCGGAAAACAATGATTATGATTGCGATTGGCATTTTAGTCGTCAGTATATTCATCGTGTTTGTGTTGGCGAGGTATTTAATGCAACCGCTTAAACAGCTTACTTCGCAGGTAGCCAAGGTTCGAGAAGGGGATATGACGGTAACGATTCAGATAAGTCGCAAGGATGAAATCGGGCGTCTCGCTGCGACTTTCCAGCAGCTTGTGTCAGATACCAGAGAGGTTATTCAGGCAATGGTGCATAGTTCTGATCGATTGCAGATTGCCTCGGAAGGTGTCTCTAGCCATGCGTCAAGCACGGCTTCAGCCAGCAATGCGATAACCGCGAATATTCAAAATGCTTCGCGGGGCGCTCAAACACAGGTCATGCGTGCAACGGAGATGACGAAAGCGATGGAAGAGATGACCTCCGGCATGCAGCGCATTGCGGAGTCATCCTCCATCGTAGCCGAGGTGTCGCAGCAAACAACCGATGATGCGCACCGAGGCCATGACTCCATCGTGATGGCCGTTAGGCAGATGGAGTCGATCGTACGCTCGTCGACGGAGATGGTGGCGGCGACGAATCATTTGGAAAGCCGCTCCGGTGAAATCGGAGAGATTGTTTCAATGATGGCGGAGATTGCGTCGCAGACGAATCTGCTGGCTTTGAACGCGGCGATCGAAGCCGCGCGTGCTGGAGAGAACGGCCGCGGCTTCGCCGTCGTGGCCGATGAGGTGAGGAAGCTTGCGAATCAGTCGCAAGCTTCCTCAGGGCAGATCGCCGAGCTGATCGAGGCGATCCTGGAGCAGACTGCGCAGCTGTCTGCAAGTGTGGATGCGAGCTCGGAGGAGGCGCAAACAGGCCTTGGCATGGTTAGGGAAGCCGGCGGCGCTTTCGGCTCCATTCTGGGCGGCCTGCAGAAGATGACCGGGCAGCTGCAGGAGGTATCTGCCGCTTCGGAGGAAGTTTCCTCGGGTTCGGAAGAAGTGGCTGCGTCCGTCGATGAGATGGAGCGCATTTCCCAGCTTTCCGCCCATCAGTTCGAAGAGATTGCGGAATCGTCCGGCATGCAGCTCGGCGCCATGGACCAAGTCCGGGCATCGGCTGTGTCCATGCAAGACATGTCCAGAGAGCTGAGACAATTGATTAATCGATTTAAGGTTTAAATCGTAAAATAGGATCGTTCCCGCTTGCTAGCAAAGACAAGCGGAGAACGATCTTTTTCTATTTTTAAAGGTAAGAAAGAAAGCATTCTGCATTCTGGTATTACCATGCGCGTTGAATTACAATAAATCAAAAAGAGCTTGACATAGAAACGAGGCCATGAAATGAGCGAACATTCTTTTACGTTAAAAGCTATATGGTCAGGCGGTCTCCATGGGGTCGGGTATATGCAATCAGGAAGTATGTCCTCTTCAATTTCAATACCTTCGCCGCTTGGAGGTCCGGGAGTGGGTACGAATCCGGAGGAAATGCTGTTGGGGGCCGCAGCTACCTGTTATTTAATAACACTAGGCGCTTTGCTGGAAAGACTTGGCGTTATGCAAGCTGAGCTTCGTTCAGAGATACTGGTGAGCAGCAAGCCATCAATGAAAGTGAATAAGGTTATTCATCGTCCATGTATTTCTGTTGCTGCTCATACATCTGGCGAACAATTGGATAAAATAAGAAAATGCGCCTATCGAGCAGAGCAAACCTGTATGATCTCTAAAGCGATGAGAGGCAATGTGGAAGTCGAAGTGGAACCTGAAATAAGGTTTATTGACGCTTTTGGAAACGGGATGAATAAAGATAGATGATTTTATCCCTTTTGAATTGAAACCTCTCCCTAGGAGCTGGATTTAAGCTTAATTTATAATAAAAAGATGTAGGCAGGCGCCAGTTCATAAAGGGGTGCCTAATCCTATTTGGAGGGGAGTCTGTGCCTGTAGATGAATTTAAACAAGAAAGTGTATATTGGTTTTCTTGCCTTCATTATTATTCCTTTATTCGTGTTAGGAAGCGCTGTGTACACGATCTCGCAACAGCTCATCGAAAAGAAATACGGAGACTTGACTGAGGTGACTCTTCAGGCGATTTCCCGCAATATATATTACATGTTTAAGGAAGCGAACTATTTCTCTGATTTCTGGATGGTGAAGGAAGGGATTCAAGGGATATATCGATCGATGGATGAGGTCAGGCCGAATGAGAATACGCTTTCTTCCTACGATTTAAATACATTCGATACCTTGCTGCGCAGCTCGATTCTTACTTATTCTCCCGTCCAGTCAGTCGTCATTTATAATAATCATGGTAAATCGTTCAATGCGGGTCGGACGAGCGGCAGTGCGTTGCCATGGACTTCTCTGTTGGGGAGCGCGGCTTTCAAGCAAATTCAGGGCTTAAATGGAAGCCCGCTTTGGATTGGTCCGGCAGAGTATCCGGAGTTTCCGGTCGGTCATCGAGAATTTTATCAAGCGCGTCTAGTTAAAGATTTCTGGACGATGGACAACCGCGGCTACATGCTGCTCCGATACCGATTTAATGAATTAGATCAAATTTTTCGTTCTTATAACACGAAAGAAGAAAGCTCGAAACGCTATTTGCTTGTAAATAAAAGCGGGTTAATTTTCTATGACAATAAACAAAAGCTGGAAGGGTCTAATGTTCTGCAGCTGCTGCCGGGTAAATTAGATATGGCGAAACCGAATCGGAGCTTTCAGGCTGATTTTCAAGATGAACGGAGCCTCGTTTCCTTGTATCATTTGGATTTGAATCAGATGGGCGTTCAGGACTGGAGTGTTGTGTCCATTACTTCATGGAGCTATGTGGCGGGGGAAATGGAGACCATTATGAAGTGGGTAGCGGGCATCACCTTTGTCTGCCTGTTTTTTGCGCTGGTTTATAACCTGGTCTTCATCAGACGAATTATCCAGTTTATTCTGCGCATTGTTTCCTCCATGAAAAAAGTGGAACGCGGGGATCTGTCGACCCGAATCGATGTCAGCGGCAAAGATGAAACCCAAGCGCTTGCCAGGGGCTTTAACAGCTTGGTGGCACGCGTGGAAGATTTGCTGGAGGAGGTCAAGCGGCAGCAGGACCGAAAAAATAAAGCCGAGCTTATGCTGCTTCAAGCCCAGATTAAGCCTCATTTTTTATTTAATACGCTGGAATCCATTAATGTGTTAGCGATTCAAAACCAAGGGAAAAAAGTCAGCCAAATGGTATACCGATTAGGTAATCTGCTGCGTATCGGAATGGAGAACAAAGAGGAGATCACACTCAGGCAAGAGCTGGAGCACTTGAAAAGTTATTTGGAAATTCAAGAATATCGTTTCGAAGATCAATTTCATTACGACATTGAGGCGCCGCTCGAGTTGATGGATTTCTATATTTTGAAGCTGACGCTTCAGCCATTAGTTGAAAATTGCTTGCAGCATGGCTTTGAACCGATCGATTATATGGGATTTATCTCGATTCGTGTTGCAGATGAAGATGAACGCATTGGCATCTATGTGACGGATAATGGCATAGGCATTAGTGAAGAAAAGTTGGCCAAATTCCGTTATAAAATGGAGCTTGAAACACCTTTCCATGAAATTATGGAAAATGTAAATGAAGAGCGGAGAGGGCTTGGCGTCAGCAATGTAGCTGATCGCATTCGTATTCAGTATGGCGCTCATTACGGCATATTTATTTGCAGTATGGAAGGTTATGGAACAACGACGAAAATTGTGATTCCGAAAAATAAGGAGGTGCACCTGTGAGATTGAAGGCAATACTAGCTGATGATGAACCGAATATTTTGCGGAATTTACAGGTGGTTATCCCTTGGGATGAGCTGGATATTGATATTGTGGGCACGGCGAAAAATGGCATTGAAGCGTTGGAGCTTGCCGGTAAACATAATCCGGATCTCATCATGAGTGATATCCGAATGCCCCAGATGGACGGGATTACGTTCGTGGAGAAGCTGCGCGAGATCAATGAAAGCTGTGTAGTGCTTATGGTTACGGGTTATCAAGATTTTGAATATGCCAGGGCTTTAATCAGATTTGGCGTCAGCGACTATATGCTGAAGCCAATTAATTATGAAGAATTGGAGCAAACCATTCGTAATCTGGCTGAGCGCATTCGCACAAAAAAACAGAGCAAACGCGAGGAAGAGCAGCGATGGGGCAAAATGAGAAGCTTGGCCTACGAGAAAATTTTATATGATGTGCTCATGAATTACACGGAAATTACGCCAAACACGCTTCTGCCAATCGATGAAATGGACATGGAAAATCTTACGTACGCATTTGCGATGGTGGATGTCGATGAATATTCGCAAAAGTCGCTGCAGTGGACTGAGGAAGAACGGAAGCTGTGGAATTTTGCTGTTAAAAATGTGCTGCAAGATTCGCTTCAGGGCGAAAGTTTGCAGTTTAAAGTGCTTCAAATGCGTGAGGGAGAATGGTGTTTGCTCATTCAGTGCGAGCCTAAGGAAGCTCAGCGCACTGCCCTTTCCATGCAGCAGTTGGCTGAGCAGCTCCAAGCGGACGTTCTGCGAACTGTCAAATTAGCGACTATCGTTGGCTTTTACCCGGAGACTGTCGGCATTCGGCAGCTCTCGGACGTCTACAAGAACCTGCAGCGGCTTATGCAGCTCAGTCTAGGCAAGCAGCAATCCGTCCTCAGCTATAAGGACCCGAAGGAACCAGTGGATGCCAACATTTCTCTGTGGTATTTAGTTGAGGATATGGTTACCGGCTTGAAACAACTGAGCCGGACAAAAACTGAGGACGCCCTCGGTCGATTGAAGGTGCTGCTGGAGGGGCTGCCGAACAGCTCTTTTGCCAGAGCCTATCAAATGCTGCACTTCCTCATTCTTCATCTGCTGCGCGAACTGCGCGAAATGAACAGCATCGATAGCCATGAGGAAGAAGCGGTATGGCGCCAGCTCGATAAGTGTGAGAGCATTCAGCACTTGCTTCAGCTCATGGCGGAGCTTGTATCTCTAGGTCTGGAAAGTACAAATAAGAAGAAAAACAGCGAGCTGCTGATGGCAGCAGCGAAGGAATATATCCGTAAGCATTACGCTGTGGACTTCGGCATCGAAGATATTGCGGGTACGCTGGGCATTAGCAGCTCCTATTTCAGTTTGCTGTTTAAACAGCATTTTGGCGAAACCTTCGTTGAATACATCACGAAGCATCGGATGGAATTAGCGAAGTCGATGCTGTTGCTTAGCGATAAAAGCATTTCTGATGTTGGCAAAGCGGTCGGCTATACGGAGCGACGTTATTTTACGAAGGTGTTTCAAAAATTTACGGGGGAAATCCCCTCCGAGTTCCGCGATAAGAGACGGGAAGGAGCTCATGGACAATGAGAAAAAGAACGTTGATATTCGCAGCGGCTGCGCTTGCTTCTACGTTCCTGCTATCCGCTTGCGGAACGTCCGATAGCAAGGAGAATGATTCGACTGCGGCGGCAGCTTCCGGCAGTTCGGCGAACGCCAAGGTGGAACCGATTGCCTTAACGATTCGCCATACGCAAGTAAAGGATACGCAGAAGAAGCGTTTCGCGATGCTGCAAGAGGCTGTTAAAGCCACCGAAGCGAAGGTGCCTGGTCTGACGATTACGCTGGACGGCGTAGAAGACAAGGTCAACCGGTTCGAGAAGCTTCGCGCAGAAATGGCCGCAGGCAATCCGCCGGAAATATTCGATTTGTTCGGTGGGACCGATACGAGGGACTATGTGAAAGCGGATCGTCTGCTGGAATTGACACCGATTTTGAACGAGCTGGGGCTGATCGACAAGTTCAATAGCTTAAATGAATTTACAGTTAATGGTAAAATTTACGGCATCCCTATGGCCGGCTATGTGGAAGGGTTATATTACAATAAAAAGATTTTGGCGGCGAACGGCGTAAAACCGCCGCAAACCTGGGACGAACTGCTCGCAGCGGCAGAGACGTTGAAAGCCCGAAAAATAACGCCTTTTGCGATGGCCGCCAGAGATTCCTGGGTCATTAATATGATGATCAATACGATGTGGGTGCGTACGGCCGGGGTAGATGCCATCGAGGGCATCCTTGACGGGAGCAAGCACTGGACCGATCCGGACGTGGTCGAAGCTTTTACCAAGTACGATACGCTGGTAAAAAAGGGCTACTTCCAGGATGGCAGCTTGGCCCTAGCTTATGCGGAACAGCAGAATCAATTCAGCAGCGGCGAAGCTGCTTTCATGTTCGACGGCAGTTGGGCGAATACGCCGCTGCTCGATCCAGAGAAATCGTCGATTGTGAACGATGTAGGTTTCATTAATTTCCCGGCAATGGGCGGTCCTGGCGACGGGTATATCAATGGAGGCTGGTCCAACGCCTATGGCTTTTCCAAAAAGGTGAGCGATGCGCAGCTAGTTGCGATCAAAGAATTCATTAAGCAAATGTACAATGAACCGATGCAAAAACGACAGCTGCTTGAAGAAGGCATGCCTCCGGCAATGAAGCTGCGGGATGTGGGGAATGTCAATCCAGCGATTACCGAGATTTTGAATGTATCTTCAGGCGCTAAGGGGACGTTCCCTGCTTTTGACGCTCGCATCCAAACCAAAGTCAGAGAAAAGCTGGAGCACGGCATGCAGGAGCTGATTGGCGGCCGCATCACACCGGAAGCATTAATGGCAGACATTCAGAAGCAGCAGGATGCTTCAAATAAAGAAGAGGCGCATACGAAGTAAGCCTATTTATGAGCTTGTTGGAACGGCGCAAGGTGTCGTCACCTTTGCTAGATGTGACTAGTCATATGACGAATTGCATTTGACGAACTAAACCCCATTCGTTACATTTAGATAGGCTAATGAAACCTTTATGCGTTTTATTTCGTTAAGAGCAGGTGGGGGAGTAGGCCATATATATGTAAAAGGGGTGTTTGTTTGTCACAATCTGCAACAACCGTACCGCCATCGATGCGAGATTTTTTCGCGAACCGTTTTGTGCAGTCGATTTTATTGAGCGGTTTGTTCCTTCAAATGGGAATTTGGATCAGGAACTCAGCAATTCTGCTCTATGTCACGGATATGACCAACAACGATCCATATTCGCTTTCAATGATTTCGGTCGCCGAATTTGGTCCGATATTTTTATTTTCATTTATTGGCGGAGCGTTCGCCGACCGCTGGAAACCGAAGCTCACGATGGTTTGGTGTGATATTCTTAGTGCTGTTTCCGTTTTTGCGGTCATGCTCACGCTTTATTATGGCTCGTGGAAAGCGATATTTTTTGTGACGTTGGTTTCTTCTATTCTTTCACAATTCTCGCAGCCATCAGGGATGAAATTATTTAAAGTTCACGTCCATGAGTCGCAAATGCAGCTAGGGATGTCGATGTTTCAGTCAATGATGGCTATTTTTATGATTTTTGGTCCTATTATGGGAACATTCGTATATTTCCACTACGGCATTAAAGTGGCAATCGGAATTATGGGAATGTGCTTCCTTTTATCGGCGGGCGTTTTGACGTTCCTTCCCTCGGATCGCAAAGAGGATACGGCGAAGCAAGAACAATCCACCCATATTTTCGCTGAGATGGGCCAAGGATTCCGGTACGTGCTTAAGAACAGAATGCTCGTGACGTTAGGTGCCTGCTTCGCGGTTGCCGGTCTGGCTTTAGGTTTGATTAGTCCGCTTGGACTTTACATTGTGACGGAGAATTTGAGCTTGCCTAAGGAAAATCTGCAATGGTTCATGGCCACGAACGGGGTCGCCATGATCGTCGGGGGTGGCTTGGCCATGGGCTTCGCCAAAAAAATGTCGCCGCAGGTCATGTTGACTTTAGGGATGGCCGTCAATATTGTAACGATCGCCGTTATGGGCTCGACGCACTTGCTGTGGTTAGCACTTATTGCTCAATTTTTCTCTGGACTCGTGATGCCTGCCATTCAGATTGGGATCAGCACGATGATCCTTGGCAATACGGAGGAAGCCTTCGTTGGCAGGGTGAATGGTATTTTAACGCCATTGTTTATGGGAGCAATGGTTATCACGATGAGTTTGGCAGGTACGATCAAAGCGTCGTTCCCGCTGGAAGCTATTTATCTGACTTCGGCTGCCTTGTTCGTTATCGGCGTTCTCATTATGCTGCCTACGCTGAAAAATAAAGGGCAGGTTCAGAAAGAAGTACAATGATCCCCTAGTTATCTAAAATAAGAATTCAATAGTAATTTGAAGCGCACCCCTCAGAACGGCATTGGAACAACCTTTTGGTTCATCCGATGCATGCTGAGGGGTGCTTGTTTTTGGGCGAATACGATTTTATATATTTGCCATCCAAGAGCTGCTTTTTTTATTTAGGTGCTGGCAAATACTTGGTTGTGAACACTTTAGAGAGATCTTGTTCTTGTTTGAGCGTTTTCAGGTCAATCATTTGTTTCATCAATGCTTCCCAGCGCTCGGTTGACATGTAGCCAACCCCTTTGGTTGCCGCGTCGCCGCCGTAAACGAGATCCTTCATCGTTTTGGAAGCATAAGCCATGGCCTCTGTATTGAGCTCTTTATTTTTTTCTTTAATAAAAGGGTTCACTTCTTCGTAGTTATCCTTATAGTAGTTCCAACCCTTGATTGAAGCTTCTACATAGGCCTTGACAATGTCTGGATGATCTTTGATATATTGCTCTGTCGTTATCAAAATATTATCGTATGGCGAGTATCCGGAATCGGCGACCCACAGCAGATCGATATCGACGCCTTGCTGTTTCACGTAGAAAGGTTCGTTAGTCCCGAACACTTGGCTGACGGACGTTTTGTCTGCGCTGAAAGTAGCTAATTGACCGTTATAGACCAAATCTTCGACTTTGTCCAGTTTGTAGGCCTTTTTGATGTATTCCCAATATACGACTCCTGGAGAAGTATATACTTTGCGCCCGTTTAGATCTTTGAAATCCTTGATCGGCTCGCCTTTGTGGAACATGAGAGCCTGCGGTGTTTTCTGAAAGATACCCGCAATGGCGACCAGTGGAAGGCCTTCCTGTCTGGCAAGCAGCAAATCGTCCCCCTTCGCCATCCCGAATGGTATCTTCCCGGATGCAACCAATTGGCTTGGCGTAATTTGCGGCCCGCCAGGCTCGATCGTCATATCCAGTCCTGCCTCTTGATAGAAGCCTTTCATCAAAGCAGCGTATTGGCCTCCGCTCTCAGGCTGGGGAGTCCAGCCCACGATTTGGGAGACCTTGGTCAGAGGTTTGTTTGAATTGCTGGAACCACAAGCGGTCAATAGGGCAGATGTTAAAACAAGTAAGCTAACAAAAGTAATCCATTTTCGCATGTCTCTTCCTCCTCCGATTGTAAACCCTTCTGTTCGTACTATACTCAGGACTTGCTAAGAAAAAGCGCTCCTTTCTGTGTTTGTTTGACCTATAACGAAAAGCATCGAAGCTGATAGCAACAGATGCATGGCCATCCTTAGGGTACGAGTTGCGAAAGTTGGGAGTTAGGGAGAAGTGGCTATTGGAGTTGATCTAAAAAATATGTTAAATTAATGTCATTTTATATTACATGACTGTGTCATTGGTCATATGATAGCTCACTTTTTTTTCTGGAGTCAATCATATTAACGCAAAAATTGACATAATGAGCATTGAAAACAATGAATATTCTAATTTTTGTGTATGAATACGAAATGTTACCTGACATCATTGATGCGAGGAATCCTTTGTGCTAAAGTTTGGTGCAAACTTAGAGCATGGAAGGGGAAATGGCTGGAATGGACAAAAGAACTGTTTTAGTTACTGGCGGCAATCGAGGCATAGGACTTGCGATAGGAAATAGGTTTAGATCTGAAGGAGATCGGGTGATCATCCTTGATTTGCCTGAGAAGCCGAGCGATGCTGCTTTAACGCTTATCTCTGACAGTAATGGGGGCTATTTTTCGTGTGATATTTCCAACAAATCGAATGTTGATCGGGTTATAGCTCAAGTACTGGACGAATTCGGATTTGTCGACGTGCTAGTCAATAATGCCGGGATTCTAAAGTGGCGGTCTTTCTTAGATACGACGGAGGAAGATTTCGACGCTACTTTCAATGTCAATGTGAAAGGGATGTATTTGATCACGCAGCCCATTGTGCGCGAAATGATAAACCGCAGTGCAGGGAACATCATCAATATGGCATCCATGGGCGGCAAGCTGGGGGGTCCGCTTGAATCGGCCTATTGCGCCAGTAAAGCAGCTGTTATCGAGCTCACGAAGATCATGGCTATGGAGTTTGGCCCGCACAACATTCGGGTTAACAGCCTGTGCCCTGGGATTATTCAGACGGATATGGGGAAGGACGCGCCGAAGTCTGCCGATCATTGGCTGGAGAAAACACCGTTAGGGAGGCTCGGCCGACCTGATGAGGTGGCAGACGTTGCCTATTTCCTGTCATCTCCGGCTGCTCGCTATATGACAGGCCAAGCCATTAATATAACAGGCGGTATGATTATGTTTTAAGTGGGATGCAAAAAACTCAATTTCAGCTGGCTTCCGCCTGCTGGAATTGAGTTTTTTTGGTTGTTGCGATATTACAAGAATGGCGCTCCGGCCTCTTTGAAAGCGTGGGTCATTTCCGGCGTAATGGATGAATCGCTAATAATGCCAGCGGTTTCCTGCACTTCGCCAATAACGAATAGCGAGCTGCGGCTGAATTTGGAATGATCGGCAACGAGGTACGTTTCCATGGAGCGTTTCATCATGCAGCGATTCGTCTCTGCTTCAAGCTCATTATAGATCATCATGCCGCGCGACAGAGAAACGCCGTCCACGCCCATGAAGGTTTTGCGAATACTTAGGTTTTCGAGCGTAGCGTTGGCGAGCGGTCCTGATAGCTCGAAGGTTTGGGTGCGAATGACGCCGCCCGTTACAATCAGCTGAAGGCCAGGCGTGCCGATCAATTCATAAGCGATGTTAACCGCGTTGGTGATGACCGTTAAGTTTTTGAACTGATTCAGCTTCTTGGCAATGAAGGTGGTTGTCGTGCCGCCGGTTAAACCGATAATATCGCCATCTTCGATATAGCGCAGCGCTTTGTCGGCGATTTCTTTTTTCTCCTCGGTGTACAGGTCCATTTTGTTGAAAAAAGGGACTTCAACCTTCAAGCTCTCCAGTACAGCACCGCCGAACGTACGAATGCAGCGTTTTTCTTGCTCAAGAATTTCGAGGTCTCGCCGTGCAGTCGCCTCGGATACGGCAAATTGCTGTACGATGTCTGTTAATGCAATCGAACCTTTATCTTTGATAACGTGCATAATCGCATCTCGGCGAATGTCTGTCTTTCCCATGGCTCCTCCTATGGGCTTTCCGTCAGGAAAGCGGGCATCGTTAGCATATATTGAGAGCCTTCCATTGTTAAGAAAGCTGAATTTCAGAGCTTGAGTACGCTTATTCGTATCTTATCATGCCTATGAAGCAACGTCTATCCATGAAACGCAATCGCAGAACGTCATACGAGACATAAAAACGCCCCAGCCGTTTCGTTGCTGGGGCGTTCATTTATACTGCTGACTCAGTCAGGTCGAGCCAAGCAATTTCCTGTGGCGACAGCTTGAGCTGTGCGCCTTCATAGCAAGACTTCATCTCCGCTTCGCTGCGGGGGCCAATGAGCGCGCCGGTCGGGAAAGACTGGTTCAGCACATAGGCGAGCGCAATCTGGATGGCGGTTACGTCTTTCTGTGAGGCTAGCTCTTCGGCACGGCGCAGGCGCGTCCAGTTGCCATCGTTGTAGAACACGCGAACCAGGTCTGGATTCTCCTGGTTATCCGGCGTATAGCGACCGCTAAAAAAGCCTCTCGCCTGGGCTGACCACGAAAGCAGCGGAAGCTGCTTCGCTTCATGCCATTCTAGATC
Source organism: Paenibacillus tabacirhizosphaerae (assembly GCF_040812395.1). Lineage (GTDB taxonomy): Bacteria > Bacillota > Bacilli > Paenibacillales > NBRC-103111 > Paenibacillus_E. Next base: position 27,367 of record NZ_JBFNXH010000006.1, on the reverse strand, counting down.
GCGCTCGTCGGCCGAAACGCAGCCTGCCCAGAACGGTTCATTTACCTTGGCTAAGCTGAGGTTGGGACTAGAGAAGCTGAAGCCGATCAGTCCGTGCTGCTGCGCGTAGTCATTGGCTTCTTGAATGCGTGCGTGCGTCCAGTTCGAGCCGCCGAAGGTGCGGATCGTTCCAGCCTCGACTTGCTCATTAAGCGCTTCCACGATAGCCCCTACAGGGACGGCGGGATCATCCCGGTGAAGCGCATAAAGATCGACGTAGTCGGTGCGAAGACGCTCCAGGCTCGTGTGCAAATCGCTTCGGATCGCGTCACGATTGACCCGCGGACCTTGATCATCGTGGTGTGCGCCCTTGGTGAATAGGTTCAGCGCTTCGCGATTGCCCGTCTGTTCCAGCCAAATACCGATGGCTTGTTCACTTTGGCCGCCAGAATAGATGAACGCAGAATCAATCGTATTCCCGCCAATGGATAGGTAGTGACCGAGAATATCACTGACTTCTTGACCATTATCGAGCCTGAAGAAATCGGAGCCCATGATCAGTTGGGAGACTGGCTTGTCTAGCCCTCTAATTTGGATATGCTTCATGTGTAGTCATCTCCATTCTTGCACTTATTGGTGATTGAGAACGATTCGGGCGCGTTCCCGCGCTGATTGCAAGCAAGCATCGATCACTTTCATGTTGCTGACGGCATCCTGCGGAGCGAAATGCAGCGGTTTCTTTCCCCATGCCGCGTAAGCGATGTCATCGGCTTGCAGGGTGTATTGATTCAGGAAAGGAGCTTTTTCTTCCCGGCGTCCTGCCGCTGTCGAGACCATGAAATGGCCGCTCTCTTCAGTTGGCGTAATGAATGCGGAAGGGACTTCAATCCTTCCAAGCGTTCCCAGCACTTCTATAGTGTTGCGGAAATCAGCCCACATGCCGCAATCGAAGGTCAGCGCGACACTGCCACTGAACTCAATAAGTCCGGACATCATCATATCGACATCATCATGCTCGGGAGAGAACAGAGCGTGCGTTGTTACGGCTTCCGGCTCGCGACCTAAGAGCATGCGTGCAGCGCTGATGGGATAAACGCCTACATCGTAGGCAGAACCGCCGCCCCATGCTTTGACAAAGCGCACGTTTGTGGAGTCGTCTGGATTGTTAAAGGTAAATACCCCGTGAATGCCGCGAATGTCGCCGATTTCTCCAGATTGGATGATTTCCTGGACACGCTCATAACGCGGGTGATGACGGTACATGAAGGCTTCAGCAAACAGGACGCCGGCTTGTTCACAAGCAGCAACCATGTCTTCGACTTCAGCGGTGTTGAGAGCCGCCGGTTTTTCACAGAGTACGTGCTTTCCTGCTTGTGCAGCGCGAATGGTCCATTCTTTATGTAAGTGATTAGGCAGCGGTATATAGACAGCATCAATATTTGGGTCGGCAATCAACTCTTCATAGCTGCCGTAGGCTGTAGGGATATTAAGATCGGCTGCGGTTTCTTGCGATTTCTGCAGGTTACGGCTGGCGATAGCAGCCACGATGCCAGTTTCTGAATTTTGTATGCCTGGAATGCAAGCTCGAATTGCAATTCCCGCACAACCTAGAATTCCCCAACGAAGCTTTGTCATTTCGATCAACTCCCCTGTATACTTAATTTATAACGTTATATTGTCATTATAAAACCAGTTATTTAAAATGAATATGATAATATTTTGTATCTGATATCGTAATATTGTCATTTTGGAAGAGGGGGAGAGCGTGATGTACAGACATGTCATGCTGCCTACACTGCAGCAGTCATCCTATTTTATTTTTCCGGAATCCGTCGGCTGGTACAACCAAACGCCGCATCATGGCGTTGACCGGGCGGAGGGGGTTTGGACGAGCTATAGCTTGCATTTTATTATTTCCGGCAAAGGCTATGTCGAGCTGGACGGCACCCAGCACCTGCTGCAAAAAGGCGATGCCTTCTTATATTTTCCATATCAAAGGCAGAAATATTACAGCAGTAAAGATGACCCTTGGAATGTGCGGTGGGTTCATTTCTATGGCGATCATCTGAAAGAGTTCTTGCTGGAGAAGGGATTTCTGCGTAATTTGTGGTCGCTCAAACGATGGAGTGAATTAGAGGAAGCCTTTCATGAGCTGTTAGTAGAAGCGGAAGCGAATCATATTCTCCGCACGACGAAGCTGTCGACGCTGACTTATATGATTTTAAGCGAATTTATGAGCTATGCGGCGCCCTTAACGAGTAACAGGGGGATGGAGTCGATAGATCGCATACTTGCCCTGCTTCCTTCTATGCAGCAGAAGGCTTGCGAACCATTCGCGCTGGAGGAATGGGCTGAACTGGCTGGCGTTACGCCCCACTATTTCTGCAAATTGTTTCGCAAAGCGATGTCGATGACGCCGCTCTCGTTTATCACGCTGTGTCGTATTCAGTTTGCCAAGCAGCGGCTCATTGAGAAAGAAGAGTGGCATATCAAAGACATTGCGAAAGAAGCGGGCTATGCCAGCGCAAGCTATTTCAACCAGCGCTTTCATGATCATGAAGGCATGACGCCGAGCGAATTTCGAAGCTTGTATGTCAAGGGCTTGTCCTGATGTGACGGATATATGAATAGGTTCTATTCATGCAGCAAACCGAACCTGCTTTACGATAACTCGCAGGAGCAAGGGTACTACAAAAAGTTAGTACTTCTAGAAATTGGGTTAATGAGGTAACCTACCTTATAGAGAAAATAAGGGGGCTGGATATGAACACCAAAATTCCTTTTGCGAAAAACTGGCTGCTGCATCTAATCATTGTTGTGTATGCAGGTTTGTGGATCTGGCTGGCGATTGCACCTTACAGCAGATTCGATTGGGTGTTGGAAAATTTGTTGATTTGGGCGGTATTGATCGCGCTTGTCAGCACCTATTATCATTTTGCCTTTTGCAACTTGTCGTACGCGCTTATTGCAATATTTTTGCTTTTACATACAGTTGGGGCTCATTATTCGTACAATGAGAATGTTGTTGATATCTGGTTAAAGCAGATTTTTCATACGGAGCGTGACAATTATGACCGGTTGGTTCATTTCGGCTATGGATTGCTCTTGGCGTATCCGATTCGTGAGGTCATGCGCGCTTGGACCGCGTTAGGGTCGAAATGGCTGTATGTGATTACGTGCACGATCGTATTGGCTACGGGCGCATTATATGAGCTGATCGAAATGTGGGTAGCACATATCGTTGCGCCTGAGATCGGAACGATGTTTCTGGGGATACAGGGTGACCCTTGGGATTCTCATCATGATATGGAACTTGCGCTTTATGGGGCGGTTCTAGCCATGGTGGTGAATGCCGTATGCAAAAGAATCTGGATTTATAAAAAAATTAGAAAATGAGTCGATTTTAAATTATGATCACTAAAGACCGTATCCAAAGCTGTTTGAGCTTAGGTACGGTCTCTTTGTCTGTGGCGTGGGACGTATACGGTTCTATCCATGCATAAAAATTCCATTGCATCAGATAATAAAAGGAACTATATGGATGAATGTGGAGACGACCGATGCAATTTTCTAGCTGGTTTGGCAGGAAGAAGTACCATTCGCCCAAAGAACAATACAATCCGAGGCCTAACGACCTTATAAGTACATCATTGCCGGAAAATATACAATACGCACATACTACATTCACCCAGGCTCCTGATCTTATTGTGCGGCAATTTACAATTAAACAGACAGGGGATCAGGCAGCGCTTATCTATCTAAATGGACTTACCGATAAAAACGCGATTAATAACAACGTGCTTCGTCCGCTTCAATATGAGCTGGGAAGTGTGAGCGCTGGCGGCGAACTCACCTTAATGGTTGGACAAGTCAATAAGCTGCATACATGGTCGCATATCGAGTCTGCTTTTTTTCAAGGCAGCAGCGTTCTGCTAGTCGATGGAAGCAAGGAAGCTTATGCCTTAGGAACGCAAGGTTGGCCGCAGAGGGCGATTGAAGACTCGCAGCTTGAGGTTTCTTTAAAGGGAGCGCATCAAGGATTTGTTGAAACCGGCACTCAGAATATCGCCTTAATCCGTCGCTATATTCCCAACCGTGAACTGAAAATAATAGAACTAGTAGTTGGTGCAAGAGGGCAGTCCCTCGTATCTATTCTCTATCTGGCCGATGTTGCGCATCCGGATGTACTGCAAGAGCTGAAAGACCGGATTCAGCAATTAGATGTCGATATCCTCATGAACGCAGGCGAGTTGGCGGAGTATATCGAGGACAATCCATTCTCTCCATTCCCGCAATTTATTTTGACGGAACGGCCGGATGCCGCCGCTTCGCAAATTTTGCAGGGAAGATTCGTGGTTGTCGTAGACCGATCGCCGAGTGTGTTGGTTGCCCCGGTGACCTTTGCTTCTTTTTTTCAAAACATTGACGATTACAGCATCCGCTGGTCGATCGCTACGTTTATGAGGCTGCTAAGGTATTTCGCGTTTTTCGTTGCCGTTTTTTTGCCTGCGTTCTATATCGCGGTCCTTTCCTATCACTTTGAGATTATCCCGATTAAGTTGCTGCTCACTATTGGGGAGTTCCGAGGGCGCGTGCCGTTCCCGCCGTTTGTGGAAGCTGTCATTATGGAGATTACGCTTGAAATGATGCGGGAGGCAGGGGTGCGGCTCCCTGCTCCGGTCGGGCAAACCGTAGGCATTGTCGGGGGCATCGTCATTGGCCAAGCGATCGTACAGGCAGGGCTGATTAATAATATTATGGTAATTGTTGTCGCTTTCACCGCTATCGCTTCTTTCATCCTGCCTAACTATGACATTGTCGCCGCCGTCCGGCTCATTCGCTTCGCGATGATGCTCGCTGCCGCGATGTTTGGCTTTGTCGGCATTATTGTCGGGATGATGACGATGATCGGGCATCTGATTGCGCTTGAATCGCTTGGAACGCCGTACAGTTCTCCGTTCGCACCAGTACGGTTTGCCGATTTGAAAGATACTTTCGTCCGTTTGCCGCTATGGAAAATGGTGAAGCGTCCTTTAAGCGCAAGAGCGATTCAATCCGACAGGAAAGGCTCGAATCGTCCTAAAGGCGATGGGAATTAATGGGGATGCACGATCATTTCCAGTGGAGGAAGAACCTATGAATCAGCGGCTTCGGTATGCTTTGCTCATCCCGATAGTTCTAGTCATCGTTACGGGTTGCAGTGATCGGCTGGATTTGGAAGATGGAACCATCCCCCTGTTAGCAGGCTATGATCTCGATAAGAATAACAACTTCCTCTCTTATGCGGTAAATCCAGTGTTCAGCAAGAATATCGAGAAGAAAACGCAAGAAATCGGTTTGCAAGCACAGACGCTTCGTCAATCGAGAGGAGAGGCGGACGCCTTTACGGCGGGCACTTTCCAAGGCAGCAAATTTCTTGTCAATCTTGTCAGCAAACGCCTTCTGCAGCAACCAGGCTGGTTTCAAATGATGGATGTCTACTTTCGTGATCCGAAAGTTCCCTTGACGGCAAGATTCGTCGTTTACGACGGACCGCTTTCTGAAATTATTTATTTAAATCCGAGCGACCAGCCATCACTGCCTTTGTTGCTGAGGGGGATGATCGATACGAAGAGCGCCAGATCGGAAACGGTAAAGACGACTACGCAAGAGCTGCACCGGCAAATGAATGAGAAGGGGGTGACGCCCTCTATCGCCGAAATTAAACTGGAGAATAAAGAAATTAAGCTCAGCGGAACGGTCCTGTTGGATCATAAGGGCATCTATGTACTTTCTTTGAACATGCCGGAAACCATCTTATTGAGAATCTTGCAAAATAAAGCGAAAAAGTCCGTGAGCTTAACGCTTTCCATTCCCGGCCAACCGAAGAGCAGTCCATTTGCCGCAGATAAATTAAGCATAGCTACCGGAAAAGTAAAGACGAAAATCAAGACCTTCTACCGTCAGGGCAAATTTCGATTCGATTTCAAAATTGATGTGCCTGCTGAGCTGACGGAACGCTTTTTCCCATATGATATGCAAAAGGATGGACAGCAGTTAGAGGCACAGATCGCTGAACAAGTGCAAAAGCAATTGGAGAGCCTCATCCATAAAATACAGGAGCACAAAATCGATCCGATCGGGTTGGGACTCTATGCGCGGGCTCATGCCTACATCCCATACATGGAAGTAGAAGATCACTGGGGAGAAGCGCTCGCCAAAGCGGACATCCATATTGCCGTGAGGGTAACCCTGACCAGTTCGGGGCCTGTGAAGTAACCTAGTTGTGTTCATCGGTACGATGATTTGTCTGAAGGGTGATAGCATGAAAAAGTATGGGCTGAATGAGATTACCATCATGCAGTTTATTTTCATAAATTTTGGCGTTCAAAGCAGCATTGGTTTACTGGCATTGCCGCAAGTATTAGCCGATCGGGCAGGTACAGATGGCTGGATGGGGATTCTCATCGGCTGGATCTTCTCCACAGGGGCTAGCCTGGTCATTATTCAAGTGATGAAGAAATACCCGGACGGTACTTTACTTGATCTATTGACACACTATTTGGGTGAGTGGGCAGGCAAAGCGGGAGCGATTCTTTATGCCCTCTATTTCTTGCTATACGGATATCTGGGGCTTGTAAGAACGGTTCTTTATACGAAGGCATGGCTTTTGCCGCAAACTCCGGGCTATATCACAATGTTGTTGCTTCTTATTCCCACTTACACGATTGCTCGTAATGGGCTTCGAATCATAGGCAGGTATGTAGAGCTTGTTATTTTTCTCTCTTTATGGATACCGTTTGTTTATTTATTGCCTCTCAAGGACGCCCACTGGCTGCATCTGTTCCCTATCTTCAAGGAAGGATGGAGACCGATATGGTCAGCGTTTCAAGCAACGATTCTTTCTTATTTGGGATTTGGAGTAACGTTATTTTTGTATCCGTTTTTGCAAAACAAGCCCAAAGCTTCAATCGGCATTGCGATCTCCAATGCGATGTCGATGCTCTTGTTTTTGTTCATTACCCTTGTCTGTTTCGCCTATTTCAGTCCGGACGAAATGAAAGCGTACAACGAGCCCGTGGTCAATGTGCTGAAAACGATTGAGTTCAAGTTTATAGAACGGATTGAAATGCTGTTTATCGCCTTCTATTTATTTATATTTTCATTTTCATGGATACCCACCATCTATATAAGCGTATTTTGCACAAGCTGGCTTTTCGCAAAGCAGGATCACCGCAGTCATTTGAGGGTGCTGTGGCTAGCACTTGCCTTGGTCGCGTTTTTCTATATACCAACTTTTAACCAGAGTGATCGATTGGATAAAATTCTTACTAAGGCTGGTTTATGTTTTGAATATGCATTTCCTGCTTGTTTACTTATTTATATATGGATTCATGATCGTCTGGGTTGGAGGAAGTAGGTATGAACAAGCGGTTGTTGCGGTTGTTGAATGTTATACTTATCGCTTGGATAGCCGTATTCGTTTCGGGGTGCAGTGACAGGTTGGATATGGAAGATTCAGCGATTTCCCTATTAATTGGCTATGATCTCGATGAAGATAATCAGATTCATTTCTTTACAATGAATCCTGCGTTCAGCAAATTTGCTACGAAAAAAACGCAAGTTGTTGAAGTGAAAACTATAACGACTCGTCAGGGAAGAGACCAGTTGGACGCTCAAACGGCTGGAGTTTTTCATGGAAGGAAGCTAGCGGTCGTACTTGTCAGCAAACGCATTGTGCAGCACGAAGACTGGTTCCGATTGATGGATGTCTTATTTCGCGACGGTAAAAACGCGGTGTCTTCAAAAGTCGTCGTTTACGATGGATCGCTATCTGAAATAATGAACTTAACGATGACGGACCAGCCTATGCTGCCCCTATTGCTGCGAGGGATGATCGACACGAAGAGCGCCAGATCGGAAACAGTAAATACAACGATGCAAGAGCTGCACCGCCAAATCTATGAGAAAGGGGGAACGCCCTCTATCTCCGAGATTCAATTGTACAAGGGCAAGGCGATTAAGTTAAGCGGTATTGCACTATTGGATCACAGAGGGAAATATGTCACTTCGTTAAGCGCCAAGGAAACCGTTCTATTGAAAATTTTGCAAAACAATGCGAAAAAATCCTTTAGCATGACGCTATCCATTCCGGGCGAATCGAAGACGGGGCCATTCCATACGGATAAATTAAGTTTTGCTTCAAATAAAATAAAAACGAAAATCAAGACCGTCTACCGCGAGGGCAAGTTTCAGTTTGATATGAAAATTCAAATGCACGTTGGACTGTCGGAGCATTTATTTCCTTACGATGTGAGAAATCAAGGTAAAGAGTTGGAGCATAAAATTGCCGAACAAGTGCAAAAGCAATTAGATCAGCTCATGAAGAAGATCCAGGAGCATCAAATCGATCCGATCGGGCTTGGTGTTTATGCGCGTGCCTTTGAATATGAGCAATACAAAAAAGTGGAGGACCATTGGGGTGAAGCGCTCGCCAAAGCAGACATTCATGTTACGGTGAAAGCAGCCATTGGCAGTATGGGGGCCGTAAAGTGATTCTTGTAAGCGCATGAGCGTTTCAACATAGATAGAGAAGCAAGGCTCAATTGCCTGAAGGGTGTTGAATGATGAATAAATATGCGTTCAATGAGATTACGTTCATACAGTATATTTTGCTCACTTCCGGTATGTCCTTGAGTGTTGTTTTTTTGACAGTACCGCAAGTACTAGCCGAAAAAGCAGGAACGGATGGCTGGATCGCGCTCCTGATAGGCTGGATCATTTCTGTAGCGGCAAGCTTGGTCGTTATTCAAGTGATGAAAAAATGCCCTGACGGAACCTTGTTAGATCTATTGACGCGGTATTTGGGCAAATGGGCGGGTAGAGTGGCAGCTATTCTATTTGCCCTTTATTTCTTCTATTACGGATACACCGGGATGGTTCTGACGGTTCTGGTTACGAAAGATTGGCTTTTGCCGCAAACTCAGGCCTATTTGATCATGCTGCTGCTGCTTGTTTCCACTTATCTTATTATACGCGGCGGAATGCGCAGCGTGGGCAGATACGCAGAGATCGTTATTTTCGTCTCCTTGTGGATACCGATTGTTTATTTACTCCCATTGAAGAACGCACACTGGCTCTATCTGCTCCCCGTGATCAAGGAAGGATGGAAACCTGTATGGACAGCTGTCCCCTCCACGTTCTTTTATTATCTTGGCTTTGCAACCTCGTTTATTTTTTATCCGTTCTTGAAGGATAAGCAAAAGGCTTCTATCGGCATTGTCACCTCCCTTACGCTGACGTTGCTTGCCTATTTGTTCATTACGCTTGTCTGCTTCGTCTATTTCAGTCCTGACGAAATAAGGGTGTTTAACCAGCCAGGAATTAGCGTATTGAAGTTAATCGAGTTTAAGTTTTTAGAGCGGATCGAATTGCTATTTATCGCGTTTTACATCCTCATTTTTTCATTAGGATGGTTACCCTCTATGTATGCGAGCTTGTTCTGCACAAGCTGGCTGTTAGGAAAGAAGGAACACCGTGGTCATCTTCGGCTGTTTTGGCTGGTTATTGCCATAGGCACGTACTTCTTCATGCCTACTAACAATCAAAGTGATAAGCTCAATGCGTTTCTCGGTAAGATCGGTTTAGGTTTCGAATATGTATTTCCCGTTTGTTTACTTATTTATTTATGGATACATGATCGTTTTGTGTGGAGAAAGAACGAATGAGCAAGCGGTAACCGTAGGTTTCCCAATAGGATATAGAGATGGCATTGTGATAAAATAAAAAGATGTTGAAGAAAATGTTGGAAGTACGGATGGAGGTTATTGGATAAAATGGCGGAGGAACTTCAAAGTACACTTTATATGTTCGTTGGTTCTTATACGAATGAGCAATGTGCACAGGGGATTGGTCTATATGCTTTTGATCGGCAACGTGGGGAAATCAAGCTTGTTGAGCCGTATAGCGACCTTCCAAATGCATCATTCCTGACGATAAATGAAGCGTGCACCAAGCTGTATGCGGTTAGTGAGACCGAAGCATACAATGGGTTATTTGGCGGTTCGGTTGCCGCTTATGACATCGAAGCGGGTACAGGAAAGCTGACGAAGCTGAATCAAGTGCCGACCCATGGTTCGGCTCCTTGCTATGTCAGCTTGGATCAAATGGGCCACATGCTGCTAGTGGCGAATTACGGAAGCGGCAGCGTCACGGTATTCCCGATTGAAGCGGACGGAAGGCTTGGCGAGCGCTCGCAATTAGTGAAGCATGAGGGCGAATTAGGGCCCCATGCGGATCGCCAAGAGGCTCCGCATGCGCACTCGGTTGATGCGTTGCCGAACAACCGCTACGCGTTGTCTGCCGATCTGGGGCTCGATCGGCTTGTTATTTCAGCGATTGACGCGGAAAGCGGCTTGTTGGCGCCCCACGGGGAAGCGCATCTGAAGCCGGGCTCAGGCCCGCGGCACTTTGCCCTTAGCGCGGATAGTCGTTACGCGTATGTGGTTGGCGAGCTGGATTGCACCGTGACAGCGATGGAACTTGATGCGGCCGCTGGAACGTTGACCGCGGTTCAGACGGTTTCGTCGCTGCCGGAAGGGCATGACATCGGCGATAATTCTGGCGCGGACATCCATCTTTCGGGAGATGGCCGCTATGTATATGCTTCTAACCGCGGACACGATAGTATCGCGGTTTATGCGGTGGACAGGCAGCGCGGCACGCTGTCCCTGGTGCAGCTGCAGGCGACGCTGGGGCGGACGCCGCGGAACTTTGCTTTGACGCCGCAGGGGGATTACTTGCTCGCGGCGAATCAGGACTCGAACAGCATTACTGTATTCCGCGTCGATGCGGAAACCGGTAAGCTGGAAGAGACAGGGCAAACGGCAGAGGTATCGAAGCCGGTTTGCATGAAGTTCTTGTAAAGAAAAAGACCGTACGGGGCAAGCGCATGATGCGTTTGCTGCGTACGGTCTTTTTTCTGGTTGCGCCGCGGATGACGCAGCTCACGGCTTCCTGATCGAGCAGCCTGCCTCCACGGCTTAAGCCGTTAAGAAAATTTCCGCTATCCGCTTTCGGAACATGGTGCTATACTAGGGAATGTCCATTTCTTTGAACGCGCGTTTATGGCGTGGATGAGACCATATGTTAGATCGTAATTGTGATAGGAGGCTTGCAACCATGCAACCCGGTTTAGGCAATCTACTGGAGGATGAAGGGCTAACAGAAAAAAAACCAATAGCCATTCTATCCGCTATGTACAAAGGCAATTATTCAAAAATTGTATTATCGAGTTTGTTTTTTCTAATCAAGCATACGCCGACTTGGGTACTGCCGATCGTGACGGCCCGCATTATCAATTTCGCAAGCGAGCCTCAGAAGCATTCGCTCAAAGAACTATGGATTAACGTGATCGTACTGGCGGTCATCCTGATCCAAAACATTCCTACGAACACGCTCTATGTCAGTTACATGAGCAAGGCGATCCGCCATGTGGAGGCAAGCCTCAGAAGCACATTGATCCGGAAGCTGCAGCGATTATCGATGAGCTATCATGGCGAACTGCAGACCGGCAAGCTGCAGGCTAAGGTGCTTAGGGATGTAGAGGCCATCGAATTTCTCTCCAAGCAGATCATGGTTTCGATCATTCCCGCACTGGTCACCGTCATTGTCACTATCTTCATAACGCTCTATTACAGCCTGATCGTAAGCTTGTTCTTTGCGCTCACGATTCCGGGCCTGCTAGTCATTGTGTGGCTGTTCCGCCGCAAAATGGGCTCGACGAACCGTGAATTTCGTAAAGAAATTGAAGATATGTCCGGCAAAGTGTCGGAAATGATGGAAATGATTCCGGTCACCCGTGCGCATGGGCTGGAAAAGGTGGAAATTAAGAAAATTGATTCTACGCTGAATAATTTGCGCGGCAAAGGCTATAAACTGGACATTCTGGAGGCGCTATTCGGTTCTTCCAACTGGGTGACGATTCAGATCTTCCAAGTCGGCTGTCTTATTTTTACAGGCTACCTGGCGTATAAAGGTCAGATACCGGTTGGCTATATTGTGATGTTTCAAGGATTTTTTAACATGATTATGATGGGGGTCACCTCCATATTGAATGTATATCCGAACATTGCCAAAGGCTTTGAATCGATCTACTCGGTGACGGAAATCTTATTCTCCAAAGATACCGAAGAATATGTTGGCACCAAGAAGCTGGAGCGTGTGCAAGGGGAAGTCCGTTTCGATCAGGTCGGGTTTCAATATCGCGAGTCTCCTAAGCATGTACTGAATAATTTGAGTCTGGACGTCCGGGCGGGAGAATGCATAGCTTTCATCGGGGAGTCAGGCGCAGGGAAATCGACGATTCTGAACCTGCTGATCGGATTTTATAAGCCAACGCAAGGAAGCATTTGGATTGACGGTGTTCCGATGGAGGAGCTGGATATACGCAAATACCGCAAATCGCTTGCGGTTGTGCTTCAGAACAACATTCTGTTTTCAGGGACGATTCGCGAAAATATAACGTACGGACTGAAAGATATCACCGATAAAAAGTTGTGGGAGGTCATTGATATGACGAACCTGCGCGAAGTGATAGAAAGTCTTCCGGACGGTGTGGAAACCCGCATTGGCGAGCATGGAGGCCGTTTATCCGGCGGACAGCGGCAGCGGATGGCAATTGCCAGAGCTTTGGTGCGTGATCCGTCCATCATTATTTTGGATGAGGCGACATCGGCGCTGGATAATAAATCTGAGCTCCATGTGCAAACGGCGATGAAACGGCTTATTGAAGGGCGCACGACTTTCATCGTCGCACATCGCCTATCGACGATCCGGGACGCGGACCGCATCGTGGTGATGAATAAAGGCCAGATTGCGGAAATGGGCTCCTATGAGGAACTGATGGAGAAGCGCGGTGAGTTTTATAAATTAAAGGCACTTCAAGCTTAGGTCCCGGACGCGAGATCGAAGCTGGAGATGTAAATGTTGTGCAGGAATTTCGTGTTGTGAATGCGTGTTACACGAATGGTTAGCCGTATTTCGGACGATGCGGCAGCGGATGTCGGCATCCTGGCGCTGGATTTGATTCTTCAGCCGCTCAAGATGTGGAATATGTCGCTGAAAAACTCGCTGAATGCGGTTGGCGACACGAAGCATGTGATGAATATTAGCATGATCTTGATGTGGGTTGTTGCGGTTGGTCGCACGTATCTCCTCGCCTTAAAGTTCGGTTGGCTGCTTTACGCTGTGTATGCGGCAATAATTCTCGATGAGGGGATTCGCGGTGTTCTCGTTCAGCATCGCTGGATATCACGTAAGCGGATGCTGAAAGAGACTGAAGGATCTGGTGTGTCAACTAGTCCAGCATTGCAAGTATAGAAGGAATGCCAAAAGCCTCGAGAGAGGCTTTTGTTATGCCGTCGCTTTGGATGAGCCGATAGATTTGGAGGATTGTGCAGGTGCCTTTGATGCAAAGATGGCATTGTGCGAACGGTCGGAAATGAGCTGATGGTTGCGTTAGTTGCTATAGATGCGCTGGATGCGCTAGTGTGTTGAACGGGATAGAAGTGTTAGCTGAGCAAGATGTTCTAGATGCGTTGGATGTGTATACCGCTAGATGCACTAGCATCCACTATATGCGAAAGTTGCACTAGTTGCAGCATGAGCGGAACGTAGATGCTTTATCGTTCTGTAAACATGCTAATTTGGTACTTTCGCGGAACGTCAGTTCGTTATTTATGAGAAACAGTGAATTTCCAGTTACCATCTAGCAATATAGCGCACCATAGTTCCTCTTTGCGGGTGAATCTAGTGTTACTTAGTGGAATAGAGAATTGTCGTTCCGCCACTCACCCTAGCTGCCCAGCTCAAGCTGCCTTCGCACCCAACTCCTGCTCCAACCTGGGCTCCTTTTATCGCAAAAATTAGTTGCACTTGCAACCGATTGCGCGTATGATGAAATAGTGGCAAATGCAACGATTTCCTATATGGATCGCGAACAGGGGGGTTCACATGATAGATGCTAAAAATTCGATACCCAGATGGGTATCGCTACTTTATCGTTATGGGCAAATGTACATTGGCGAACACTTGAAAAATTACGACATTGGCAGAGGGCAGCATATTTTCTTGAATGCACTGTACAAGGAAGACGGTCTGACTCAGGAAGAGTTGGCCGAGTATTTGAAAATAGATAAAGGCACGACGGCAAAAGCGTTAAAGAAGCTGGAGGAGCAAGGCTACATAACGCGGACCGTTAGTAGAAAGGATAAGCGCTGCAACGAAGTGCATTTGACCGAGAAAGCGCTGCTGATCAAGGACGATGTTCGCAAAGTACTTGTCGATTGGCGGGAACGCTTAACATACGGGATGACAGAGGAAGAGAAGGAAATGGCGCATTCGATTCTGGAGAAAATGGGGAACAATGCAGCGCGTTTCGCAGAGGAGCAGGTGGAGAAATGAATTTACGACTTGCGGGAACGACCTTTATCGATCGGCATTTTCATGCGTTGACGCATCGCAATTATCGCTATTTATGGCTGGGGCAGTGTGTGTCACTCATCGGCACGTGGATGCAAAATATCGGGCAATCCTGGCTCGTGCTCACGATAACGGGATCCCCGTTTAAGCTTGGCGTCGTAGGCGCGTTTCAGTTTATGCCGATCCTTTGTTTCTCCTTGTTCGCAGGGATTATCGTCGACAAATTTCCGAAGAAAAATATTTTGCTCGTCACGCAGACGGTATCGATGATCCTCGCTTTCACCCTTGCGATACTTGTGCTGACGGATTCAGTGAAATACAGCTATATTTTGGTGCTTGCACTGCTGCTCGGGCTTAACAATACGCTGGATATGCCGACGCGGCAGGCATTTAATATTGAAATCGTGGGCAAAGAAGATTTGATGAACGCCATCGCTTTAAACTCAACAACGTTCAATATGGCGCGGATTGTGGGTCCATCCATTGGCGCCGTAATGATGGCGCTGCTCGGCGCAGGCTGGTGCTTTCTTTTGAATGGGATCAGCTTTATTGCTGTGCTGTATGGATTGCTGCATATTAAAGCCGCCCCGTATGTGCGGAAAAAAAGGTCAAGCGAAGGCGTGTTGAAAGAAATCAAAGACGGGATTGTCTACATCGCCAGAGATCCGCTGCTGGCCCAAACCGTACTGCTTGTCACAGTGATTGGAACGCTCGCTTTTAACTTTAACGTACTCATCCCGGTGTTCACGAAAAATGTGCTGCACTTGGGAGAGACGACCTACGGAACGTTGATGTCTTGTTTAGGAATCGGTTCTTTTGCCGGGGCGTTGACGATGTCATTCCGCAAACAAGGACCGCGGATCATCATCAGCAGCGTATGCAGCTTGCTAGTGGCTATGTGCTTGATTTTCAATGGATTAAGCAGCTCCGCATGGCTGGTGGGGGTGCTGTTGGCGCTGACCGGATTTTTTAACATCATGTTTGCAACCAATAGCAACTCCAACCTGCAAATGCATGCCAAAGAGGAATATCGAGCGCGGGTAATGAGTGTGTATTCCCTCGTGTTCGCAGGATCTACACCGATTGGAAATTTGTTTGCGGGCTTCATCGCCGACCGGTACGGGGCGAACGGTGCCTTTCTCAGCTGCGGCATATTAAGTGGACTGCTTTGTTTGCTAATCATTTGGAAATTTAAAAAAGGGCCTAAAAAAAGATTGCTGGAAGAAGCCGCCGTCTAATCCTATATCTCATGAAAACCAAGCGTTCGATAGCTTGGTTTTTTGCATAGTTCCTCGTCTCGGTGGCTTTCGCGATTGCGGCAAGCGCGTCTACCCGTCATTCTGTTCCCCATCTTCTGGCGAAGATTTAATACGACCGGCGCGGTGCCCGGCATGTTAACAGGACTGTTAAGCGCGGATTCGTTGAAAAGTAGGAAATTAGACTCATTTTTTCGGGAATATCCAAATATTAGGTTGTCAACTTTCGACCTATCCACTACAATATGATGTAGATTCATGTCGGGAACGGGAAGGGAGAAGACGATGCTGGGATTTCTTAAAAAATGGAAGCGTATGCCGAAGCAGGTACCTGCCCAACCGGTGGATTATAAAACGATGGAAATCGATGTTGTTATTAAGTGTTTCGTATCGGATAAAGATAAACCGTTCCGGGTTATTTTTAAAGTTGAGAAGCAGGGTTCTTTTTTCAGCAAAGATATTTTTGTGAAACATGCGGATGCGAATACACCTTATGAGCTCGTACATAATTTCTCCACGCTGGGGATGGGGTACGAGGAGTTGAAGAAGTATGGAAGCACGGACCATGCGGAATACAGCTTTGCAACCTTGGAAGAGGCCAAGAAGGCAAAGGATACAACGGTCAGTTACATAAAATTTCTAATTCGCGAACATCACCAAGAGGCGCTCGCCAAAATTTCATAAGATGAAGAAAAGGAGCTTGCGAAAGTTATCGCTGGCTCCTTTTTCGTCTATTTCATCATGTCTTCCAGAATGGCTTCTGTTTTACGCTGCTGCCAGATTTCCTTCAATCGATACTGACGGAGCTTCGTAATCGTTACATACTTGGATTCAGCGCCTTTGAGTTCAAAGAAGACCTTGTTATCTTGAATCTGGCTGATTTTCCGCGTATTTACGTAACAGTCCGTGTTGACTTTAAAGAAGTCGAGATCTGAAGTGATTTCAACAATCTCCTCAGTCGACATGCGTTTCTTGATATGATAGTTTTTACCGTGAAAACTGACAAGTCCGCGTTCTCCGACCCGAAAGTACACAATATCTTTTTGGAGTACAAAGTCTTCATAGGTGTTTTTCATATCGAGCGCTACATTCATTGTTTGGCCCCCTCTTATACAATGTTAACGCTTACAACTGAGAACGCTTTCATTTTAACACAGTATTAACGTTTGGGAAAGGGTTTCCGGGCTAAAAAAATAAAGAACGAATTGCCTGCTGCAGCAAGGAATTCGTTTGAATTTGTATGTGGTTTAGCTTCAGTCGTGGGGTCTGTTACATTCGGCGTTGCGCCATGAAGCAAGTTGATGTCATCGACATAGCGAATCAATTCCAGCACCTTGGATGGAGCCAAATAATCGGTCATCCAGCCGCCAAACTCGGTTGTAATATTGAATTTGCCATCGCTGTACGCGCCAGCGCCGCCGAAGCCGGCAGTAATGGAACAGGCAGGAAGACAGCCTGCGAAATCCTTTTTCCCGGCAGGCGGTGGACAAAGCTTGATTTTACTTTCGAGGATCGGGCAGCTGCGGCGGTAAATGTCGTGCCCTTTATCAATTAGCAAGATGCGGGCTGAGGGATGGCGAAGCGTCATTTCATAGCATGCAAAAATTCCGGCAGGTCCAGCACCGACTACAATGAAGTCATAAGTACTCATTTCGATTCGATCTCCTTTTTTTAACGCATGAAAACGCAAAAAATCCCAGCCACACGGGTATGCCAAAGCGGCCCCGTCGTAGCTAGGAAGTTATGGCTCCCTCTAGAAACCCTTAAGCCAATTCTCAAGGATATACGAACGATTCGAGTCTATGTAGCTGTTTATTAATGCCTTGAATATCATAATACGAACATTAAATGATGTCAATGGTTTAATGTTCGTATATTTGCTTTTGCAATCAGTGCTTCTGACGGGGCGCGCAGTTGAGTAGAATGTGCAGTCTGTAAGTAGTACAATGGATAACGGTATTCATAGATGGAAATTAAAGAGCGGGCGTATACGGATGGGTTCATTTGGAGTTGGAGGGGTTAGATTAGCATGAAAGTTACTTTTTTTGGCTGCGGGGATGGATTTAGCGTTCTGCAAGGCCACAATAGCGCCATGTTTGAGTTCGAAGGCACACATCTGGCCATTGATTTTCCGGAATCCAATCATTATGCCTTGCATCAATTGGGCTTGTCCTTGAATCAAATCACGAACATTTTCATCACGCATCTGCATGAGGATCATATCAACGGACTGCAGAAGCTGGCTTTATTTCATCGCGTGTATCCAGGCAAAGTAAAGCCTAAGCTTTTTGTGCCCGGTGGCCTCGAAGAAGATTTATGGCAATGTCTGCGCCATGGTCTCGAATTGACAACGCGGGGGAAACGAACGCTGACCGATTATTTCGATATGGAACGTGTGGAAAAACATTTCTCGATAGCTGGCGTTACCTTTGAGGCGATCCCAACCCTGCATGTGCCGGGCATGCTAAGCTACGGGATCTTATGCAAACCGCATTTCTATTTCAGCGGGGATACAAGATTGGATACGAGCTACATTCGGAGCGTGGCAGATAATGTGCGCATGATTTATCATGAGTGCCACATGCAAAATGATGAGTTGCCATCGCATACGTCGCTCGCGGAGCTGCTCACTTTGCCTGAGGAGATTCAGGAGAAGCTGATTTTAATGCACTATGTGGACGATTATGTGGAACCTGGTGCGAGGGCGCAGTTTCATGCGTCACATAGGGTTCGGCTGGCGGAGCCCGTGTGGCGGTACAGATAACCCGACGCTCGGCTTCTTCAATACTGCAAAAGCGTCTTACGCCAAATTCATTGGCAGGGGCCTCTCATAAGCCATTTTCTTGACTTATGAGACAGCCCCATCCAAGTTCCGTTGAATCAGATGTTAAATCCGGGATGTGTCGCAAACGCATTATCAATGACAAGATTGCCCCGTTGGCGGGCACGCTCCCTCATAGCCGAAGTGGTGCGGGCGCCGGCCGCATAAAACCACCATAAGTACAGAGCCCCATACATCCACGCGCCTTCATAGCCCCAGTTGGAATCTGCTCCGCTTTTTCCGCCGCCGAAGACCGAACCAGCCGGGAAATTGGCATTGTGGCTTTTACCTCCCATATGGCGCGCTTCATGAATGAGCGTTTCTGCACGGCCGGGAACATCCTTAGAGTAGAAGAAACCCAAGTACAGCTCAACACGATCGTCTGTGAATGGCCCGTAATAGGATCTGGCAATCGCACTGCCGTCGCCGCATAGAGAACGCAAATCGTCAATATTATCCCGAACATAGCGTCGGCCCCAGTTGAGAATCGGGGAGCTCCAACTTTCATTCGAGTAGTCTTCCGCTGAATAAGTGAGCAAATAGCAAGCATTAAAAGCGCGTGCGAGCGGTTTGTTTGTATTGCACGGATCTTCCCAACCGAAACCGTCGTCCCAATAATCTTTATTTCCGCTGAAACCGTAAGTGTTCCAAAAATAATCGATATAAGCCTGATTGCAAATAATAGCTCCGTAAAAGTTATCCCCGCTTACATTTTTATCAGGAACCGTATATGTACAGCTTGCCATAAAATACCTCCTCAGGTGATGTTAGTTATGGAAAACAGCAGCTCATTATGAACCATTATACCGGCGGGGGTAACACATCTTTATCACGGTTGACAACATGAAGACCGCCTTCCGCTTGCGGCACTTTGCGTACATCCGTCCGTTTGATATCGAGAATGTAATGATCTTCCTCCGGGAGTGTTTTTAACAGCACTTCGTGCGCGTCTTTGCCGCCATATGTTAAATACCCTTGGATTGAAGCTCTTTTTACTGAAAAGTTGTCGTGAGCCGTGTGTCTAAGTAAAAGCGCTTTCGCATGTTCGTCGCCTGAAGCCGCTATCCGGGTAATCGCCTCGATCGCTGTAGTTCGAATAATGACTTCTTCTCCGACTGTGCTAAAACTGTGCGGATCATCCGATCTCTCCGGCGGGATCGCCTTTGCAACAATATCTTCCAGCGCTGTTAACGTCGACGGTTGTTTCAAATCATTCAACAACTGAACCAAAGACCAACGGTTCAAATATTCATCTTCCTGCAATTGATGGTATTCGGCCGAGATTAGCGCCGTGACTTCTTTGGCGGATCTTGACAGACCCGCTAAGGTTTTCTGGTATTTGTGGTCGGCATCCGCCCCTACGCGCCCCATTCCATTAACTGCTTCGGCGATCTTCTCATTCAGCGGATTGTCCGGGAAACTTTTGAAGCTGAACGCCTTCGACTTAATTTCCAGCGTGAGTGAATTGTCTTTCGCTACTTTCGGGGAATCATTCTTGATTTTACTCACAGGTATCCTCCTAATAAAATATTGCCAACCTAATAGCAGCGTTTTGTTACTGCAATTGAGGCTCAGACATTTCAAATATATGATGGTGAGAAATGATTATTCATCTAAAAAATGTTAGCAAAATCATGAAATTCAGTTTTTTTGCATCAACAAATGACACCAAAAAGAGCAACTTTTCTTATCTATGATGAAGGGAAAGTGAGTGATTGAGGTTATCTTTTGCGTACATGCACTTCTAGGCACCCACCCACATACACTAATACTAATCTCTGCGCGGAGGCTTCCGAAACAGCTATGATCCGCAAACACTAAAGGGGGGTGGCTGGTATGCCTGGATTGTTTAGTGCGATTGCCATATTAATTAAACAGCTAACCTTGCTCGTATCCTATGTCAAAAATAACGCGTTTCCGCAACCTCTCACCGAAGAAGAAGAGGAAAAGCATCTCAGGCTCATGGCAGAAGGTAATGATCACTCCCGGAACATGCTTATCGAACACAATTTAAGATTAGTTGCGCATATCGTCAAAAAATTCGACAACACAGGTGAAGATCTCGAGGATTTGATCTCCATCGGGACGATTGGATTGATTAAGGCGATCGAATCCTTCTCGCCGAATAAAGGGACGAAACTCGCGACGTTCGCCGCGCGGTGTATCGAGAACGAGATCCTCATGCATCTGCGTTCACTGAAGAAAACGCGCAAGGATGTGTCCTTGCATGATCCCATCGGAACGGACAAAGAGGGGAATGAAATTACGTTGATCGACATCCTCGGGACTGAAGCGGATGATGTCGTGGATAAGGTGCAGCTCAAGATTGAGAAAAGCAAAATCTATAAGAATTTAGATATATTGGATGAGCGGGAAAAAGAGGTCGTCGTGGGCCGGTTTGGGTTGGAGCTCGGCGGGGAAGAGCGGACGCAGCGGGAGATTGCGAAGGAGCTGGGGATTAGCCGCTCGTATGTCTCGCGGATTGAGAAAAGGGCGCTCATGAAGCTTTATCATGAGTTTTATAAGGCGAAGCGTTGATTTTTCATAGAGTTGAACAAAATGGGGCAACAAAATTTAAATTCGATCTGCCCCATTTTGATCATCTGCATCTTTTCGATTCGAATTCGTCTGTCGCGGTGGCAATTTCATACTACCTAACATACTTACTTGTTCTCTTTTCGGATTAGTTTCTTTAAAAGCACTCAATTTCTTGGCAAAATACTCGATCTTCCAGTTTTCAACAGATTACGGAACCACCTATCTTTATGTACCCACACATAACACATGTGGAGTGCCTAATATTGATGGTGCGAAATGAGATGTGACAGTACTGCTCAAGTCTAAAGTAAAGGAGACCTTGCTATATGCAAGGTCTCCTTTACTAAGCCTTGTACAACGGCGTCTGCCAAGTAAGCGAGAAGCGGTAAAGCATCCTAACAGCCCCAACTGAACAGCAAACTTTGGTAGATCAACAGAGCTTAAAGGGCGACTAACTCTGCGAGCTTGGCCGCGACGTCTGCCATTGGCTCTTCTGCAGTGTTCAAGCCGCTTCGTGATCCGAGCAAGGGACTGACTTCGCGGAGAGCTTCATACGTTGTATCATGCACAATCGGAACGAGCCGATCACCTGCAAGGAGTGCCGAAAGTTCTTTGTCGGCGATGCCCTCTGCTGGGAGGCGGCGTAGCAGTGCAGGGGTCACCAGCACAATTCCAACTCGCGAGTTAGCCAAGCCTTTGTCGATAGCGCGAAGCAACGGAACACCGAGGCTAACGTCTTTCTCGCTAAACCAGACGGAGACACCGTGTGACTCAAGCAGATCGTGCAACTCCTTTGCGGCTCCCTTCCGGTCGTCCCACGCATGGCAAAGGAAGACGTCTCGAAGGTCAGGTTGTTTTGCTAGGGTTTCGACGCTGTTGCGGATTGGTGTTAATGACCTAATTTCTTCAGAAGTGTACAATATGGACGAACCTACTCCTGACCAGCGTGGTTTTGAACTGCGGACGGAACCGCCGCCGCTGCTTCGACCCCCTCCACTTGTCAAGGACGAGGAGTAAGATGAGGGCGAGTACGAATTGTAGCCGCCACCACTACCATAGCGGCCATAACGCCCTCTGCACGCTGGGCAGTTGGCTGCGGCACTTGCTGAGCGATGTCCGTTTACTGGAGCTGTACATCTAGTCATGTCCCTACCTCCTAATTTGATTTTCCTAGTATTATAGTAATTTAAAACAGGAAAAAATTCCATATATTTGATGTGTTGTCGAATCTTGATTCGTAGAGCTGTCCCACCACGTTACTTTCCTGTTTTAACTGTAATAAATTCAGACGGGTGCTCATTCACCTCAGCAAGGAAACGAAGAACTGTATCATCGATAGTGTGGTAAAGCAGAGGGTCGAGTTGAAGGTGGGAGCGGCAATGCTCAATCTGCAAATAGTAGCGTAAGTGCTCCTCACATGTGGAGCGCCTAATAATAATGGTGCGGAAATGGAGATGTGACAGTGACTGCACTGAGGGATTTTGTAGTGTGTAAGGTCTCCCTTGCTATATTTATTGCTATAATAGTATTTTGTGTTTTATAAAGTGAGTTGTGAATCATTTTAGTTCTTGTGATCAAGTTACTACTGCATGGTATAAATGGAATAATACTTCGTATACTACAAGGGGTATAGTGTTTATGGAAAACAACGTTAATTTTTATTATGATGAATCTGAGCATAGTAGAAAAATTAATCATTCTACAGTTGTTTCTGATAATTACTACGATAATTTTGTTACAACAATTGTTGGATGGCGTACTGAAGATGAAAATTCTATATTTCAACGATATCTTGAGTTTGAAGAGAAGCTTTCAGACCGCAAATCAAATGGAGAGTTAAAAAGCTCGACATTGAAGACAAAACAATTAAAAAATGGATTGGCTTCTTTAAGCTCCGACAATTTAGCATTTATCCATGACTTTTTAGATGTGTTTGACAATCGCATCTTTTTGTATTTTTCTGTAACAAGCAAAATAGAATATATCGTAAACCAACTCTTTCTAAATTATATGAATAGTGTATTTGTAGATGCGGATGCCTTGAAGTATTCAATCGTTAAGGCAATAGTGATGTACAGACCACAGGAAATTATTAGTGGAATGTATGAAAACACAGGCGAATTGGTTCAGTTATTAAAAGCATTTTTCCATAAACGAATCGCTGCGAATCGAGCAAACACAAAATTGAAGAGGCACGAAACATCAGCTTTTTCGCAAATAGTAAGGTTACTTGAAGATATTAATGAGCACAGGGATATTAATTGGAACTATCGAATTGCTTTTGATGGTTTTAAAAAATATTTGTTAGAGAAAAATATTTCTAAATATGCGCTGTTTATTGATAAAGAAGGTGATGATAGCGATACGTTGAAAGCGGCAAAACAAGTAGGACTCTCCCCTGTTACAGAGGTTGATTCAAAAGAACATGTAGGGGTTAGGATGGCGGATATGCTGGCTGGTATAATCTCTAAATTGCTTAAATCTTTACATACTGAATTGCAATATGATTCCTTTGAAGATGGAGTCAATAAGAAAATATTAGGGGAAAAGTGGTTCGAATTAAATGATCGTCAACTCTATTTATATAAACGATTGTTACATGTCATATGCCGTTTGAATAATGCGTGGTATAAGGCTTTTTCAGGAAATTACTCAGATGACCTGATTGCTATTATTTCTTTGCTCGATTATATGAGTAGCTACAGGACAATTGATGATGTTAGAGCCATTGATAAAAAGATGCATGGCGAATACTTTAATACACTGGTATGTGAACGCTTAGCAAAACATTATGATGATATGAGATCAAAATTGCAGGTTGATCAGATAGCAGAGACTGATAAGGATTATTTTTTTAACCAAAGAGGAGGAAAAGTCTTCTTTGATTCGAGTAAGCAACCGCCATTAAGAATAAATGTTTTATGAAGGATGGGACTCCAGTGATTACAGTTAGTGAAAGTGAGGTTCCTGTTTGCTATAAGCTGCCCCAAGAATTATATGCGTGGGCAATGGACTGTGTAGCTCTAGCAAACATGGGGATTAGTAATTTTCCCTCAAAAGTAGCGATTACAAAATGTAATGACAGTTTTTATGCAGATTTTATAGTCTAATAGATTGAAGGAAGTATTTATTGATATGATTGAGATAAACATCTTCCACCAATGGAATACTAGCTTTTTAGAGCATCATTATTATCTATTCAAGGCATGTGGAGTGCGCGTGGTAAGGCTATATCGGGGAGACTAGTCGAATATTATTGTATATAACGCAGCCCTTTTTAAAGCTGAGAGGGCTATTTTTCATGCTCAAAAAAATTAATGCAAATTTCACTAATTTTGACTCGATTCGACAATATATCTCAAAGATAAGGAGACTTATGTACGATATAGTAGATTCTATTGGAATTAAATACCGAAAGGAGTCAGTATATGACTTGGAAGTGGAGAAAGAGAGTATCGACGCTTATAGTGAGTACAGTTTTATTTTCATTAATACCGTTTGGAGGTATTGCAGCATTGCCTCTAACAGAACCATTAGCTAGTCCTTTATATGAGTCGTTTGCTCCAATCACTTCCCAAACACCCAATAATTTAACGAATCCATCAGAGATTCTATTTTCAAACAAATCCTCAAATAATACGGATATATTTGCAAGTGCTATCAGTTCATTCAATCCCCATGAATCAAGTACTGTTTCATCAGTGACATACAATGATAAGAAATCCAAAATATTTAATCCTACGCAAGCGGTAAAAGAACTCATCAATAAACGCACAAGAAACAGTAAAACTTTCCTTAACAACGATGGAACAACAACAGTCCAGACTGCTACATATTCGCTACATTACTTTGATGGTCAAGCTTGGCAAGATATCGATAATACGATTCGACTAGATAATACTGACCCTAGTTTCGAAATGAGAGTCGTAAGCAATAATGATATCTCTTTCACGCATAGTGTACTGGCAAACAATTTTAAGGTGAAGCTCGATAGCCGTAGCAGCAAAGAATCAGTCACCTTCTCGGTGTATGATCAAGCTGTTACATATAAAGCTGAAGGGATGAACGATGTTACGGGAATCGTATATGGAAACACCATCACTTATCCGAATGCATGGCAGAGTACGGATTTACAGTATCAGGTGCAAAATGATCAGCTTAAGATGCAGATGATTCTTCAGGATAACAGGGCGCCAAAGATATTTTCATTTGAAATGAAAACAAAAGGTGTGAAACCTCGATTAAATTCTGATGGTTCTATTGATTTTGTAGACAAGAATGGGAAAGTCCAATTCAAGATACCGCAAATGTGGGTTCAGGATACTTCGAGTGATGCCAAGCGTTATGACAAGTTGAAGGTGGATGTGAAGCAGAAAGGGGACAAGACATTAATTGAGATGACGTTGGAAGATAAAGGGTTACAGTATCCTTTAGTTATTGATCCAACTACGGAAATGGTTATTATAGACTCAAGTTACTATAGTATGAATAGATATGTTTATGATAATTCGGGAAGATTACGATCATTTATTTTCTCCAAATATGGTAAAAGATTAGAACAAAATTGGACATATGATAATAATGGTAACACAATAAATAAAAATATTGATTGGTACAAGGAAAGTTTTGAAAGTGGTTCCTACGACGTAACAACTTTTAACTCGGGGTATCCAGACAAAGCGGGCAGC
>NZ_JBFNXH010000006.1:0-1345 GCF_040812395.1 Paenibacillus tabacirhizosphaerae | reverse complement strand
TTACTTTCACGACCGATGCGTATGCCAACTATTATCTCATTTGGGGATTGCATTCTGGTGGAAATTTGTCGATTGATGATATTCAGATCGCGAAAGTTCCATGATGCATTAATTTGATCAACTATAGAGAGGAGAACTGCCACACATGTTACAACTTAGCAGGTTACAAAGAATACTAGCCATACTATGTATGAGTGTATTGCTTATATCTGCATTCTCAGTAGCACATTTATAATAAATGGCGAACGAGTGTTTCTGCATGGGTTTTCCTATGATAATGCGAAAAAAGGAACGTGGCAGCACTTTGAATACACTGCCAATTCAACGTCTGGAAAAGCTGGATTATTATATCCAACTACTTCCCACAGTCCGGCAAGCACGGGATATATTCTGTATCGTAATGTTGAATTTAAAAAAAGTGGAATAGAATGGAACCCTTTTATCGATCTGAATGGTGGAGAAAGATACAAATACGATATAAGGGGGAAGTTGATACTAGTATCATAACGAATACACTAAGAACATGGAGGTACTTATGCAAAAACGAACCCTATCACTATTACTCATCATCATCTTTCTTTTCTCTCTTATCACACCAACATTTGCAACGGCACAAGATGAAAATTCGAAGAATAGTCTAAGTGGCAAGCCAGAAGCTGGATCTTATATCATCAAATTTAAAGATGCGAAAAAAGGACAGCAATCTTTGAACGCAACGAAGCGGAAGAAACGGAGCTTATTCC
The DNA here is from genome assembly GCF_040812395.1 of Paenibacillus tabacirhizosphaerae. GTDB lineage: Bacteria > Bacillota > Bacilli > Paenibacillales > NBRC-103111 > Paenibacillus_E. The sequence goes on along the minus strand of NZ_JBFNXH010000006.1, from coordinate 602 downwards.
AGTTGAACAGCGAAGAACAGGAAAAAACGGAAAAGAAATTTAAGCACCTTTCTTCTCATATCACGACGAATCTATCAGCAACTGAAGTAGAAGATTTAAAGAAAGATCCAAACATAGCCTACATTGAAAAAGACAGCGTCGTTAAGAAAACAGGGGATATCGTTACGCCGAACTTGAATCAAATTCATGTTCCCGAAGCTCAAAATCAAGGGGTGGACGGTACTGGTGTCAAGGTGGTAATCTTAGACACTGGTATTAACACTCACTCTTCTGAACTTCACGTATCTGGGGGAGTTTCCTTTGTACCCAATGATACATCGTTAGACGATGCCAATGGCCACGGTACATTTGTGGCTGGAATTCTAGCTGCATTGAAGGACTATCGAGGACTTATAGGGGTAGCTCCAAATGTCAGCCTGTACAATGTAAAAGTCTTAGATTCTAATGGAGAAGGTACGTACAGTCAGGTCATTCAGGGGATTGATTGGGCCATTGAAAATCATATGGACATCGTGGCGATGAGCTTTGCTGGAACTGAATACTCATCTGCATTGGAAGAAGCCATGCAACTGGCTTTTAACAATGGTATTCTACTTGTTGCC